>CAXBLG010000001.1:0-202290 GCA_963976395.1 uncultured Rhodospirillaceae bacterium
CAACCTTGCCAAGGTTGGGGTCGAGAGTTCGAATCTCTTCGCCCGCTCCAATTTCTAAAACCCGAAGTCTCTCGAGAGTCTCAAGCTCTCGGTGTGGGCTCGTTTTCAGATATGAAAATGAGCGGTAGCGAACCTCATGCCATTTCCCAGGCGCAGGTTAAACCGGATATGCTAGAGTTATGAAGGCATTGGCGGTCGCCGGCACGGCGATCAGCCTCTGCAAGCAGCAAGACGGGGCCGGGTCCAAACAATAAGGACACATGGCCCCACCGGGGGAGACGGGACATGCCAACACATACTTTGTCCATTATCGCGGGCGAGGACATCGCCAAGATCATTGATGCCGTGGTCGCAGTAGCCAAGCGTAAAACCGGGGCAAAAAAAATAGGCGCGGCGTCATCTGAGTTTATCCGATTCATACACCGATTCTTCGAAAGCAGCCCCCCCGATGAATTGAAAGAACGTTCACCGGAAGTACTTTACGCCGACGCACAAGCCGCATGGGACCATTTACAAACCCGCAAACCCGGCGTCCCAAAAATTCGGGTTCGGACATCCGCCGACGGCTCCCACACAACCGTGCTGATTCTCAACGACGACATGCCCTTCCTTGTCGACTCTGTGACAGCCGAGTTGGACCGCATGGAGATGACTCCCCATCTTCTTATTTATCCGCTCCTTTCAGTCGTGCGTGACAAAGATGGGCGACTGACCACATTGCCCGCGCAAAATGAAGATGGGGCGTCATCGGACACAACCGTCGAATCTCTGATGCACATCGAAATTTCCGATCTCACAGAAGACGGATTTAGCGAGCGGTTAATCGACACGCTGACCTCCGTGTTAAGCGATGTAAGGGTGGCCGTTCGTGATTGGCAAAGTATGCGGCGTACAGTCGCACATTTTGCCGCCGATTTTGACGGGCCGCTGCCTGGGATATCAAATGATCAAGCTGAAGAAGTTGCCGACTTTTTAAAGTGGCTGCACGACGACCACTTCACCTTTCTCGGCTACCGGCAGTATAGCTTCGAACAGAAGGGCAAGGCGCGCCTTCTTCATATCGACAGAAAAAATAGCCTCGGCGTTCTCACTAAGGACCGCCTGACCGTATTTGACGGTGTCGCCGATAAAGCTCCCATCCCACCCCAGTTCGCCGCCTTCCTCGACAGCTCGGAGGTCTTGCTCATCGTCAAGGCCAATCAGCGCGCGACGGTTCACCGCCGGGTTCATTATGACGTAGTGGCTCTAAAAGACTTTGATGCCAAAGGCCGGCCCAGCGGTATTCATCTGTTTGTCGGCCTCTTCACCGCCGATGTGTACACCAACAGCCCGAACTTTGTGCCTGTCCTGCGCCGAAAGATCGACCGTATCCGTGACAGCGTTGGATTCCGTAAACATAGCCACGACGGCAAGACGCTCCAAAATATCATGGAAAATCTGCCGCGAGATGAATTGTTCGAAAGTACGGACAAGCATCTTCTTGAAACAGCTGTCGGTATTTTGCATCTACAGCAAAGGGCGCGCCCAGCCGTATTTATGCGGCTTGATCAGTTCGAGCGCTTTGCTTCAATTTTGGTTTTCATACCGCGCGATAGATACGACACAACCTTGCGTCTTGCGATTGCCGATATTTTAGTAAAAGCGTTTGACGGTCGCCTGTCGCGTTACTTTACCCAAGTCACCGACAGCCCCCTTGCGCGTATTCACTATATCGTAGCAACCCGACCGGGGCATGTTCCAAGTGTCGATGAAGAAAAGATAGAAGCTCTCATCGTCAAGGCGGCGCAATCATGGACCGATGACCTGCAAACCGCTCTTGAACAAGCGCATGGCGAACGGGCCGGTGGAAAAATAGCCGACATTTACGTGCACGCCTTTCCTATCTCTTACCGCGAGCATTTCGAACCCAGTGCCGCGATTGAAGACATTGGCCGTGTGGATGCCTGTCTTCAAAGCGGTGAGGTCGGCATTCATGTCTACCAACCCCCCGGGGCCACATCTGGAATTGTCCATTTCAAAATTTACGGCCCGGGCGCGGCCATCCCATTGTCGGACGTTATTCCTGTTCTCGAACACATGGGCTTTCGCGTCATCGGCGAAGAGCCGTTTCAAATCCGTCCCATGGGCAGCGCCGGCGGCCGCGGCCCCGTCATGTTGCACGACTTCGAGATGGCGGCAGCGACATCCCTTACGGTCGATATCAGTAAGGTGCGCGACGGCATCGAGGAAGCTTTTCGCCGCGTGTGGTCCGGCGAGATGGAAAGTGATGGATTCAACAAGCTCGTAGCGCTTGGAGGGTTAGCGTGGCGCGAAATTGTGATCCTGCGCGCCTATGCCAAATACCTTCGTCAGGCAGCTTTCCGTTTCTCGCAAACGTACATAGAAGACGCCCTGGCAGCCCATCCCAAAATTGCCGCCAACCTAGCCAAACTGTTTCTGACCTCTTTTGACCCGGAACTACACACCCCATCCAAAAGTAAAAAGTCGGAAGCAAGTGCTGCAAAAATCCGAGATGAGATTGTCGCAGCGCTAGAGCACGTGAGCAGCGCCGACGAAGATCGAATTCTAAGGCGCTATCTAAACTTGATCGACTGCACTTTGCGGACAAATTTTTTCCAGACCACCGACGAAGAAAAACCTAAGTCCTACCTATCGTTCAAGCTCAATAGCCGCGGCATCGAAGAACTGCCGTTGCCGCGCCCCATGGTCGAAGTATTCGTCTACTCCCCGCGCGTAGAAGCCATCCATCTTCGTGGCGGCAAAGTCGCGCGCGGCGGGCTGCGCTGGTCCGACCGACGTGAGGACTTCCGGTCCGAAGTTCTCGGCCTCGTCAAAGCTCAGATGGTCAAGAATGCCGTGATCGTGCCGACGGGCTCGAAAGGTGGTTTCGTCGTCAAGCAACCGCCGGCAACCGGCGGGCGCGAGGCGATGCAGCAAGAAGGCATCGAATGCTATAAAACACTGCAGCGGGGCCTTTTGGACATCACCGACAACGTGGTGAAAGACAAAATTGTCCCCCCTTCCAGTGTTGTACGCCGTGACGGCGATGATCCGTATCTTGTTGTCGCCGCCGACAAAGGCACGGCGACGTTTTCCGATATCGCGAACGGCGTTTCCAACGACTACGGATTTTGGTTGGGAGACGCCTACGCCTCAGGCGGCAGCGCCGGGTACGATCACAAAGCAATGGGCATTACCGCGCGCGGTGCATGGGAATCGGTCAAGCGCCATTTCCGTGAAATGGGAATGGACATTCAAAATGAAGATTTCACCTGCGTCGGCGTCGGCGATATGTCTGGCGATGTCTTTGGCAACGGTATGTTGCTGTCGAAGCACATCAAATTGATCGGAGCTTTCAACCACCTACACATTTTTGTCGATCCGAATCCCGATCCCGCCAAAAGCTTCGCCGAACGCGAGCGGTTGTTCAAACTGCCGCGCTCAAACTGGGCCGACTACAATACGAAGCTTATCTCAAAGGGCGGCGCCATTTTTGATCGAAGCGCCAAGTCTTTAAAACTATCACCGGAAATTAAAAAGCTTCTGGGGCTCGCGAAGTCGGATGTCACACCGACCGAGTTGATGACCGCCATTATACAAGCGGAAGCCGACCTATTATTCTTTGGCGGTATCGGCACATACGTTAAGGCCACCACCGAATCTCATGCCGACGCATCTGACCGGGCCAACGACGCCATCAGAATCAACGGTCACGAATTACGAGTCAAAGTTGTTGGTGAGGGCGCGAATCTCGGCATGACGCAGCGTGGCCGCATTGAGGCCGCTAAGACAGGCGTGCGGATGAATACCGACGCTATAGACAATTCTGCAGGTGTGGATTGCTCCGACCACGAAGTGAACATCAAAATTCTGCTCAACGGCGAGATGAATAGCGGCAAGCTCACGCTCAAGGCCCGCAACAAACTGCTTGTTGATATGACCGACGAAGTCGCAGACCTCGTGCTACGCGACAACTATCAGCAAACCCAGACCATCACCCAACTGCAACAGCGAGGATCTAGCATTCTCGAAGATCAAGTGCGCATGATGAAGGTGCTGGAACGCCAAGGACTTTTGAATCGCGAGATCGAGTACTTGCCGTCAGATGAAGAGCTACAAGAGCGGGCGGCGTTGGGACAGGGGCTGTTTCGTCCTGAACTCTCTGTCTTTCTACCGTATGGCAAAATGTGGCTATACGACAAAATCGTTGTAAGTGACCTTCCCGACGATCCGTTGGTTGAAGAAGACCTTGTCACTTACTTCCCCACCAAGCTGCGAAAAACTTACATTGAAGGCATCAAGCGTCACAAGTTGCGGCGCGAGATTATAGCCACTGTTATTACCAACAGTTTCGTTAATCGTGTCGGCCCATCGTTCCTTACAAACATCATGGACCGCACGGGGATGGGACCAGTCGATATCGCACGAGCCTATACAGTCACTCGAGCAGCCTACGGTTTGCGCGAGTTGTGGAATGCCGTTGAATCTTTGGACAACAAAGTTCCTGCGGAAATTCAAATTGATATGCTGCTTGAAATCGCTCGGATGATTGAACGCAGCGTATTGTGGATGCTGCGGCACACACCGACACCGATCAATATGGCCGCCACCATCAAGAAAATTAAACCTGGCGCAGATGAGCTTCGGAAAACTTTACCGAATGTGTGGTCCGACGAAGTCGCAGCCTATGTGAAAATACAAACCGACTCTTATATGGAATCGGGTGTGCCAAAGAAGATTGCGCACGATGTGGCAACGATCTATCGCATTGCCTCAGCGAACGAAATTTCAACAACTGCTGAGGCCACAAAAAACACCCAAGCCAATGTCGCGAAGATATATTTCCTCGTCGGTCAGCGTTTCGGATTGGATTCGTTGCGAGCTCGAACCGAAAACTTCTCCAGCGGAACTCACTGGGACAAACTTGCCATGTCTGCGGCTATCGAAGAGCTCTACGGTCATCAGGCAACAATCACGCGGGCGGTTATCACCGGCACCAAGACAAAAACCGTAGCTGCTGCAAAGGCGCTTGAGACTTGGATCGAACGCAACGCCCCCAGCATTGACCGCTACGACCAAGTGCTCACAGAAATTAAGGGGGCCGACACACTTAGTCTGTCGATGTTGACCGTGGCGATCCGACAACTCAATGCCATGACCGCATAACCGCTTACGATTGCGCCTGCTTCGCTGCACAAAGCGCGGTCCACTCAGCGCGAAGAGCGCCGTAGAAATCAGTCGCGAAGGCGAGCGCGTCGCAAAGACGCGAGTCCAGCAAACGCTGCCTTAGTGTTTTGCGCAGTTCGGCGAGGGCTGCAAAATCGCCGGCTAGCTCCTGCGCCCGTTTCACCAAATCGTCCGCAGACTCCGCGACGCCTTCGGAAAAACCACCACTGGCAAGGTGCGCGGCGGCGTGGCGACCGCAAAACCGTTCGCCGGCAACCGTCAGAACCGGCACGCCCATAAGCAGCGCTTCGCAGGTGCTAAGTCCGCCCGAGTACGGTGTGGTGTCGAGAACAATGTCAACGTCGGCGTACTGACCGAGAAACTCTGCATGTGGGCCACCGGTCTGAAATATTATGCGATCCGTTCCGATTTCTTCGTCCATGAACATGCTGATAATGCGGCCCTGTTGTGGTCCGTCAGTTAGAAAATGTCCGCTTAGAAGAAAACGAGAGTCAGGCACCGCGCGCAACACCGTCGCCCATCGCGCAACAGAGGCGGGGCCGATTTTGGCAACTTCACCGAAATTCCCGAACGTCACGCAGCCCTTTGTTAAACATGGCGCAGGCTTAACAGGCGGCGCATAAGCCGGAGGCCGATAACATATGTGATCCGGCGCAAACCGATTAACTCGTTCGATATAACACGCGTCATCTTCTGCCGGCGTATGAACCGGATCGCCAAGCAACAGATCAATGGCTTCAAGCCCCCGGGTGTCCACATAGCTCCCCCAGGCCACCTGTAGAGGAGCGGGTTTTGCCGCGAACGCAAGAAGACGGTTGTTCGGCGAGTGACCGGACAGATCGATCAGAATATCGATGCCGTCTTGAGCAATAAGGTGAGCAAGATCGTCCGTCGAGAGCGAGCGGACATCGCGCCACTTATCTGCCGCTGCCCGGAAGATTTTTGTATCGCCGTCGGTCTTTGTCGTCGTCGAGTAGCAATACACTTCCCATGATGCCCGATCCCGCGCTTCAAGCACAGGCGGCACAAAAAACAGCATCGCGTGGAACCGAAAGTCTCCCGATACAAATCCGATGCGAAGTTTACGGTCCGGAGAGAAATCGCGGTCCATCTGCGCGACGGGCGGCACATGACCTGCGTGCATAACGCCGAACGTTTTGTGTTCAGAAAACAGCTCTTCACGTGTCGCCTCAGGGGCATAGTGCATGCACATGAGCAAGCTGGACCTAATCGCCGGAAGTTCGGGCTTCAAAGCAAGAACAGCCCGGCGATGGGCGACGGCATCCAAATTGCCATCATCAACCAAATCAGCCAGCCCTACATACGCGGGTGCAAAGTTGGGGTTGATCGCCAGCGCCTTGCGGAAACATTTTTCGGCGTCAGATTTAAGCCCGCCTTCTGCAAGAACGACACCCAGATTGACGTGGGCATCTGCATGGGCCGGGATTAATTCAATTGTTTTACGATAAGCGCTTTCAGCGGCCGATAGACGCCCCGCAGCATGTAAAGCGTTGCCAAGATTAAACCGCAGCTCTCCGGAGCGCGGCGCATGGGCAACCGCCTCAATAAGAATAGCCGCCGCGCTCTCAACATCTCCGGTGGACTTCAAGATAAGCGCCAAGTTGTTGTAAGCCCCGCTATGACCCGGC
Organism: uncultured Rhodospirillaceae bacterium; assembly: GCA_963976395.1. Taxonomy (GTDB): domain Bacteria; phylum Pseudomonadota; class Alphaproteobacteria; order Rhodospirillales; family Rhodospirillaceae; genus UBA11612. The sequence continues at coordinate 6,837 of CAXBLG010000001.1, forward strand.
TTGAGTGCCAGCACGCGGTAATAGCTGTCGATGGCATCCTCAAGCAGGCCGTCTTGCTTCTGCGCGTTGGCAAGATTGAAAAGGATGTCTGGTTGGTCCGGCGCAACCCTATGAGCCTCAAGCAACACGCTGACGGCCTCGTCACTGCGGCCCTGACTTAACAGGCCGTTGCCGAGCGTATTCAAATAAATGGGGTTTTGAGAGTTGAGAGCAATCGCCGCACGCACCCATCGCTCCGCCTCACTTTGCTGCCCTTCATCCTGCGCAATAACCGCGAGCAAGTTCAGGGCATCACCGCGCTCGGGAGAGTCATCTGCAATAGCCGCTGCTGCAGCCTTGGCGGCAGCGCGGTCCCCGGACTCATAATAGGCAATGGCACGATCTAACATTTGGAAACCTTGTCGGCGGAATGTCCCTCGTCGTCACGACGCGGTATCAGTCTGCAGCAATACCCGCTGCCGCAGAGAACTGCATCGCATGAAGACGGGCATACAGTCCATTACGTTCCATTAACGTATCGTGCGCGCCAAACTCAACCACCCGTCCTTGATCAACGACACAGATTTGGTCGGCGGCGGCGATGGTCGAGAGGCGGTGCGCAATAATAAGGGTCGTGCGACCCTTCTTCAGAGTTTCCAGCGCCGCCTGAACCTGGCGTTCGGTCTCGGTATCGAGGGCCGAGGTCGCCTCATCAAGTAGCAGGATTGGCGCGTTTTTAAGTAAGGCCCGCGCAATAGCAAGGCGTTGACGCTGACCGCCGGACAAAGTCTGTCCGCGTTCGCCAACCATGGTTTCATAGCCTTCCGCAAGAGCCACAATAAACTCGTGTGCACCCGCCGCTAACGCTGCAGCTTCAATGTCGGCGTCACTTGCTCCTGGCCGCCCATAGCGAATATTGGCGCGCACAGTATCATCGAACAGCACGACATCCTGACTCACAAGAGCGATGGACTCTCGTAGAGTGGCCGTGGTGACATCATGAATATTCTGACCATCAATCGTGATAGCGCCCGTTGTGACGTCATAGAACCGCGGAATTAAATTCAAAATGGTTGTTTTTCCGGCGCCCGAGGGACCAACCAGAGCCGTGGTTTTCCCAGGCAGGACGGTAAAGCTAACGCCTGAAAGCGCAGAGATTTCGCCTTCATAAGAAAACCCCACCTCATCAAACCGAATCTCGCCGCCTTTGACAGCGAGCGGCGATGCCCCAGGCACATCCGCAAGAGCCGGCTTTATATCGAGGACGGAAAACAAACGTTCCGCCCCAGCCAGTCCTTCGTTGATTTGGGCGTTGGCGTTGGCGAGCGCCTTCATCGGCCTATATGCCGACAGCAACGCGGTTATGAACGAGAAAAAAGCACCGGCCGAAGTATCGCCCTCGATAACGCGCCAACCGCCATAAACGATGACGATGGTCACGGCGACACCGCCCAAGGTTTCCATAAGCGGGCTCGACAACGCCTTAACCCGCTCGGCCCGAACAATTAGGTCACGGATCGATGTGGTGATCGCTGATGCACGCGCCGCCTCGTAGTCTTCCATGCGGTAGCCTTTGACAAGGCGAATCCCGCTCAGGCTTTGTTCGACCAGCGTCATGAATGAGCCGGTCTGGACCTGGGTATTGGCGGTGACCTTGCGCAAACGACGCCCGAGTGCGGCAATGGGAAAGACCGCGGCCGGAAATGCCACGAAGGCGATCGTCGCCAGCATCCAGTCCTGATAAAACATCACGCCGACCAGCAAGATGATGGACAGAGTTTCCCGACCCAGCGCGGTCAACGCGGTTGAAACCGCTATGCGCATGGCATTGATGTCCGTGGTCAGGCGCGAAATCAGCGCGCCCGTCCTATTTGCGGCAAAAAAGCTCAAGTCCATACACAGTAAATGGCGGAACAGACGGTTTTGCAGATCCGTGAGAATGGTCTGCCCGACCCGCGTCATGATCACCGTCTGGCCGTAAGTCGCCGCGCCCTTAACCGCGAACGTCGCGAACACGCCAAGACCCACCGGCCACAACAGATCAGCACGCTTCTCGACAAAAACCTGGTTGACCACCGGATCCATAAGCCAGGCCAAGGACGCCGTGGACACCGCAATTGCCGCCATACACAGCACGGCAACACCAAACCAGCCCGCATACGGCGCAACGGCTTCACGCACCAGACGGCCGTAGAGATCGCGGGTCGTAGGCTTCTCAGCAGGATCAATAGGTGGGGGGGTCATAAACGTACGGGCCTCAGAAGCAATGCCGAAGAAGGGGTTAGCAAGCCCTCACTTAGCCCCGCACCCTGGGCGTTGTCCAGGCAACTGGGGTTAGGCTGGCTGATATATCGGCTGTTTCGCGCAACCCATTCCGATTGCAAGCGTTTCCCCCACAGGGTAGGTTCATAGACGTTAATAAGAGGGTGTCAGAGCCCCGCGTTCCATCCTGGCTGCGGTCCGACCTTTCCCTTAGGACATTGTTTTTATGCGCGATTCAGCCGCCGCCCCTGCCAGCCCCGAGCCCATTTCCTTTATCGACCTCCAGGCGCAACGCGCCCGGATCAGCGATCGTATCAACGCGGCCATTACCCGGGTTTTGGACCACGGCCACTTTATTATGGGGCCCGAGGTTGCGGAGATCGAACGCAAGCTGGCGGCACATTGCGGCGCAAAGCACGCTATTACCTGCTCGAACGGCACTTCTGCGCTGCTTCTTGCTTTGATGGCGCGTGATATTGGGCGCGGCGATGCCGTATTTGTCCCGTCCTTTACCTTCACCGCCACGGTCGAAGTGGTTGTTCTGCTCGGCGCAACGCCGGTTTTTGTCGATGTATTGCCCGATACCTACAATATGGATGCGGGAAACCTCGAAAACGCTATTTCCGTCGCCAAGAAAATGGGCCTCAAGCCGACGTGCGTTATTCCAGTTGATTTGTTCGGGCAGCCCGTAGACTTCGATGCCATCCAAGCCCTCGCCGATGTGCATGATCTGTGGCTCCTCGATGATGCCGCGCAAGGGTTCGGCGCCACATATAAAGGCCGGCGCCTCGGCACCTGCGCCGATATCACCGCGACGAGTTTTTATCCCTCCAAGCCGCTCGGATGCTACGGCGACGGCGGCGCTGTTTTCACCGACGATGACGCAACGGCCGAACGTGTGGCGCAGGTCCGCGTGCACGGGCAAGGCCGCGACCGCAATGAGAACGTCCGCGTCGGTGTAACGGCGCGATTTGATTCCATCCAAGCCGCCGTGCTGATCGAAAAACTCGCGATTTTTGATGACGAATGCGAGGCAAGGCGCGCGATCGCCGCGCGATATACAAGCGGCTTAGACGGAGTCGTCACCACACCGACCTTGCGCAGCGATTGTACGTCGGTATGGGCGCAATATACCGTCACCTCACCCCGGCGCGATCGTATCGTGACCACCTTGCAGGGACAAAATATTCCAACCGCGTTGTTTTATCCGCGGCCGGTGCACACTCAGGCCCCCTATCGTGGGTTCCCGACGGCGACCGGCGGCCTTCCAGTTACGGAACGCCTCGCCGATGACGTTGTCAGTCTACCCATGCACCCATACTTGACACCAGATGTGCAGGACCGTGTGATCGCCGCTGTACGCGCCGCACTTCTGTAGACTACGCAGCGCTTCTCATGCCGCAGTCATCAAACTTGGCATCAAACTTGGCATCCAGCTCGACACCCCTCAGGCTAGCTGTGATCGGCGCAGGCGTTATGGGTCGCAGGCACATGCACGCCGCCAATGTCAGCACAGCGGTGACCTTGAGCATCATTTACGATCTTGATACCGACCGCCGCACAGAGGCCGCCGGTGAGTTTAACTGTACGGCCGCTGCGTCCCTGGAAGACGCCTGCGCTCAGGCCGACGCGGCCGTAATTGCGACACCGACACACGCCCATCATTCCGCCGCCATGGTGTGCTTGAACGCCGGATTGCACTGCCTTGTCGAAAAACCTCTGGCCCTGACCGAGCCCGAATGCCGAGCCCTCATCGACAGCGCGGCCGTAAAAAATTTAGTGCTGCAAGTAGGACATACCGAACGTTTCAATCCCGCCATTGAAGCTTTATGGACTCAAAATCTTACGCCAGGAGAGATTCGCGCCCTCACGGCCCACCGGATGAACCTTCCAGCGACCCGCATCATAAAGGACGATGAAATACTAGATTTGATGGTCCATGACCTCGATGTGATTCTAGCTTTAAAACAAGCTCCGGTTTTGGAGGTCGCCGCACGGTCTCTGGGTGCGGAACACAGCGAAGCCGTTTTGACGTTTGCCGATGGTACAAAAGCAACCCTATCCGCCAGCCGCACGGCGACCGAACGGGCGCGCGATCTTGAGGTCTTAACCAACACCGACACGATTCATGTCGACTACGCCGACCGCCGGGCCTGGGCCGTCTCCAGCTCAAGCGGGGCAGACAGCGCCTCCAGTCCCCAGCCGATAAAGGTTGAATCCGGCGATCCGTTACAACAACAACTTGCTCATTTTGCCGCGTGTATACATGGTGTGCATCCGCCGCGCGTATCGGGAGAACATGCCTTGGCCACCATGAAACTCGCGTGGCGTATTCAAGCCGCATTGAGAAAAGACGCATGACAGATACTGTCACCGCGCCGCCGCTGAATCCCGGCCGCCTGCCGCTCGCTGCGTGGTGCCTTTACGACTTCGCCAACTCGGCCTTTACAACCATCGTTATTACTTTTGTTTTTGCCACCTACTTTGCAACCGGCATTGCCGCTGATCCTACGATAGGAGCCGCCCAGTGGAGCCTGGCGATGGCGATCGCCGGAATTTTGATTGCAGTTCTCAGCCCAATCCTGGGGGCCATTGCCGACCAAACCGGCCGGCGCAAACCTTGGTTATTGGGTGTCTCAATCATGTGCGTGACGGCAACCGCTCTGTTGTGGTTCGCCGAACCCACTCCAAGTGATGTGCCCTGGGCCCTGACTTTTGCGGTCATCGCAACGGTCGGTTTTGAAATGGGCATGCTGTTTTACAATGCCATGCTGCCCGATGTGTCGAAACCGGAGACCATGGGCCGCGTATCAGGCTGGGCCTGGGGCATCGGCTACGCGGGAGGATTGCTATCCCTTGTGGCCGCCTTGTTCGGCTTCGTGCAAGCTGACCCGCCGCCTTTTGGACTCGACACAAACAGCGCCGAACATGTGCGAGCTACATCTCTTGTGGTTGCCGTTTGGTTTGCGGTGTTTGCCCTACCCCTGTTCGTGTTCGTCAAAGAAAAAGAGCGCGCATCACTGCCGATCACGACCGCGGTGCGCCTCGGAGTAAAGCAACTCATAGGCACCTTTCAGAGCGCCCGTCGGCACGCCAATACTTTTAGATTCCTAATCGCCGCCATGATTTACACGGACGGCGTTCATACCGTTATCAGTTTGGGCGGCGTTTACGCCGGTGTGATGTTTGGCATGGAGTTGAGTGAAGTCATCATGCTGGGCATTGCTCTGAACGTCACGGCAGGGATGGGCGCATTTGCATTCGGCTGGGTGGACGACAAACGGGGCTCGAAGCCCACTATTATCATCAGCCTCCTCGCCTTGATCGTCACCAGCGCCGTTGTCCTCTCGGCGACCGACCGAACAACATTCTGGGTCGCAGCCCTCGCCATGAGCACGTTCTTTGGGCCGGTACAGGCGGCAAGCCGCACCATGATGGCGCGCATTGCCCCGCCGCATATGCGCGGTGAAATGTTTGGGCTCTTTGCTCTTTCAGGAAAGGTCACAGCTTTCGCGGGGCCTGCACTGGTAGGTTGGGTAACCTTAGTCACAGGCAGCTACCGTTTCGGGATGATGACAATATTGGTTTTTCTCATCGGCGGATTACTGCTCTTGCGGGGCGTAAAAGAATCGCCTGAAGAATACGAGCCTCCAATATCTTAAGAGCCGCGACAGGAGATAAATGCTCTGATGCTCACTTCACTGACCCGGCTTTTAAGTTTCTGGGAGTACCTACGCACCAGCTTTTGGTTTCTGCCGTCTATAATGGCTGTGTCTGCAATCGCGCTCTCCTCTCTTCTTGTAAATGTCGATTCGCGGGTCGGCGACAAAGCCCTTCGGAACATCGATTGGCTTTACGCCTTCGGACCGGCCAGTGCCCGGGCAATCCTCTCGGCCATCGCAGGGTCGATGATCACAGTCGCGGGCCTGACGTTCTCCATCACGATGCTGACCCTTCAACTTGCATCGTCTCAATTCGGACCTCGGCTGTTGCGCAACTTCATGCGCGATCGAGGCAATCAAGTTGTACTGGGTACGTTCATCACAACGTTTGTCTACTGTCTGCTTGTACTGGGCTCGGTACGCGGAACCGACGAGTCCGGATTTGTGCCGCTGTTTGCCGTTACGTTTGGAATGGTGCTGGCTGTGACCAGCCTCGCAATCTTGATTTACTTTATCCACCATGTCGCAACCGGCATCCGTATCGAAACGCTCCTGATGGTGCTGACTGGAGAGACCCGTCAAGCCATCGACCGGCTATACCCGTCAAAACTTGGAGACGGCGCATCAGCAAACAGAGACGGCGCGGCTCACTCTCAAATCCCTTCTGACTTTGAAAAAAACACAATGGCCATCGAAGCTCGGATAAGCGGGTACGTACAGCTTGCAAATGCGGACGCACTCACGAAGCTCGCATGCGATTGCAACCTTATCCTACGGATCGAATCGCGGCCGGGTCGCTTCGTGTCGAAAGGAAAAGCCCTGCTTGTCGCATATCCCCGTGATCGCCTAACCGACCAGACTGTTAATCAGTTAAGAAGTGCTTTTGTTGTGGGCCATGACCGTACGCCGGAACAAGACGTTGAATTTTCGCTCTGGCGTATTGTTGAAATCGCCCAGCGCGTGCTGTCTCCCGGCGTCAACGACCCGACCACGGCGCTCTATTGCATTGATCGGCTTGAGGAATCTTTATGTCTATTGGCGGGACGCGAAGTTCCATCCCCGCTAAGGTTGGACGACGATGGGCACGTCCGTATTATAACGGGGGTGCATACTCTTGATGAACTCGCCTGCCCATTGTTTGCCGCGATCGCTCGATATGCGATGGCGGACGCAGACGTCATACTTAGACTGCTTGCAGCCATGAACACCTTGGGCCAGGTGGCTGACCCCGAACCGCGCAAACAAATCATGGACCTTTACGCGTTGATCAACCGTGAAAGTATCGAGCACATGGCGCTTTCGTTCGACCAGAGCTTCGTTCGAGCGGCAGTCGCGAACCAATAGAAGTGTTCGGCAAAGTGATCACGCTAGAACCGCGCGACGCCAACCAGCTACACTCGTCAGTCCATTGGGGGAGAAGACAACATGCGCATTCTCGTTGCTGTAGCAGCCGCTGCATTGGTCGCCTGATCAACATTGTCCGCGGACCGGCCATATCTTGAAGGGCGTTTCGACCTCGATATGAGACAATCAAATTGAGACGGCGGCGCGAAGCCTATGACCGGAGGCTTTTGGGTGTTCGAGCGCGACGACGGCAAAACACGCAGAGGGCATGTGGTGCAATACGCCGCTAACGGTCGCCCGTTGGTCTACTATTACGATGACATCCCTTACGACGGTTCGTTCCACTGGCTAGACGATTGGTACAAAGAAGCCGAAACTTACTTAGACGATCACACTTTTAATTTTGCCTGGGAATTGCAGCGCGCGGGCATGAGCGAGCCCAGCACAGGCTCGGCGACCTGCAAGATCAATGACGACCGCTCGGTCATAAGATGTGATGGGACGGGGTTCATTGAAGTCTATGTCAAGAAACAGAATTAGGCTGCGCCCAAATATCGAGATGCTGCCAACCTACCGAAATCAACCGTGAAGATGTCGTACTTAATTCAACAAACTAAATTTGACGATAGCGCTTTTCAAATGCCTGTCATTATAGAGAAAGCGGCACACATTGTATAAAGTGATCCATACATGAAACCACGCCAACTTGCCGCTTACTCTAAGTCCCTTCAAACCGGAAATGTAATTGATCTCGCCCGGGCTAAACCGGATTTACTAACGAAATGCATCGAACAAGACGGCATTGATACTCGGAGCGCCGCAGTCGCTGGACGACGCCTCGTAGTGGCAGCACTGGAAAACCTGCCCGATTTCCAGATTTCAAGCATTTTACGATTACCGGCACCAATGCGCCGCCTCTTATTGGCGGTACTCGAATACGAATCTCTTGTGGACCCTATCGTCGAAATTACTGCGGCCAAGTTGCGGCAGGCTCTTTTACAACACGTTCTATCCCGACAGAGAGTTGATGGATTCGCCGTCGATTTAATCGCCGCGCTCGGCATATTTAGCTTCAATCACGAATTTATTTTGAGCGAATCGCCAAACGAATCGTTTCAAAGGGGAGCGCTTGACCAAACAAAGCCCGCTCACCTGGCCATGTCCGCCGCTTATAAACAGTTACCTGTAACAGATGAGGCACGAGACCTACTCCAGACACTGAGAGGGCAACATGTTAATCGCCTTATCCAGGTTCAAATTGATGAACCTAAACAAGAGTTAGATTTACGGACCAGCATTCCTACTCTCGGAAACATAAAAAATACGGTCTCTAACGCGGTCCGAGAACAATACGAAGAAAATCCCTATCCACGCTGGTGGCGGATGACAGACTTGTCGCTGATCGAGCAGTACGGAGAAAAATCCATCCTCATTGCCGGATGTGGAACCGGATGGGAAGCACTCGAGATAGCGCTCGCGAATGAATCGGCTTCCGTGACGGCGCTGGACCTGAGTCGATCTAGTTTAGCCTTCGCCCAACGGCAAGCAATTAAGTATGGCGCAAAAAATATAAAATTCTTTCAAGGCGACATTTTAGAGCTGCAAGCACCGCCCTCTTTTGACGTAATTGTCAGTTCAGGCGTTCTCCATCACATGCAAAAGCCGCTCGACGGGTTGTGTGCTCTGAGGCAGGTACTGCGCGACGACGGTATCATTCGGCTCGCTCTTTATAGTGAAACTGGCCGCACGCCCGTGATCGCCGGCATCGCTTTACGCGAAAACCTGGGCCTACCACCGACACCCGAAGGGATTAGACGACTGCGTGATAAGATATATCAATTGCCCATCGACCACCCTGCGCGTGCGCTGTTGAGTTGGCGTGATTTTTATATGCTTTCCGAATGCCGTGATCTTGTTTTTAACGTCCAGGAACATCGATACACACTTGAACAGATCGGCAACCTGTTGCGGGCCGGTAATTTTAAGTTCAGCGAGATGATAACCGCCCCGAACGTATTCGATCAGTTTTTAAATGAATTTCCAAACACGAGCCCCGACGATTTGGCGACGTGGAAGACGTTTGAAGACAATCACCCCGGCATTTTTGGTTCTATGTTCCAGTTCAAGGCACGACCCGTCTAGCATGGACCTTAGAATCGCGCCTCTGGGCTAGCCAATTCACGGCCTATTCGCTAAACCTGTTAGTAGTGCAGAACAACTCACCGAGCATATGACGACAGATTTCAATAAACCACAGGTGGTCCGGTCCGTCGCGGTGACGTTTGCCCTCGGTATGATTATTACCGGACTTTCTGTTTGGGCCTTGTACACCAGCAATCAGAACTCTGCGCGCTCAGCGGTTGCGGACGCGGCCGAACGTATGGCACGCGATGTAGCAACCAGAATGGAACTTTATCAATATGGTTTGCGCGGTGCGCGCGGTGCAGTGCTAATGGCCGGGGACTCCGAGATCAACTTGGAGCTTTTCCTCAGATACAGCGCCACCCGCGATGTCGACACTGAGTTTCCAGGCGCACGTGGATTTGGATTCATACGCCGCGTACCCCGAGACGCAGAAGAGCGTTACATCGCGCAGATGCGCACCGACGGACGGCCGAATTTCGCCATACGCGAACTCTCGCCTCACGACCAAGAGCGATATGTCATTCAGTACATCGAACCCGTCGAGCGTAACCTAGCCGCCGTGGGATTGGATATCGGTTCAGAACGCTATCGCCGCGCAGCGGCCGATGCAGCTATACGCACAGGGCAACCTCAACTCACCGGACCAATCACATTGGTCCAAGCGACCGGAGAGCCCCAGCAATCGTTTCTTTTGCTCATGCCGATTTATCGCGGCGCCACTACACCAAACACAGTTGAGAAGCGCGAGGCTGATGCCTTCGGGTGGAGTTATACCCCGCTGATAACGCGAGAAGTGCTTGACCCCTTGAATCTGGACAACAGCTCATTTCGTTATCAACTGAGCGATATAACAGAATCCGGCCGGGTGGACACATTTTACAATTCCCCGGTCCAGGATACTGCTGCCTCGACACTACATAATCAGGTTTTGGAGCGCGAGGTTTTTGGTCGGCGATGGCAGATCGAATTTAGCGCTTACCCTGCATTTATTCAGCGTCTGAATCAATTTCAACCAATCGCATTGTTCGCCATCGGATTGTTTGCAACCTTACTCGCCGCCGCTCTGGCAGGCACACTGAGCGTCAACAGGCAACGCAAAGCTTTGGCTACCATAAATTTAGAGCGCCAAGTGATTGAGCGTACCGCCGACTTGCAAGAAGCCAAGCTTGCCGCAGAGACTGCCAACGCAGCCAAGAACCGATTTCTGGCCGTGGTTAGTCACGAAATCCGCACGCCCATTACCGGTATTCTTGGTATGGCCGATCTGTTGGTAAGCAGCGGGCTGCGCGAAGAGCAACAAGAATTGCTCACGCGTTTGACGCGCTCGACTCACAACTTGCTTGATCTTATCAACGATATTCTGGATTTCTCCAAAATCGAATCGGGCCATGTCGAACTGGAAGAAGTAGATTTTTCAATCCACAATACCGTATCGGATTTGTGCGCGATCTTTGTGCCGCTCGCTTCTGCCAAGGGCAATGTCATCAACTCAGAGTTCGAAGATTCGGTCCAACATGTCTACCGTGGCGATGCGAAAAAATACCGGCAGATTTTATTGAACCTGTTTGGCAATGCGAACAAATTCACGACCAACGGCAAAATCAATGTGTGCGTGCGCCAAGAGAAATTAGACGATGGGCGCATTTGCGTTGAAACGCTGGTCTCCGATACAGGCGTGGGCATAAAGACCGACAATCACGATCACTTATTTCATCCGTTTGTGCAGGAAGACAGTTCAACGTCCAGAAAGTACGGCGGCACCGGACTTGGCCTGACAATCTCCAAAAATTTTGTAGAGATGATGGGCGGACGCATCTGGTTTGACAGTAAAAAAGGCGAAGGCTCGACGTTCGGCTTCACCGTCATGCTTCAACCCGGCGACAAAACAAAGATCGAAATTGCGGCAGATCCGCAAAGTCGCAGCCCAGTCGCGTCGTCTCAACTGACGGAAGCTAAGCGGCCATTGCAAATCTTAGTGGCCGAGGACAATGAAACTACTCGGATGTTGATGACCACCATGCTGTCCCGGTTGGGCCACACGGTGCTCGGCGTCGAACATGGGCTTGAGGCGGTGAACGCAAATGCTAACGGGCAATTCGACATTATCCTCATGGATATGCAGATGCCTGTTATGGACGGCCCCGAGGCCATGGAAAAAATTCGCGCGCAGGAATCGACGGGAGGTACGCCGCCTATGATTGCCCTGACCGCAGATGCGCTGGAAGAAAACCACAAGGGCTACATTCAAGCCGGCGCGAAAGTCGTGATCACCAAGCCGGTAAATTGGCAAAAACTCATCGCCGAAATGGAGCGTCTAACACAGCAGACGGCCACGCCAACCGCCTAACGAGACGCCCTCGATCTAGTGGCGGAAATGGCGCATCCCGGTAAAGACCATGGCTAGGCCCTTTTCGTCGGCCGCCTGAATCACTTCATCGTCCCGAATCGATCCACCCGGCTGAATAACGGCCACCGCGCCGGCTTCCGCAGTCACCAGCAGGCCGTCGGGAAAGGGGAAGAACGCATCCGATGCTACAACAGAGCCGGTCGTCAGCGCATCCTTAGCGCCTGATGCCGCAGCCGCTTCTTTTGCTTTGCTGTGAGCGATGCGCGCCGAATCAACCCGGCTCATCTGTCCTGCACCAATGCCAACTGTTGCGCCGTCCTTGACGTAAACAATGGCATTGGACTTAACATGCTTGCAGACGGTGAAGGCAAAGATCATGTCGTCGAGTTGTTGGGCGGTAGGCTGAATCTTGCTCACGGCCTTCAATTCGTCCTTCGCCACATGACCGTTATCACGTCCCTGCACAAGAAATCCGCCTGCCACATTGCGCACAGCGCGCCCGGCATCCGACGGGATCGGCAAGCTATCGGTAATCAGTAAGCGCAAATTTTTCTTCTTGGCGAAAGCCGCCTTAGCGGCGTCATCGGCCCCGGGGGCGATCACCACTTCGGTAAACAGTTCAGTGATTTTTTCTGCCGTTGGTCCATCAATCGGCCGGTTGAGCGCGATAATGCCGCCAAAGGCCGAGACCGGGTCGCAGACCAGCGCTTTTGAATACGCCTCAAGGCAATTTGCACCCAAAGCAACCCCGCAAGGGTTCGCGTGCTTTATGATGGCACAGGCGGGGCCTTCAAATTCCGCCACGAGTTCATAAGCCGCATCGGTATCGTTGATATTGTTGAAGCTGAGTTCCTTACCCTGCACCTGCACAGCCGAGGCGACGCCCGGACGCGCATCACCGGTCATATATAGCGCGGCGGATTGGTGGGGGTTTTCGCCATATCTCAGTTTTTGCTTCAACGCGCCGCCGAAGGTCTGCCAGCGCGGAAACTCTTCGCCGACCTGTCCGGCGAACCATGTGGAAATGGCCGTATCATAGGCCGCCGTTCGCGCATACGCGCGAGCAGCCAGACTGCGGCGGGTGTCTTCGCTCACCGCATTGCCGTTCGCTTTCATATCTTCCATGACCACCGCGTAATCAGCGGGATCTACAACCACCGCAACGCCTGCGTGGTTCTTTGCCGCTGCCCGGATCAGCGCTGGGCCGCCGATATCGATGTTCTCGATGGAGGTGTCAAAATCGGCGCCTCCCGCGACGGTTTTCTCAAAGGGGTAAAGGTTAACCACAACCAGATCGATGGGCGCGATGGCGTGATCGGCCATGGCCGTTTCATGCTCTGCATTACCGCGAATGCCTAAAATTCCACCGTGCACAGCCGGGTGCAGCGTTTTCACCCGTCCATCGAGCATTTCCGGAAATCCAGTCAGTTCCGCGACTTCCTTTACGGGCAATCCTTCATTCTGCAGTGCTTTCGCCGTTCCGCCGGTCGAGATCAACTCAACCCCCGCTGCGTGAAGAAATTTTCCAAATTCGATGAGGTCCGTTTTATCGGACACAGACAGGAGCGCGCGGCGAATGGGGGTCATAAATTTTCTCGGGTCATGGAAGGAGACGGGCGAGCGGGATTTAGCATGGGCAAACCGTCAACAAAAGACGCCGAAGACGATTAGTCGCCGAGGGACACAACTTTTTGCGAGCGCCTTATTTAACGACTTTGAGATGAGAGCGGCCGGCGACAGGCCCGGAAGGCCGCAGTTCCGGCACTAGATCCGCGACAAGGGCCAAAACCGCAGTTTCGTCACGGCTCCGGCAGGCCCGATCAAGGGCCGTCAATTTTGCGGTGATGATGGCGTAATCCACGGTGCGCGGCCGGGCGAGTAGAATCCCCGCCATATCGGTTGCCATCGGCGGCTCTTGGTCCTGAAATAATTCTTCCGAGAGCTTGTCGCCGGGGCGCAAGCCGGTGATCTCGATATCAATGTTCTCGCCGAGGGTTTTGCCAGCCAAGCGAATCATCTGCTTGGCCAAATCCATAATCTTCACAGGCGCGCCCATATCGAGCACATAAATCGCGCCCTCATCGCGGCGGCCTTGCCCCAGCGCGGCCGCCTCCAAAACCAGCTCCACGGCCTCACGTACGGTCATGAAATAGCGCTCGACCTCTGGGTGGGTAACGGTCAAAGGCCCGCCGTCTTCCAGTTGTTTTTGAAAGAGCGGCACGACCGCCCCCGCCGAGCCGAGAACATTTCCGAAGCGCACGGTGATGAAGCGCGTACCGGCACGGCGCAAGTCTTCCGCCTGACAGTAGATTTCGGCGACGCGTTTGCTCGCGCCCATAACATTGGCAGGGTTCACCGCCTTGTCGGTAGAAATCAAGACCATCACCCTAACGCCGTTCGCTGCACAGGCATCGGCAACATTGCGGGTGCCCACCGCATTAGTCAGCACCCCCTCCACAGGATTGAGTTCGACCATAGGCACGTGCTTAAGGGCCGCAGCATGGAACACAACTTCCGGCCGATCCTGCGTAAAAACATCACGCACACGAGTTTCGTCGCGCACATCGCCAAGGCGCGGTGTGATGGCCAAAGACGGCCGACGGCGGCGCGCTTCCATATCAACCGCATAGAGATTGAATTCGCTGTGATCGAATAACGTCAAATGTGACGGCTCAAAATCAGAAACCTGCCGAACGAGTTCCGAACCGATCGATCCGCCGGCACCAGTAATCAAAACACGGCGGCCGCGAATCATCTCTGCCATCGCCGCTCGGTCCAGCTGCATTTGCGGCCGACCGAGCAAATCTGCGATCACAATGGGGCGCGGCTTAACGTCTTCATCGCCGTAAGCGCGCATGTCGGCAGGCGGCGGCACACGCATCAGCTGACATCCGGTTTTTTCGGCTACCGCAAGCAGACGCTGCACAACACCACCATCAAGGCCTGGCCGAACAAGAACAAGTTTCTCCGGCTTGCGGCCACGACGCTCCAGCTCCGCGATGATCTGCACCAAATCCGCTTCACGACCTAAGACTTCCACTTCCTGAATCACTTGGCCCATGCGGTCGTCGCGGCCCGTCACCATGCCGACAACATCGTATCCCGCGCTGGAATGGCGAGTGGTCGCACGAATGAAGAGTTCAGCTTCAGGCCCCGCGCCAATCAGAAGAATCGGAATCCCAGCGCCTTCGGTCCGAAGTAGACCGCGCGCCTGCCGGTCCCGCGCCATACGCACCACAAGCCGAGGCCCGGCCAGCAGCATCACCAATAGCAGCCAGCTAATGAACGGTGTGGATCGCGGGAGGTTTTCAAGCCGCGTGATTAGAAACCACGCCGGCATGAAGAAAAGCACGATGATGGTTGCCGTGCGCAGGATGTTGATCGCATCCTTAGCCGAGACGTATTCCCACACATGCCTGTAAAGCCCTGTTGCAAGATATGCCACTGCGGCAACGACCGCGAAAACAAAAGCCATATACAAAACTTCGGGGCGCTCACCCAGGAAGTCTGGACCCAGCCGCAAAAAGAACGCACCCACGAACGCGACGTACGCCATGACAACGTCGTGGCCATAGACCAGTAAGTTGCGCGGCTGCAGAAAAGTGCGAAGAAAACGATTCACGTACAGCCCTTATTAACGATCAATGCAGTTGGCACTATTAGACCACAAGGCGCGCCGTTCGCCACGAACTACCACGCCGACCACCCGCCATCGACCATGATGCACTGACCCGTAACATAGGCCGACAAGTCAGAAGCCAGATACGCGGCAATGCCCTTCATATCCTCTTCCCGCGCCATACGCTTCAAGGGCGTACGGGAAATATACCGTTGTTTGAATTCTTCCGGTGTGTTGCGCTCCACCCCCCCAGGCACGATGCCGTTGACCCGCACATGCGGCGCGAGAGCTGTCGCCAGCCACCGGGTCATCTGCAGCAGCCCGCCTTTGCTTGCGCCATAGGCAGCGGGCGTGCCCTGAACCGTCGCTTCGTCGTAAAGACTCCAATCTGGACCAAGCACACCGTAGATGGACCCGACATTAATAACGGCGCCCTTGCCGGACGCTTTAAGAAACGGAATGGCTTGCTGCACCAATAAGAATGGGGCGGTGAGATTAACCTCCAGCGCCTGTCGCCATGTCTCGATGCTTTGGTCCTCTACCGGCGCGGTCCAACCCTTCAGGCCGTCAGTGCCGACGAAGGCTGCATTATTAACGACGATGTCGAGACGTCCGCAGGTCTCGACCACGCGCTGAGGCACTTTGCGAACCGCCGCTTCATCCGCGAGATCAATGTGCAGCGCCGTCGCCAAAATACCGAAGGTTTCCGTCAATTCTTGCGCCACGGATTCCGCCGCCGAGCCTGGCCGATCCAGCACCACCACCGCCGCGCCAAGTTCTGCGTAGGTCTGCGCGATGGCACGGCCGATATGCCCGGCCCCTCCGGTCACAAGCGCAACGCGGCCTTTTAGGGACATGAGTTCTGAAACTGATCGCATCTCTTAAAACCTTGATTACCGGAGTTCGCGCTGAAGCCTGTTGTAATGGGCTTAAATATTATGGACTCGGAAATATTCCATTGAATTCTCGCCGTGCCTGATTGAGGTCATCGACCCGGCCGATATCGACCCAGTATTCACGTAAAGGAAACACCGTTGGGCGGCGTCCGGTTTTTGTGAGATTTGTGAGAAGATCGGGCATATCGAACGGTTTGCCAGCAGAAACTTCGCTGACCGCCTCCGGTCCAAGCACATATATCCCTGCGTTTACAAAAAATTTCTGAACCGGCTTTTCTTCAATCGAAGACAAAAAGTGATCGTCCGCTTCTACAACGCCGTAAGGAACCGTGAATTTATACTCGCGCACACAGATTGTCGCCGGAGCTCCGTGTTCTTCGTGAAACTTCGCCAAGTGATTGAAGTTCACTTTTGTCAGTAGGTCACCATTCATAACGATCAACGGACGCGACGGCGGCTCGGGAAGCAGGGACAATGCCCCCGCTGTTCCCATGGGTTCGGTCTCATAAACGTAACTAATTTTCGCGCCCCACTTCGCGCCGTCCAGAAAATGATTTTCAATCATTTCTTTCTTGTAGTTCACGGAAACAAAAATTTCGGTGAAGCCTTGTTCGACGAAGTTTTCGATGATGGTTTCCAGAATAGGCTTGCCACCCACTTCAAGCATCGGTTTGGGCGCCTCATCGGTGAGCGGCTTAAGGCGCGTGCCCAGCCCCCCGGCCATAAGCATGACGGGATTTGCCGCTGTGCCGGTAGCCTGCAAATCTTTCAGGGCCTTGAGTCCAACCACTCGGCCCGAATCATCGACCATCGGAACATATAAAATGGCGCGCTGCTTCATCACCTGCAGTACCAACGCATCAGCAGCAGCGGCGGATACAGTGATGGGCGAAGTATTCATAACCTCGGACACCGGGGCGCTTAAGGACACACCCGCGAGCAAGCCCCGACGGATATCGCCGTCTGTCACCGTGCCCAACAACCGACCATTGTCGTGAACCAGACCGATGGGCACACCATGCGTATCAATGATCTTGAGGGTTTCAAGGATCGTCGCCGTAGCGGCCACCAAGTTTTCGCGAAAATCTCTGTTCATTCGAAGCGCTGTCCTTGGGTATAGAGTTACGGCGTTATGATTTTTGCGGGGTTGCCTATGACCGTTGTGCCCGGCAAGACGTCTTTAACGACCACGGCGCCAGCGCCTATAACCGCTCCATCGCCGACTGATATACCTTGCACCACTACTGCGCCTGCACCGACATGACAGCCCTGCCCAATATGAACGGCACCGCCCAACACTGCGCCCGGTGCGATATGGCTGTGGTCGCCGATTTGGCAGTCGTGATCAAGCTGTGCACCTGTGTTGATGATCGTGTTTGCGCCAATCACGCATCCCGGATGGATAATCGCACCAGTGATAACGTGACACCCTTCCCCGAGTCCTGCGCGCTCCGATACAGAAGCTTCGGAACTTAAAACCTGCAGGAAGGTGTAACCCTTACTGTTAAACATCTCAAAAAGGGTACGGCGTCGGGTTAACGCAGCATCCCCGGTTTTTGGTGCATTCCCTAAAGCGTTGATGAGCACGACAGACTCGGGGTCGCGTGCCAGCACATTTGCATCGCCGCCGATAATCGGCACATCGTCGAGCTCTGTGCCGTGAAGTACCGAATTATTATCGGCCAGCGCGTTAACTGCATGGCCTGAACGGCGCATAACATCGATGACCACGCGAGCGTGTCCACCGGCACACAAAATGATTATGTCTCGATCTATTGTCATAGCGGATCAATCAATTCGTCGGCGGCATACTCACGCGCAGCACGTCGCCCGAGATACGACCAATAGGCAAGCGGCGAAACTCCGTTGCCGGGACGCTTAGCACCGAGATTGGACTCGTCGAAAATATCCCCTTTCGCAACCGGCTTAAGGGCGACAAGGCTTTTGCGCGCTACGCCACGTGTTTTGAGTTCGCTTTCGCCCGGCAGCTTTTCACCTGATCCCAAAGCCTGTTCAACCGTACGAATAGCAGCAATCATCTCGGCGAGTTCAGTCGGCGTCAGCGATGCCCGGTGATCAGGTCCAGGCAAGGAGCGGTCCAACGTAAAGTGCTTTTCGATCACCCGCGCACCCCGTGCGGCGGCCGCGGTCGCAACCGCGATCCCGACAGAGTGATCTGATAGTCCAACCGGAAGACCGAATGTCTCAGTAAGACCCTTCATCGCCCGCAGATGAATGGTCTCCGGCGGCGCGGGATATTCTGAGGTGCAATGAAGAACCGTAACATTATGGCGTAAAGCTGCCTGGCCAGCCTCTGACCGGAAGGATTTTTTGAATTCGCCCGGCGACGGCGGATCACCGACAGCGGTGTAACCAAAAGCCAATACACTAAGGGCCGCCTCAACATCCTCTAGTGTGGACATGCCGGTAGACAAAATAACGGGAAGGCCTGTACGTGCCATTTCCAATAGCAGCGGTGCATTCGTAATTTCACCTGATGCGACTTTGAGCCGCTGAATACCAAGTGTGTTGGCGAGAAAGCGCACATTGTCGATGTCGAACGGTGTGGACATAAATTCGATGCCTATATCCCGGCACGCCGCGAAAAGATGGTGGTGGTCATCGTCTGAAAGCTCAAGGGCCTTTAGCATCTCGATCTGCCCACCCGCCGTTCCGGTATTGAGCGTCTGATAGTCTGCTTTGGGCGCAAGAGCTGTGGCGATTTTTTCGGCCTTGAACGATTGGAATTTGACCGCGTCGGCTCCAGCCTCAGCCGCAGCCTTAACCATCTCCACAGCACGGGAAAGATCCCCGTTATGGTTTACGCCAGCTTCGGCAATGATGAAGGTCGATGTGGAGGTCACGGCAATTCGTTAAAAGGAGAAACACAGAACTCCAACTTGGAGCGTCTCAGTACAATAAAGGTTAACGGCCTTCAATTGAAGTTGAACCACGCAATTGGCTGTCTTGCCTTCAAAAAGGAGCTCCTACCCCATAGCGCCCGGTCACGCACATAGGTTAATGTGGCGGACTTTTTGCCCTTTTGGCCTTGTTTGGACTTCTAATGGTTAACGCTAGCGCAGCTCCGTCCGTTCTCTTCTTGATCGCTGCGCGCGGTGGATCTAAAGGTGTTCCAGGCAAGAATCTCCGCCAAATCGAGGGCCTCTCTCTGGTTGGATTTAAGGCCCGAGCCGCGCAAAAATGCAGCGCCTGTAAGCGTCTCATCATCTCGACGGACAGCGCCGAGATCCAAGACGAAGCCAAACGGCTAGACGTCGAAGTGCCCTTTACTCGCCCGGCCGAATTGGCCACGGATACCGCATCGAGCGAAAGCGTGGTGGCCCACGCTATCAGTTGGATTGAGCAAAACGAGGGCCGAAGTTATGAGGCCGTCATGCTGCTTGAACCCGCTTCTCCGTTCGCCACCAGCGATCACTTCGCTGCAGCCATAGATTTATACGCAGCCCGTCAGGCTGATCTGGTTGTGGGCATGCGCGCCGCAGAACCGGCCACCTTGTTTATTGGGGAGCAGCCGGACAACGGATCCATTGCCGGTATTGTCAATGCCATGGCCGCAGCCGCCGGCCGTCGCCGTCAAGACCAGAACCCTGAGTGGACCATGAACGGCGCTCTTTACCTCATCGGCTGGGAGGCTTTTAAAACGAGCGGAAAAATCTATGGCGCGCCTGAAAAGTGCTATGGACTTCTTATGGACCGCTGGCATTCCCTCGAAATCGAAACGCCCGAAGATTTAGCCTTGGCCGAGTTTGCCGCCAAGAACGACCACCTCGATCTTTCGCCTTGGAAAGAGTGACTACGGCTGTGAGTGAAATGCGCAAGATTTGCGTTGTAACCGGATCACGCGCCGACTACGGCCATCTTTCTCCGGTCATGCGCGCCATTGCAGCCGCCCCGGAACTAACGTTGCAAACTATAGTTAGCGGCCAACACCTCGACTCAAGATTCGGCGATACATGGAAAGTCCTCGTCGCCGACGGTTTTAAGGTCGATGAAAAAGTCGATATCAGCCTTGCGGAGGACACCCGTCTGGCCGCCGCCGAGGCGACGGGCCGAGCGGTCTCAGGGCTGGCACAAGCATTTACGCGCCTAAATCCCGATATCGTGCTGGTCTTGGGGGATCGTTTCGAAATTTTTGCGGCCGGTACAGCAGCAACCCTTCTCAGAATCCCCCTCGCTCATATTCACGGCGGCGAAGTGACCGAAGCCGCCATGGACGATTCTTTGCGCCACGGCCTAACCAAAATGGCCGCTCTTCATTTTGTCGCTGCCGCACCTTATGCCGCCCGCGTCCGGCAAATGGGAGAAGACCCCGCGCATATTTTCATGACCGGCGCGCCTGGACTCGATCACCTCAGCACACAAGCGTTCATGACCCGCGAAGAACTCGCCGCAGATCTCGACATGGATCTCGCTAACCTCTTTTTTGTTGTGACTTATCATCCTGTCACGCTTGAAGGAGATTTCGGCGCAGAAGCCATGGCGCACCTCGCCGCAGCGTTAGAATCGTTCCAAAACGCCTCGGTTGTTTTTACAGGCGTCAATAGCGATCCAGGTCATGAGGCAATCCAAAAAGTTTTAACCCGGTTTTGTGCCAATGATCCCAGTAGACGAAAGCGTGTGCAGTCTCTCGGACAGCGCCGGTATTTAAGCGCCGTGAAAGAAGCCGATGCCGTGATCGGCAACTCGTCGTCAGGTCTGATCGAAGCGCCGGCGTTGTTTACGCCGACCGTGAATATCGGTGATCGTCAAAAGGGCCGGTTGAGGTCTGCCTCGGTGATCGATAGCGGCGAAAGTACAGAAGAGATCATCGCCGCTGTCCGCCGAGCTCAAGACCCCACTTTCCTTCAGTCCGTCGCGAACCAAACACCGGCCTATGCTCACAGCGGAAATGCCGCCGCTCAAATCACGGACGTTCTGAAAACAGTCGATCTTGCACGATTGAGCGTAAAGCGGTTCCGCGACATAATCCCAGCGCCTTAATTTCCGGGCCCTCGTTTTTCTAAGTCATTAAAAAGCAGCAGGTCTTGATGTCGAATAAAGCCGCCCCGAAAACCGCATTGATTACCGGCATTACAGGCCAAGACGGCGCCTATCTAGCCGAGTTACTCTTAGATAAGGGTTATATCGTCCACGGTGTGAAACGTAGGTCTTCGTCTTTCAACACCGGGCGGATCGACCACCTTTACCAAGATCGGCACAAAACCGGCGTTCAGTTTTTATTGCATTACGGTGATTTGACCGACGCCACCAACCTCATTCGCCTCGTCCAAGAGGTTCAGCCGGACGAGATTTATAATCTCGCCGCTCAAAGCCATGTTCAGGTGAGTTTTGAAACGCCTGAATACACAGCAAACTCCGATGCTCTCGGGACCCTGCGGCTGCTCGAAGCCATTCGTATCCTCGACCTAAAGGAAAAAACGCGCTTCTACCAAGCTTCCACGTCCGAACTATACGGCAAGGTGCAGGAAATTCCGCAGTCCGAGAAAACCCCGTTTTATCCGCGCAGCCCGTACGGCGCCGCAAAGCTATACGCCTACTGGATCACCGTGAATTACCGCGAGGCCTATGGCTACCATGCATCCAACGGCATTCTCTTCAACCATGAAAGCCCGCTACGCGGCGAAACCTTCGTCACCCGCAAAATCACGCGCGCTGTCGCCGCAATCGAGCTTGGCATTCAAGATAAAGTTTATCTCGGCAATTTGGATGCCAAGCGCGACTGGGGACATGCTCGCGATTATGTCGAAGGCATGTGGCGGGTATTGCAGCAGGACACACCCGATGACTATGTGCTTGCCACAGGCGAGACTCATGCGGTGCGCGAATTTGTCGAACTCTCGTTTGCCGAGGTGGGCCGCACCATCACATGGAAAGGAAAGGGCGTGGACGAGAAAGGGATTGATGCAAAGTCCGGCGAAGTCTTGATCGAAATCGACCCGCGCTATTTTCGTCCAACAGAAGTAGACCTGCTACTCGGCGATCCCACAAAAGCGCATGAAAAACTTGGCTGGAAACACACCACAAGCTTTAGGGAAATGGTCAAGGAAATGGTCTCTGCGGATATGGAAACCGTGAGGGCGGAAACCCAACGTTTCGGGCGCGACGATTAATTCATGACGGGCGCGCCCTACTCACTTACCGGCAAACGCGTTTGGGTCGCCGGTCACGGCGGCATGGTCGGCAGCGCGATTGTCCGCCGTCTTGCTAGCGAACAGTGCGAGATTCTGACCGCTACTCATAAAGACCTTGATCTAACTCGCCAGCGCGATGTTGAAAATTGGATGGCGGAAACAAACCCTCAATGCATCTTTTTAGCGGCAGCCGTTGTTGGCGGAATCTTGGCCAACGACTCTCATCCCGCTGCGTTCCTGACAAACAATCTGCAAATACAAACCAACATTATCGCCACCGCACACAAAATCGGTGTGGAGAAGCTTCTCTTTCTCGGCTCCAGTTGTATTTACCCGAGACTCGCCAAACAGCCTCTCAATGAAGACGCGCTATTAACCGGACCGCTCGAGCCCACCAACCAATGGTATGCGATCGCAAAAATCGCCGGTGTCAAACAGTGTCAAGCTTATCGCCGTGAATACGGCTGCGATTTTATAAGCGCCATGCCCACCAATCTGTATGGGCCCGGCGACAACTTCGACCTTCTCTCTAGCCATGTGTTGCCCGCGCTTATCGTCAAGGCGCATAACGCCAAAATCGCCGGTGATAAAACACTCACTTTATGGGGTAGCGGCAAGCCGCGCCGCGAGTTTTTGTATGTAGAAGATTTAGCGGATGCTTGCGTGTTTCTAATGAAAAACTATTCCAGAGACAGCATTTTAAATGTGGGGTTTGGCAGCGACGTGACTATTCGTGAGTTGGCAGAAACCATCTCGGACGTGATCGGCTTTAAAGGCTCGTTTGTGTACGATGCCGACAAGCCGGACGGCACGCCGCAAAAACTTTTAGATTGCGCGCGGCTCAATAGCCTTGGCTGGCGCGCCGCAACCGACCTGCGCACTGGCATCGGTAAAGCTTATGAATGGTACCTACAAAATGAAGCCGGCCAATGACTACTAATGAACGCCCGCCGATAAACACCGAGAAGGGACAAGCGCTTTACGAAAAGGCACGGAAACTAATTCCCGGTGGTACTCAGCTTTTATCGAAACGACCGGAGATGTTCGCTCCCGGGCAATGGCCGCCCTATTATGTGAAGGCTCAGGGTGCCGAAATTACCGACCTCGACGGAAATACACTTATCGATATGTCCATCTGCGGCGTCGGCGCCACCGTGTTGGGCTACGCAGATGCTGATGTGGACGGCGCGGTGAAAGCCGCCATTGACGCAGGATCTATGGCTACTCTCAATTGCCCCGAGGAAGTGGATTTGGCGGCGCTGCTTGTGGAGTTGCATCCATGGGCAGACATGGCACGGTTTTCCCGCTCCGGCGGAGAGGCCATGGCGATCGCTGTACGCATTGCCCGTGCACACACCACCCGCCAGGTAATCGCCTTTTGCGGCTATCACGGCTGGCACGACTGGTATCTGTCCGCGAATCTTGCCGACGACAGCACTCTAGATGGGCATCTTCTCGCCGGACTTGAACCGCGAGGCGTACCGCGCGGCCTCAAAGGTCTGATGCAACCGTTTCATTACAATGACGCGGAAGGTCTCAAAAAAATTGCCGCCGAACACGGTGCTAATCTCGCCGCCATTGTCATGGAGCCGGTTCGAAATGCACCGGCACCGGGGTTTCTCGCAGCCGTGCGCCAGATTGCCGATGAGACCGGTGCGGTATTAATCTTCGACGAGATCACCGCAGGATTTCGCGTGAACACCGGCGGCATTCATCTCACCCTTGGCGTCGAGCCGGATCTCGCCGTCTTTGCAAAAGCACTCGGCAACGGCTACCCGATTTCGGCCATCATCGGCCGGGAAGCGGTCATGTCGGCCGCCCAGGATACTTTTATCAGTTCCACCGCCTGGACCGAGCGGATCGGTTCGACCGCTGCCCTGGCCAGCGTCCGCAAGCACCGCACGGTCGGCGCCCCGGCACACCTTATTCGCAGGGGCGAGCAAGTTATGGCCGGCTGGTCAGACGCGGCGAAGGGTGCCGGCCTTGAGATCGAGATTTCAGGTATACCTCCGCTCGCACACTTTGCGTTCAAGGTTCCCGACCCGCGCAAGGTGCGCACACTCTTTACCCAGCTGATGCTGGACAGGGGATATCTCGCAAAGGATGCGTTTTACGCCATGTACGCTCACACCGATGCGCATATTGACGGGTTTAATGCGGCCTGCTCCGAAGCTTTCGAGATCATCGCTGCGGCCTTAAAAACGAATCAAGTAGAAGAGTCTTTGCGCGGACCTGATGCTCATGCGGGATTTCAGCGCCTGACCTAAACGACACTGTTGAGCGCGCGGGCGATTCAGACTTGCCCCAGCGCTCTGAGACTTCTACAAAACTTTACGATCGTTGCACTCGCCGCAAAGGGCCGCGCCGGTCCAGACATGCAGATTTATCTTCCCATCGCCGAAATGTCGGTGAACATTTTTCTCGTCCTCGGTTTAGGGGGCGTCGTCGGGCTATTGTCCGGCCTGTTCGGGGTGGGCGGCGGGTTTTTGATGACCCCCCTTCTCATTTTTATCGGTATTCCGCCTGGCGTTGCGGTCGGCACCCAATCGGTCCAGATCGTTGCATCCTCGGTTTCGGGCGTTTTGGCCCATATGCGCCGCGGCAATGTGGATT
Organism: uncultured Rhodospirillaceae bacterium; assembly: GCA_963976395.1. Taxonomy (GTDB): domain Bacteria; phylum Pseudomonadota; class Alphaproteobacteria; order Rhodospirillales; family Rhodospirillaceae; genus UBA11612. The sequence goes on from CAXBLG010000001.1 coordinate 31,856, forward strand.
TGCGTATGGGCGCCGTGCTCACTGTCGGCGGCATTCTCGGGTCCATACTGGGCGTTTTGCTTTTTAGTTTTCTCAAACAAACCGGTCATATCGATCTGACCATTTCGCTTGGCTATGTCATCTTTCTTGGCGCTGTCGGCGGATTTATGATGATGGAAAGCTTGCCCGGCGTTCTCAATCGCAAACCGGTCAAGTTGGCTTTGGCCGCACGCGGCCCCGGACAACATACTTGGATGCACGGCCTGCCGTTTAAGATGCGGTTTCGTCGCTCCAAGCTATATGTGTCGGCCTTGATTCCAGGCGCAATCGGCCTTCTGGTCGGTGTTCTGGTTGCCCTCATGGGCGTTGGCGGCGGGTTTTTGATGGTTCCCGCAATGATCTATTTGCTGGGCATGCCGACTCAAGTGGTGATCGGCACATCCTTGCTGCAGATCACCTTTGTCACCGCTGTAACGGGCCTATTGCAAGCCAGCATTAATCATACGGTTGACGTCGTGCTGGCCTTTCTTTTGTTGGCGGTTGCCGTTGTCGGTGCACAACTCGGCGCACGCCTCGCCGGAAAAGTAAAAGGCGAGCATCTGCGCCTCATGCTGGCCGCCATGGTCTTGCTGGTGGCCATTCGCCTCGCGCTTGACCTAGTCCTGACTCCGTCGGATGTCTTCTCGATCGAAGAGGTTGTCGCCCCATGATTCGGGTTTTGGCCTGCGCCTTCTTTCTTTTTTCCGGAGCACTTCTGGCCGGTAGCGAACAAACCAAAGCACAAGACGTGCCTTTGGTGGCCGATTTATCCAGCCACTTGGTCGCGATCACAACCGGGTTTACTGGCACCGACGTGCTGCTTTTTGGCGCAACCGACGGCCCCGGCGACATTGTGGTCGTGGTGCGCGGACCTGCGTCGGATACTGTCGTTCGGCGCAAAGAGCGGTTCGGTCCTATCTGGATCAACGGCACGGAAGCGACCCTGCGCGATGCGCCTTCGTACTACCAAGTGGCCTCGAACCGGCCGCTCGACGAGATCGCACCAGACCTGTTGTTGTCGCGGTTTCAGATCGGCCTTGAAAATATTCGTCTTGTTAGCATCGATGAAACGATGAACCCCGAACTCACAGGCGAGTTCCGCAAAGCGCTACTGCGTCTAAAGCTCGAGGACGAGCTCTATGATCAAGGTCTTGGGGCAGTCAACTTGATGTCGAACCGTTTGTTTCGCACCGAGCTGCATTTCCCCGCGCATGTACCGACGGGCACCTATCTGGTCGAGGTTTATCTTTTCCGAGATGGGCAAGTGACCAGCGCCGAAATTGTCCCGCTCAACATTTCAAAGATCGGTGTCGGCGCCGACATCTACGACTTTGCCTACAACTGGGCGCCATTTTACGGCCTGCTTGCGGTACTCCTCGCTGCCGCGGCTGGCTGGGCGGCAAGCGTCGCCTTCCGGCGGATATAGGTCTTGCTATGAGCACTCCCGAAAAACCCGGCCTAGAAGCCAACGAAAAACCTAAGATTAATCCGGCCGACCGCACGTTTCTGGTCGTGGTCGATACATCTGAGGAACTGAAAGCCGCTTTGCGCTTTGCTTGTCGGCGGGTGGTCCGAACCGGCGGCACTATCGCGCTGTTTCACGCCGTGCCTCAATCTGAGTTTCACCACTTCGCGACCATCGGTGAGTTGATGGATCAGGAAGCGCGCACCGAAGCCGAACGCCTTCTGCAGCAAATCGCCGCCGAGGTACATCGGCAAACGGGGCAATTTCCGAGTTTGTACATTCGGCAAGGAGATCCACTCGATCAATTGCTTCAAGTCCTCGATGAAGAACCGGCCATTTCAGTTCTCGTGCTGGGTGCGGGAACTGGCAGCGAGGGACCGGGACTCATCGTCTCAGCGCTGTCCGGCAAACTCGCCGGTAAAATCAGCATTCCAGTGACGATTGTGCCCGGCAATCTCAGTGACGAGCGCATCGACGCCCTAACATAGAAAAAGACGTTGAATAAGGGAGCTTACGGCCTAGCGACCTTGATTTCGGACCAATTCAGTCCTATTGAAAGGCCATGTCGCGGGCTACCCCGCAGCCGCCCTCCCAGGAGTTTTAATCATGTTCATTCAGACTGAAGACACGCCGAATCCCGCCGCTTTGAAGTTTCTTCCGGGCCGGCCGGTTTTAGAGACAGGTGTTGCCGAATTCACCGACCGCGAGGCTGCCGCAAGATCCCCCCTGGCCCGGCTGTTGTTTGAGATCGATAGCGTCGCGGGTGTGTTTTTGGGCAGTGATTTCATCACTGTCACCAAGACAGATGAGAAAAGCTGGCAGGTTCTAAAGCCGCTTATTCTCGGCGCGGTGATGGATCATTTCACGTCGGGCGCCGAAGTCATGGAAAGCGGCAGCGAAGTTGATGTTGTTGAAGACGAATTCCACGACGACGACGTTGACGATGAAATTGTCGTGCAAATTAAAGAGCTGATTGAAACGCGCGTGCGACCGGCCGTAGCGCAAGACGGCGGCGATATCATTTACCGGGGCTTTAAGAAGGGTACCGTTTACCTGCAATTACGCGGTTCATGCGCCGGCTGTCCCAGTTCGACGGCAACGTTGAAAATGGGCATCGAGAACATGCTGCGACACTACGTGCCGGAAGTTTCTCAGGTAGAAGCCGTCGCCTAATCGCTACGTCTAAATTTTGCGGCACAATCGCATTATCCATGAAATCCCCGTGATCACGGGGATTTCAAATATGCGCGGAGCACTAGATGACGCCGGTCTCGGTATCATTTTTCGCGCGGCCTGCAACCTGACCCATTTTCACAAAGAATTTCGTTCTATTTTTCAGGTTGCTAAGCGATCTGCGTGAATTCCCTGTTTTCATCTTCGCGCGACAGAGTCACTCTGCGCATCTGAAAACCGACCAATTGGTCAGATAATGGGGGATGCAATGATCACTTATCGAAGTCTCACCGCAACGGCTCTTTCGGCCATTCTCGCGGCCGGCACATTTTCTCAGCAAGTCTGGAGTGCCGCGCTACCGATCGATGCCCTGGCAAATACCGTCTGGGTCGAAGAGTTCGATGCATCGCCCGATGCACAAATGATCGCCTATAAGTCGGCTAAGGCCGGAACCTACGACATCTGGACAGCACCAGTCGGCGGCGGCGCTGCAAAGCAGATCACATCCATGCCGGGCCGCGAGATGAACCCGGTCTTCAGTCCGGACGGCAAGTGGATTGCCTTTGAAGCCGACTATCGGGGCGTCAACGTCCGCGACATTTACATTGTGCCCGCTGATGGGGGTAAGGCTATCCGTCTCACCGACCATCCGTTGAACGACTCCACACCGATGTGGGCGCCGGATAGCAAGACCCTGTATTTCGTAACCAACATGTTCTGGTCAACGTCAATCGCGGCTATTGATATTGCCAGCCATGAAATCACAAGGGTCGGTCCCGGCGGCGGCATGGCAAGTTTATCGCCCGACGGACAAACTTTTGTCTTCACACGGAACGGCAAGCCCGACGATGACGACCAAAGCAACAACGACATTTATACTTTGCCACTTTCGGGCGGCGAACCGACACTGTTAACTCCGGATACTTTTAATTCCCTGGATGCGGCCCCGAACTGGGCGCCGGACAGCAAGCGAATTGCATTCATCTCCGACCGTAACGGATTCAACAACCTTGGTGTGATCGACACCACCACCGGCGCGGCAACCATGCTGCTGACCGAAAATATCGAACACAGTGAGCCCAGATGGTCTCCCGACGGTAAGTGGATCAGCTTCACTAAAAATCTAGACTATCAATATCACATCTTCAGAATTCCATCCGACGGCGGCCGAGCAGCACAACTAACTAAACGCGGCGGCGTCAACGGCGGCTCATCGGCCACCGGTCAAACGCGCGGCAACCATCTTTGGAGCAAATCGGGCGAGCAAATTTTCTTCTATCACTCCGATCCCAGCATGACCGGCGATGTGTGGGTGATGCGCGCGCGCGGCGGCGATGAGCGCCAGATCACCAATCATCAAGACCCTGCCATTCGTGATGCCAGTGCGTTCGTTTGGCCGGAGTTCATCGAGTACAAAAGCTTCGACGGTCGCGAGGTGGCCGGATTGGTCTATAAGCCGAAAGGCAGCAAAGCGGGCGACAAGCTTCCGGCGTTGTTCTTCTACCGGGCCAATTCCAACGGCCAGCACCCGATGCAATGGAATCCCTACATCCAGTATTTCGTGAGCAAAGGCTATCTGGTGTTCGCACCCAACTTCCGCGGCAGCACGGGTCGCGGGAAGGATTATCGTCAGGCGGTTTTTACCCGCGGCGGTGAAGATGATTTGCGCGATGCCTTTATCGGTATGGATATGCTGGCGGCCGAAGGTTGGGTCGATTCAAGCCGCGTCGGAGCCTTCGGCGGCTCGACGGGAGGCTTCTTCACCACAGCTTCCGTCACCAAAGACCCGGCACGATTTAAAGCCGGTGTCGTCTGGTATGGTTCAACAGACCTTGTCACGCTCTCGACTTACGCCGGTATGGAGCGCTGGAATAAGTTTTTGATCGGCAAGACACCGATGGAGAACCCCGAAAATTACTATAACCGATCGCTGATTTATCATGCCGACAGCGTGAAAACGCCGCTGCTGTTTCTTTACGCCCAAGGTGATTCCGCAGCCCGTTTCCAGCAGATTGAACAATACGGCATACAGGCCGAGATCCATGGAAACTGGTACGATTGGGTCGAGTACGCCGAGGAGCCGCACGGCTGGTATCATTTCCGTCCCGACAGCACGAAGAACATGCTGACGATCATGTCCAGCATGTTCGATAAGTTTGTTCTTGGCGAAAGCGGTGACGTAAAAGCCATTGCGGCCAAGCAACGTGAAGGTATTCAAATTCTTAGAAACCCAGATATCGAGTTATGGAACTCGCTTGCCAACGGCCAACCGCCTGAAGAAGACATGACAGGCGAACCACACTAAGGAACCAGTTGTAAATAAGGGCCGGTGGACATTGTCCCCGGCCCTTTTTTTGTGAACCGCGCGATAAAGCTGGGAGGTTACATCGGCAGATAATTGCTATGGTTCTGTCTCTTGCAGTGGTTCGTCGTGAGATCGGTGAAGCAAGACGACTTGGATGAGGTCAATGACACAAGACACAGCTACGATGTTCGCAGAGGCAACACAGCGCCACGAAGCTGGGCAATGGCAAGACGCCGAGCGTCTGTATCGCAGCGTTCTTGCCGCTGACCCTCGTCACGCCGACGCGTTACATCAGTTCGGCGTACTTGCCTATCAAAACGGAAACCATGATGTTGCAGTGGACCTGGTCAAGCGCGCGATCGACCAAGCACCCGCAAACGCAACATATTATAACACATTAGGCGGCGCTCTCCTGGCTATAGGCTGCGTCGCCGAAGCCGTTGCCGCATTTGACTGCGCCCTTCGCATCAGCCCGGATTCTATCGAGACAAGAAACAACTTGGCGAACGCGCTTCAGACGCAGGGTAAGCTGGACGAGGCAATATCGATTTTCCGGTCGATACTGGAAACCGTGCCCAATGATGCCGACGTGCAAAACAATCTCGGCCATGCTTTGCAAATTCGCGGCGAATTTGATGAAGCGATACATCATTTCCGTATTGCGAGAGAGGCCCGTCCGAACGATGCGCTTATTCTCAGCCATCTCGGGAACGCGTTGTGCAGCAGAGGCGTGTACAAAGAGGCCGTCGAAGTGTGCGAACAAGCAACGGCCCTAAGCCCGGACTCTCCGATTGCCCATACCAACCTCGGCAACGCGCTGTTAAAGCTCGCGCGCCTCGACGAAGCCGTGCAGGCCTATCGGCAAGCCGTCGCCATCGCGAACGATATTCCGGACATACATAAAAATCTGGGCATCGCTTACCACATGCTCGGAAGGTGGGATGAAGCGAGCGCCTGCTTCGCGAAGGCGCTCGAACTCAACCCCAACGAGGATATTCACGCGGCGCTCGGCGAGTCCTACTACGCACGCGGTAAATTGGAAGAAGCCGTTCAAGCCTTTCGGCAGGCGCTCGATCTTAAGCCTGACGATTATACAACACGCTATGCGCTCGGCGCCGCGCTCAACGATCTTGGGCGCCATACCGAGGGCCTTGCCGCGATGGCGGCGGGACCGGGACTTGTACGGCTGTCTTCGACCAGCACGCACAAAAGCTTGGATGCCGGTGATCGGCGAATTTCGCTGTCAGGTGGCGAACCGAATTTTATCGGATGCTGGACTATGCAGGACCCAAGTCTCTGTCAGGGAATAATCGACTTCTTCGAGAGCCGAACGGCAGAGCACATGCAGGGGCGCACCAGCTTGGGGGTTAACCTCGACATTAAGAATGCAACCGACCTTCCCATATTTCCGAAGGATCTGGAGCAGCCGGGCTATGAAGCGGTAGCTGCCTATATCCGGGAACTGGAAGTGTGCTTATGGGACTACGGCCGGCAATGGCCGTTCTTCGCCCAGATGTTAACGAGCGTTGATATCGTCCCCTTCAAAATTCAGCGCTACACAGTGGGAGAACATTTTCAAAAGTTACATGCTGAACGGGTGTCTTTCGGGCTCATGCATCGCGTTCTGGCTTGGATGACATATCTCAATGACGTTGAAAGCGGCGGTGAAACAAAATTTCCCCATTACGGGCTAGAGATCATACCGCAACTCGGCAAAACACTGATCTGGCCAGCCGAATGGACCCACGCCCATGCGGGAAGCATAGTAAAGGCTGGCACAAAGTACATCATCACGGGATGGATGCATTTCCCCCATCCGTCAGCGCCTGAAACGCCACATCCTTGAAATCATGCCTTATCTGGCGTGGCGTATGAGCACTTTGTCTGCGCGCAATCACGCGGGGTCATGTTTGTGTGCACCGCAACATAAATGATGCTCTGGATATAATTTGCTTTATTGCCACACCTGCTACAGTTCGGCGGTTAAGGGCCGTTTTGTGGGGCATTTAGGCTTGACCGCCAAAAACCGGCGACCAATAATCGACCGACCGTACAGTCTATTTCTGTATACGCGTCTGCCGATGCGTCGCACGGCTGGCGCGGTCAAAGAGGGGGGATTCAAATTTTGAATTCGTTGGATTTTGTGGCTCTAGTTGCGCGCGCAGCTATGACCACGAGGGCAGCGCAAGGCGCTCTCAATCTCGAAGACCATTTGATCTGCGCTGATTTTATCGCCGTGCCGACTGCGGCAGAACGTTTGAAAGATTTTATTTAACTGGAATGCGTTCATCGCGAGACAGGCTGCTCGCGGTGAACCGCTCGGCGTCTTTGTTTGGGCGTTCGAGTCATCACATAGGGAGAATCACATATGAAGTTGATTAACCAGAACACCAGACAAAGGGACAAGTTGTCTCTAGCGCTACTGACGGTAGCGTGTTTGGGGTCCACCTGCTTGAGTTCTGTTGCTTTCGGGCAGGCACAGCAGTCGGCACAAGCTACGGAGCTTGAGCAGATCGTCGTAACCGGTTCGCGCGTTGTACGCGACGGATATCAAGCCCCGACACCGGTATCCGTGATTGGTATCGAACAGTTGGAAAACGTTGCGACATCCAACCTCGCAGATGCCATCAACCAGCTTCCGGCCATCACAAACAGCGCCACGCCGCAATCTTCGGCGGCGAACACCACTTCGGGACAATCGGCCATCAACGCGCTTTCTCTGCGCGGTTTAGGTATCTCACGTACGCTCGTGCTGCTTAACGGCCAGCGCACCGTGGGGTCGAACCTGACCGGCGCGGTTGATATCAGCGAGCTGCCGCAAGGCTTGATTGAGCGCGTGGACGTTGTGACCGGCGGTGCCTCGGCAGCTTACGGTTCGGACGCCCTTTCAGGTGTCGTCAACTTTGTACTCGATACCGACTTCACCGGCTTTAAGGCCGAGGTTTCAGGCGGTCTCACCACTTACGGAGATGTGCCCAACTACAAAGTTAATGCCACCTATGGTACCGAGTTTGCCGGCGGCCGCGGCCACTTCCTCGCCTACGGCGAACATGTATGGGACGAAGGCCTTCTGGTTTACGACCGTCCTTGGGTTCGCGAGGGCCACAGCTTCATTAATAACCCGGCGTTCGTAGCCGGCAATGGTCAGCCGGCGATCATCCGCACCACCCAGGTCGCGCTTGGAACCATCGCCAGCTGGGGCGGCAACTTTGTTGGCGGGCCGCTTGATCTTACCGCATTCGGCCCCGGCGGTGTGCCATACCAGATCTCACCCGGCGATCTCCCCCAGGGCGCGCTGATGCGCGGTGGCAGCTGGCAATCACAGCTTATCGCGCCGGTGCGCGGTGTTGCGGCTCAACCCCGCCAAAACCGCCAGGACGTGTTCACCCGCGTCAGCTACGAAGTTAACGACAACGTGAATGTTTACGCCCAGGCGGCATGGGGACACCTTGGTTCTTACTCGTCGGGCGCGCCCAACTTCTTTCCGGGCAACCTGACACTATCAACCGACAACGCGTACCTGCCGACCGAGTTCAAGGACACGCTGGAAGCCGCCGCAGGCGGTGGCACGACGACTTTCAGATACGGCACCATGAACATGGATCTGGACAACTTCCGCGCCGTGTATGACCGGCGTGTTCAGCGCTTCCTGGTCGGCGCCGAAGGCGACATCGATTTCGCCGGCACCAACTGGACCTGGGACACCCACGCCAGTTACGGCAAGATGTTCGGTACGCTAAAATCCAAAGGCGCGATTGACCGCACACGCTATCCGAAAGCTGTCAATTCCGTTCGTGACGCGAACGGCAACCCGGTTTGTAGCGTCAACGTTGACGCCGACCCGACCAACGACGATCCGTTGTGCGTGACGTACAATCCCTTCGGTACGGGCGTGAACAGCCAGGCCGCGATCGACTATTTGAACGGCATTCGCTACGGCTGGAACATCCAGCGCCTTTATCAAAAGGTCTTTGCGGTCAACTTCTCGGGCGAACCGTTCTCCACATGGGCCGGGCCAGTCTCCGTAGCCTTCGGTTACGAATTCCGTAATGAAAAAATGCGGCAAATCTCGGATCCGGAAGAACAGGCAAACCCGTCCATCTGGTTCCAGGCTGCTGGTCAACCCTACACCGGTTCATTCTCCGTGCATGACATCTACGCAGAAGCTGTCGTACCGCTGGCGAGCAATGAGCCGTGGGCAGAATCCTTGGATATCAACGGCGCGATACGCGGCACGGACTACTCGACTTACGGTTCGGTCGTAACCTACAAAGTGGGCGCGACCTATGCTCCGAATGACGAAATGCGCTTCCGCTTCACTCAGTCGCGTAACATCCGTAGCCCGACCCTGGTTGACTTGTTCCAGGCCGGATCAACCTCACGCAGCTCGATAAGCGATCCGTTCAATAACAACGCAACCATCAACGCCCAATTCACCACCGCCGGTAATCCGAACCTCGGTCCGGAGAAGTCAAACGATATAGGCTTTGGCGTGGTCTATCAGCCAGAATGGTTCGACGGCTTCAACGTTTCGGTCGATTACTACCGCATCAAGATCAATGACGCGGTGAACTCGGTCAGCTCCACGGTTCTTTTGAACCTGTGCTTCCAGGGTAATCAAGTCGCATGTCAGTCCATCACACGCGTCAATGTCGGAACGCCGGAAGAACAGCTCAACATCTTGAACGGACCGCAGAACTTCGCGAGCGAAAACGCTCAGGGGATCGACATCGAGGCCAGCTACGCGCTGCCCCTCGAGATGGTGTCCCCGTCGCTCGAAGGCACGCTCGGTATGCGGGTTCTGGCCACCCACTATCTCAAGTACACCACGTTCAGCGGCATCGCGGGTGATGCCGTGGTCGACTACGCCGGCGTAAACGGTGATTCGGCCGGTCTCGGCGGCGGCGGCAATGGGGTTCCCGATTGGACCCTCAACGCTTCACTGCAATATGCTCTCGATCCCATGAACTTCGGCTTCAACTTCCGCTGGATTTCAGCGGGTAAGAACCAGGCTCAGTGGATTGAGTGCCAGGCCTCCTGTCCCGATCCTGCAGGTGCGGTCCTCACCGTTGACGACAACAGTGTTGAATCCAAGCTCTTTGTGGACTTCAACGCGGCCTACACCATCTCCGTTGGAGATACGGCCGAGACGGAACTGTTCCTCAATATCCGCAACATCGCGAACGCCGATCCGGCAATCGCGCCGCGCGGACCGGGCGGTTCTAGCTGGGACTTCGCGCCCACTCCTTCGGGCGGTGCCTATGACATCCTTGGCCGTGTCTTCCGCGCAGGCGTCAAGATCAGAATGTAATTGATGTCACGCTAAACGAGACGAAGGGCCCAATTCGGTATGCCGGATTGGGCCCTTTTCTTTTGCTATCCATGGAGAAGGAAATTTATCATGAAAACCACGCGCCTCCTGGCCACGATGCTGGCCTCAACAGCCGCCGTTCTTGCGCTTACGTCCTGTGACGCCTCCACACCAAAAAGCAACGCTTCTTTCAGTGTTGTCGGCGCTTCCATCCCCGAGATGCAGGCCGCGATGGCGGAGGGCCGAACGACGTCACGCGAGATCGTCACCCAATATCTCACTCGCATTGGTCTTTACGAAGACAAACTCAATGGCGCCAACGCAATCAACGCCAATGCCCTCGCGCAAGCCGAGGCTCTCGACAAAGAGCGCGCCGCGGGAAATATCCGGGGCCCCTTGCACGGCATCCCGGTCGCCTTGAAAGACAACATCATGACCAAGGACGACATGCCCACTTCTGGCGGCATGCTTGCCTTCAAGCATTACATGGCGCCGTATGACGCAACATTGGTCACGAAACTCAAAGACGCCGGAGCCATTATCATCGCCAAATCGACTTTGAGCGAGCTCGCCGGCTGGTTCGGCAGCGACTTTCGCCCCGGCGGATACAATGCAGCAGCCGGACAGAGCTATAATCCTTACGACCCACGCGCCAACGACAATGGGACGCCCGTGCTGGCCGTTGCCGGGTCTAGCTCGGGAATTGGCGTCGCCGCCGATATGTGGGCCGGAAACGTCGGCACCAGTACGGCAGGGTCCATCGAAGGGCCTTCAAACGCGAATATGCTTGTCGGCATTCGCCCCTCCACCGGACGCATTAGCCGCCACGGCATCATCCCGCTGACACTCGATCAGGACACAGCCGGCCCCATGACGAAAACGGTAGCGGGCGCGGCAATCATGCTCGGTGTTATGGAGGGCGAACCCGATTCCAACGACCCGCGCACAACCGAATGCGAGGCCCCGCCTTACCACGATTACACGCCCTTTTTGAAAACCGACGCTCTCAAGGGTGTTCGCATCGGTATTCCGCGCACGGGTCTTTATGAGCCTTATGAATTTCCGGGCTTGGCCGAACCATTCTCCGGTTTGGAGCCCGACGAAGCCCAGTCCATGGAAGATGCCATTGCGGCAATGAGGGCCGCCGGTGCAGAAATCGTCGATCCTGCCGATCTGCCCAGCATGACCGCAACCGATCCGGCGGACAACATCATGACACGCAACATCTGTCAGCTGGCCCCGGACGGCGAAGCTCCAGACGATCTATGCTCGAACGTGCTTCGCTACGGCATGAAACGCGACTTCAATCTGTGGCTGGAGTCACTGGGTGATACAGCTCCGATCAAAACACTTACCGAATTGCGCGCATGGAATAGCGAGCACGAGGCCGATGGCGCAATCAGATATGGTCAAGGCCGACTTGATGCGGCTGACGCCGTTGATCTAGAAAAAGACAAAGCGCGCTATGAACTCAATCGTGCTGAAGATCTTCAGCTGGCGCGGGCCGAAGGGCTCGATGCCGTGCTCACCGAGCATAATCTCGACGCGTTGGTGTTTCCCGGAACTTCAGGATCCAATATTTCAGCCCGGGCCGGTTATCCGGTCGTTGTTGTTCCGTTCGGCATGGTGATCAATGACGCGCCGGGTGCAAATGGCTCGGAAGAAAAGACACGGCCTTACGGGTTTAGTTTCGTGGGGGGGCATTGCCAGGATCCGAAGATTATTGGAATTGCCTACGCCTTCGAACAGGCTACCAAGAAGCGGGTGCCGCCGCCGCACACGCCGTAACAAAACGACGCACTGAACTGCGTTACACAAAATAGCCTGAGAACCTAAAATCGCCCCCCGTGCATACAGCGCGGGGGGCTTTTTTATCTGAGCGGCACCGCTAGGCCTTCAACTTTCAGGCCCTGATTTAGGTGGAGTGTACCTGTAGCCGATAAGGTCACGCTCTCCTTTTAATGCTTGGCGATAAAACCACCACGCAAACCAGACAATAACCGGTACAGCGAGAGTGCCTGAAATTGTCATCATGAAGAAAACGTTTTCTTCGCCCCATCGCAGGGGCAAAACACCAATGGCCTCCATCATACTTTCGCACATACGCAAGACGCCAAACCCGGCGACAGCAATGAGAACGCCGACAGTCCCGGCAAATAAGGTCGTGCTGGCAACAGCGGTAAGAATGGGAATCATTTTTTCCCTCCGCGCAAATGCCAGCCACTTTGCTTTCGCATAGAAGTTTTGGAGAAAGAGCAGACCGTGCCGCATAAAATAATGTCGGCATCAATAAGGGTCCGCCTTAACAATGTGCACATGTTGTATGTCCGCATATATGTCGTAGCGAAGCTCACGCGTGCACCATGATTGGCGCTGCATGACCGGCTGACGACTATGAAATAAATGAATTGTGTTGCCGAAATTCGGCGGCGTTACGCAGTGCGATGCGGCGGAGCGCGTGCGTCAAAAGTACGGGCGTATTTAACACCGTATGGAAGAGAGTTGACCAGTGCGCGATACCGGACAGCACACTTAGTCAGGGTCAACGATTTGCAGCTATGGATCGCCGGCGATTTATCAGAAGCAGATCCGGGACTCGCTAGCTCTGTTAGTCGCTGCACCTCTGCGCTTATGCGAATATTTAGGTCACGTTCTGGAAGCCCGTGGTGTACGGCGTCTGACCTGGGAGCCAAACTTGCTTCTACATCTCCCTGCGATACAGAAATATACTGCGGAAAGCCTGCGCCGGGCCCGTCCAGCAGCAGGGCAAAAGCCAGCACCGCAATCCAAAGAGCTATCCCTCTGCGCGACAGCATCTTCAATCTCGATGTTTTTTGCGGATATGAATTCATACCGACTTGAATTTATTTGTGCTTGAACAATGAAATGGTAGCACGCGACAAAATAGCAATAACAAATACATGCGCCATGTCGCGTTATTAAAATCTATAGACCTCTGATACCACAATTAGAATGAAATAGGATATTCATCTGGGCAAATCCTTTTCGTAAAACTCTACAGAGTATTATCTGCCGCCGGTTTCAATGCGACAATCAGCCGATAATGCATCCCTCCCATACGATAAAGCGCCTCCAACAGAAAACCGCCGATCATCGCATCAAACACATCGCGCAAACCGCGGGTCGGGGCTACGCGGCGCGCCAGCCCAAATACCGCGATCAGCACTTTCAGCCAGTATAGAGGGCGGGGGCGCAGCCGGTTGGTCAGGTCTTCCTCCCGCAGTGGTTTTAGTCCGGCGGCAACGATGGCCGCACGATAGCTAGCCGCGTCGGCCAATACGGGGCATCGCCAATGCGTCTTGAACGCGGCCAACATGCCGCCCTCCGCGTTTGCGTCTGGCATGTCGTCGACAATCAGCAACAAACCACAGGGCACAAGAGCGGTGGCCAGATTAGCTATGGCAGCGGTCGGATCGGCGCTGTGCGCTAGAGACTCAATCGCGATAACAGCGTTATAAGATCCGCTGACCGGCGCGTGATAGCTGCGCAAATGAAAATGGCAACATTCCGCCACCCCTCGACGCACGGCCTCTGCTTCGGCCCGGTGGACTTGTTGCGGACTTAAGGTTAGGCCATCATAGAAACCGCCGACGCGTTCCCGCCAGCGAAAGATCGTTCCGCCCAAACCGCAGCCCGCGTCCAGCACTCTTGGTTCTGCGGGCAACCCGGCTGCAATCGCAGCCTCTAAAATCAACCGGTCAAGCCGCTCAGGCGCAGCATTTTCTAAGTTTTTTTCCCCCGTCGTACCGGCGAGGAAACGATGAGTAGCCCCTTGAGACGCACCACCACCGCGACCTACTCGATGCGCCAAATCAAGAAAGCGCGACAGGTTGTCGTAGTAGGCTGCGATGCCGTCCGCCTTGCTCTCTTTCATTCATGCCCCGCTATTGAATGATTCAGTCGAGGAAGCGAAGTTGCGGTGTTCCAGCTTCATCGAGCGGCGCGTCATAAACTTCGATAACTTGTTCGACGGCAAGAGGTCCGTACACGTGCGGAAAGAGTATACCCCCGCGTGAAGGCTCCCAACGTAGAGAATCTCCGAGTTCTTCTTCACGCACTTCAAGCACCACCAAGTCCTGCACGCCGCTAAAATGAAGACGTGCGGTGTCATGAAGCTGCGCAGCAGCCGAGAAGTGAATGAATCCGTCGCGGCGGTCTACCTCAGAGCCGATGAACTCGCCTAAGTCTTGCGCCGCTGACCATTCGTCGCGTGTGAGAATTTTATAAATCACTGACGCGCCCCACGGTCTGCGGTCACACAGCTAAACAATATCAATCTAGCGGTCACTGGGCAGGAAGCCGACGGCGCTGTAGGCCTCTTTCAGAACGGCGCTGGCAATCTCGTTTGCGCTATCCGCGCCGCGCTTCAATATGCTGTCGATTTCCGTAGGATCCGCCATTAAGCGCTGCATTTCGGCGGTGATGGGGCCTAGCACGCCGACGGCCGCTTCGGTCAAGCGGGTCTTAAATTGCGAGAACTGCCACCCTTCCGTCTCAACCAAAACTTCAGCCAGGGTGCGATCCGTCAGGGCCGCGTAAATGTTCAAAAGATTGGACGCTTCAGGCCGGTTTTCCAGTCCCTCTACCGTGCCCGGTAAAGGCTCTGGATCGGTCGTTGCCTTGCGAATTTTTTGGGCGATGTCGTCCTCTGAATCGGTCATGTTGATGCGTGAATAAGCGGACGGATCGGATTTCGACATCTTCTTAGTGCCGTCGCGCAAGGACATCACGCGCATGCCTGGTCCTTGAATCACCGGCTCGGGCAACGGAAATAACTCTATACCGTAGTCGTTGTTGAATTTCTGGGCGATGTCGCGAGCTAATTCCAAATGCTGCTTTTGGTCTTCACCCACGGGCACATGCGTCGCTTTGTACACCAGAATGTCAGCGGCCATGAGATTAGGATAGACATATAGTCCGGACGAGGCCGCCTCGCGATTCTTGCCGGCTTTGTCCTTGAACTGAGTCATGCGATTGAGCCAACCCATACGCGCGACACAATTGAAAATCCAGGCGAGCTGCGCATGAGCAGGCACATGGCTTTGCACAAAAAGAGTGTTGGTGGCCGGGTCAAGCCCGGCCGCGATATAGCCCGCCGCGACTTCGCGGGTGGCGCGTGCCAGCTCAGCCGGCTCCTGCCAAATCGTGATGGCGTGCATATCGACAATGCAAAATAGACATTGATAGTCCGTCTGCATCGCGGCCCAGTTGCGGATCGCGCCAAGATAATTTCCGAGATGAAGATTGCCGGTCGGCTGAATACCCGAAAGGATACGGCCTTTTTTCCCCTGGGGGTGCGGTATGGACCCGCTGGTCATGGGATCAATCCCTTGCTGTGTTAAACGGATGTTTGGAGCCATCCGTAGCTGGTCTTTATGACCCGCGCGCGGGTGGTAGCGCGCGGACAGGAAATCGTCAAGACGCGGAAGCCCCAGGAGACGGCACGGCTTTGCGGCGTCTGAGCTGCTCGAGGTCCGACTTTTCGGCTGCACCGAGCACAAGCGCGCTGAGGGCAAACACAAAACCGCCGATAGCAATAAGAACAGCAAGGGCGAGTGCGCGCATCCATTCCGGCCCGGCTGCGACACCGGCAGCGCCAAAAACAGGGCCCGCAACCTCATGCAGACCCTGCAGGCCAAGCCAGAGCGCTGCGGCCATGACCGCCGTACTGAGTGCAATGCGGGGAAGACGGCGCGCGAGACGGGCATCAAATCTGAAATGACCGCGACGGAAAAGGACCACCGCTAGGGCGCTCGCGTTGAGCCAAGCAGACAAGGACGTCGCAAGAGCAATACCGACGTGACCAAAGACTCGCATTAAAATCAGCGCAAAGACGACGTTGAGGATAAGAGCCGCTACAGAAATTTTTACTGGCGTTGCTGTGTCGTATCGGCCGAAAAAGCCAGGGGCTAAAGCCTTAACTAAAACGTAGGCAGGAAGGCCAAAGGAGAAGGCGGCGAGAGCCGTCGCCACCGCGCTCCGGTCTGTTGCATCGAAGGCGCCCCGTTCAAACAACGTTGCCGCAATCGGTCCGGCGAGCATGGCAATTCCGACGGCGGCGGGCAAAGTAAGCAGAAGCGAAATTTCAACGGCACGGTTTTGATTACCCATGGCTGCAGTTTCATTCCCGGCCTGAATCTGGCGCGAGAGCATCGGTAACAGAGCCACACCCACCGCTACACCCACCACGCCGAGCGGAAGCTGGTTAACCCGATCAGCAAAATATAGCCACGACACCGCCCCGGCGGAGACCAAAGTCGCCAGCGCATTGTTGACGAGAATATTGATTTGATAAACGCCAACTCCGAACGCCAGCGGCAACATGCGTTTTAAAACATCCTTCACTTCACGCGATAAACGCGGGCGCACAAACCGCAAACTCGCCATCGCCCGGCGGCACGACGCCCACATCCATAAAAATTGAATCACACCCGCCGCGCTTACACCAACAACAAGAAAGAGCGCAAGATCACCATCGATCCCAACCGCCGCCAGAAGAAACGCTATTAAAGTAAGATTGAGAAGGATCGGCGTTGCCGCAGCGGCGGCGAACCTATCAAGAGCGTTCAAGACACCTGATTGCAGTGAGACCAACGAGATAAAGAAAAGGTACGGGAAAGCAATGCGCGCAAGATCGGTCGTGCGATCAAGATCGCCGGTCTCGGCAAAGCCAGGTGCGATGATCGGAATCACCCAGGGCATGAGCGCTATCATCGCCGCGCTAAATAGCGCAAGTACACTGGCAAGAACCGCCATGGCTTCCTCGGCGAACGCAAGCGCTTGCGCGCGACCCTGTTTCTCCAGCAGGCCGGAAAACACCGGCACAAAGCCTGCGGCAAAGGCTCCTTCGGCAAATAGGCGGCGGAAGAGATTGGGAAACTGAAAGGCGACAAAGAACGCATCTGCCGCCGCGCCCGCGCCGAGGAAGGCCGCAATCAGAATATCGCGAGTAAAACCGGTGATCCGGCTAAGAAGGGTAAAGGATCCGACAGTGGCGACCGCTCGCAAAAGCGACGGCGCCGAGGGTGCGGCCTTGGATATAGGTGTGGACATAGGTTTAGGTGTTTACCCTATCCGGCGGGCCTGGGGAATCCGGCTTAATCACGCTTCAATACCATAGGCGCCTTACGCTCTTTTTCAGGCGGTTTGCCGGCATTATTGCGGCAGCGGCGGGCACATCCTTATCCGGTGGCGCGCTTTGGGGTTTGCTTGCGGGCCGGCTTGGGATCTTTTTTTGCGGCCGGCGCGGGCTTGCGCCGGACTGACACTGCATCCGCCTTAACGCCGATCGCCTCGCCCAGGGCTTCACGGATCTGACGGATTTTAGTTTCGTGCTCGACCCGCATCCCAAAAATGTCCTTCACATAAAAGACGTCCACTACCCGCTCGCCGTAGGTCGAGATATGAGCCGAGAAAATTTGCAAGCCAAGGTCGGTCATCGCTTTAGTGACGTCGGCCAGGAAGCCCGGGCGGTCGTGGCCGTTGACTTCAATAACACTGCACATCTTGGATGCCGTGTTGTCGATGATCACACGGGGCGGCACCTCTAACGCCCTCGCCCGCTCGGGCAAATGAGACGTGACCTTGGGCAGTTCGAGCTTGAAGCGCACCCGACCTTCCAGAAGTGCCGTGACACGCGACTTGATACGCGAGAGGCGGCTTTCAGACGTAATGGCTTGGCCTTGCTGGTCTTGAAGAGTGAAAGTGTCCACGGCCATGCCGTTCGAGAATGTCAGGATTTTGGCGTCCACCACCGATACGCCAGCCAGGGTCAGCGCGCGGGCAATGTCGGCAAACAGACCAGGGTGGTCATGAGTATAAATCACCATATGGGTCGCATCGCGCTCTTCATCGACCGTAAAATCGAACGCCAGTTTATCGCCGGCCTCATCGGCCGTGCGCATGAACCGAGCGTATCGCTCCTGCAAATCAATCTCGAAGGTCAACCAGAACGCGGGCGGACCAAAGCCGAGAAAAGACTCAAGCGCGTCCTTCGGCCAGTCAGCGAGTCGGACGGCCAGTGCCTCGCGCGCCGCAGTCATTCGGGCATCAAGACCGGCCGCGGCGTGACCGCCGCGCATGCGCTGATCGGCGCGCATATACAATTCGCGTAGCAGCGTTGCTTTCCAGTTGTTCCACACATTCGGGCCGACCGCACGGATATCGGCACACGTCAAAACCAGAAGAAGTTTTAACCTCTCCGGTGACTGCACGGCCTCACAGAATTGAATAATAGTTTGTGGATCATCCAGATCGCGCTTAAACGCAGTTGCGCTCATCAGCAAATGGCTGCGCACAAGCCAACTGGTTGTTTCCGTTTCTTCGTCCGTAAGGCCAAGGCGGGGGCAAAGCTCGTCGGCAATATCGGCTCCGATATTGGAGTGATCACCGCCGCGGCCCTTGGCGATGTCGTGCAGCAAGGTCGCTACGTATAACGCCCGCCGTGATTGAACCTTTCCGACCACTTCGGAGGCCACGGGCAACTCGTCTTTAAGGCGTCCCTGCTCGATGCGGTGAAGAATACCGATCGCCCGGATCGTGTGCTCGTCGGTGGTATAAACGTGGTACATATCGTACTGCATTTGCGCAACAACTCGCGCGAAGTCGGGAATGAAGCGGCCAAACACACCACACTCACTCATAAGACGGAGAATCGCTTCTGAACCTTTTTCGGATATCAGAATGTCGATGAATATGCGGTTGGCCTCGGCGTTTTGCCGAAGTTCAGCAACCCGGCGCGCGCTGTTGGCGATGTAGCGTAAAGTCGAGGGATGAAAATCAAGACTATGCTTTAGCGCGACCTGAAAAATGCTGAGCAGCTTGATAGGTTCTAACTCAAACGCGTCTTCATCGAGAACGGTAAGGCGCCCGCCTTCAACCGGAAAGCCATCGACCGAGCGCGTGCGCAATGCCGCCGGTAGGCGGAATTTCGGCTTGCCCCGTCCTTGCTCTTCTAAAAGTGTACAGAAAATGCGCGTGAGATCACCAACGTCGCGGGCCACTAAGAAGTAGTGTTTCATAAACCGTTCTACGGCCGTGGCCCCGGGTCGGTCCACATAGCCAAGGCGCGGCGCAATATCGCGCTGAAGATCAAAGGTTAAGCGGTTGTCTGTCCGGCCGGTGATGTAATGAATATGACAGCGCACCGTGGAAAGAAAATCCCGAGCTTTAACAAAGCGCGTGGCCGCATCATCATCTAAAACACCCATAGCTTCCAGTTTTCGGACATCGGAAACGCCGTAGAGATATTTCGCAATCCAATACAGCGTATGCAAATCGCGCAGACCGCCCTTGTCTTCTTTGACGTTAGGTTCAAGACGATAGCGCGAGTCGCCCAGTTTCTCATGGCGCTGATCGCGTTCGGCGAGTTTCGCTTGTACAAAGTCGCTTGCCGTGCCGCGTTTAATTTCTTTGTTGAACCGCGAGACCAGTTCTGCTGCAAGCTCCTGATCCCCCCACACCCAACGCGCTTCGAGCAACGTTGTGCGAATGGTCATATCTGCTTTGGCTTGAGCGATATTATCGTCCACAGATCGAACCGCATGTCCGACCTTAAGGCCCATGTCCCACAGCAGATAGAGCATGAACTCTACAAGTTGTTCGGTGAATGGGGTTTGCTTGTAAGGCAGCAGAAACAGTAGATCGACATCAGAGAGCGGCGCGAGTTCGCCGCGCCCATAACCGCCGATAGCAATGATGCTGATGCGCTCGCCGGTGGTGGGCACGCCCCGGCGAACCGAATACACAATCGCATAATCAAAAATAATGCGGATCACCTGATCCATGAGATAACAGTGAGCCGCCACCGCATCGATGCCGCTGTATCCGCTTTGTTCAAACCGTGCGCGTATCACCTCGCCGCCCGCTTTAAACGCATCTTTCATCACCTCAAGCAGCGATGCGCGCTTGACCTCTTCACTGGTATCCTCCGCAGCCATAGTGTCGAGGATCGCGTGAATTTTGCGGCGGTCGATGATTTCGCGGGGTTTATAAATATGTCTCACGTTTTACCTAAGGCCGGTTTGAAGAAAGAGCGAGGGATCAACGCATCCGTCGGCGTCAATTACGTTCCAATTTGCGATTCAGCAAGCTCACTTCAGCCGAAAACCTTGCTCGCGCGCCTGCTCGTCTGAAACATGAATAACCCGCTCTTTCGCCGGTTGTCGCATGGGCGGGGATTTAACCGCACCGGGTGTAGAAACGCTCGACTTTGCTAAGTTTTCAATCGCAAATCGCGAGCGGACTCTGGCGCTGACGATGGCAAGTAACTCCAGTGTTTTCGCCTGGGCTACAAAAATCAGCGCCAAAACAAAAGCCGCCCCTGCACCAATCATGACATAGGCCTCGTTCACCCATGTGTAACTTGAAAACGACAGCAAAATGCAGATGCCGCTGCCGATAAGGCTAAGAACACCCATGCCCGAAAGAATCCGCGCAATCGCAGGTATATTGGGCTTATCGGGGTCGACTTCAAAAACCATGGCAAATCTCCCTCGGCTCAAGGCCGCTTGCTGCCAAGACCGCACGCAATATGAACCGTTCGAGACATTATAGCAGACTGCCGCCCCGGCAGCCCTCTTTGAGTCCTCTGCATCATCGCTCTGCCGAAAGAATTAGCGGACCGGCCCCTAACTGCCGCCCGGCACTAAGGATTTAAGCCGGTAGAGTGTCTCAAGGGCCTCCATCGGCGTCATGGCGTCGGGGGCGAGTTCACGCAAAGCGTCCTCGACCGGCGAGCCTTGCACGGCTCCAAACTTAGCTCTCTCAGCCGGGGCGGGAGCAACGGCAAACAGCGGCAAGTCTTCGGTCAGCCTTGACGCGGCACCTCCTTGATCTCCCTTTTCGAGCCGGGCGAGCACGTCCTCGGCACGGCTCACAACAGCCGGCGGCAGACCCGCCAGCCTGCCCACATGAATGCCGTAAGACCGGTCAGCCGCCCCGGGGGCCACCTCATGCAGAAAAACAATGTCGTCCTGCCATTCCTTTACCCGCATGGTGTGCGGCGCGAGTTCATCAAGCCGCTCTGAAAGGGCGGTCAACTCGTGATAATGGGTCGCGAACAGCGCCCGGCAGGTGTTGACGTCATGCAAATGCTCAAGGGTTGCCCAGGCGATGGAAAGCCCGTCGAAGGTGGCTGTACCGCGGCCAATTTCGTCCAGTATAACCAGCGAGCGCGGCGTGGCCTGATTAAGGATGATCGCGGTTTCCACCATTTCGACCATGAAAGTCGACCGGCCTCGGGCCAAATCATCGGCGGCGCCGACTCGCGAAAACAAACGATCAACGACGCCAATATGCGCCGCGCTTGCCGGCACATACGACCCCATCTGCGCCATAAGCGTGATCAAAGCGTTCTGCCGCAAGAAGGTGCTTTTGCCGGCCATATTCGGACCGGTCACCAGCCATAGGCGTCCAGCTCCGTTCTCATCGTTCTTTGTATTCAGGTTGCAGCCGTTGGCGACAAAGGCAGACTCGCCCGCTGTTCTAAGAACATTTTCCACAACCGGGTGGCGTCCACCTTGAATGTCGAACGTCACCCCGTCATCTACGAGAGGTCGGACATAATCTTGCTCTGCCGCAAGTTGAGCAAGTGCGGCGGCAACATCCAAGGCCGCCATCGCCGCAGCCGTCCGTGCAATCTCCGTACCTCGGCCAGCAACCTCACCAATGAGATCGGCGAACAGGTTAAGTTCAAGGGCCAGGGTCTTGTCGGCCGCTGAGCGAATACGGTCTTCGAGTTCCGACAATTCTACTGTTGTGAAGCGCATGGCGTTCGCCATGGTTTGGCGGTGAATGAAAATGGCGGCGGGAGTTTCGCCGCGCGCGTCTTCCACTAATCTCTCACCGTGTTTTGCGGCCACTTCGATGTAATATCCAAGAACATTGTTGTGCCGAATTTTTAGAGACGCCACCCCGCTTACATCCGCGTACTTGGATTGCAGTCCGGCAATCAATTTGCGGCTCGCATCGCGAAGTGTCCGCAACTCGTCAAGATCCGCATCGTAGCCAGATGCAATAAATCCACCATCGCGCGCAAGCAACGGCAAGTCTTCGGCCAAGGCGCGCGACAGTCTGTCCACCAACGCTTCGTGATGACCTAGATTATTCAGCATTTGCGCGACAGCATCCGGCGGCGGCAAAAGGCCTTTTGCACGCGACGTGATCGCGTCATTAAGGTGCGGGCCTTGCATGAGACCGCCGCAGATCGCGGCCAGATCTCGAGGGCCACCACGCCCAAGCGTAATACGCGATAGCGCACGTTCAACATCCGGGCAGGCGCGTAAAGCCTCACGCACCGCCTCGCGCGCTTGGTTGGCCTGGACGAAAAATTCCACGGCATCAAGGCGCGCGTTGATAGCTTTCGCGTCGGTCAAAGGCGCACCCAGATGCGAAGCCAGCAAGCGCGCCCCTGCGCCGGTAATGGTTCGGTCGATAGTGTGAAGCAAACTGCCTTTGCGCTCGCCAGTAAGAGTTTTTATCAATTCCAGATTACGGCGCGTAGCGCCGTCAATTTCCAGCACAGCGCCAGAGGACAAACGTTGCGGTGTCCCAAGGCGTGGTAATTTTCCCTTTTGAGTCAGCTCGACATAATCGATAAGCGCACCGGCCGCCGCCGTCTCGGCCCGAGAAAAAGCGCCAAAGGCATCGAGAGTGCCAACACCATAAAGTTTCTCAAGACGCTTGCGCGCGTTCTCAGAATCAAACCTGGGCGCAGGAACAGGACTTAAGATTTGCGACCACGGCTCAAGCATTTCTACAAGTTCAGCATCTTCAAGAAGGCGGTCCGGCAACAACATTTCACCGGGATCAAGACGCGCGATTGCGGCGGCCAGCATCTGCCGTGCGATCGGCTGCACCTGAAAATCACCAGTGGACATGTCCAGCCACGCAAGACCCAATTCGTTTTTTGAATCGCTGCGCACATGAGCCAGGGCTGCGAGATAATTGTGCGCCCGCGCATCGAGTAGCGCATCTTCCGTAAGCGTTCCCGGTGTGATAAGCCGGACCACCCCGCGTTTAACGACCGACTTCGATCCGCGTTTCTTCGCCTCTGCCGGGTCTTCCATTTGCTCGCACACGGCGACCTTGAAGCCGGCACGAATCAAACGCGAAAGATAATTTTCGTGGGAATGTACGGGCACACCGCACATCGGAATATCTTCACCTAGATGTTTACCGCGCTTGGTCAGGGCGATATCGAGCGCCTGGGAGGCTTTGACCGCATCGTCAAAAAACAGCTCGTAGAAATCACCCATACGGTAAAACAACAAGGCGTCGGGGTGGTCTTTTTTGACCTCCTGGTACTGAGCCATCATCGGCGTAACATGCGCCGCCGGTGAGGTCGGGGATGAGATCGGCGGCGAACCGTTTGGGGTGCTCATCGGTTCGGAATGTACATGGTCATCACGGGGGTCATCACGGGGGTCATCGCGCACAAATTAGTCTTTCACATCTACAAGGCTAGAAATTCCGGCAAGCCGGATTATAACACCGTGGTATCGGAACGCTGCTGATCAGTCCCACAAACATTACAGTTCAATTATCCATCCAGGGACGGCTTTGCTTGTTGCATTCAGTGCGGCACAATAGGCGCAATAGAGCTTAATCAGAAGGGGTGGCGCGGTTCTTTTGCGCTGCTGGGGAGAGGGTATGAGTAAAAATTTTGCGGATGGGACGCCGGTGGATAAAACCACCAAGCGGCCTGGCGCCCGCCGGAATTTCGACCAGGAAGCTTTGACATTTCACGCCTCTGGCCGCCCAGGCAAAATTGAAATTACCGCCACCAAACCGCTCACCACCCAGCACGATCTATCGCTTGCCTATTCGCCGGGCGTCGCTGCCCCTTGCCTTGAGATCGCCCGCGATCCCGCAACAGCTTACGACTATACCGCCAAAGGAAATTTGGTGGCCGTGATTACCAACGGAACCGCTGTTTTGGGCCTTGGCGATCTCGGAGCGCTCGCCTCCAAGCCTGTCATGGAAGGGAAAGCGGTTCTCTTCAAGCGCTTTGCCGACGTAGATGGACTCGACCTCGAAATCGATACCCGGGATGTGGATGAGTTTGTTAATTGCGTACGTTTCTTAGGGCCCACCTTCGGCGGAATCAATCTTGAGGACATAAAGGCGCCCGAATGCTTTGTTATCGAGAGCCGTCTGCGCGAAATTATGGATATCCCGGTTTTTCATGACGACCAACACGGCACAGCAATCATTGCCACCGCCGGTCTTATCAATGCGTGCAACATCACCGGACGCAAGCTTTCCGACATTAAAGTTGTCGTAAACGGCGCCGGCGCCGCCGCAATCTCCTGCGTCGAACTGTCGAAAGCCCTCGGGGTCAGACCTGAAAACGTCATTATGTGCGATTCCAAAGGGGTGATTTACACAGGCCGCTCCGAAGGCATGAATCAGTGGAAGTCCGCCCACGCAGCCGACACCAAACTGCGCACCTTGAAAGACGCCATCAAAGGCGCAGATGCCTTCTTCGGCTTGTCGGTCAAAGGCGCGGTGACGCCCGACATGGTGAGATCCATGGCCAAAAATCCGATCATCTTTGCCATGGCTAATCCGGACCCGGAAATCACGCCTGAAGAAGTGGCCGAAGTGCGGGATGATGCCATTATCGCCACGGGCCGTTCCGACTATCCCAATCAGATCAACAATGTCCTTGGGTTTCCGTTTATTTTTCGCGGCGCGTTGGATGTGCGCGCACGGACCATCAATGAAGATATGAAAATTGCCGCGGCAAGAGCTCTTGCAGAACTCGCCCAACAAGATGTTCCCGACGAAGTTGCCTCCGCCTATTCCGGCCGCAAGCTTAGATATGGCCGCGAATATATTATCCCGGTGCCATTCGACCCCCGCCTGATCGCAACCGTCCCCCCCGCAGTTGCCAAGGCTGCTATGGACTCGGGCGTTGCGCGCAAGCCAATCACCGATATGAACGCATACCGCAAGCAGCTGGCGGCCCGCCTCGATCCCAGCGTAGCGAGCCTGCAAACCATTGCCAGTGAGGTTATGCGCTCACCGCGAACCGTAGTCTTTGCGGAAGGCGAGGAGGAACGAACCATTCGCGCCGCCATCGCGTACCGCAACGCAGGCTACGGCAAGCCCATTCTGGTCGCGCGGCGCCGCAAAGTTGAACAACTCATCTCCGAACTCGCGATCAAACCAGAAGACCTCGAAGGCATCACGATTACCAATGCACGGGAATCGAAATCCAACGCCGCCTACACTGAGTATTTATACAAACGGTTGCAGCGCAGTGGTCATCTTCAGCGAGATTGCGAACGCATGGTCAACCAGGACCGCAATATTTTTGCAGCTTGCATGGTCGCGCTCGGCCATGCTGACACCATGGTCACAGGCCTAACCCGCAACTATCACTCGGCCTTGGCTGAAGTGCGGCGTGTGATTGACCCCCACCCAGATGCACCTGTCTTCGGATTAACCATGGTCGTGATCCGCGGACGAACATTATTTATAGCGGACACTGCCGTGCACGAGCGCCCCACCCCCGACGAAGTTGCGCATATCGCCATTGAAAGCGCCGACGTGGTCCGCCGTATGGGACATGAACCGCGCGTCGCTCTGTTGTCGTATTCCAATTTTGGTAATCCGCCGGGTGCCGTGACCGAAACCATGCGTGCGGCTATGACTCTTCTTGACGATGCCGGCAAAACTGGGGGGATCGATTTCGAATACGACGGCGAAATGGGTGTCGATGTAGCGCTGGACCCAGATCGAGGCCGCATTTATCCGTTCTGCCGTTTGACCGGCCCGGCCAACGTACTGGTCATGCCAGGACTGCACGCAGCCAATATCTCAACTCGCCTTGTGCAAAGATTCGGCGCGGCGACATCCATCGGCCCCATTCTCATCGGCCTCGAAAAGCCGGTGCAGATCGTCAGTATGGATGCTTCGGTATCCGACCTTGTGCAAATGGCCCTGATGGCCGCCCATGCCTGTGCGCCAAAACTCATATAGTATACGCCCATGAACCGGCTTTCGTCCGCGTCTATGCGCCGTCTGCTTGCTTGGTCCATTGGCCCCAGCATTCCGGCTTGGGTTGTGCTGATGGCTCTTGGGTTATTTGAAGAATTAGAGTGGATAACCGTCGCCGCTTCCTGTGGCGTTGTTTTCATATTAATGACTGTTCTCGTTCTTTCGCGCCTTGCGGACTTTGACCGGCTGATTACTTACGCCGAGCAGATGATCACTTCACCAAATGTGGAGCCGCCCGATCTGCAAACCTCGGTCACCGCAAAGAGACTGCTCGTTGCCTTAACCGCTCTGCGCACCCTGTGGGCAGAGCGCCGCGATGAGGCCACCGCGCTCGCGAAATCTCGCCAAGACATTTTAGACGCCCTGCCCGATCCTTTATTACTCGTCGATGGCAAACGCAGGCTGGTCAGTGCCAACGCGGCCGCGCGTGAGCTTTTTGAACTCACCGAGGATTTAAGCCTTCCTGCAAATCCCCGGCACGGGAGCCGAGATCTTGCACGCCTCATTCGTGACCCGCGTGTGCTCGACGCCGCCGACCAAGCCCTTGCTCAAGGCAAGAAAGCCGAAGCGCAATTTACGCAACCCTCTCCGGTAGAGCGCACCTTCGGGGCTCTGCTTGTCCCGCTCCCGGAACAAGCTCAGGACGGGACGGCATTGATTGTCGCTATGCACGATCTGACTGAACGCCTGAAAATGGACCGTATGCGCGCCGATTTTGTGGCGAATGCCAGCCATGAATTGCGGACACCGCTCGCCAGTGTTCTCGGATTTACGGAAACCCTTCTAGGTCCGGCTAAGAATGATTTGGCTGCGCACGAAGAATTTCTTGGCATCATGCTGAAACAGGCCAACCGCATGACCCGGTTGATCGATGATCTTTTGTCCTTGTCGCGCATCGAACTCCGTGAACACTCTCGCCCGACGGACTCGGTCAATCTGGAAGCTGTTTTGCGTAGCACGGCTGAACTTCTCGAGCGTCAGGCAAATGAGCGCGGTGCGAAAATAGTTTTGTCTTTCGCTCCGAACTTACCCGAAGTCGCCGCCGATGCCGGAGAACTCAGCCAAGTCTTTCATAACCTTGTGACCAACGCGCTCAAATATGGCGGCGAGAAAGCCCAAGTGGATATTACCGGCGAAATTTCACAAGACCGCCCAAAGACGATGCCGGGACGGGGGCCGTGCCTGAAAGTTTCCGTGCGCGATCACGGCGAGGGCATTTCCAAAGAATTCTTGCCGCGTCTGACCGAACGATTTTACCGTGTCGATAACGCGCGTTCACGCGCGCTCGGCGGCACGGGCCTCGGACTTGCCATCGTCAAGCACATCATGAGCCGGCATCGGGGCGCACTTACCATCGACAGTGAAATCGGCAAGGGCTCAACCTTCTCGGTTTTCTTACCGATAGCGACCTCAACAGGACTCTCCGCGCCGCAACAACAATCTACGATCAAGCCGTAAAGTTAACGCTGACGCGCCGCGACCATAAATGTAAGCACGATCGCGATTAACCCGATCAAGAATGAGTACATGAAAAACACTGTATAGCCAGCGCCTAACGCCTGCGGACTCACGCCCGCATTCGCTGCGCCTGACGACAGCGCACCTGTGGGCAAAGACGCGAACAACGATTTTAACGGCGCAAACAGTCCGCTCTCATGAGCTGACACAGCAGCAGATTCCACGATACGACCGGATTGAGACGCCAGTAGCTTGCCCGGAATGGCATAAAGAGAAGTGAATAGAGCGTACTGAGTCGCCGTAAATCCTTCAGCTGTCAAACTAGACATATAGGCAATAAGACAGGTGCCTGAGAACCCCATCGCAACGTTGTCGAGGCCAATCGCGATGGTCAATGCGGGAATGCTTGCGCCTTGGGTGGCAAGCCACGCAAAGACGAGGTTGCTCAGAGGGCCTGCGAAAGCGCCAACGATAAGCGGCTTCATAATTCCCCAGCGCACAATGGCGTACCCGGCAGCGAACACGCCAAGTACCGTCATGACAGTGCCAAAAATCTTGCGCACTTCAGCGATCTCCGTGAGAGAAAAGCCAAGGTCAATGTAGAACGGATTCATAAGGTTAAGGACGAAATCCGAAATTCGATAGACGCAGATTAGCGCAATGATCAGACCGGCCGTACGACCAAAGCGGGAAAGAAAATTCACAAGTGGGTCACCGAAGGCGTGAAACAAGAATAGACCCGGTCTGGTTTTCTTGCCTGGCAGTGGCCATGCCGACAGAACTATGAATCCGAAGCCTACGATAACGCTCCCCAATTGCAGCCACGGTCCATAGGCGCTACTCCACGCAGTGGTCAGTTTCGCAGCTGCTGCGCTTGGTAGCGTCAGCGCGAGAACATCTGTATTGCCCGATAGTCCCGTACCCAAAAACAAGGCGCCGACCACAAGAACAAAAAATCGTGCCGACCACTCAGCGCGTTCAATTACGGGACGAACGGGCAGGCCATTGCCCGGTATGGAACGGATTTCATGCGCAGTTTCACGAGGTGCAAACAAAACGGCGAGAACGCCGATGCTCATAAGCGCTCCCATGACCGCATAAGACAACGACCAGCTAAACACATCCGCCAAAACAAGTGGAAGCGCACCAGCGACTACCATTGCGACCCGGTAACCCCAAGCATAAGTAGCTGCTAGTACACCTTGCTCCGTATCGGACGCAGCCTCAATACGCCAGGCATCGATAACGATATCCTGCGTCGCCGATGCGAAACCCGTCATCACCGCGAAAGCGGCCATAAGGGGAAGATTGCGCGTAGGATCTGATGACGCCACAAGCCACAAACCGGCGATAATGACGCCCTGAACCACCAGCATCCATGACCGCCGGTGTCCCAATAGGCGAGTTAATCCGGGGATCGCCGTTCGGTCGACCAAGGGTGCCCACAGAAATTTGAAGGCATAGGCCAGGGTCGCCAAGCTAAAGAAGGCAATGAGTTCCAGTGATAGGCCAGCTTGGCGCAGCCAAGCAGAGAGCGTATCGAATATCAAGAAATACGGCAGGCCAGCAGAGAACCCCAGAAAGAGCATTACTACGGCCCTGCGGTCCATATAGACGGCGAGGGCTTCAGACCAAGAGCGAGACGGTGCGGCGTTTTCAGCCATGACGCTGTTGTCGCACAAGACGACGGGAATGGGAATCCGCTAAGGATCCTCCCGCCGGTCTTTCCTAGCTAGCGGCAGCGACCTTGGACATCCGCTTGCGCTCGTGCGGATCGAGGTAGCGTTTGCGCAAACGAATTGCTTTCGGCGTGACCTCGACCAACTCATCGTCTTGAATATATGCAAGCGCATCTTCCAGGCTCATCTGGCGCGGCGGCGGAAGAACCTGTTTGTCGTCCTTCATCACCGTGCGGAAGTTGGTGAGCTGCTTGGCCTTCAGCGGATTAATTTCGAGATCGTTGTCGCGGGTATGCTCGCCGACGATCATGCCGGCATAAACGCGAGTGCCCGGTGCCACAAACTGCGGACCCCGGTCCACCAGATTGAACAGCGCATAGGTGTTGGCTTCCCCGTCGCCGGTGGAAATCAGAACGCCTTCGCGCCGCGAAGCAATCGGGCCTTTGTAGGGCGCGTAAGAATGAAACAACCGGTTCATAACACCGGTGCCGCGCGTATCGGTCAGAAACTCGCCGTGATACCCGATAAGGCCGCGGGACGGGGCGTGGAACATCAAACGCACCTTGCCGCCACCGGCCGGTTTCATCTCCTGCATCTCGGCCTTGCGGCGCGACATTTTTTCAACAACGCCGCCGGAATGTTCTTCATCAACGTCGATGACGACCTCTTCAATCGGCTCGAGGCGTTGGCCGTTCTCATCGGTTTGAAACAGAACACGCGGACGCGAGATCGACAGCTCAAAGCCTTCCCGGCGCATGGTCTCGATCAAAACGCCAAGTTGAAGTTCGCCGCGACCGGCCACTTCATAAGCGTCTTTCTCATTCGATTCGGAAATACGAATCGCCACGTTGCCTTCTGCTTCTCGCATCAGCCGGGCCCCGATCACGCGGGTGGTCAGCTTGTCGCCTTCTAAACCGGCGAGCGGCGAATCGTTCACCGAAAAGGTCATCGCCAAGGTGGGCGGATCAATCGGACGCGAGGCAATCGGCGTTGTCACTTCCGGCGCACAGAACGTATCGGCGACGTTGGCATCGGCCAGACCGGCAATCGCGATAATGTCGCCGGCTTCGGCGGTGTCCACCGGTACGCGTTCCAGGCCTTGGAACGACAGCAGTTTGGTCGCGCGGCCCTGCTCGAGCACTTTGCCTTCACGGTTCATGACCTTGAGGGGCATGTTCACTTTGGCAATGCCCGACTCGATACGGCCTGTGAGGATTCGGCCGAGATACGGATCAGACTCAAGCGTTGTCGCCAACATGGAAAACGGTGCTGTTTTGTCCAGATTCGGAGCCGGCACGTGATTAAGAATCAATTCGAACAAAGGCGTCAAATCTTTGCGCTCGTCCTTCTCCATATCGCGCACGGCCCAACCATCACGGCCCACGGCAAAAAGAGTTGGGAAGTCGAGCTGTTCGTCATTGGCTTCAAGGGCTGTGAACAGATCAAAGACTTCTGTGTGAACTTCATCGGGACGCGCGTCGCCGCGGTCGATTTTATTGACGATGACAATGGGACGTAGGCCAAGACCAAGCGCCTTGGACAATACGAATTTGGTTTGCGGCAACGGGCCCTCGGCGGAGTCCACCAGCAACACCACGCCATCAACCATCGACAAAATGCGCTCCACCTCGCCGCCGAAGTCGGCGTGACCGGGGGTATCGACGATGTTGATCTTCGTGCCGTGCCAATCCACCGACGTGCATTTGGCGAGAATGGTAATGCCGCGCTCACGTTCCAGATCGTTGGAGTCCATAGCGCGCTCTTGCATACGCGCGTTGGAGCGCACACTGCCGCTCTGCTTCAAAAGGTTGTCCACAAGCGTTGTTTTGCCGTGGTCAACGTGGGCGATGATGGCGATGTTGCGAAGGTCCATGGGCGTATGACCGCGCAGCTACGCGCGGTACTCCAATTTTCAGGTTTTTAAGATCAGGGCCACATAAACAAAGCCGGGCGCACACAAGCACCCGGCCCCCCTTGATGGCGGCTATATATACAGAAGTGCGCCCCGGTTCAAGCTTAGGAGCGGATGTAGCCCAAAAAAGCCCCTAAAATCCGCTATTTAGGCCCGTTTTCCGACCATAAACCGCTGCTGGCCGCTCCGACTAAGGATAATAATGCCGCAAAACGTCGTCGGAGGGGCGTTCGTAGGTCCAGTGGCGGCCGACCCGCGTGCCCGTCCGCTTCCACATCTTGGCGTTCATTTCAGCGACCATAACCGGTACACCGATACCGTCCATGATCACCGCGCCGTCCACCTCGCCGATCCCCTGACTGGCCAGCACCTCGGCCAGAATTCCTTCCATCGGAATAATTACGTCCGCGCCCTCTTTCACGCATTTGCGCGCAAGGCCCATGAACAGCTCGACATAATCCTTGGGGTCTTCAAAGGCCGCCACCGGCTGCTCTTCTGTGAAGTCCGGGTCGAGCGGATAGCAGGGCCCGATGCGGTCCTCGAGCCGGTGACGCACAATACTCTGCTTGATGATCCGTAAAATTTGCCGGTTGAGCGTAATGACCGAAATCGTCTGCCCGAGCGAGCAGCCGACCAGCAGTGATGTTTCGATATGGGAGGACACCGGAATATCCACCGCCGAGCGTAGTTCCGGCAAAAAGGCATCCAGATAGGTGCCGATGTGAAAGGCATCATAGCCCTCGCGCTCGGCTCTGATCGCGTTGCCGATGAACACCGGCCCAAGCGCGGCATGAAACACCGCCGGATAGCGCAACAACTCGGACGGAAGCTTGTTCATCCACGTGCCTTTGGGCACGCCGTGTAAATGCACTTCGGTGCCGGGATCAACCACGCGTGTGAAATGCTCTTGAAGCTGTTCAGAGTATTTGCCCGACTTGCCCATTTCGGCGGCGGACTGATACCAAATTTTCACCATGGATCGCTCCCTCTAAGTCATGCGTAAGCGCACAAAGCAACTATACCGCTCTTGTTTGTAAAGACGTTGCCCGGCCGGTCAAGGCTGCCTGACCTACGCGGAACAAAGTAAGTTTTTCTACCGAATTGGCCGGATTGGAACACCTATAGAACCGCTGTTGGCGACGCTTCGGCGTATGTATCTCAACGTTTTAAACCCGCCCTTGGAGCGATGGGGCCTATAGATTTTGCGTTTCCATCATCGCCCGCAAGGGCGATTCAGACCGCGCACCCATTTGCGAAATAATTTTTGCGGCCGCCATGGCGCCAAGCTTAGCGCAACCTTGCAGATCACGTCCGTGGGTGTAGCCGTATAAGAAGCCCGCCGCGAACAAGTCCCCCGCCCCGGTGGTATCGACAACCTTATCAACCCCCATCGCCGGCACCGCCGCCGTCGTTTCGCCATCAAACACCACTGCGCCGTTTGCGCCGCGGGTCATGCACGCCAAGACGTTGGCCGTGCGCAATCGTGAGATCGCAGTGTCTAACTCGTTTGCTTCATACAGGTGGAAAATCTCTTCTTCGTTGCCGAACAAAAGATCCACATCCTCTTTGATCAGCGTCAGCAAATCGGTACGGTGGCGATCGACGACAAACGGGTCCGACAACGATAGTGCCACTTGCCGCCCAGAGTCTTTCGCGGCTTTGCAGGCTTTACGGATTGCCTGCTTTGCGCGCGGTGTATCCCACTGATAGCCCTCGATATAGGTGACCCGTGCGGCGGCGATTTTATCGGCATCAATGTCGGCCGGGCTAAGTTCCGTGCAAGCTCCCAGATACGTGTTCATGGTGCGCTGGCCGTCCGGCGTCACCAGAATCATACAGGTCGCTGTCGGCAATTGACTGGGCCGGTCTTCGCCGCCATGAAAATCAACGCCAACCGAACTGATGTCGTGACGGAATATCTCTCCCAATTTATCGTCGCCCACCCGGCCGATGAACGCCGGTGTGCCGCCCAGGGACGCAATGCCTGCCATGGTGTTGGCTGCAGAACCGCCGGACATTTCCATGGCGCCGCTCATGCGCCCATAAAGAGTCTTGGACTCTTCTGCTGTCACCAGCGCCATGGTGCCTTTGACCATACCCGCGCCGGCGATGAAGCCGTCATCGGTGCGTGAGAGAATATCGACAATCGCCGAACCGATGCCGATGACGTCATAGCGTGCGTCCGTCATGTAAACCTATCTACTAATCTTGAGTGGGACTTGTATGAAGCTTGCGTGGGAAATTGAATTCTTGCGGAGTATAACCGCTAAGAGGGCTCTCACAAGTACAGCGTCTTTGTAAACGGTTTGGAAATGTCTGTTGGAGAACACCTGCAATGATCGGTGCGTTTATCAAGGCATTCGCTCAGCTCAGTGATGGACCGATTGTGCGGGTTATCGGTCTGAGCATCATCATCGCTCTCGCCGTCTATGCTGCTGTGATCGCGGGTGCCGTGTGGGTTTTAGCGCGAGTGGATATCGGTACTCTGCCTTGGATGGACACTGCCGCCGATTGGGGCGGCAGCCTACTGGCGATTATCATCGCAACCTTACTCTTTCCGGGACTCTTCTCGGCCATTGTCGGTTTATTTTTAGAGACCGTCGTTGCGGCGGTGGAACGGCGGCATTATCCGGACCTGCCCCCGGCCAATCCGGTCGCTTGGCATGAGGCGGCTCTGGCGGCTTTGCGTCTTGCAGCCCTTACCATCGGGCTCAATCTGTTGCTGCTTCCGGTTTACCTGCTGGTTATGTTCATTCCACCCTTAAGTTTTGCGCTGTATTACGCCGTAAACGGCCGTCTGCTGAGCCGGGAATACTTCGAAGTAGTCGCCCTGCGCCGCATGGATGTAGCGAGTGCAACTGCGCTGCGGCAGCGCAGCAGCGGCGCAATTTGGCGGACCGGGGCTGCAACCGCAGGCCTGCTGACCGTACCCATTCTCAATCTGTTCGCGCCGGTCATCGGAACCGCCGCCATGGTCCACGTAATTCAAAAATTAACCCGTGTATCCTAGACTTGCATTCAAGGCTCGGAGTTGCATTTGGGACGGGGATGTCCCTAAGCTATAGGGCCTAAGAAAAAGCGGCGCGGAAACACTGCGCCCGTACAAACGGACAGGGATGGCTGCGTGTACAACGAGCAGAAACCAGAAGCCGATCAAGGGAAACCGGACGGCACAGCATCAGGCACGGAACCAGCTCAACTGGACCTGCGCCGCGCGGCCGAACGCCGAGATGGCGTAAGGCCGCCAACAAAACCATTTAGTGCCCGGCCCCTTTTCAAGGGCAACCTATTCATGGGCCAACGCGCCAAGGGGAAAATGATGTCCGACAGATTCAGTTCCGATCGCTCTTCATTCACACCGCAAATACCGCGACCGCCAGTTCTGCGCGCAGCGGCGAGCAGCAGCGACGGCAAGCAGCTTGTCATCGGCAAGACAGTTGCCATCAGCGGCGAGATTTCCGGGTGCGAGCGGCTGGTTGTTGAAGGTCATGTCGACGCAAAGC
The DNA here is from genome assembly GCA_963976395.1 of uncultured Rhodospirillaceae bacterium. Lineage (GTDB taxonomy): Bacteria > Pseudomonadota > Alphaproteobacteria > Rhodospirillales > Rhodospirillaceae > UBA11612. Next base: position 66,706 of record CAXBLG010000001.1, read on the forward strand.
TGAAAGACGTCAAATTTATCGAGGTCACGCAGAATGGTACGTTCAAAGGCGATGCCGATGTCGAGAACGCCGTGATCGCCGGAGCCTTTGAGGGCTCACTCAAAGTCAATGGTCACCTAGAAATCGCCGGATCCGGCTCGGTTAAAGGCACGGTAAGTTATAAGACCATCGCCGTGGCCAGCGGCGGGAAGGTGTTGGGCACAATCGAATCCAGCGGCAGCTAAGGCTGCGCCAACTAGATTATCGTTTGCGGCCAATAACGCCGACAGGTTTTCTCTCGCTTACTTTTTTCTTCGCGGTTTTCTTTTTCGACGCCGCGTTCTTTTTTATTTTCGCCTTCTTGTTGCGCCGTGCCTCATCCGACTCCGGGGCGGGCGATTTCGGTTTGAACGCGCAAAGATCGACAACAAGACAACGCCAACATTCCGGCGTACGCGCCTTGCAAATATAACGGCCATGCAAGATCAGCCAATGATGTGCGTGTTGCTTGAATTCGGCTGGTGTCGTTTTTTCCAGCTTAAGCTCGACGTGCAGTGGTGTTTTGCCCGGCGCGAGACCGGTGCGATTACCGATTCGAAAAATATGAGTGTCCACCGCAATCGTCGGTTCACCGAAGGCGACATTAAGCACAACATTAGCCGTCTTGCGTCCGACACCCGGCAACTTTTCCAAGGCTTCACGATCACGCGGCACGATGCTTTTGTGTTCATCGCGCAAAATTTTAGATAACGCGATAACGTTCTTGGCTTTGGCGTTAAATAAACCGATGGTCTTTATGTAATTTTTAAGGCCCGCTTCACCAAGGGCCAGCATCTTCTCGGGCGTATCGACGCGCTCGAACAACGGCCCTGTCGCTTTGTTGACGCCAATGTCTGTCGCCTGGGCCGAAAGCACCACGGCGACCAACAACGTATACACATTGACGTACTTTAATTCGCTCGCGGGCTCGGGGTTTTGCTCGCGAAGGCGCCGGTAAAATTCTGTAACGTTCTGCGGTTTCATCGCGCGCTAATCCAGCGCAAGCACATCGCGCATGGAGTAAAGGCCAGGCGGTTGGCCTTTTGACCAGACCGCCGCGCGGACGGCGCCGCGCGCAAAAATTTCCCGTGATGATGCCTTATGGGTCAGTTCAATCCGCTCGCCGTCGGCGGCAAAAATAACCGTGTGATCGCCCACCACATCGCCGCCGCGCAAAGTCGCAAAGCCGATTTCACCTGCCGGGCGGGCACCGGTTTGACCATCGCGTGTGCGACGCTCAACGTCCGTCAAATTTACGCCGCGCCCCTTGGCCGCAGCTTCTCCGAGCCCGAGTGCCGTGCCCGAGGGCGCATCAACTTTATGACGGTGATGCATCTCCACAATATCGATGTCGAATTCTGTCCCGAGCGTCGCCGCCAGTTTTTGCGTCAGCGCCATAAGCACATTTACCCCAACGCTCATATTAGGGGACTGAACGATAACCGTTTTTGTCGCGGCCTCCGCTATGGCGGTGCGTTCGCTATCGCCAAGACCCGTGGTCCCAAACACAATCGCCGTACCGGTTTCAGCCGCAAGACCGGCATGCATTTTGGTTGCTGCAGCGATTGTAAAATCAATTATCGCATCGCTGGCTTCAAATAAGGCTTTGGTGTCGGTGGTTACGCTCACACCGGCGGGGGCTTCCCCGACAAGGGTGCCAAGGTCTTTGCCCACGGCCGGACCGCCGGGCTCAACGCCGCCGGACAGGGCACAGCCCGGGGTGGCGAGAACTTCGGCAATCAGCATACGGCCCATACGACCGGCGCAGCCGAGAATTCCAATTTTCATGACTCACTCCGAGACCAAATATCTTTTGTTCCGCGCGGAGTATAGGGAGCCAGGGCGCACCGCCCTAGTGCTTTGTTGGTGTCGCCTCTGTTTGAAACACCGGCACGCACTGTCTGCGATCAGCGAGCGATGTCTTCCAAAAAGTCCTTCACCTTATCCAGAAAGCTAGAGCTTTCCGGGCTATAGGTGCGGCTATCGCTTTCCGCTTCAAATTCTTTCAACAGTTTTTTCTGCTTGTCGGTGAGGCTCACCGGCACTTCAACCGCCGCCTCAAGGAACATATCGCCGCGCGCAGCCGAGCGCAGCACACTCATGCCTTTGCCTTTGATGCGGAAGCGGTGGCCGTGCTGGGTGCCCTTGGTGATTTGCACTTTGACACGGCCGCCATCGACGGTGGGCACTTCCATTTCTCCGCCAAGCGCCGCTGTGGTCATGGGAATCGGTAAGCGCATGAAAAGATTGGCGCCGTCCCGCTGGAAAATACGGTGAGGTTTGATGGCCAGGAAAATATATAGATCGCCTGGGGGCGCACTGTTCATCCCGACCTCACCCTCTCCGGATAGACGAATGCGTGTGCCCTCTTCGACGCCGGGCGGAATGGTGACCTCAAGCGATTTTTCTTTGCGCTCGCGGCCCGAGCCACCGCACGTGGGGCACGGATCGGTGATGACTTTGCCGCCGCCATGGCAGGTGGGGCAGGTGCGCTCGACGGTGAAAAATCCCTGTTGGACGCGCATGCGCCCTGCGCCCCGGCAGGTGGGACAGGTGGACGGCGCGGCGCCGCCCTTCGAGCCCGAGCCCTTGCACGGCTCGCACGAGATGGATGAGGGTACGGTGATTGAGGCTTTCTTGCCGTGGTAGGCTTCCTCGAGCGTAATCTCCATATTGAAGCGCACGTCCTGACCGCGCGCCGGACCACGCTGACCCCCGCGCCGGCCCATGATATCGCCGAACATTTCGTCGAAAATATCTGCAAAACCGCCGCCACCGCCAAAGCCGAAACCACCGGCGCCACCACCGCCTTGCTCAAACGCCGCATGGCCGTAGCGATCATAGGCCGCGCGTTTTTGCTCATCGCGCAGCACATCGTAAGCTTCACTCAGGTCTTTAAATTTTTGCTCGGCCTTTTCATCACCCGGATTTCGGTCCGGGTGATATTTCATGGCGAGCTTGCGATAGGCTTTCTTGAGATCTTCGCCTGAGGCGTTCTTCTCGACGCCCAGCAGCTCGTAAAAATCCTTCTTAGCCATCTCAACCTAACAATCAGCAGCAAACGGCGCCGCCCGATGCAGGATGCATCGGGCGAACACTACGAATAAGAATGGATAGAACACAGCCCCCCAGAGCTCTGCATCGTTTATTTGTTGTCCTTGTCGACTTCTTCGAAGTCGGCATCGACAACATCGTCGCCGTCGTCTTTTTTCTCTTCAGCACCGCCGTCGCTCTCGGCTTGCTGATCTTTATACATGGCTTCGCCCATTTTCATGGACGCCTGCATCAACTCATCTGAAGCTGCTTTGATTTTTTCGGCGTCGCCGGAATCGAGCACTTCTTTTACGGCGGCGAGCTTTTCCTCAATCTCATTTTTATCATCGACCGAGATTTTCTCGCCGTGTTCGCTCAGGCTTTTTTCAGTAGTGTGAATCAAACCGTCGGCATGGTTGCGTGCATCAACGGCCGCGCGCCGTGTTTTATCTTCTTCGGCATGCGCTTCAGCGTCTTTCACCATTTTATCGATGTCTTCGTCAGACAATCCACCTGAGGCTTGAATGCGGATCTGCTGTTCTTTACCCGTGCCCTTATCTTTCGCTGACACGTTGACGATGCCGTTGGCATCGATATCGAAAGTAACTTCCACCTGCGGCACGCCGCGCGGGGCGGACGGCAATCCGACCAAGTCGAACTGGCCGAGGATTTTGTTATCCGCCGCCATTTCACGCTCGCCCTGGAACACGCGGATGGTCACCGCCGTTTGATTGTCTTCGGCCGTTGAGAACACCTGGCTTTTGCGGGTGGGGACCGTGGTATTGCGCTCGATCAGGCGGGTGAACACACCGCCCAATGTTTCGATGCCAAGCGACAGCGGCGTGACGTCGAGGAGCAGCACGTCTTTCACGTCGCCCTTCAGCACGCCCGCCTGAATGGCCGCACCCATGGCAACCACTTCATCCGGATTCACGCCTTTGTGCGGCTCGCGACCGAAGAAGTTTTTCACCGTCTCTTGCACTTTGGGCATGCGGGTCATGCCGCCGACGAGAATGACTTCGTCGATTTCGCTGGCTTTGAGGCCCGCATCCTTGAGCGCCTTTTTACAGGGCTCGACCGTGCGCTGGATCAGTTCGTCAACCAGCGCTTCAAGTTTGGCGCGGGTCAGTTTGATGTTGAGATGTTTCGGCCCAGACGCATCGGCCGTGATGAACGGCAAGTTCACTTCGGTTTGAGTTGCGCTCGACAATTCAATCTTTGCTTTCTCCGCGCCTTCTTTAAGGCGCTGAAGCGCAAGACGGTCGTTGCGCAAATCTATACCGGCTTCTTTTTTGAATTCATCGGCGAGGTAATCGATGATACGCGCATCGAAGTCTTCACCGCCGAGGAACGTGTCGCCGTTGGTGGATTTCACTTCGAACACGCCGTCGCCGATCTCAAGCACGGACACGTCGAACGTACCGCCGCCAAGGTCATAGACCGCGATCATGCCGCTGCCTTTTTTATCCATGCCATAGGCAAGCGCGGCGGCAGTCGGCTCGTTGATAATGCGCAGCACGTCAAGGCCGGCAATTTTGCCTGCGTCCTTGGTGGCCTGACGCTGGCTGTCGTTGAAGTACGCCGGAACCGTAATCACGGCTTCGGTGACTTTTTCACCGAGATAAGATTCCGCGTCTTCTTTCATTTTTTGCAAAATGAAGGCGGACACTTGGCTGGGCGCATATTTTTCGCCGCGGGCTTCGACCCATGCATCGCCGTTGTCGCCTTTTGTGATCTTGTAGGGGACCAGCTTCTGGTCCTTCTTGGTAACGGGATCGTCAAAGCGCCGACCGATCAACCGCTTGATGGCGAACAGCGTCGCTTCGGGATTGGTCACCGCCTGGCGTTTGGCAGGCTGGCCTACAAGGCGCTCGCCGCCCTCGGTGAACGCGACTTGCGACGGCGTGGTCCGATTGCCTTCCGCGTTTTCAATCACGCGGCCGGTCTTTCCGTCCATAACCGCCACGCAAGAGTTCGTGGTCCCTAAGTCGATTCCGATAACTTTACCCATCAGCTCTCATCCTTCCTTAGCGGCAGATATCCAAAGCCCGGTCGCGGCGCTCCGAATATCCCCTTCGTTAACATGTTAATCCTTCATGGGAACGCACCCTGCACAGGGGACGTGCATAAACTGTGAGGCTATATAAGGGGGGCGCCGGAACCCTGCAACGGGCCAAAGGACTCTTTTTCCATGCTTTTTGCGCTTAATTACGGGAAATTGGCACTCAGAAACCGGACTTTGGCCGCATATATGGACACAATTGGCGCCTTATGAGCCCGCAAAACAGTCTTTTTGACAACCATTCGGCCCCGCCGATCCTCCCAGAAGGCGTGATTTACCGCCCCAAGGCTTTGATTGGGCACGAAAAGCCCCTCACGTCGGCCCTAAAGGGTGTTCTCGCCGCCGCGCCGCCCTCCCAGGCCCGTACAAGGGGCGGTGGCTTGACCTCGGCGGCGATGACCAATTGCGGGCGGGTCGGCTGGTGGAGCGATGCCAGAGGCTACCGCTATCAGGCCCAGCGCCCAGATACCGGCGCGTCCTGGCCGCCAATCCCAAGTGAATTTTTTGCGGCCGTGCGAGAGGTCATGGCGAAAACCCCTTGGCCCGCATTTAACCCCGATGCCTGCCTTATCAACTCGTACGGCCCTGGCACGAAAATGGGATTGCACCAGGACCGCGACGAGAAAGATTTCTCGCAGCCCATCCTCACCGTTTGTCTTGGCGATGATGCCGATTTTCTGGTCGGCGGATTTTCCCGGGCCGACAAAGTCGTCTCATTCGTGGTCAGCAGCGGCGATGTGTTGATCATGGGCGGCGCCAGCCGCATGCGCTTTCACGGCATCCGCAAAATTTATCCGGGCACAAGTACAATCTCGGACATTGCCGGACGCTACAGTCTGACATTCAGAAAAGCGCTTTAGCTAACCCGGCTGGTATTAGCCGGTATAGCGCAATACGCCGTAGTCGTTCAGCGCTGTGAAGCCGAGCGCTCGGTAGGATTTTTGCGCGGTCATATTGTTCCGGTCGCACAATATGACCGCGCGCTTTACCCCATGCGATTGCGCAAGGTGCAAAGCGCCGAACGCGGCACACGCGCCGTAAGCCTTGTCTTTTAAAGCGGGCGGCGAATAAACCCCGCCGATTTTAACCGTCGGCGGCGACCAGATTTCAAAGCAGGCGGTTGCGACGATGCGATCGGTCTCGGCTACAAACAAACCGCTCGCCGCAGCTTGCTGGCTCAGTTCTTCGCTTACGCGCGCGCGCAGCTCGGGCGTATCGACCGCGTCGCTGGTTTCAATTTGCAAAGCCACGATCCATGGCACTAATTTGGGAATATCTGCGGCGGTCGCGTTGCGCACTTTCACCTTCCCGCTTTTCACCGCATCGGGCACTTGCAGCTTCGACAGATCGAGCGTTGAAAGCGTTTGTGGCCGGCCAACAAATTTGGTGCGCGGTGCAACTGCGAGGGCACCGACAGCGGCTTCGACTTGCGACCACGGTCCTTGAATTGCGGTGACCGACCGGCGGGACTCAGCCACCGCCATGCGCACGATCGGCGTCAGTGATTGGCTTGCCTGCACAACGACAATACCGTTGGTGTAGTGAACCGCCACGGCAATCAGTGTCGCCCCGTCCCAGGCACCGACATACGTACCCTGGTAAGCCTGACCCTGATCCTGCAACCCGCCCGCCCGTACATAAGCAAGAAGCGTCACGGAGGACGACCAATGGCGTTCGAGGAAAATCTCGAGAGCACCTTGTTCGGACGGATCTAGAACACGAAAGGAAAGGTTTGTAGAACGAACGGCAGCAGTCGACATGGAACAAGCCACTCCACTGGGGGTTGAGAAATGTGAGGGATTGTTCACTCACTTATAGGTGAGTCGAGTGCAAAAAAACAGAGGGTTCGCTGTTAAAATGATGCGGGCCGACGCCAATTATTCGGCTGCGTAAAGTAAAACCCCATAGCGGCCTACCGCTTTGAATCCTATAGACTCATACGCCCGCTGGGCAGCTAGGTTGGTGATCGGCGTAAAGAGGACTCCATTCTCGGTTCCAGTGTCGCGTGCCGCACTCAAGGCTCCGGCCGTAACGGCCCGGCCAAAGCCCCGCCCGCGAAGTTCCGGCGGGGTCCAAACGCCCCCAATCTGCACGACAGCTGGAATCTGCGCGTTGTACAAAGCCATCGCCACCGGCCCGTCCGACTCCAAAACAAAAATTGTTCCATCCTCTATGCCATGAGCGACTTCATCGCGGGCGCGCCGCGCCGTTTCCGTACCACCCGGCGCAGACAGAGTTTCAACGCTGTACTCTGTGCGCCACTTGGCGAGCATCTCAATATCGCTCAGCACAGAACGTCTGCACCTCACAGCACCTTCAGCAAGGATTGCCGGCAGCTGAAGATCTGCAAGTCTCAGAGCGTAGAGAATTTCAGGCTTGTCCATGAGCGCGCGGCGTTCACGCAGCCCAAGTATATCCACCCCAGCTTCTACCTGATCCCATGGCCCCAGCACACCATTGATGGGCGACGCCTCTAAAACACAGGCCTCTGCAACTGCGGCAACATCGGTAGGCGCCAAAAGGATGATATTGCCAAAGCTCTTATAGTGAGCGGCCACATCAATTATGCGCGCACCATCAAACTTTGCCGCATATTTTCCAGCGAACCGCCCCATCGCACCGATCGGCGTTTGGCGGACATTCGACCGCAGAAACATCGATGACGTCCAATGGGCCGCCAAAAAAGTTTCGAGGGCCGGGCTATCCTCTGCTGTGAGCAGACGCACCTCGCTCATGATTTCCCCACATGAAGCGCAGTTAGTGTCTAATAATTAATTGCCGGTGTAGCTCACGCGCCATACGGACGAGGACACATCATCGGCGATGAGAAGACTACCGTCGCGGGCCACCGCAACGTCGGCGGGGCGTCCCCACACTTCCGCCCGGTTATCACCGCCCGACCAAAAGCCGCTGGCAAAAACGATGTAACTTCCGGTCGGCGCACCGTTTTCAAACGGGGCATAGACAACGTTATAGGCCCTCGGCTCACTGGAATTCCACGACCCATGCAAGGCGACAAAAGCGCCGCCGTTGTACTGGGCCGGAAATTGATCAGCCGTATAGAACGTCATACCGAGCGGCGCGGAATGCGAGCGAAACGGCACATCAGGCACAATCGCGGTCGCGACCAAATCGGGGCGCTTGTCGGCAAAGCCGGGTTGCGGGTTAGAGCCCATATAGCTGTAGGGCCAGCCGTAAAACCCGTCTTCACGCACCCTGGTCAGATAGTCGGGCACCAGTTCGTCGCCAAGCCCGTCCCGTTCGTTGACCACTGTGTAAAGATCGCTCGTACCGGGGTAGAAAGCGAGCCCCACCGGATTGCGCAATCCGCGCGCAAATGTCTGCTGTCCCGACCCGTCAATGTTGAACACTTGGACCGTCGCACGCGGGTCGTCTTCAACTTCAATATTTCCGGCCGATCCAATGGCGACGTAAATTTTTGATCCGTCCGGGCTAACGGCAAGATTGCGCGTCCAATGCCCGCCAGGACGCCCAAATGCGCCGTCCGCTGTAATCCGCTCGGGCTTTACCTGCGCCTTTGTATCGCCCGGCTTATAAGGGACACGCCACACCCCGTCTTGATCGCCGATGTAAAGCACGCCTTCGTGAATATCGAGACCGTAGGGACGTGTGAAATCGTTTGCAAATGTGCTTACGGTTTCGGCTTTACCGTCGCCGTCGCCGTCGCGCAGCAATGTAATTTTTCCGGCGCTTGATTCAGCGACCAGAACATCGCCGTTCGACGCCACCTTCATGTTGCGCGCATGATCCAAGCCGCCGGCAAACAACGTTGCGGTAAAACCGTCCGGCACCGTAATGGCCGCGCCCTTTGGTTTAGAGATGGTCTTCGACGCCGACGCCTTGGCGGGCGTTGCATAGGGTTTCGCAAGATTGGCAAGATCAATCGTTATGCGCGTTCCCGGTTCCTGATCAGAAGCTTGCACGGAAGATTCCGCAGAAACAAACGGGGCAAAACTCACCCCCGCGACCGCTGCGACAACAAGGCCAAGAACACCCACTCCGTAGATCTTTGCTGCTTTCATCGCGCTCTCCTCCTGGGCCTGATCACGGACCGGTTGAATATTAAATCGCGTCATTTTTCGCACAGGGCAAACATACGCCACAAGGGACTGATAATTGAAAGGAGGTGCGAAACAGGAGGAAAGGCGGGCTGCAACCCACCGAGGCCGGTTAGGCCTTCAAATCAAGGGCTTGTAGCGAAAGCACTTTATCTCGTGATCGTTGACCATGCCGACCGCCTGCATAAAAGCGTAGCAGATTGTCGAGCCGACAAACTTGAACCCCCGTTTTTTTAGGTCTTTGCTCATCGCATCAGAGATTCCGATTTTCGCGGGCACATCCTTCATGGTCTTGATCTTGCCGTTCAGGGGTTTGCCGCCCACAAATCCCCAGACGTACGCGTCAAACGATCCGAATTCTTTTTGAACTTCAAGAAACGCTTTGGCGTTGCTGATCGCTGCCGCAATCTTAAGACGGTTTCTGACGATGCCCGCGTTCGCAAGAAGACGCTTAACATCAGCTGCCCCGTAGCGTGCGATCTTCTTTGCCTCAAACCCGCTAAACGCCGCGCGGTAACCTTCCCGCTTGTGAAGAATTGTTCGCCATGACAACCCCGCCTGTGCACCCTCAAGAATGAGAAATTCGAACAAAGTTCGGTCATCGTGAACCGGCGCGCCCCACTCCTTATCGTGATACGCGATCATCAGCGGATCATCTCCGCTCCATGCACACCGATGCTGTTTAGATTTGCGCACCATCTCAAGAAATCGCCCTAGGCAGTGGTGTCGACTCCCCCGTCCTCAGACGACGGCGCACTGCCGGCCGGAGCCGCCGTGCGTTTCGGGCCGCCGCGAGAGACCACCACCATCGCCGGTCGTAAAAGCCGATCATGGATAACATAACCGTCCTGCAAAACCTGCACGACCGTGCTGGAGGGAACAGCCGTATTTTCAACTTCCTGCACTGCGTTGTGCAGGTTTGCGTCAAACGCCTGATTAAGAGACTCGATGCGACGAACGCCCTGACTTTCTAAAACCGTCGTCAGTTCTTTCGCCGTTAGGTCCACCCCCACAGCAAGATTATTCAGCATCTCATTTTGCGCGCGGGCTTCTGGCGGCGCAGCCATCAGCGCCCGGCCAAGATTATCAGCAACCTGCAACAAAGATTTGCAGACATTGGAGACCGCGTATTTCGCATTGTCGGCAATGCGTTTGTCGGCGCGTTTCCCTGCATTCTCAGCTTCAGCGAGCGCCATAAGACGTTCATTTTTCAGAATGTCGACCAGCGCGGTCAGCTCTTGAATGCGTGCGCCCAAATCCTCGCCCTCGTCAGCCTCCTGCGACGGCGCTCCGGGGGCCTCGGAATTTTCAGCCGCAAATGGCGGTTCGGCAGCCTCGTTCGGGGACGCGGTTGGGTCTTGGTCAGGCTTTGCACCCTGATATTGATTGGGATTTTGGCCGGGGTTTTGATTGGTCATGATCTAAAGCTGCTATCCGTTTGTTGAGCGTAAAGTTTGTGCTGGGCGGACCTTATTGTTCAAGCATCCGTCCCACAAGTTTTGAGGTGTAATCCACCATAGGAATGATGCGCGCATAGTTAAGGCGCGTCGGGCCGATGACCCCGATTGCGCCGACGATTTGTTCGCGGGCATTTTGAAACGGCGCCACCACCATTGAACAGCCAGCCAGCCCAAATAACTCGTTCTGCGCACCGATAAATATCTGAACGCCGTCCCCGTTGCCAACAAGGTCCAAGACCCGCACCATTTCTTCGCGCGCCTCCAGCGCCGAGAACAGCTGGCGGATGCGCTCTAGGTCTTCAAGAGCCGTGACATTGTTGAGAAGGTTGGACTGGCCTTTGATAATCAAAGAGCCGTAGCGCTCTGCATCTGTGTCGCCGCTCCATATGGCAAGACCGTCCTTCACGACCTTCGCTGAAAGTTCATCAAGTTGTGCACGTCGTGATTCAAGATCGTCTAAAATGTCCTTACGCGCTTCGGCGATGGTTTTGCCCGCCAGCCGCGCGGCCAGAAAATTTCCCGCTTCCACCAACGCGGATACCGGCAAATCATTCGGCACTTCAATGATGCGATTTTCCACCACACCATTCTCGTTGACCATAACCACCAGCGCGCGGCCCGGCTTGAGATTTACAAACTCGATATGCTTCAACGGAGCTTCGATTTTCGGCGCCAGTACCATGCCCGCGCATTGCGCGAGACCTGCAAGCATGCCGGTGGCTTGGCTTAAGACTTCATCGGGTGAGCGCCCCGCAGCCTGGCAATGCGCATCAATGGCTTTGCGTTCCTCGGCATCCAATCCACCGGATTGTAAAAGTCCGCTCACGAACATATGCAAGCCGGCTTCCGTCGGCAGACGTCCCGCCGAGGTATGCGGTGAAAACAGCAACCCCGCGTACTCCAAATCCGCCATGACATTGCGGATGGTGGCCGGAGAAAGCGACCCACCCAGCTTGCGCGCGATGGTGCGCGAACCGATTGGCTCGCCCGTCTCGACATACGCATCAACAATGTGCCGGAAAATTTCCCGGGACCGCTCGTTGAGGGCGACGACACTATGGGTGTCTGGATCGGCCATGGCGCCTTTCTAGTATGGGATGAAAACGTGCCTGCTATGTAAGGCGGGCAGCACCCCCCGTCAATGTGCCGGACCCCAACAAGAATAGCCACAAAGCGCGGAATGCCTAGGCTTTGACCGACCATGCCCAGGGTGTTAGAGGAAGCGCCCATACCCATCGACCGGCTCGCTTAGCCAGATTTCAGGACCAATACTTATGACCACCTCCGCAACTCGCCCCTCCGGCCGCACCGTTGACGCTTTACGCCCTGTGAGTTTTGAACTGGGGGTCAACAAATACGCCGAAGGCTCGTGCCTGGTGAAATTCGGCGATACCCATGTGCTGTGCATGGCCAGCGTTGAAGAAAGCGTACCGTCGTGGCTGCGCGGCGGCGGAAAAGGCTGGGTAACGGCGGAATACGGCATGCTGCCGCGCGCCACTAACACCCGCATGGCCCGTGAAGCGGCGAAGGGCGGACAGTCCGGGCGCACCCAGGAAATCCAGCGCCTTATCGGTCGCGCCTTGCGGGCCGTCACCGATCTCAAGGGGTTTGGCGAAATTCAGGTGCGTGTTGATTGTGATGTGATTCAGGCCGACGGCGGAACACGCACGGCCAGCGTCACCGGTGGGTACCTTGCGTTGTATCAGGCGTTCGCCGCCATGAAGCGTCTTGGCGCAATTAGCAAAATCCCGCTACAGGATTCCGTCGCAGCCATCAGTTGCGGACTGTATCGCGGAACGCCCGTTCTTGATCTTGATTACGCTGAAGATTCAACCGCACAAGCGGACGCAAACTTTGTGCTGACCGGTTCCGCGAAAATTGTCGAAATTCAGGGCACCGCCGAAGACTATCCGTTTTCCGAAGATGAGTTTCATGCCCTGATGAGTCTTGCCAAAAAAGGCATCTCCGATTTAACCGTTCTGCAGCGCGAAGCGCTCGCCTCAGCTGGACTCTAAAACGCATGTCACGCAGATTTGACGGCGGCAAAATAATTGTTGCCAGTCACAATGCCGGAAAGGTTCGTGAAATCCGCGATCTGCTCGCGCCGTATGAGGCCGATATTACATCGGCGGCAGATTTGAATTTGCCCGAGCCCATCGAAACCGGTGACACTTTTATCGCCAACGCAAAACTAAAAGCCCTTGCCGCCGCAACCAGCGCGAACCTACCCGCGCTTGCCGATGACTCCGGATTAAGTGTGGATGCGCTTGATGGCGCACCCGGTATTTATTCAGCCCGGTGGGCAGGTCCTGAAAAAGATTTCACAGCGGCGATGAACCGGATTGAAAAAGAACTCGGCCAGACCGAAAACCGGCGCGCACGCTTTGTCTGCGCTCTTGCGCTTGCTTGGCCTGACGGACATTGCGAGATTTTTGAAGGCACGGTTACCGGCGCACTCACCTTTCCGCCGCGCGGTATAAAGGGATTTGGCTATGATCCTATCTTCGTTCCAGACGGACATGAGATCACCTTTGCCGAAATGGAACCGGCGGCCAAGCACGCTATCAGCCATCGTGCAGACGCGTTTCACCAACTGGTCGCGGCCTGTTTTAAATGACACATACGGCTCAAGGTGATGAAGGCTTTGGCCTTTATGTCCATTGGCCGTTTTGTATTTCCAAGTGTCCTTATTGCGATTTCAACTCGCATGTCAGCGATGATGTCGATCATGACCGCTGGCACGATGCCTTGCTCACCGAACTTGATCATTTCGCCGCGCGCACACCCGGCCGTAGGCTAACGAGTATTTTTTTTGGCGGCGGCACACCATCGTTGATGGAACCGGACACGGTCGGCGCAATCATTGAGGCCGCACGCCGTCATTGGACACCTGCAAACGATATTGAAATTACGCTCGAGGCTAATCCGGGCACGGTCGATGCCGAAAGGTTCGCGGCAATTCGCGAGGTGGGCGTCGCGCGCTTATCCATGGGCGTGCAAGCGCTGAACGATAACGATCTCAAATTTCTCGGACGGCGTCATTCCGTTGACATCGCGCGCACGGCGTGGCGCTCAGCCGCAAAAATTTTTGACCAGGCTTCTTTTGATTTAATTTACGCACGCCCCGGACAGACCGCAAACGCGTGGCGCGCGGAACTCTCCGAAGCCTTGCGCGAGACAACCAACGAAGGCCTTTCGCATCTCTCGCTATATCAACTGACCATGGAACCCGGCACGGTTATGTTTGACGCGCATAAGCGCAATGAATTCACGTTGCCGGATGAAGATGAAGCCGCCGCGCTTTACGACATTACCCAAGAGCTCTGTGAAGACGCGGGCTATCCGGCTTACGAGATTTCAAATCATGCGAAAGAAGGCGCGGCGTGCCGTCACAATCTTACCTACTGGCGCGGCGGCGATTATGCGGGCATTGGTCCCGGAGCTCACGGACGCCTAACCATAGACGGCGCAACCCACGCTGTGCGCCAGGTTAAAGCCCCGGCCCTGTGGCTAAAGCGGGTTGCTGCGAACGGTCACGGCACTCAGGAAGAAGAGAGCCTGACCACGGACGCCCGGGCTGAAGAATTGGTCATGATGGGTCTGCGCCTCTCCGAAGGCCTGGATAAAGACCGTTTTGCCCGGCTGGCGGGCCGGCCGCTCGCCGAGTGTATAAACCCTGCCGCCGTCCAGCGCCTAATCGCGGACGGCTATATGAGCGAGTCCTCCGCCGCCCTTACCGCGACAGCCAAGGGCCGACTTGCCCTGAATGCGGTACTGCGGGAATTGTTGGCTTAATCCAATGTATAACGATGTGGAAAACAGCATAATACATATATAAATCAAAAGCTTATATGTGTATAGATACGGGATTAAGTAATGACTCAGGTTTGTCTTAGATATATCTGAAAATAAGGCATTTTTTGCCTTTCATTTACGCTTTGTATACCATCGTCGCCGAGGATTGGATTATCCGGCGCGGGGCTGCGTCGGTGGTTCAGAATTTCGCGGACAAAGACCTGATGTACAACACCCGTTTGGATGGGCTAACGGACTACCCGTTCCAGCGCCTTGCCGGCCTGCTGGCAGGGGTTGAGCCGCCGCACGGGCGTGATCCCATTGTCATGTCCATTGGCGAACCGCAGCATCCCGCCCCCGCATTACTTGCCGAGACCTTGGCCGCCAACGCGGACGGATGGGGCAAATACCCGCCGACCGCCGGAACGCCGGAATACCGCAATGCGGTCGCAGCATGGTGTACGCGCCGGTTTGAGCTGCCCGACGAATTTCTCGACCCTGATCTAAACGTGCTACCGCTGGCCGGGACCCGCGAGGGTCTATTTATGGCGGCGCAGCTTTGTATTCCGCCACAGAAAAATGGCGGCACACCTGCCGTTTTGATGCCCAATCCTTTTTATCAGGTCTATGTGGGCGCAGCCGTAATGAACGGCGCCGCGCCCATTTTCGTGCCCGCCGTGAAAGACAGCGGATTTTTGCCGGACTACGCTGCGGTTTCCAAAACCGATCTGGCGCGCACCGCCATGGCCTATCTTTGCACCCCGGCCAATCCGCAGGGCACGGTCGCAGATCTGGATCAACTGAAGACCATGATCCGCCTTGCCCGCGAACATGACTTCGTCCTGATCTCGGACGAGTGCTACTCGGAAATTTACGACGATACGCCGCCACCAGGGGCGCTGCAGGCTTGCGCCGAGCTTGGTGAAGGGCTCGCCAATGTTCTGGTGTTCAATTCGTTGTCCAAACGCTCAAGCGTGCCGGGTCTGCGTGCCGGGTTTGTTGCCGGGGATGCGGACCTCATTGCCAAGTTTTCAAAGCTGCGCGCCCACGGAGGCGCGGTCCAGCCGCTGCCGGTGATGGCTGCGGCAACCGCTTTATGGGCAGATGAAGCACACGTAGAAACAAATCGGCGTCTTTACCGTGCAAAAACCGATGATGCTGAGCGCATCTTGGGTCCAAAATTCGGCTTTTACCGTCCAAAAGGCGGCTTTTTCCTGTGGTTGGACGTCGGTGACGGCGAAAAAGCAACGCAGCACCTGTGGAAAAATGCCGCGGTAAAGGTCCTTCCTGGCGCTTATCTGGCGCGTGAATCCGGTCCAAAAAACACAAACCCCGGTGCTGCCTATATCCGCGTCGCGCTTGTTCACGACCAAGCGCGCACCTCTGCCGCTCTAGCTCGCCTTGCTGAAACCCTATCCGCGTCATGTCTGTAATTAAGGACCCGACATTATGAACACCGCCGCCCGCGCCAAGAACGTCCCCTTTCTGCCGCCCGCCTGGGCCGAAATGTTGAAACGCAGCGCTCTCTTTGCCGCCGGTGGAGCGGTTATGCTGGTGTGCATCGCTGCCGTCACCGCTCTGTTCACTTACGCGCCCACCGATCCGTCGCTGAATACCGCCTCGGGCGCCGCGCCGCAGAACGCACTGGGGATGCCGGGGGCGATTTTTGCCGACGCCGCTCTTCAAACTGTCGGGCTTTCCATCGCCGTTTTGATTTTGACCGTCGCCGCATGGGCGGTGCGTTTGATGCGCGCGGAATCGATCAGCTGGCTGTGGCTGCGCACCGTTGTCGCTATTACCGGCATGCTGGCCCTGACCATGACCCTTGAACTTATTCCGACCACAACAGCCTGGCCGGTGGTCGCGGGTCTCGGTGGCTCAGCTGGACATGTGCTCGCCGATCTCATCATCTATCACAACGGACCGTTCATTGGCCTGGAGCCCGTGCGCACAACTCTTGAAATTGTTGTCGCGCTGTTGGGCGCGGGGCTAGGTCTGTCCGCCGCGCTTTGGGCCATGACGATTAAACCAACGACAGCCGGTGCAACCCTTATGCACTTCGGTCACGCTTGCGGCGCTGGATTTGCAAAGGCTGTCGAAGTGCCGCTCGTCATGTGGCGCGACTACGTCCATAGTCGAAGCACCAGTGTAAACGATGTGCCGGCGCGTACCCCTGCAAAACGCGATCCCATGATCGAGGATAGTGAAGACGATATTGATGAGTGCGATGTCGTTAATGAAATCACCTTCGATATACCGCCGGCTCCCGTCCCCAAGGCAAGGGACGCGGTTGCCGTTGTAACCGAACGCAAATCGGCGAAGCTCTCGAAGCGTGAACTTGATGCGCGCCAAGGCAGCTTGCTGCCAAGAACGAACAAAGGCTTCGACCTGCCGCCGCTTGATATCTTGTCCATGCCGGTCACGGATCGCAGCGCCTGCGCTGTAAGCCGCGAAGCGCTTGAGAGCAACGCCCGTATGCTTGAAGCCGTGCTTGAAGATTTCGGCATCAAAGGCAAGATCGTGAAGGTGCGGCCCGGTCCGGTCGTCACACTCTACGAACTTGAGCCAGCCCCCGGCACAAAAACCGCTCGTGTTGTTTCTCTCGCTGATGACATTGCCCGGTCCATGAGCGCGGTCTCTGTGCGCATTGCTGTTGTGCCCGGTCGCAGCGTGATCGGCATTGAACTTCCCAACGCCACACGCGAAACGGTGTTCCTGCGCGAAATGATGGCTTCCACTGAATTTGAAAAATCCGATGGCCGACTCATCATGTCACTTGGCAAGGACATTGGCGGGACACCGATCTTTGCCGACCTCGCGCGCATGCCACATCTATTAGTGGCCGGAACCACCGGCTCGGGTAAGTCTGTAGCCATCAACACGATGATTATGTCGCTTCTGTACCGCAACACACCCGATGATGTGCGGTTAATTATGATCGATCCCAAGATGCTTGAGTTGTCGGTCTATGACGGCATTCCCCATCTTTTGGCTCCGGTGGTTACCGAAGCCGGTAAAGCGGTGATGGCATTGAAATGGGTCGTGCGCGAAATGGAAGACCGCTACCGCGCCATGAGCCAATTGTCTGTCCGCAATATCAGTGGCTACAACCAGCGCCTTCGAGATGCCGCCTCAAAGGGCAAGACCTTGACGCGGACCGTGCAAACCGGTTTCGATCCAGGCACGGGCAAACCTATTTACGAAGAGCAGGCCCTCGATCTGACGCCCCTACCGTACATTGTTGTGATCATCGATGAGATGGCCGACCTTATGCTGGTCGCCGGCAAAGACGTCGAAGCCGCCGTGCAACGCCTCGCACAAATGGCGCGTGCTGCCGGCATTCATGTGATCATGGCCACGCAACGTCCGTCGGTGGATGTGATCACCGGTACCATCAAGGCGAACTTCCCAACCCGGATCAGCTTCCAGGTCACGTCTAAAATCGATAGCCGAACCATTCTTGGAGAACAGGGCGCCGAGCAACTTCTCGGCCAGGGTGACATGCTGTACATGGCCGCAGGGGGACGTATCACCCGGGTGCATGGTCCATTCGTGACCGACCGTGAGGTTGAGGAAGTTACCAATTACCTGCGCGATCAATCTCAGCCGGACTATGTCGAAGCCGTCACCGAAGAGGCCGACCTTAACGACGTTCCCGGTTTCTCTGGCGCGACCGGCGGCAACACCACGGCCGGCGACGGCCTCTTCGATCAAGCGGTTGCTTTGGTAGCCCGCGAACGCAAAGCGTCCACCAGTTTCGTCCAGCGCCATTTGCAAATCGGCTATAACCGCGCCGCGCGAATTATCGAAGAGATGGAACAGCAAGGGATGATTTCCCGGGCCAATCACGTCGGCAAACGCGAAGTGCTTCTTCCCGGCGGCAAAGAGATGTAATTCCTCACGCGGATATAGCCTTAACCTCGCCATAGTGTCGGTGTAGGTTTGTGCTCATGAAAAGAATCATATTTCGTACCGCAGCGTTGAGTTTAGGTTTGCTCGTTTGGGCGATCACAGCCCCGGCATTTGCCTTGACCGGCGCTGAAAGTGCCGCCGTCGAAAAAGCGGAAAATTATCTAAACGCCATTAAGACCATGCAGGCGCGCTTCCTGCAGGTGAACCCGGACGGCAGTACACTTGAGGGTGATTTATATATTGCCCGGCCCGGCAAGATGCGTCTGGTTTATGATCCGCCGACGCCGATGCTCATGGTGGCCGACGGCGCATTTCTGATCTATGTCGATACAGAAATGAACGACGCCAGTCACATCAACTTAAGCGACACACCTGCGGGCTTGCTGCTCAAAGATAATTTATCGTTCAGCGATTCAGATGTGCGCCTTGGGGGCGTGAAACTGGGCGCAGGCATGGTTGAAATCACCACCTCTATGGCGAATGACACAGCAGCGGGTACGCTAACGTTGGTTTTTAGTGACGCCCCCTTTGAGTTGCGGCAGTGGCGCGTTGTCGATGCTCAAAATAAAGAAGTCGCTGTCACCATTTTTGAAGCAAGACGCGGCGTGAAGCTGGACAGTGCATTATTTCGCTACGATGCACGGCGCAGCGGCGAGCGCGATTAAGTGGAGACTTTCGTTTGGTTGAGGCTGAGCAAAGACTCGCGTACAGCTATATATTGAAAAACTCCAGGTCTACCGCAGCGCACAACGGTCCTCACATGCTGCTAAGTGAAAACGACCTCGCCAAGAAATTCTTCGCATCACATTGAAGTCGTGTTGTTTTCCCGTTCAAAAAAGCCTTACGTGAAACGCATGGCGGCTATGCACCGGTTCAGGTTTGCGCTGGGGAAAACTGACCCCATATTAGGGACACGATCCGTCAGCGCTGCAAAGGCGCAGACGCGCCAAGAGTCGGTCTCCCCTACCGTTCTTGGCAAGAAAATAGTCGCCCGGTGTTCCCCCCAACATCGGGCGATTTCTTTTCAAAAACCATTGAACTGGGATGGTCACAAGAAGGCTTTACCGCGTTGATGCCAACCAAGTTGACGATTGCCAGTTGGAACATCAACTCCGTGCGCCGAAGGCTTGCACAAGTCGAACGACTGGCGGACGAGACCAGTGCTGATGTGATGTGTCTCCAAGAAACTAAGGCATCTGAGCCAGATTTTCCGAACGCTGAAATTGCTGCGTTTGGATATCCGCATCAAGCTGTTGCAGGATATGGTGGGTATAACGGCGTTGCTATTTTATCACGGTATCCCCTAAGTCAAATAGAGCGGCATGGTCACTGCGAACGCAACGATGCCCGACACATTAGCGCCGTCCTCGCCGTAAGGAGCGGCGAATCACTCACCATCAACAGCGTCTATGTGCCCGCTGGCGGTGACGTTCCCGATGCCGCGGTAAATCCCAAGTTCGCTCATAAGCTACGATTCATAGACACGATCGCAGACCACTTCGCCGGACGCTTTGGTTTTCGTGACAACATCGTCGTGGCGGGCGACCTCAATGTTGCCCCCTTACCGTCAGACGTATGGGATCACGCAAAGCTTGCGCGCATAGTAACGCATACCCCCATTGAGATTGCTGCCTTGGAACGTTTCAAACGCTCCTTACACTTCATCGATGCACTCCGCGAGGTCGTCTCAGAGGATGATCCTGTGTTTACCTGGTGGAGCTATCGCGCCGCCGACTGGAGAGCTGCAAATAAAGGGCGGAGGCTTGATCACGTTTGGGTCTCGACACCCTTGAAAGATAAAATCGTCGCTGTTGAGGTTCTATCTGATGTTCGCAACTGGTCTCCACCCTCCGATCATGTGCCCGTCGTTCTAAAGCTTGATATGGGTTGACCCGGCAGCGGCTTGAAACATGATTGCAAACCCTTCATCTTCTGCATCACTTAAATAAGATAAGGTTTTCCCATGGCATCCGATGATCCTACAAAATGGCACGGCACGACTATACTCGCGGTGAGAAAAGGCGGGACAGTGGTGATCGGCGGCGATGGGCAGGTAACCTTCGGCAATCAGGTCATCAAATCAAATGCCCGCAAGGTGCGGCGTTTGTCGGACGGTAAAGTGATTGCCGGTTTTGCGGGTGCAACGGCCGACGCGTTTACGTTGTTCGAACGCCTGGAGGTGAAACTGGAAAAGCACCCCGGTCAATTGACGCGCGCTTGTGTGGAATTGGCCAAAGATTGGCGCACGGACCGCTATTTGCGGCGCCTAGAAGCCATGATGGCCGTGGCCGACAAGGAGGTTTCTTTGGTTTTGTCGGGAACCGGCGATGTCTTGGAGCCGGAGGACGGTTTGATCGGCATCGGGTCGGGCGGGGCTTTTGCGCTGGCCGCGGCGCGCGCCTTGATCGACCGCGACGATATGGACGCCGAGACCATTGCACGCAGATCTGTAGAGATCGCCGCCGATATTTGCATCTATACCAACAGAAACATTGTGACTGAGTCCTTATGAGTTCTTTTTCCCCCCGCGAAATTGTTTCCGAACTTGATCGTTTCATCATCGGACAGAACGATGCCAAGCGCGCCGTTGCTATTGCCCTGCGTAATCGTTGGCGACGGCAACAGCTGCCCGAAAATCTGCGCGAAGAGGTACTGCCGAAGAACATTCTTATGGTTGGCCCCACCGGTGTCGGCAAAACCGAAATCGCCCGGCGGCTTGCCAAACTCGCAAATGCACCTTTCTTGAAAGTAGAAGCGACGAAATTTACCGAAGTTGGTTACGTTGGCCGCGATGTAGAAAGCATCATTCGCGATTTGACCGAAATCGCGATGACCATGACGCGCGAACGCCTGAGAAAAGAAGTAACCGCCAAGGCTGAGTTGGCAGCAGAGGAACGGGTACTTAACGCTCTGGTCGGCGACAACGCCGGAGACGATACGCGGCAAAAGTTCCGTAAGATGCTGCGCGAAGGGTCCATCAACGATCGCGAGATCGAGATCCAGGTGCAAGAACCTGCCGGCGCGGGCATGCCGACCATGGATATCCCGGGGATGCCCGGCGCGCAGATGGGAATGGTTAATATAGGTGAGATGTTCAGCGGCATGTTCAACGGCCGCACCCGCGAACGCAAAATGACAGTCGAAGACTCCTACGAAGTTCTTGTGCGTGAGGAATCGGACAGGCTGGTAAATCAGGACGCGCTTGTGCGCGAAGCCATCTCTGCCGTGGAAAACGACGGCATCGTTTTTTTGGACGAAGTGGACAAGATCACCAGAAGCGACAGCACCCATGGCGGCGATGTCAGCCGCGAAGGCGTCCAACGTGATCTGTTACCCCTCATTGAAGGCACAACCGTTGCCACCAAACATGGGCCTGTTAAGACCGATCACATTTTGTTTGTGGCCTCGGGCGCGTTTCATCTTGCCAAGCCGTCGGACCTGTTGCCGGAGCTGCAAGGCCGACTGCCTATTCGGGTTGAACTTCAAGCTCTAACTCGTGATGACTTCGTGCGTATTTTGACTGAGACTGAAGTCAGTCTTATTAAACAGTACAAAGCGTTGCTGGAAACTGAGTCGGTAACCCTCGACTTTGGAGATGAAGCTATAAATGCTGTGGCCGACCTTGCCGCTGAAATTAATACCAGCGTCGAGAATATCGGTGCCCGCCGTCTGCATACGGTTCTAGAAAAATTGCTGGAAGAGATAAGCTTCAGCGCAACCGACAGAGCCGGAGAAACCTTCAAGATTGATGCGGACTATGTGCAGTCTCAGGTGGGCGTGCTCGCTAAAAAAGGAGACTTGAGCAAGTTCATTCTCTGAACAGACTTTGCTATCCGGCAGAGATCGTTTTCAGTATTGCAGAAATTTGGTCTTCACTCAGACTTGAGAGGTTCTGTTTTAACCTGTTGGCCATCTCGGTTGCTTGGGGCGAAAGGCCCGCAGTATCGAGCGTTACCTTTGGCTGCGAGAGTGCAGCAAGACGTTTAAGTTCTTCCGCTTCATCCCAGATCAAATCAAGGTGCCCGCAAATTTCCAGTACAAGTCCGGGCCCTGGCCGTCCGCGGCGACCATGTTCAAGGGCAGAAATATACGCTGCTGACACATTCAGCGCCGCTGCAAACGCTTTCAATGTAAGTCCGCGCCTTTTGCGCAATGATCTAAGTTTGGCGCCGAAGGGTGTCATCGAAGGCCTTCGGACCGATTGCGTTTCAGCAGAACATAGAATGCCCCGGCGCCACCGTCCCGGATTTGCGCTTCCGTAACAGCGAGAACCAGCGGGCGAAGCGCCGGTTGGTTTAACCAGTGCAGAAGTTCGCCGCGAATTTTTCCTGTCCGTTCGCCCGGCCGCCCTTTGCCGGTAACAACAAGAACGCATCGGGCCTGGCGATTGTAAGCGCCTTTGAGAAATGCGTTAAGCCCTGCGTGGGCCTGATCAAGTGTGAGTCCATGCAAATCTATTCGGCCGTCTACTGTCAGCTGACCGCGCTTTAATTTGGTGCTGGTGCGCCGATCAATGTTGGCCGTTACACCGACGCTGATTGGATTGGGCTTGGTCTGTGTCGCCACGGTCCGGTGTGGGGCGCCGTGCGCGGACGCGCCAACCAGCGAAGGATGGCTTGGTTTTCGTATCGGCAGAGGGTCCGAAGCACCATTAGACTGCACAGAAGATCGGTAGGCTTTAACGTTGCGCGTAACATACTGCCATAGATGTTGATCGGCGGCGCTGAGGTCGCGGCGATATTTAGACATGAAATCTATACATGGACCGTGAAATTCATATAGCGACCAATGCTGGCCGGACTACATGTTCACGTCTTGCAAACGCGAAGTTCCAGGAGCCCCATCCGCCCCGCGCTGCGCATTTTGAAACGCGTTGTATGATTCAACGCCCTCGAGTTCCATCTCCGGAAGATACCGGGTAACGAATGCGCGCCAGTCGCCGTCAGGCGCGACACAACGTGTTTTGTTCATATAATTGAGCGTCACAACCAGACCGCCCATTTTCCACAACAGATTCCAGTTGTGGAGGTTTTCCGTTGCCGCATCTATTGCCCGCCGATAAACGCGCTGCGCAATCCATGGCCGCATTACAAATAGATAAAAGATGACGCCAAGTACCATCGTTGCCGTTCCCAGCAAGAGATGAACAAAAAACATGAGCGTTAAGGAGCCGATGAGAATCAGCAACAGAGGCGTTATGTTTTCCCAGGGATTCCACACCGGCGAACGCGGATTGTTGAGACGATCAAAATCGACAAAAATGCCGACGCGGTCCGCCTGATACGATTCGACCAGACGAGCGTACAGTGCGCGATCACGTTTTTTTTCACCGGGTTTTGCCGTCATTTCTTACCCTATACCCGCGCTATGGTGGACACATACATCTGCTTGCTGCGGCGAGCGTATCAACCAATGCTTACCTGAGTCTAAATAGATGTTGAAAGCATGCGTCAATAATCTTGTTTTTTAGGAACAAAAACAAAGTACTGGCCATCACTTTTCATTCGGCCGGCCTTGGCAAAGGCCGCGCTGCCGTGACCCCAAAAGAAATCCCCACGCACGGTGCCCTTGATGGCCGAGCCGACATCCTGAGCCGAGACAAGACGCTGTAGCGGCACACCATCGGGGTCGGACGTGTCGAGCCAGACGGGAACGCCGAGGGGAATAAAGCGCGGATCAACGGCAATAGACCGCATGGGGGTAAGCGACACTCCGAATGCGCCGATAGGGCCATCTTCGGTTTGCGCCGGATCGAGCCGACGAAAGAAAATATAGCGCGCATTCATATTCATATATTCGGCGGCTTGTTCGGGGTGACTTCTGAGCCATTCGCGCACAGAAATCATAGACCCCTGACCGGACTTCAAGACACCAGCCTTGAGTAAAATTCCGCCGATCCCGCGGAAAGATAAACCATTGTGGCCGGCAAAACCGATACGAATGACGTGGCCGTCCGGCAAGGTTACGCGCCCCGACCCCTGTATGTGCAGGATGTGAACGTCGACAGGGTCCTCTGCCCAAACGATAACGTCGGCATCGCCTGCGATTGCGCCGGAGGCATCTATCTCGGCCCGTGAGTAATACGGTTTAAGCTGACCGCCGTTTTCTTGCGTAACCACGCGCCCAACAATGCTAGCCGGACTACCCATCGGCGGGGGATCTGCGTTTGCCGCGAAGTCTTTCAGATTAACAGTGACGAGATTGCGCGGAGGTCCATAGATCGGTGTTTGATACACACCGCCACGTGTTAGCGATCCCTTGAGATCAGACTCATAATATCCTGTAAATGTACCCTGATTGTTTACCGTTCCATCCACAGCTGCCGCCACACTGAAAACGGCGAAGTGTGTTGATAAGACTTCGCGCAATGTTTGTTCATCGGTCACGTTATCCAGCGCAGTACAGGCGGCGTGCCAGCTTGCTGCAGGGCGTGCGATGAGGCCCTCACCGATCACCGTCTCCGGCGCCTTTCGGCGAAGCAGTCTGCACGAACGCCTCAGAGCCGGTAATGCTTGCAAAGTCGCGTCATCCGCCCAGCCCGGAAGGCTTTCAATTTCCACCGGCGCATAAATCGCGCTGACCTGAGATGGCTTTTGCGGCTCGGCCGGCACTTCTTTTGTGACCACCACCGGAGCCGGTAGAGGACGAAGCTGCACCGTCAAGACTACGCCCACGGCAAGGCCGGTTAGTGCTGACAGCGCAGCAACAGCGAAGATTTTTTTTGAGATTAACGGCCGAGAAGCAGCCACCGTAAACGCAAAGCTCCTAGTCGACGCTACGCGTTGCGATCAGCAACCAGTTTGGATCAGAGCTGCTTGTGTCACGCGCAAAAGTCCAAATGTCGGTGACGCTCTCGACATGATCCTCGTCGCCATCAATCACCGTACCGGATTGATCTTTAATGACGTTGACCTGATCGCTTTGGAACCGCACGCTCACAACTGCCATCTCGTTTTGCATTTCGATCTTTTCGAGTTTCGGTGGCCGGGTCGCAATCAATTCCGTTTCCATGGACTCGCCACGGCTTTCACGGTCTTGAACCGTGTTCGCAAATTGAGAAAACACGTCGGGGCTAAGCAACGGCTTCAAAGTATCTAAATCGTTCTTGGCATAGGCGTTGACAATTATCTCAAACGCTGCCGCTGCGCCTTCCAAAAATCCGGCGGCTTCAAATGTCGGGTCGGCCATTTTCACTTCAACCAATCCGGCCTCAAGCGGCGTGCCCTGATACGCGGGTTCTATATCAAGAGCCATGCCGTCGTGCGCACCGCGCGGGAGCGGCATCGTAACCACGTTATCGCCCTCCCCGGAAAAGGTGTCCTTCGTACGGGAGTCACGTGTCGGTTCGTGCCCTGTTCGACGCCCAAGCACGCTGCGTAGCCGCAGCACAATAAAGCCCGCGACCATCGCCAGGAAGATGATGTCGATAAACTGGAAGCCTTCCATGGGTGAATGCCGTTCGTTTAGGTGTGCAAATATCAGGCGATTAAATCGCCCGTTTTCACGGATTTTCCGCCGATTGCCCTGTTTAGCCCGAACTCTGAAAATCTCTTTCGGCCGCTAAAGGCCGTAGTTAGAAAAATCGCGGGGGTAGATAAACAGAGCTTATGGGGAAAAATAGGCTCTTAACTGGTAAAGGGCAAGCGACGGTCGCTGAATAGAACGTCCTAAACCGCGCCGGAGGCGCTTGTCCCCTCGCATGAAGCATGTTAGGTCGCATCGCCTTGCCGGTGCACTGGCATTTTATTGACGTTGGACGTTGACGGAGACCCTTATGAGCGAGAGCGACACCCCACAAAATGTAGAGAAAACAGTGTCCGAAGACCCGACAGCGTCGGCGCCGGTTCGCTTTTTGGGGCAGTATATAAAGGATTTATCGTTCGAGGTTCCCAACACGCCCGATATTTATAACCTGCTGCGGCAAAAAGCGCCGGATATTCCCATTTCGCTCGAGACCTCCGCACAGCACATAAATGCGGGTCTTTTTGAGGTAAAACTGAGTGTTAGCCTTCGCGCCACAGTCGAAGACAAGACAGCCTTTATTTTAGAGTTGGTATATGGCTGCCTTGCCGAAGTGAACTCCAAATCACTTCCGGAAGAGCATGTACATCCCTTTTTGCACATCGAAGTTCCGCGCCAGATGTTCCCGTTTGTGCGCCAAATTGTGAGCGACATGACGGTCGGTGGCGGATTTCCGCCGCTATTGCTGCAAATTGTTGATTTCAATGAGATCTATCGTAAGAAATTCGCCGGAACCGCACAGCCATCTAGTGAAGCCGGCCCATCAAATGGTCCGGTGGAGTCCCCGGCAGCCGATTCTACTCAAACAACAACCTGATCGACCTAGACTAACGCTATACCGTCTTGCGCTAAGCTTTGGTCCAAATCGCGTTTTTTATGGAGCCCATGAAAGCCGTGTGTGCCGCGCGTTCTTCCGGCGAAGGCGAATGACTCCGTGCTTTACGCGGTTCACGGTTTGACGTTTCAGTCGGCTCGAATTTTTTTTCAGCCGCTGCCAAAGCAAGGCCGGGCTCACGTCCGCCAACCAATTCCAGATAAACATGCGAGAGCAGTTGCGCGTCCAGCAGCGCGCCGTGTTTTTCGCGCGCTGTTGTGTCGATTTGGAATCGCTTGCACAAAGCATCGAGGCTGGCTTGCGCACCGGGAAATTTACGCCGTGCGAGTTTTACCGTATCGATTGTCCGCTCTGCCGGAATAACAGGATGTCCAGCCCTTTTGAGTTCGGCATTTATGAAACTCAAATCAAAGCTGGCGTTATGCGCAATAAAAACGGACTCACCAAGAAAGGCCAGGAACTCTTCGGCGATATCGGCAAATAACGCCTTGGTAGATAGAAACTCGATCGACAGTCCATGAACGGCTTCGGCCTCGGCCGGCATGTCCCGTTCGGGATTGAGATAGACGTGATACTCATTTCCGGTGGCAACATGGTTCTCTAACTCGAGACACCCGATCTCGACCACACGGTGGCCGGCTGCGGGATCAAAGCCGGTGGTTTCCGTATCTAAAACAATTTCTCTCATCGAATTTTACGGCCTATTTCTGGACACGGCGTTTCTGTGCTGCTTTTTGTAGTCTGAGAAATTTAAGAAGGCCGCGCAAGGTTTCACGCTTGCCAAGACCTGACATGATAACCGCGTCTGCCCGAAATCGTTTTTCAGCATCGGGCATTTGCCGAGAAAGAATCCCCTGCAACCGGGCCTCCGTCATCCCGGGCCGGGCAAGAGCGCGCTGTTTTTGCAAGAACGCAGGTGCGGAGACCACAAGCGCCGCATCACACAGTCGCTCACTTTTACTTTCAAAAAGAAGCGGAATATCGAGCGCAACAACACTGCGTCGTTGCAGCCCAGCTTGACGCAAAAACTGTTCGCGAGCCGCGCGCGTTCGCGGATGTATAATGCGTTCCAAATCTTTGAGTGCCTTAGGATCAGCAAACACGATGCCACCGAGTTTTTGACGATCAACACCGCGGCTATTTGTAACCCCCGGAAAGCGCGCTTCAATATCGATTGTCGTCGCGCTGCCGGGTTTCATGAGATGGTGCACGGCTGCATCGGCATCGAATACCGGAACGCCGAGACGTTGAAGTATTTTCGCCGCAGTGGATTTGCCCATAGCGATGGAACCGGTCAGCCCGAGAATGGTGAACGGACGGCGAAGCGGCGAACGAATAACTTTTGACGTGCGCGGTCGGCGCATGAATCAAACCGCAGACAAAACATGATCGCGCAGAGCGGGCGTGACATCCGGCTTAAGGCCGAACCACCCTTCAAATCCTGCCTGCGCTTGATAAAGCAACATACCCAGCCCATCGACTGTTTGCAGCCCGCGTGCGCGCGCCGCCGTCAACAACGGTGTCTCAATCGGCGCATATACGATGTCCGTCACCACGCCGCTGCTGGCAAACCGCGCTATGTCAATTTCCAACGGAGGCTGTCCCGTCATGCCGAGGGTTGTCGTATTAACAAGAAGGGCTGCATCCTCAAGGTGCGTTATCCCTTCCTCCCAAGACGTAACTTTAACATTCCCACCAAGGCTCTCGGCTAGATTTTCCGCACGCGAGACTGTGCGGTTTATGAGCCGAATTTCAGGAATGCCTGCGTCCTGCAATGCAACGCAAACCGCCCGAGAGGCTCCGCCCGCACCTAAGACAACGGCCGGACCAGAGGTAAGATCGAAGCTGGGGGCGCCTGTTTTGAGGTTTGCGATAAACCCATATGCATCTGTATTTGTTGCGTGAAGGCGCCCATCATCAGACACAAAAATTGTGTTCACCGCGCCGATGCGGCGCGCTTCTGGTGAAATTTCATCTACCAATTCAAGCGCTGCTTCTTTATGCGGCACGGTGAGATTAACGCCTGCAAAACCGCGCTCGGCCAAAGATTTCAAAGCTCCGCCAAGCCCAGCTGGTTCAACCGGCAACCGAACATAACTGCCATCAATCCTGTAATGGTTCAGCCAGTAGCCGTGCACAGCGGGTGATTTCGAATGAGTGACGGGCCAGCCCATAACTCCTGCCTGGCGCCTCCGTTTTACGGACATCACGTTCCGACCACATCGTGTCCGCGAAGGAACGAGAGCAATTCCAAAAGCGGCAACCCAAGGATCGTGAAAAAGTCACCTTCTATACGGCTGAACAACTGGATCCCGCGGCCCTCAAGCTGATAGGCACCAACCGACGTCAATGCCGCCGTTCCAACATGATCAAGGTAGTCATCCAAAAATTCGGTCGTAAACGCCCGCATGGAAAGACTCGGCGCAGCATTGTGGTGCCATATCCGCGCACCGTTGAGGGCAACGACAACACTCGTTGCCAGAATGTGAGTTTGATTGCGCAGGGACAGCAGATGCGTTTTTGCGCCAGCCATATCCACAGGTTTATCAAACCATTTGCCGTTGCATTCCAATAACTGGTCCGCGCCGATAACGAGCGCATTCGGTTGACGTTGAGATATCTTTACAGCTTTGAGTTCGGCCAAAGTTTCAGCGCATTGGGAAGCAGACGCTTCTTCGGCCTGCAAGGATGCTTTGATACTATCTTCATCAACTTTGGCCGGAATGGTTTCGAACGCAAGGCCCGCCGCGTGAAGTAGATTGGCGCGGCTGGAACTGGCCGAGGCCAAAATTACATGCCGGTTTTGGCCTCGGGCCACTCGTTCTTGGGATTTCGCTGTCATAAAGCCGACGTTTCACGCTGGTTATAAAGTTGTATAATTGTTGCAGCGGTTTCCTCAATGGACCGACGCGTAACATCGATAACAGGCCATCCATACTTTGCAAACAGTCGCCGCGATGAAGCTATTTCATCGCGCACTTTATCAAGGTCGGCGTAATCCTGGGTCCGGTCATCATTCATAATTCGAAGACGGCTTTGGCGAATATCGCTCAAACTTTTAGGGTCGCGCGTCAAACCAACAAACAATGGTTTCGGGGCTAAGGCAAAATCATCAGGGACCGTTATTCCAGGCACCAACGGTATGTTGCCAACGCGCAAACCACGGTTGGCAAGATACATACAAGTCGGCGTTTTCGATGTTCTTGAGACACCAATAAGAATTATATCAGCGTCTATCATCGTTTCCATGGACTGACCGTCGTCATGCTGGACGGCGAAATGCATCGCATCAATGCGGTGAAAATATCCATCGTCCAGTATGTGTTGCTTGCCGATTTCCGAGCGGGCTGTCCGCTCGAAAAAGCGGGAAAACGCCTGCATGACCGGATCTAAGGCCGATATCGTTTGGATATGGAGTTCACGACAGGCTATTTCGAGCTGGTTTCGTATCTCGTTATCAAGAAGGGTAAAGACGACAAGGCCGGGCGAGTGTTTTATACCCTCAATCACGCGCTTCATTTGTCCCGGGGTTCTGACCAGCCACCAAAAATGCTCAACCACCTTTACGTTTTCATACTGGACCAAACAGGCTCGCGCGATATTGGTCACGGTCTCACCGGACGAATCGGAAACTAGATGAAGGTTGAACGAGACGTTTTCCGTAGTGTCTTCCGGCATGGTAAAATTCAGTTCTGCAAAATTCAGCTTTGTGGATGATTTAGTTTTAGTGTGAATAACATTGCATCGTGTCTTACCCGAATAAAACAACCCACTTTCACATGTCTTTCATACCTAAAAAGCGCCCCTGTGGATGATTGACATCACATGATGTGAATCACCTTAGCTATTCAGAATGATCAAAAGTTATTCAACCAATTCACACAATTAAGATCTGAACTGAAAAGGCTTTATTTAGCTCCCATTACTATACCAGCCACAATTCAGTACACGACTAAAGGCCTAGTTCTGCCTATGTTACCAACTGGGGATAGAGTCACTGACTTGAGTTAATCCTCATGACTCACAGGACCAACTAAGAACTACTACTTTTAAGTCTTTTTATCTTTTTGATAGGTATATCTCCGTCAGTGGGGAACCTCTCCAATAGAAGTTCCTGATTGACTTGGCATACGAGCTCAGGTAACGCTGCAATTATCACCTAGGGGACACTCGCTTCCCAGATCCGGAAGACTACAAAAAAAAGCCGGACTATAATCACCTCATTTGATTTATCTGCTCGTTCAATAAGGCAGATTGTTATCGGCACATTTCCCACAATTATCATCAACAATTTTAAGAAACACACATGCATCTTCAGGAATTGAAGCGCAAGTCACCAGCAGAATTACTGGTATTTGCAGAAGAAAACGGTATCGAGAATGCCTCGAACCTGCGTCGTCAGGACTTGATGTTCGCGATACTCAAAGTGCTAGCCGACAAGGACACCTCTATTGACGGAGACGGTGTTCTGGAAATTCTTCAAGACGGTTTTGGATTTCTTCGCTCACCAGAATCCAATTATCTGTCCGGACCCGATGACATTTATGTGTCACCAAGCCAGGTCCGCAGGTTTAGTCTGCGTACCGGCGATACAGTAGAAGGACAAATTCGAGCGCCTAAGGACGGCGAGCGTTATTTTGCTCTACTCAAGGTTAACACTATCAATTTTGAAGATCCGGAAAACGTCAAACACCGGATCAACTTCGACAACCTGACACCGCTCTATCCGGATGAAAAGCTTACCCTGGAGATCGAAGCCAAGGACACAAAGTCCAAAGATATTACGCAACGCGTGATTGAGTTGGTTTCACCTTTAGGTAAAGGCCAACGCGCGCTTGTCGTTGCACCGCCTCGAACCGGTAAGACGATTATGCTGCAGAATATTGCAGCGGCGATCGCCGAGAATCACCCGGATATTTATTTGATTGTACTACTGATCGATGAGCGCCCGGAAGAAGTGACGGATATGGACCGGACCGTGAAAGGCGAAGTAGTCAGCTCGACATTTGATGAGCCCGCCTCACGACATGTGCAAGTCGCGGAAATGGTCATCGAAAAGGCAAAACGTCTTGTTGAACACAAACGTGATGTTGTGATTCTTCTGGATTCGATCACGCGTCTCGCGCGAGCTTACAACACGGTAGTGCCGTCATCAGGTAAAGTGCTGACAGGCGGCGTTGATGCCAATGCCTTGCAGCGGCCGAAGCGATTCTTTGGTGCTGCGCGCAATATCGAAGAAGGCGGGTCACTGACAATTATCGCGACGGCGTTGATCGATACCGGAAGCCGCATGGACGAAGTTATTTTTGAAGAGTTTAAGGGTACCGGTAACTCTGAAATTATTCTTGATCGCAAGCTTGCCGACAAACGGGTGTTCCCATCTATCGACATCACGAAGTCTGGTACACGCAAAGAAGAGTTACTTGTCAGTCAGGCAACACTGTCAAAGATGTGGGTTCTCCGCCGGATCTTGGATCCGATGGGTGTTCAGGACAGCATGGAATTCTTGCTCGACAAGTTGCGTAATTCCAAGAACAACAATGACTTCTTCGATAGCATGAACAAATAATTCTTTAGATTTTAATCTGAAGAGAGTTGAAATGGGCCGGTATATCCGGCTCATTTTTTATACGACGAGAATTGTTGAGCCGGTTGTTTTCCGGGCCTCTAAATCGGTGTGGGCATGAACGGCTTGTTCAAGCGCGTATGAATTGCCAGCATCGATTTTGACAGCGCCCTTAACAACGACGTCAAATAACTCTGTTGTCGCGCGGACATACTCTTCACGCTCACCGACATAGTCGGCCAAACGGGGCCGGGTTAAATATAGAGATCCCTTCGCTGCAAGGAGATTGGGTTCAATGTTTGGCGCGACGCCGGACGCATTGCCGAACGCAACCATAAGACCGCGAGTAACAAGGCAATCAAGGGATTTCATGAAGGTATCTTTGCCGACACCGTCATAAACAACTGAAACGCCTTTTCCGTTTGTAAGTTCGCGTACCTTGGCGACCCAGTCTTCGCTCTTATACAAAATGGTGTGAGCACAACCCGCAGCGCGGGCGATCTCGGCTTTTTCTTCCGAGCCGACGGTACCGATAACGGTCGCTCCAATATGGCGGGCCCACTGACAAAAAATGAGACCAACGCCACCAGCCGCAGCGTGAAACAACACCGTTTCCCCGGCTTTCAACTGGTGCGTGGCGCGAAGCAAATACCATGCGGTCATGCCGCGGAGCATCATGCCGGCGACTTGTTCATCGTGCAAAGAAGAAGGAACCAGGACAACGTCTTTTGCAGGAATAAGACGCTCTTCCGCATAACCCCCAAGTGGCCCGTTGCCGTAACAAACACGGTCGCCGACCTTAAGACCCTCGACATCTGGGCCGATGGCTTCAATTAGGCCAACACCTTCGAGGCCGGGAATAAAGGAGCTGCTTTCCACCGCAGAAACGCCTGCGGTTTTGCTGTAAAGACCTGTGCGGTGATAGACGTCGATGAAATTGACGCCGATTGCAGTTTGGCGAAGCTTAATTTCGCCGGCGCCGGGCTCGCCTACGGTTATATCTTCGAGACGCAGAACCTCAGGACCGCCAGTTTCACGAACCACAATTGCTTTAACCACAAACTCTCTCCTTAAATTTTTTGTGCTTAGATTTCTTTGCCTTCTATAAGCATCAAAGCTTTTTTTGTCACAAGTCCGCCTTCGCCTGAGTATCCGCCGAGAGCGCCGTTTGCGCCCATTACTCTATGGCAGGGAATCAGAATTGGCAGGGGATTTCGGCCGCAGGCGGTTCCAACCGGCCGGGCACCGGACCCCAACCGCTCCGCGATATGGCCGTAAGTAACGGTGCGGCCATAAGGAATTTTCAGCATCTGCTTCCAGACCTTTTTTTGGAAGGGTGTTCTGTTTGGCTCTAATGGAAGATCGAACCGCTTCAGTACGCCATCAAAATAGGCGTTGAGTTGACGTTTGGCTTCATTCAGAAGCGGTGTTGATGTTTGGTCGCGGCCCCAACCCCAGTCGAGAGAGACAATAACGCCATTATCTTCGCTGATCGAAAGATCACCCACCGGCGAATGCAAAGAGAGTTGTGCAACGGGATTTAGGGGGGTTGTATGCGTAACCATTTAGGTTCCTGTAGGTGGCCATGCGTGGACAGCAGAGGACGGTGGGCCTAACCTTATGCGGGCGGTCGGGAAAATCCTAGCCGTGCCGCGCAGCCGGCTGCATTTCTATGCCGAGGCGTAAAACTCTGATCTTGGAGCGCACCATGAAAATTACAATCAATGTTGATTGCACACCGGAAGAAGCCCGCGCTTTTATGGGATTGCCAGATGTTGCGCCGATCCAAGAAGCGATGATGGATCAGATGAAATCGCAAATGGAAAAAGCAACATCGGCCATGGACCCTGAGACCATGCTCAAGACACTATTTCCGCATCAATCAGAAGGTTTAGCCGGAATGCAAAAAGCATTTTGGTCTCAATTTTCGGGCGCTAAAACCGACAAATAACTATGAGCGAAGAAACCATTTTTGCGTTGGCCTCGGCCGCGGGCCGGGCGGGTATTGCTGTTGTTCGCTTATCGGGCCCTGCAGTTAAGGATGCTCTGGTGTCGCTCGGCTGCGCGGTCTCATCCCCGCGCAAAGCGGCTCGGGCGCGGTTTGTTTCTCCGTCCTCCGGCGACCTTCTCGATGATGGTTTGCTTCTGTGGTTTCCCGCTCCGGCCAGTTTTACTGGCGAAGACGTTGCTGAATTACACGTGCACGGCGGCCGGGCTGTGGTCGACAGTGTGCTGGCGGCGCTGGCTGAGCTAGACGGGTTGCGTCCTGCAGAACCTGGAGAGTTTACGCGCCGGGCCTTTGAGCACGACAAAATGGACCTGACCCAGGCTGAAGCTTTGGCCGATCTGATCGATGCGGACACCCGCGCGCAGCAAAAACAGGCGCTGCGGCAAATGGGCGGCGCGCTTAAGGATCTCTACGACGATTGGCGTTTGCGATTGATTCAGGCGCTGGCTCATCTTGAAGCCGTTATCGATTTTCCCGACGAAGACCTCCCGCCAGAGATTACGGATAAGGTCTGGGGGAAAGTGCAGGATTTGAAGCAGGCGGTTGTCCAACATTTGGATGACGGTGGTCGCGGTGAACGGGTTCGTGATGGCATTTCCATTGCCATTATCGGGCCTCCAAACGCGGGGAAGTCGAGTCTCCTCAATTTTCTTGCACGGCGGGATGCGGCAATTGTTTCGAATATTCCCGGCACCACCCGTGATGTGATTGAAGTGCATATGGATCTGGGCGGATATGCCGTGACCCTGGCCGATACGGCGGGTTTGCGGGCTGCAGGGGATGCCATTGAGGATGAAGGGATTCGCCGGGCGCACCGCCGCGCTGAAACGGCCGATCTGAAAGTTGCTGTCTTTGATGGTGCTGTTTATCCAGAGCAAGATGAGGTGACGTCGGCGTTGATTGATTCAAATACGGTGTGCGTCATTAACAAAGCTGATCTCGTTGAAAACGATCGCCAAAAAGGGGTCAGCGCACACCCGGTGCTTTTTATGTCCGTAAAAACAGGCGCTGGCGTTGATGCTTTTCTATCTCGCTTACAAGAATTGGTACGTATGAAGACCGACAGCGGCAGTGCGGCTCCGCTCACCCGTGCGCGCCATCGCCATGCATTGAATGAGTGTGTGGAGGCGATGACGCGGGCGGGAAATGCGTTGTTGCCTGAACTCGCGGCTGAGGATTTGCGTTTGGCTGCCAGAGCCTTGGGCCGAATTACCGGGCGTGTAGACGTCGAGGAAATCCTCGATGTTGTTTTCCGAGATTTTTGTATAGGGAAATAATACGACGGTGTGATCTTGAGGTAACGCGGCTGCGAATACCGTTGCTGTGGGAATTAGATGTGTTGCCTTGAGTGGGTGTGATTGGTATCACCCATCGTCCAATATGAAGGAGCGCCCACCATGGGCAAGTGTCATTACATCGCGAGCATCGCAACGCGCGGCTTTGTCGGCAGCTTAATGCCGTCAGCAGTGTGGATGCATGCGCGCGACGCATGGTGAAGCGGTTGTCTATTCAATAAAAGATCTATGACAGCCCGGCTTTGCCGGGCTTTTTTGTGCCCGGCCCGCCGGATGTGAGGACCGGAGATTTAGAAATGCGAAATGTTTATGTAGCTGCATTGCCGATTGTTATGGCGTCCGTGTCCGCCATGATGGCAATCGATTTATATCTGCCGGCGATCCCTAGTTTGCCAGGCGCCTTGAACGGCACGGCTGCTGAAGCCCAATACTCGGTTGGGGCCTTTTTGGCGACGTTTGCGCTGGGCCAATTGGTTTTCGGCGTACTTGGGGACCGCACGGATCGGCGAAAAATTCTGCTGCTTGCGCTCGCTGGCCTCGTGGTGACTTCGTTGTTGTGCGCGATGGCGACAACCATGTGGCAACTGATCGGTTTGCGTTTGCTGCAAGGCTTCGCGGCAAGTGCCGGCGCGGCCTTGGGACCGCCGATTTTGCGTGAGCTTGCAGGGGGCATGGCGGTTGTCCGACTTATGGGCGTTGTTGGATCCATCCAATCTTTGGTTCCGGCCTTTGCACCGGCCATCGGTGCATGGATGCTTAAGTATGTTGGATGGGAAGCGCTCTTTCTCGTTGTTGCTGTGATGGCAGGAATTACGATGGCGATGTTTTCGTTCATGCCGCCGCCCAAGCGCGCTGAACGGCAAAGACCGCTTGGTCATCCGCTTGCAGGATACGGCGCACTTCTCAGGTCGAAGCAGTATCTTGGTTATTCGCTGAGTCACGCGTTTGCGATGGGCGGGCTTATTACATTCATCATGTCCGCACCTTATGTGATTACGGCGCACACAAGCGGAAGTGTCGATGACTTCGCGGTGATGATGATTGTGTTGGTTGCGTGCTTTGTCGTGTCGGCGAATACGGCCGCACCGATTGTGCGTCGCATCGGCGCCGATACGACCATTGTTGTCGGAAGTGTGTTGCAAGCTATCGGCGGAATCGCTTTTCTAACGGTGTGCCTGACCATGAGCACACCGACCGTGACCGCGATCACTCTCAGCATGATGCCGATCAACTTTGGACTCGGCCTTCGCGGCGGTGCGGGTTTTGCGCGTGTAATGGATTTGATGCCGCAACATACCGGCAGCGCGAGTGCGCTCTTAATTTTTCTCTCGGCCGGAATTGGCTCAATCGGCACGCCGTTGGTTGCACCCTTCTTACCGTTGGGTGCGGCGTCCCTCGGCTTGGTGGTTGCGGTCCAAGTTATTGTTTCCTTGGCCATATTGCCGCTTGCGATTCGAACATTGTCGAACCCGGCAACAAGCTAACGCGAATCCCGTTTGGTTACGGCGGCGGTGCACGATATAAGAACGCCGTGTAAGCAAACGGGAGTACGCCTTGGTGGCGCCGTCCAAGACCAACACATTTGATGTCGTCGTCGTCGGCGGCGGGCATGCAGGCTGTGAAGCGGCTGCTGCCGCCGCGCGTGTTGGTGCGCGCACGCTTTTGATTACGCACAAAATTGAGACCATTGGGCAGATGTCGTGTAACCCGGCCATCGGAGGCTTGGCTAAAGGTCATTTGGTACGCGAGATAGATGCCCTCGACGGAATCATGGCTCGGGCCATTGATCGCGGCGGGATTCAATTCCGGATGCTCAATCGGTCCAAGGGTCCGGCGGTGCGTGGGCCAAGGGCCCAGGCGGATCGCAAGCTTTACCGGGAAGCCATTCAGCAGATTTTGGCCGAGCAACCAAACCTCGAAATCCGCGCGGGCGGCATCGAGGACTT
Source organism: uncultured Rhodospirillaceae bacterium (assembly GCA_963976395.1). Lineage (GTDB taxonomy): Bacteria > Pseudomonadota > Alphaproteobacteria > Rhodospirillales > Rhodospirillaceae > UBA11612. Next base: position 104,236 of record CAXBLG010000001.1, read on the forward strand.
GCAGATAGACGAACAAAATCAATCTATTACCGGCGTTGTCGATGCGGACGGTGCGGTGATTACGACCGCCGCCGTGGTCCTGACAACGGGGACATTTCTTGGTGGTCTGATTCACCGCGGCGAGGAGCGTTTTCCCGCCGGGCGCGTTGGTGAGGCCCCTGCCCTGGGACTGTCTAACACACTGAAATCAAAAGGTTTTATGGTTGGGCGTCTGAAAACGGGAACCCCGCCGCGCCTAGATGGGCGAACCATAGATTGGGCGAGCCTTGAAATGCAGCCCGGCGATGATCCCGCCGAACCATTCTCGTTTCTCACATCCGAAATCACCACGCGGCAAGTCGAATGCGGTGTGACCCATACCACGCGCGCCACTCATGATTTGATCTTGGCGAATAAAGACCGCGCGCCATTGTACAACGGCCAGATTCAGAGCATCGGACCGAGGTATTGTCCTTCCATCGAAGATAAGGTGGTGCGGTTTTCAGATCGGGACCGGCATCAGATTTTTCTGGAACCAGAAGGACTGGATGATCCGACCGTTTATCCCAACGGTATTTCGACCTCTCTGCCCGAGGATATTCAGCTGGAGCTGCTCAAGACCATCCCGGGTCTTGAGAAGGCGACCATGATCCAGGCGGGCTATGCAATAGAATATGATTTCGTTGATCCGCGTGAACTTCGCCCAACTCTGGAAACGCTAAAGATTTCAGGGCTTTACTTTGCAGGCCAGATCAATGGCACCACCGGATATGAGGAGGCCGCCGCGCAGGGGCTGCTTGCCGGCGTGAACGCGGCCAGAAAAATTGCCGGTAGCGAGCCCTTGGCAGTGGATCGGGCAGAAGGCTACATCGGGGTTATGGTGGATGATCTCACCACACTCGGTACGGCTGAGCCCTACCGGATGTTTACCTCTCGGGCGGAATACCGCCTGCTTCTCCGGGCCGACAATGCTGATCAGAGATTAACCGAAAAAGGCATTGCGGCTGGCTGTGTCGGCAGTGAGCGAGAGACTCACTTTAAGACTAAGAAAGCGGCCCTCGAAAATGCCCGTAACTATATGAAATCTATAAGTTTAACCCCAAAGGAATGGGGAATTCATGGGGTTCATGTCAATCAGGATGGGGTACGCCGGACCTGTATGGATGTCCTGGCCTTGCCGGCAATGGACATTTCCGGCCTCTCGAAGGTGCTGCCTGATTTTCCCGGGTTTCGCGCGGATGTGATCGAGCAGCTGGAAATTGAAGGGAAGTACGCGGGATATGTGGACCGCCAGGCTGCGGATATTCGGGCTTTCCGTAAAGACGAAGAGTTGAGGATCCCGGAGGGTCTGAATTTCGATAAGATCGGCGGTTTATCTTCGGAAGTTCGGCAAAAGTTGAGTTTGGCCCAGCCTGCCACTCTCGGAGCAGCGGCCCGTATTCCCGGCGTTACTCCCGCGGCCCTAACGGCCCTGCTGCGCCATGTCCGTCGGTCTAAGGCCGAAGCGGCCACCGTAGCTAAAGCCAGCTAAATATAGTACTGTTTCACGTGAAACATACCATATCTTACGGCCCGGAGGATTTTCGTCGGGACACGGCTGTTTCACGTGAAACACTCGAGCGGCTTAAGATTTACGCCGAAACCCTCGTTTCCTGGAATAAGAAGGTTAATCTTGTCGGGCGTTCGACCATTGATGACCTGTGGCAACGTCACTTTTTAGACTCCGCCCAACTTTATCCCCTCTTTTCACCTAATTCACAAACCTTGCTGGATCTCGGCTCTGGCGCGGGATTTCCCGGATTGGTTCTCGCCATTATGGGTTGTCCACAGGTTTATCTAGTGGAATCTGACCGAAAGAAAGCCGCTTTTCTGAGAGAGGCTGCGCGCGTGACCGGAACCCCAGTCCATATTTTCAGCGTCAGGATTGAAGCCCTGGACCCCTTCCCCGTTGATGTTGTGACGGCGCGCGCCCTGGCTCCCCTTTCCGACTTGCTCGAGTGGGTGGAGCCCTTTCTTGGCCCAAAGAGCGCTTGCCTCTTTCTAAAGGGCCGAAATGTTGAGGATGAATTGACCGACCTGCGCAAAATGTGGGAAACTGAGATAGTCCGGCAGCCTAGTCGTACGGACTCTGAGTCCACAGTGGTATGTATGCGTGGGGTGCGCCGTGTCCGATCCAATCAAACTTGAAGCACCGGTCCTCGAAAAAATATCGAGCGGTTCTCGCCCTCGCGTGCTCGCGATCTCAAACCAAAAAGGCGGCGTAGGTAAAACCACAACCGCGGTGAACTTGGCTACCGCAATGGCCGCCATAAAAAAACGCGTGCTTGTGATCGATCTTGACCCCCAGGGCAATGCATCGACAAGTCTTGGCATTGATCAGAAGCATCGGGAGATTGGTACATACAATCTATTGATGGGCGATGCCGTATTGAGTGAAGCGGTCGTGCCCACGTCGGTGCCGGGCTTAAGTGTTGTCCCTTCAGGAGTAGAGCTTGCCGGCGCCGAGCTTGAGTTGATTGAAGTTGAAAACCGTCAAGAGTGTTTGAAGAAAGCCATTACTGATAAGGGTGGTGATTGGGATTTTATCTTGATCGATTGCCCGCCATCTCTGGGTCTTTTGACTCTCAATGCACTTGTTGCGGCCGACGCGGTTATGGTGCCGCTTCAGGCCGAGTTTCTGGCGCTTGAGGGTATTAGCCACCTTGTGCGAACCATCGAGCGGGTGAAGAAGTCCTTTAATCCGACCCTTGAGATTCAAGGGATTGTTCTGACCATGGTTGATAAGCGGAACAACTTATCGGAAATGGTTGAGAGTGATGTCCGCGAATTTTTTGGCGGCAAGGTTTACACCACCACAATTCCCCGCAATGTGCGTATCTCGGAAGCCCCGTCCCATGGCAAGCCCGTGCTTTTGTATGATTTCAACTCCAAAGGCGCACGCGCGTATCTGGATCTCGCGGGCGAAGTCCTGAAGCGTGAACAAGGCGCTGCCGCTGCATGAGCGCCGATACACCCAAGCGGAAAAACCTCGGCCGAGGGCTGAACGCCCTTTTCGGGGAACAAGACGATGCTCCAGCGACCTTGGTTGAATCTCCCTCCACTCCAATTGTGAATGCTGCACCGCAGGCGGCCAACGCTCCAGTGACCCGCCTGCCGTTAGATCTATTGGCACCCTCGCCGTTTCAGCCGCGCCGGTATTTTGAACCAATAGCTCTTGCGGAATTGTCATCGTCCATTGCCGAGAAAGGTGTTTTGCAGCCTCTCCTTGTGCGGCCGGATCCCAACAAACCCGGGCATTACGAAATCATCGCCGGTGAGCGGCGCTGGCGGGCATCCCAACAAGCGCAGGTTCATGAAGTCCCGGTGCATGTCACTGATCTTTCAGACGCCGAAGTCTTAGAAGTTGCTCTGATTGAAAATCTTCAGCGGCAAGATCTTTCTCCCGTTGAAGAAGCGCGCGGATATCGCAAGCTGCTGAATGAATTTGGACATACCCAAGAGCGGGTCGCCGAAGTCGTCGGCAAGAGCCGCACTCATGTTGCCAACCTCGTTCGGCTCCTGTCCTTGCCGGAGTCCGTTCAAAGTCTTCTAGATACCGGCGAGATTACCATCGGCCAGGCTCGGCCTCTTATTGGCCTTGAGGGCGCGGAAGCTCTCGCACGCAAAATCGTTAAGGGTGGTCTTAGTGCCCGGCAGGTTGAGCGCATGGCAAAAGGATACGGAACGAAGCGTCAGACGACCGAGCATCCGAAAGACGCAGACACTGCTGCGTTGGAACAAAATCTTGAGCAAGCCACTGGCTATACAGTGAAAATCAGCTTCGACGGCAAGGGCGGCGCCGTAACCGTTGCTTATGGAAGCCTTGAGCAGTTGGACGACATCGTGCGCCGTCTATCCAGTGGCGGGCGCCTCAAACCCAAGATACCCGACCCTGATGTTGAGGATGACGAGGCCGGACAACAAGAGATAGAACGCTAAATATACTAATAATATCAATCAGTTAGTATATTTGTTGGGGCATCTCTTTCTTTTCCGGATTTATCTCCTCTCATGCTCACTCCCGTCTCATTCTACTTTTTGCGTCACGGTGAAACCGACTGGAACGCCCGCGGTATTATGCAGGGACAGACCGACGTCCCGCTCAGTGCAGTTGGTCTCAGGCAAGCTGAAGCGATTGCCAAAACGGTTGAGACTCTTCCTATCGCCACAGTCTGCTGTAGTTCGCTTGGGCGTGCCCGGCATACGGCCGAGATTGCATCAGCCGGTCTTCGTCTTCCGCTCATCGCTATCGATGATCTGAAGGAATGCCGATTTGGAATTTATGAAGGAAAATCCAGCGCTGGCCCCTGGCGTGAGGATTGGATTCAAGGGGGACTTCTCCCCGGCGGTGAAAACCACAACGAGTATGTGACCCGTGCTTTACGCGGATTAAATACCGCGTTGATGAATCCGGGTCCGGTCCTTGTTGTTGCTCACGGTGGAACATTCTGGGCGATACAGCGGTTCGCCCTCGCAAATCGTCCTGTACGCGTTCCAAATTGTGTTTTGTTCAAACTCGACCCGCCCCGTTTTGAAACAACATCTTGGACGGTTACCGAACTTGCCGCACCCGAAGGATTGTCTTTGGCGATTGGCGAAGACACAGCTGCGCAAAAATAAATTCAGCGCCGCGCTGTGCTGCGTCCGACATGGGCAAGTTGTATCAAGGCTCGCTCTACAACAGCCTCCGTCGGCATATCCGTGGATTTTGCCGCGAGTTCTGCGTCCATAAGAATTTCAAGTCCGCGCGCAAGTAAATTTTCGGACCATCTGTTTGCTTGAGTTTGAAACCGTCTTTTATGTTTAAAAAACACCGGTGGCCGTAAGCTGCTTGCGGCTTGCTCCATGCTCTTGCCGTCGCTTAACCGGCCGCGCGTTTCGTGCAAGCGCATGAAGTGGCGAGAAACAGCGGTCAGGGCACTTATTGGTGAGACCGCTTCCGCCATCATTCGACCGTAGACGCGCTGCACAGTTGCGTGATCGCCGTCACCGACAGCAAAAGTTAAATCATCGAGTCCCATCGCAGCGTTATCGCCGATGCAGGCCAGAACGTCGCCTTCGGTAATGGCGATGTTTGAGGCGGCGGCCTCCGCTCCCATGTAGACCACAAGCTTTTCTATTTCACGCCGGCTTTGCGCTCGGTCCCCGCCAAGATGATTGGTCAGCCACCCTAGAGCGTCGGATGTGATCTGCAATCCTTCCTTTTTCAAACTTGAGCGGATGACGCCTTCGAGCGACTGTGCTTCATCGGCATAGCAAGCAAGAGCTGCCGCCTCGTCCGCTTTTTCAAAGAGCGCGCGCAGTTTTGATCGCGGCCCTAAGTCTCCGCTGGCCACGAGTATGAGAGCATCACCCATAGGGTCATCGAGAAATTTAGAGAAATGATTTGCAGTGGTATCGGTTACATCTCTGATGCGCACCACGCGACGCCCGCCGGTTAGCGCAAGCGCTGCAGCCTCGTCGCCGAGGCGCGCCGGATCATCGCGCAACTGATCGCCTGAAAATTCACTAACACGAAATGGATCATCTACCGACTGCGCGACGGCGCGCGTCAGCGTGTTCAAGCGCTCGCGTACCAAGCCGGTATCAGGACCGTAAATCAAAACGGCGCGTATGCCGGTATCGGGATTTGCGGAAAAAGCATCGGCACGACCGGGCGGGATTTTCATAAAATCCGTACCGCCATTAGCTTAGTTTCTATCCGCAGCGACATTCTGCGGGCTGAGCCGGTCATGAAAATATATGGCAAGACGCGTTTTGATTTGCTCGCCGACTTGGCGCACCGCGCGGTCCTCGGCATTTGCTTGCGAGGCAACAGTGGCATACTGATCATCAAGAATGTTGTAGCTGACGATTGATTGAACCTGCTCGCTGAAAATACGTTGTCCGTTTTCGCGTAAAAAAAAGCGCGCGGTGAGAATAAAATTCGCTCGCGAGCTGGTCGCATCCTTGCGAATACCGAGCTCGTCAATATGCTCAGTCAGTGCGATCTCCAGGTCATAAGCAGACCCTGTAGCGCTTCCTCTGGGCTGAAGCTGTTCTCCAAGCACTTGGCGCAGTTTCATACCGCGCCGGTCAGGCAGTGGAAGAACGGATACGGCCGCGAGCGCTTGCGTGACCTGCGGTGATAAGGTCGGGCCGCTTGTTCCGTACAGGGGCCGGAATCCGCAGCCGCTTATGACAAGCGCCGCACACAGCACAAAAGCGGCGCTGGCCGAGAAGCGAGGTGAAAGAGATGTGCGGCGTTTCATCATCACACTGTCACGAATACCACGTTCTACGCGGCAACGATATTCACGATCTTCTTGGGCACGACGATCACCTTACGCGGCGCCTGTCCGGCCAGTTGCTTCTGTACGGCGGGAAGCGCTAACGCAGCGATCTCGCATGCGCTCTTATCGGCATCCGTCGCCATGGTAATTGTCCCGCGCAGCTTTCCATTCACTTGGACTGCGAGGGTGAACGTATTTTCTTCAAGCAGTGCAGGGTTAAACGTCGGCCACGGCGCTTTCGCAAGAATGGTTGTTTGCCCAAGACTCTGCCAGATCTCCTCGGCCAAATGCGGCATCAACGGATTGATAAGTTGTGCAACACTCAAAACTCCAAAACGGTATACCGCATCGGCACCGTCCAATTTCCGGTCCAGTGTAGCGATCGCATTGGTCAGTTCACGAATGCGCGCGACTGCGGAATTGAATCGGAATTTTTCGATATCATCTCCAACCGTTGCAATGGCTCTGTGAATTTGGCGCTCAACGGTTAAGACGGCCGTATCCGATTTATCGGGCACCGGTCCATCGGGAATGTTCAGGGCCTCGGTCGCCAATCGCCACAGACGGTTTAAAAATCTCCATGCGCCTTCTATACCGGACTCAGTCCATTCCAAGTCTCGCTCCGGCGGAGAGTCGGACAGCATGAACAAGCGCGCCGCATCGGCGCCGTATGTTTCGATGATGCGGTGTGGATCAACCGTGTTCTTCTTCGACTTCGACATTTTCTCGGACCGGCCGACGTTCACCGGTGCGTTGTCGGATACGCGCAACGCGTTCTCGCCATCGCGGCGTACATCGCCGGGCTCAACCCAAGCGCCGTCATTGGTGCGGTAAGTTTCGTGACACACCATGCCCTGGGTGAACATGCCGTCGAAAGGCTCTTTGAGATCGATGTACCCGCAATCAGATAACGCTCGCATGAAGAAACGCGAGTACAGCAGATGCAAAATCGCGTGTTCAACACCACCGATATATTGATCAACCGGCAGCCACTTCATGGCTTCGTCTTTATCGAAGGCACGCTCATCTAAGTGCGGTGAACAAAAGCGCGCGAAGTACCACGATGATTCAAAAAAAGTATCGAAGGTGTCGGTTTCGCGTAGTCCGTCTTTTCCGCACGAAGGGCACTTCACGTTGCGCCACGTGGGATGGCGCGCAAGCGGATTGCCCGGTTTGTCGAAGGTCACGTCCTCGGGCAGCGTAACAGGCAAGTCTGTATCGGGAACTGCAACCGGACCGCAAGACTCGCAATGAATCATCGGGATCGGACAACCCCAATAGCGCTGGCGTGAAACACCCCAGTCGCGCAAACGAAACTGTACAGTGCCTTTGCCGTTACCGAGGCCTTCTAACTTTTCAATGGCCGCTCGTTTTGCTTCGTCAACGCGCAGGCCATTTAAGAATTCAGAATTGATGGCAACGCCATCGCCGGTAAAGGCTTCGTTGTTTGATTCGATGTTCTTGGAAAAAACATCAGGATCTTCATCAGCAGGTGCGACCACACACCTCACCGGCAAATCGTATTTGCGGGCAAAATCTATGTCGCGTTGATCATGCGCCGGACATCCGAAAATTGCTCCGGTGCCGTAATCCATGAGTACGAAGTTAGCGACATAGACCGGCACCAGCCAATCCGGCTTGAAGGGGTGGCGCGCTTTCAGCCCGGTGTCGTAACCTTTCTTCTCCGCGGTTTCGACAGCCGCGGTTGACGTTCCGGCGCGGGAGCATTCAGCAACGAAATCGGCAAGGCCCGTATCGTTTTGCGCGAGCTCGGCGGCCAAAGGATGATGCGCCGAAATCGCGCAGAACGAGGCGCCGAACAATGTATCGGGACGGGTTGTATAAACTTCCAGCGGTTCGGCACGGTCTGTGCCGTTCGCATCCACCAGCGGCCAGAATATGCGCGCACCTTCAGAGCGGCCGATCCAGTTTCGCTGCATCAGCCGCACCTTGTCGGGCCAGCGATCAAGAGTATCGATGCCCGTTAGCAGGTCATCGGCGTAGTGGGTAATTTTAAGAAACCATTGATTCAGCTTGCGCTGTTCAACGTCCGCACCCGAGCGCCATCCCTTGCCGTCGATCACCTGTTCGTTGGCAAGAACTGTGTGCTCGACTGGATCCCAGTTCACCCAGGATTCTTTGCGGTAGGCGAGGCCCGCCTTGACCAAATCAAGGAACATTTTTTGTTCGTGCTTGTAGTACTCGGGGTCGCAGCTGGCGATCTCGCGGCTCCAGTCTAAGGACAGACCGAGGGGCTTAAACTGATCGCGCATGACATCAATATTTTGCCGCGTCCACGCGCCGGGATGTACACCGCGCTCTAAGGCGGCATTTTCAGCAGGCAGTCCAAAAGCATCCCAGCCCATGGGATGCAAAACATTGAAACCTTTTGCTTTCTTGTACCTAGCGACAACATCGCCGAGGGTGTAGTTGCGCACATGCCCCATGTGCAGACGCCCCGATGGATAGGGAAACATCTCAAGCACATAATATTTTGGCTTCGCTGAATTAGCTTCGGTCTTAAAGCACGCTTGCTCGGCCCACGTGTTTTGCCACTTGGCTTCCGTCTCGCGGAAATTATAGCGTTCTTCCTGCAATGCCATCGTCAGTCTTATCGGTCTTGGGCCACGCGAGTGTGCATTGTGCGGCCCCATATGTTTGAAATGTCATCGGCAGTAATGCGCCGATGTGGTTGTCGCTAATCAATCTCTGCTATGGCTCGCAGACGAAGGTCGCGGGCGCGGCTAAGAATAGCGTTTTCGAATTCGGTGGGTACTTCAACGCCGACGGCCGCATCTTGCCACCCGCGGGCACCGTCGTGGGCCTGGCGGAAAACGGAAACGCGCACGCCGTCCGCTCGTAAGGTACGGCCTAAAATGTAAATATTAACTTTGAAACGCTCTTCCGGCGTTTCCGGTGGGGCATACCAATCCGTGATGATCACGCCGCCGAACGGATCGACCGAAGCGAGCGGCATGAACGCGATGGTGTCGAGGGACGCCCGCCACAAGAAGGCGTTCACGGCTACGGCACCCTGGGTTCCGTCTCGTTTATCGTCGCCAAACAGCTCTAGGCCCAGACCCCCTTCACTGAAAATGGAATCGCGGCTGTCTGCACTGTCCCGATCTGGAGCAGGCTGGTAGGTGTCGTTAGAACTGCACCCGGCGATAGCCAGCAGCGCAAGGGCCGCCACCGCCCAAGCTTTTACGCCCAAAATTCTCTGGCTGCCGTCCATATGCATGCTCCTTCACGTTTCCAGTAATTCTCCGCATCCGCTGGACGGTGTGCGGGCTTTGATGATCAAGGGGCCGTTTATAACCAACCTCTGCGCTGTTGCGAAGGGCTGGCGATCTTTTCATTAAAGAGCACAATTATTGCTTTTTCGAAGGTTAGGGTTCCGAACTGGCACAGACCCTCTCCCCTGAGCCTTCATAAAACTGTCAATAATCTGTCACAAAACCAAACGTACACCCTTCGTAAATTCGCGCCGCACAACGGGGACGGTATAGATCCCTGCAAATAAGCGGCTCACAGCGGTGCTGTGGGATAAAAAGCTATAAAAAACAACGGTTTTAAGGAATATCCGATGAAAAGAACGTCCCTTATGGCGGCCGTCCTGGCTATGGCGTGCCTCATTCCGGCTGGAAATTCGCCTGCATTTGCTCAGGACGCCAAGGTTACCCTCAAGGGTGGCCCGACCATTGAAAGCGCAGACGGTAACTTCAAATTCTCAATAGGCGGACGGGTCCACTTGGACGCTGCGGCCTATGATGAAGATGGCGTTGCCATGAACAACGGGTTCTTGTTTCGTCGCGCGCAGTTGGGCGCGGATGTGACCGTGTACAAGGATTGGCATTTCAAAACGCAGTACGATTTCGCGGAAAATGCGGTCGGATTCTCCGATGTGTATTTGCGCTATACTGGTTTTGACGGCCTTAAAATTACGGCCGGTCAGTTCAAAATGCCGTTCAGCCTAGAAGAGATGACCAGTTCCAACAACATCACGTTCATGGAGCGCTCGCTTCCTTCTATTTACGCCGCTGCGCGCCGGATCGGCGTCGGGATCGATGTCCAGCAGCCACTATTTACGGCAAGCGCCGCTGTCTATGGACGCAACGTGGGGACGACGACAATCGGCGACGAGCCTCTGGCGGTCGGCGGTCGGGTAACGTTTACGCCTTTCAATAGTGATGGCCGCGTTCTGCATGTTGGCGGTGCGGTCGCTTACGAATGGACCGACGACTCTGATGCGCTTCGTCTTCGTCAACGGCCGGAATCTCGGGTGGACGGCGTTCGCCTGGTGGACACAGGTGGTATTGCCAATGCCAGCGCACAATTCAAATACGGCCTCGAACTGGCGGGTGTCCTTGGGCCTTTTTCACTTCAGGGCGAATATATGGGTTCCAGCGTTAAACGCAGAACCGGGCTGTCATCGGTCAATACAGACGGTTACTACGTTATGGGCAGTTGGATCCTTACCGGGGAATCTCGCAAGTACAGCGGCGGAACGTTCAGCGGTGTTTCGCCGACCAGAAATATGGGCGCGATCGAGGTCGCGGCACGCTACAGCACGCTTGATCTGAATGACACGGGCATCGTCACCGGCGGCAAAATGGAAAACATCACGGTTGGTACCAACTGGTACGTCAATCGCAACGTTCGCATGATGGCTAACTATGTTCGGGTAAACACTGATGCTTTGGGTCCGCGTTCAGACGATCCAAACATCTTTCAGATTCGACTTCAGGCAAATTTCTAACGAGCGCGGCCTAGCAGTGCTATATGGCCAGGGTGGACCGATGGTGTCCGCCCTGGTTATTGCTTTTAGGGATTGCGACTGATGAAATCCCTAAAGAGGTTTTTCATCTCCTAAGAAGCTGATATTGTTGCCTTGCCGGGCACCCTGCCGCGGCAGGGGACAAATATGAACGGGCCAAATATCGAGCGCCGCGCGCGATCTATTTTGTTGGGAGCGGTCGTTGCTGCCGGGCTTATGCTCTCGGCGCCGTCGGCACAGGCGGCGGAAGCCATCACGCTTTCTCTCGGCGGATATATCCACCAATACTTTTTTGTTGCGACTCAAGATGAAGCTGCCGGGGAAAACATCAACCCGACCGGTATGTTTAGCGACACACGCCTGACGTTTGAGGGCCGAACGGTCTTAGATAACGGAATTGTTGTGCGCGCTTATGCGCGGATATTCGCCGATACAAACTCGCAACCCAATGCCGACGAAGTCTATATCGAAGTCTCGAGTTCCCTGGGCCGCCTGAGGTTTGGTGAAAAAGCAGGCGTGAATACATCTATGATCGGCGACCCTGTCCCGCAGGCTTTTCTGACGGTTTATGATGAAGTCGTTGGCGATGCGCTTGTATCGCGCACCGGACTTACATTGAACGATGCGTTTACGTTCCGGCGCTTTACTGGAAATGTGCTGGGTGTTTCTTATCAGGCGCCCGAAGTCTTTGGCGTCAAGTTAGGCGTAAGCTATCACCCGGCCATAGCGACGGGGGAAGGCCCGATCAACAACACGACAACGGCGCACAATGCTTTCGATGTCACCGCAGGCTATGAAGGATATTATCCTGGCGGATCTTATCGTCTGACCGCGGGCTATTTTCATTCTACTTCCAGCACTCTTGGCAATGACGGTGCTGAAGCCTGGAATATCTCAGCCGGTCTGACCTACGGAGGGTGGGAGCTGGCAGGTGCGTATATGAACGCTGATCTTGATGGCCGCCCGCGCGAGACGGCTTGGACTGTTGGGGCGCTCTATGGAATTGGTCCCTTGCAGGTGTCGGCAGATTTTCGCACGTTGAAACGGCGTCCCTTCGTGGGTGCGACGACCCGTGAATCAGTAGACCGCGCGACACTTCAAACCGCTTACAAATTAGGACCGGGCATCAGTGTTGGCCTCGCCGGCTTTTATGCTGAGCAAAATGATGGCGCCGGAATTTCTTCTGATGGCGGCGGGGTGCTCGGCGGTATCAAGGTGGGATTCTAGCTGCCCTGTCCTTTAGCCGAGTCGAAACGGATCTACTTGAGGGACAGATGTCAGTGGCGGAAGTCCGTCCAGGCCCTGTTCGCGCCCCTATTTTTGCAACAGTTTAGGGTATAACAGGCTACAAGTGTGAGGTATTTGCCACAACACTTGCGCTTTAATGCTCGATTAAAAGCGGTTTATTGACCTGCGCGTATTGCAGTGCGAAATTTAACGTACCTCAACACCGATTTTAAAGTTCGTTGTAATGCGCGTCTCGAATTTCATAAGTGGTCTAGCTGGCGTTGCCGCGATGTTCGGCCTGTCGGTCGTCGCGACTCCTGCCTTGTCAGCGGACATGCGCGCGGGTGATTTCTCGGCGTTTGTCGCCACGTATTCCGAGAGAGAGATTACATCTACGATCTCCGTATCGGCTTTTGAGTCAATCGCCATGGGCTACCTGACGCCGGCAAATCTGTCGGTTGCCTTTGGGGCGTTGCCCGGAGAGACCCTTTCCGTAAATGCGTTGAACGGCATGTCGGGCGGTTTAGCGCTCGTCGATACGTTTGATATCGCAGGCAAATATACCGCAGATATTCACGGTGGCCGGTTTGGACTCTATGGCGGTTATTCTGATCGTCCTTCAACATTATCGCTGCAGCCCGACAGTGCATGGAATTTTGGCGCGTCACTTGGCTATGCCGGATTTTATGTTCGCGGCGGAATTAGCGACATGACGGCGATTGGGTTCTTGCAGAACGTTGAAGGATGGGAGGCTGGTTTCGGATATGAAACGGGCAACCTGGATTTGCGGTTGACCTATGCAGCATCTCAGTCTGCAAATGATTTGGGTTCGGCGGCACACCAAATCGACAGCAAGCAATGGACCCTCGGCGGTGATTATAAAATCTCATCCAGCTTGCGCCTAAATGCGGATGCCTTCTACGACATGCGGAGCAGCGGACTTCCGGCTTTGTTTGCGGCTCCGGCTCTGGCCACGCCACAGGGCACGGGCGCGCGCGTCGGTGTTCAACTCCGCTTCTAATTTACGATTGATTTTGTGATACAAAGCTTATGCCTGCGATACCTTGGCATCCGGTGCCGCGCAGCGCATTGATCGTCTTTGCCGTTACTCCGCCAAGCGCAATAACCCCAATGGTCTTACTCCGCACCATCGCTGCACAACGCAGCGGCCCCAAGGGACGTCTATCCGGATGACTGGCTGTCTGAAAAATTGGTGACAGCAGAGCTGCGGTGGCGCCGAGTTTGCGGGCCTGTCGTAGATCCTTTGAACTGTGCGCGGCAACGGTAAGTATGCCTTTTCGCCGCCGTAACCACAGCCGTGCGGCGGGCGCCAAGCCAGCGGCGGCCATATGCGCCGGAAGATGAAGGCCATGAGCGCCGATTTGCGAGGCTAATTGCCAGCTTCCGCCAACTAAAAGACGAAGCCCCCGTGCACGACAAAGTCGACTCAATCGTGCGCCGATGTGCGGCCGATCAGGATCAGTATAATGGCGGAGGATGACTCCGGCGCCGCGCGGCAAAGCGGCCAAGACCGTTTCTGGATACGGCAAGCGAGCTTCATCTGTCATTAAAAAGACAGCCGGCAGATGGCATTGCCGCAGGCTGCTTGGTATGCCGCGTTTGAGCTTCCGGTCGGTGTTTGCTAGCGTCGGGTGCATTACATGAATCTTAGGCAAATTGGTTTTTTAAGTGTCTGCAGTAACGGCTCTCCATGACATCACCTCTCGCATCAAGGCAAGTGCTCGCTCTGCCGGGCGCGATCCGCAATCGGTAAATCTCATCGCCGTTTCCAAGACCTTCACGGCAGAAGACATAGCGCCTTTATTGCGTGAAGGGCATCGCCATTTCGGCGAGAACCGCATTCAAGACTCTTTGGAAAAATGGCCGGCTTTGCGCACCAATATAGACGATATCGTGTTGCACATGATCGGTCCTTTGCAAACCAACAAAGTCCGAGATGCCGTCGCACATTTCGATGTCATCCATACGGTTGATCGTCCACGCCTCGCCGAGAAAATCGCCGATGAAATGGAGAGGCAAGGTCGTCGTCCTCAGTGCTTCGTGCAGATCAATACAGGCCGGGAAGAGCAAAAGGCCGGGATAGACCCAGCAGATGCCGATGCTTTTATTGCTGATTGCCGCGACAAGTGGAACTTGCCCATAGAAGGGTTGATGTGCATTCCTCCGGCGCACGAAGAACCCTCGCCCCACTTTGCATTTTTGCGCGAAATCGGCCGCCGCAATGATCTTGCTCATCTTAGTATGGGGATGAGCGCCGACTTCGAGACTGCCGTCGTCTTTGGTGCAACCTTTGTCCGGGTGGGAAGCGCCATATTCGGTGTGCGCAGTGCTCCGATCTCTTAAGTCGCCTTGACGCGGATCTCGACGACAGAATTCGGCCCAATAACTTTCAAGATTTCAAGCATGTCCGGCAAACTCACGGCGATGCAGCCGGCCGTGGGGCCGCCGTCGTCTTCGGTAAGATGCATGAAAATCGCGCTTCCTACGCCTGGCACAACAGGATGGTCATTATACCCAATAACGACAACCACGTCATATCGATGATCCTCGCGCCACATCTCTTCTGTGCTTGCCGAATAAGGAAGTTTGACTGCGAGGTTGTAGCAAGGGTCGTTTGGTTCATCACACCAGCCGTCGCTTTCACCAATAATCGTTGTCGCTAGTGTGGACTTCGGCGCTGCGATACGGTCTGCGCGATAAAGAACCCGGCGGAGCGGAAATTCGCCCGCCGGAGTAGCGCCGTCTCCTTCTTGCTTATTCTCGTAAACGCCGCTTCGCCCCAACATACAAGGAACGAGGTGATCACCGATTTGCAGTTGCCCGCATTGCGGGTCTATTGCATTGGGAATCACAATCAGTTTGTCGATTAAGTTTGTCACGGACGCTTTCTCAAAACACATGCCCGGATCGTTTGGCCTTTGTCTGAAGATAGCCTTGGTTGTGCTCATTGGACGGAAAGACGTGCGGAACGCGTTCCGTCACATCAATGCCGTGACGCGCCAGCGCGCCAACTTTTGCCGGATTATTGGTCAACAACCGGACCCGAGAATAGCCGAGTGCGCGCAGCATTCGAACAGCCGGCAAATATATTCTTTCGTCATCGTCGAAGCCTAACTGCTCGTTTGCATCTACCGTATCGAAACCTTGATCTTGAAGAGCATAGGCACGCAGTTTGTTGACGAGGCCAATCCCTCGGCCCTCCTGCGCTAGATATAGAAGTGCACCGCCACCTTCTTTTGCGATGGCCTCAATTGCACCGCGTAGTTGGTCGCCACAGTCGCATCGCAATGACCCAAGCAAATCACCGGTAAAGCACTCCGAATGCAACCGGGTCAAAACCGGTTTATTCGAATCTGGTGCGCCGATGATAATTGCCAGGTGCTCTGCGCCGCCATCTTTTGGTCGGAAAGAAATAATGCGGGTGTCTTCGCAGGCTGCGAGCGGTACATGAGCGTTACTGATGGGCTCCAGTTCATCGGCGGCGCGGCGATCATAGGACTCGATTGCGCGCGCAGACACGCAAATACGATTTGCATCTTGTGCCCAAGTCTGCGGGTCTGACGCGGAGAGGGGGGCGATCACGGCGGCAGGCAATAGCCGCGCAATTTTCGTCAGAAGGATAACGGCGGACACCACACCGTTCGTCGCTCCGAGCGTTGCTGTGGTACCCGGGGGTGGTGTGGGCAGTTCATCGGCGCTCGGCCCGATCAGGCGCCGTAAAAATTCAGGGGTCACTGGCTGATTGAAACTTAACTCTACCGCAGCAGCAGCAGGTTCACTCAGTCCTAAAACAGCAGCACGCCGGCCGGTGACCGCCAGTGTGATAGCCCCGACCTTTTTGTGATTGAAAAAGGGCGGCGGCCACACATCAACGGTCTCAGCAGCTCTGACCAACAGAGCGGTCTGCGGGTTTGCCTCTGTGTATACAACAAGGGCACTGCCGCGCCGTAATTCGCTTACCGCGCGTTCGACCAGTTCAGGGGGTGTCGCCTTCCCGGCAAAAGACGTTGATGGAGCCATTTTGGTTTCGCCGTTCAATTTGGGGCCTGTATATAGGCTCAGCATGGCCGCGCCACCATAGCAGATACCGGTAGATCATATCGGCTGGTGATCCCCGGCGTATATCGTCCACATTTAGGTAGCCGTGTAGGAAGCCGTGGTAGGAAACCGGGGAAACTTAGGTAAAGTTGGTAAATTCGGCATCAGCCATGGGCAAGCCGATTATGGAGTTTGAAGTGTCTTCAGTACGAACTGCACTTATTATTGATGACGACACCCTCTTACGTGAAACGCTTAAGGATCAACTTCAAGCGGTTGGCGACTTCGCCACGATAGATGAGGCCGTCGATGGTGCGGACGGGCTCGCTAAAACCAAAGAGACCGTATTCGACATAATATTGTTGGATGTAGGTCTTCCGGACATCGACGGTCGCAAGGTGTGCCGCGAGATGCGTGAACGCGGGGTGCGCTCGCCGATTATTATCTTAACGGCGGCCGATTCCGATGACGACACGATCACCGGACTTGATGCGGGGGCCAACGATTACATTACCAAACCGTTCCGCATGGCGGTGTTGCTCGCCCGCGTCCGCGCCCATCTTCGCCAACACGATAAATCCGATGACGCGATTTTTGTGATCGGTCCCTACAAATTCCATCCATCCGCTAAGATGCTGGTACACCAGAGCGGTCAGAAAACACGTTTGACCGAGAAAGAAACGGCAATACTCAAATATCTATATCGCGTTGGCCAAAAGACCGTCCCGCGCGAGACCCTATTGGGCGAGGTCTGGGGATACAACGCAGGCGTCACCACTCACACATTGGAAACGCACATCTACCGTCTTCGCCAAAAGATCGAGGCAAATCCAGCTGACGTGCGTCTCCTCATCACGGAGCCTGGCGGGTATAGGCTCGATCCGTAACGATCCAACTTCACCACGCAAGCGGTGTAGGCAACCAATCCGACGCTATTCGCGCTTCGAGATGTTGGTGAGCAACTCAAGCACGTTCTGGCGTAAATCGGCATTACTCAAACGCCAATAGGCCCGCACGAGTTCAAGAGTTTCTGTGCGTTGCATAGGATCGTTGTCGAACGATGTTGCATCTTCTGCAACGCCGTCGGTGCCGCGCGATGCCGGTGTTGAACGCTCGCCCGTTGTCTCAGGTCCGATGTCTTCAAAAAAGTAAGAGATCGGGCAGTCCAGAACGCGCGAGATGTCGAAGAGTCTGCTTGCGCTGACGCGGTTGTGGCCGCTCTCGTACTTTTGAACCTGTTGAAATGTTACTCCGATGTCGCCCGCCAATTGTTCTTGGCTTATGTGCAACAACGTACGGCGTAGTTTGATCCGCTTCCCGACGTGAATATCGATCGGGTCCGGACCTCCGCCTCTGGTGCCGGGTTGCCGGCCTCTACCACGGGATTTCATTGCGATGACTGTCGACTCCATTTACCCACTCTGCTGATTTTAGTTACTGACAAATTTTGTTTTTATTTTGTGATGCTGACAGCACCGTAGGTATTGTAACCTTTATTGGTGCTATGATGCATTTCTAAAATGGATTGAAAACTAAGGTAGGGCAAGCGTTCCACGGGTGTTTTTACCCGTGTCAAATCAATCACAGGTGGCTTCATCCAGGGTGACCTGCTAGAAGGTCGGCGCCAATGCGGTCATTGCACAAGGAATTGCTCGCAATACTTTGATTCGCATTATCATTTCATGTGTGTAGCCGATGGAGCGGCATCTATGCGTCAAGCAAGTGTCGAACGGAATACAAAAGAGACCCAAATTAAGGCAACCGTCAATTTAGACGGAAGTGGACGCTATGAAGTGTCCACCGGCATTGGGTTTTTAGATCACATGCTTGAGCAGCTTTCGCGCCATAGCCTTATGGACCTGACGGTCGAGGCGAAGGGCGATCTACACATCGATTTTCACCACACCACCGAAGATTCCGCCATTTGCATCGGTGAAGCGGTTGCCAAAGCGCTCGGCGAACGCAAAGGCATTGCGCGCTATGGCGCAGCGACCATTCCGATGGATGAAACCCTGAGCGAAGTCGCGATCGATCTGTCCAACCGTCCCTACCTCATCTGGAAGGTCGAATTCAGCAAACCCAAGCTGGGCGACATGGACACGGAGCTATTTAAGGAATGGTTTCAAGCCTTTGCCCAGGCGGCGGGGGCGACGCTGCATGTGTGGAATAAATACGGCGAGAACAACCATCATATTGTTGAGTCTTGCTACAAGGGGCTGGCTCGGGCTTTGCGCCAGGCGGCCGAAATTGACCCACGCAAGGCCGATGCGGTGCCCTCCACCAAAGGGACGCTGGGCGGAAGCCTATAGAATTAAAGCGAAATATGACCGTCGCCATTATTGATTACGGATCGGGCAATTTGCGGTCCGCGGCCAAGGCTTTTGAGCGTGCGGCGCGGGAGTCAGGCGCGCCTGCGGACATCATTGTGACCTCCGATCCTGCCCAAGTGGCCGCAGCCGGCCGCATTGTGCTGCCCGGAGTGGGGGCTTTTGCCGACTGCAAACGCGGTTTAGATGCGCTTCCCGGTATGATTGGCGCGCTCAATGATGCGGTTTGTGCGCACAAACGCCCCTTTTTGGGCATATGTGTCGGTATGCAGCTAATGGCAACGCGCGGATTTGAACACGGCGAGACCGACGGCCTTGGATGGCTCGATGCGAAAGTCGTCGCCTTAGATCCAAGCGGCGATGAAAGCCCCGCCGGGGCCGGCTACAAAGTGCCGCATATGGGCTGGAACGAGCTGACGCTTATCCGCCCTCACCCGGTTTTTGACGGTCTTGAAGCGGACGCACACGCGTATTTCGTGCACAGCTTTCATATGGACTGCACTGATCCCGCCGATGTTCTGGCGACCACCAGCTATGGCCAGAGCGTCACAGCGGCGGTGGGCCGGGACAATATGATCGGCACCCAGTTCCACCCCGAAAAAAGCCAGGCCTTCGGCTTGAAATTTATCGCCAATTTCCTGGCCTGGACGCCTCAAGCCCCTTAAGAGACGCTTATGATTTTCTTTCCCGCCATCGATTTGAAGGACGGTGTGTGTGTGCGCCTTATCAAAGGCGACATGGACCAGGCTACGGTGTTCAACGATTCACCGGCCGACCAAGCGCGCCAGTTCGCAAATGCCGGCGCACAGTGGATTCATGTGGTCGACCTCAACGGCGCGTTCGCCGGAGCGCCGGTCAATGAGGCGGCGGTGAAAGACATTATTGCCGCCGGCATTCCGGTTCAGCTTGGCGGCGGCGTTCGCACCATGGCGTCGGTCGATGCCTGGTTCAGCGCAGGCGTTGCCCGCCTAATCCTCGGTACCGCCGCGGTCAAAAATCCCGATCTCGTGCGCAAGGCCTGCCGGGCCTATCCGGGGCGCATCGCCGTGGGTATTGATGCGCGCGCAGGCCGGGTGGCCACCGAAGGCTGGGCCGATGTCTCCGAACTGACCACCCTTGATCTCGCCCAACGCTTTGTCGATAGCGGCGTTGCCGCCATTATTCATACAGACATCGACCGCGACGGCGTTCTGGCCGGGCCGAATGTGGCCGCCTCCGCCGAGCTTGCCCGCGCCGTGCCCATTCCGGTGATTGTCTCAGGGGGCGTGTCCTCGCTTGAAGATTTAAAGGCGGTCAAAGCCGAAGCGTCGTCGGGGATCGCCGGGGTTATTTCCGGCCGGGCGATCTATGACGGGCGTATCGATTTGAAAGACGCCGTCGCTTTATTGAACGCATAGCGCTTCTGCGCCATACAGGGCGGCGCGACTTGTTGTTGCGATCCTCCGCGCTAGGAAACCGCCGTGCTGAAAATTCGCATTATTCCCTGCCTCGACGTTAAAGACGGCCGCGTTGTCAAAGGCGTGAACTTTGTCGGCCTGCGCGATGCGGGCGACCCGGTGGAACAAGCCCGGCTATACGATGCTGCGGGTGCCGACGAGCTGTGCTTTCTCGATATCACCGCCAGCCATGAAAACCGCGACACGCTGTATGATGTTGTCTCGCGCACCGCCGAGCAGTGCTTCATGCCGCTGACCGTCGGCGGCGGCGTGCGTACGGTAGAAGACATCCGCAAACTTTTGCTGGCGGGCGCCGATAAGGTCTCCATCAATACGGCGGCGGTCAAAACGCCCGAGTTCGTCAAAACAGCGGCGGAAAAATTCGGCAGTCAGTGCATTGTGGTTGCGCTTGATGCCAAACAAACCGGCGAGGACCGTTTCGAGATTTTCACCCACGGCGGCCGCAATGCCACCGGCATTGATGCGGTGGCCTGGGCGCAGAGCATGACGGACTACGGCGCGGGCGAAATTCTGCTCACCTCGATGGACCGGGACGGCACGAAGGCGGGCTATAACATTCCCCTCACCCGCGCGGTGGCCGATGCGGTGAGTGTGCCGGTGATTGCGTCCGGTGGAGTTGGTACGCTGGAGCACTTGGCGGCGGGCGTGCGTGAAGGCCACGCAACGGCGGTGCTGGCGGCGTCGATTTTTCACTTCGGTCAGCATACGATACACGAGGCGAAAGAATACTTGCGCGACGCGGGCATTCCCGTGCGCCTTACGGCATGAACGGAACCAGGCCCGGGATCAATCAATGACTACAAACGAGAAAATTCTAGCCGAATTGTTTGAGGTGATCTCCGCGCGCAAAGCAAGCGGCGCGGACGATTCATACACCGCGCGCCTGTTCGCCAAAGGCACGAACAAGATTGCGCAAAAGCTGGGCGAGGAAGCGGTGGAAACCGCCATCGCCGCCGTGAGCGAGGGCAAAGAGGCGGTGGTGAGCGAAAGTGCCGATCTTTTGTATCACCTGCTTGTGCTGTGGGCGGACAAGGGTGTTGCGCCTAAGGAGGTGTGGGCCGAGCTTGAAAAACGCTTCGGCACATCGGGCCTTGCCGAAAAAGAATCGCGCAACAAGGACGGTTAAAGTTTTCCACGGAGGGACCGGATATGTACGACGACAACAATATCTTCGCCAAAATTCTGCGCGGTGAAATTCCCAATACAACTGTTCTTGAAGACGACAGCACGCTCGCCTTCGACGACATCAGCCCGCAAGCCCCGGTTCATGCCCTGGTGATTCCCAAAAACAAATATGTTTCGCTGAACGATTTTGCCGAAAAAGCGAGCGATGCGGAAATCGCAAACCTCGTGCGCGCGGCGGTGAAGGTGGCGGACAAAAAAGGCGTAAAGGAAGACGGCTACCGTCTTCTGGTGAACATCGGCCCCAACTCACATCAGGAAGTGCCGCATTTGCACTTTCATGTGCTGGGCGGACGCAAGCTCGGCCCGATGCTGGTGAAGGGATAAAAATGACGGCGAATGCCATTCGCTTCACTTATCCCCACTATATCTAGTTATCCCCAAATAGGTTTGGCACTAGGGCTTGACTCTTGAACGAGTCTACGGATTCCTTGATGCTGACTGTAATTGGAAAGGCCGGGTTGCAGCCCGGCCTTTCCGAGACCCGCACAACCTTGAACCGGCTGCGGATCGACTAGTTAGCGCCCCAAACTGAATCATGGGACTTCGACAGTCAAGCCGGTTCTCCAACATAGCTGTGAAGGAGAAACTACATGGCTAAAAAAGCACCGTGGCATTCCGTTAAACAGACGGTTCACCACAACAATACCGAGTGTAATACCGGCAACAACATCGAAAGAGAGAATCTTCGGCAAGGCACCGGAGGTAAGCCGCTTTGTAAAGAGTGCGAGAGGCTTGGGTAGATAAAGAGACGGCTCCCCGTCTTTTTTCTTTTGACTAAAGTCGCCGCGGTTTATTGGCCGATACTCGGATAGTGCGCCGCGGCGACCACTTGTTTGTCAAAATTTATCCCAATTCGCATCCGAAGGTATTGCATCAGTATCTTCATGTATTTTTTGATCGTGAGTTTTGCCCGACGACTGTGAAGCGGCAAAACTGCGAAACGCATTGTACACACATGACTTCAAATGCATTTTCTGCGCATAGGAGCGCTTATGAGCCAAGAAAACAATTCCATAGAGATGCTTCGACTAGAATTTGAAAAAGCCCGTATAAGAAATGACTTTGACAAAACCTTTTTAGAAAGATGGCGGACCGAGCTGCAGCCAGCCCTTGATCTTCGGCTGAAGTCTCGCGATCAAGGTCACGACTATGCCAAGCTTTCAATGCAAACTACTTTTTTCCTCAATGGCGGCGCTCTCATTGCCTTTCCGACATTTGCACAATTGGTGGACGCAGGATTCAAGAGTCAACTTACATGGTCCCTATTTAGTATTGGGTCATTCGTTTTGGGTTTGGTTTTCATTGCTTTGGTGGGCGTGTGCGCGATGCAGGCTTACAGCGAAGACAACGAGGCAATGGAATATAAAATAGGCTTTGTGAAGGCTGGCGTACACTTAGGTCAAGCGCACGAAAATCAGAAAAACGTTCACAAAGAGAATCAGGAGATTATGGAAACTGGCAGAGCAAAGCACTATCGCCAAGCTGTATTGTACGGTCGGTGGGCAATTGGTCTCGGCATGCTATCTCTTCTGTCTTTTGTAGTCGGAGCGGGTTGTGCAACTGTTGTTTTGTCGTCTGCCGCATAGCTGTGAGCGGAGTTATTTGGGCCTGAATATGCCCGGTCTTCATCGAAGTCGCGGGCGTGCCGCTCGTAAATGTCGATGATTTTCTCGGAGATCTCGGTCATTGCGCGGCCAACGTTCGCCCCGGCACGATGCGGCGATAGGATAACGCCTCGGCAATATGCGCGCGTTTAACCGCATCGCTGTTGTCTAAGTCCGCAATGGTGCGGGCCACTCGCAAAATCCTGTGATAGCCGCGTGCCGATAGGTGCATTTTTTCTGCCGCCTGAGTCAGCAGGGCGCGACCGCTTTCATCGGGCGCGGCGACGGAATCCAGCAATTCGCCGTCGGCTTCCGCGTTGCATGTGACCTCATTGCTTTTATATCGCGCGTCCTGAATAGACCTGGCGGCGGCAACGCGCGCGGCGACAGTTGCGGAGTCTTCCCTCGGCGGCGGCGCGCTCATATCCAACGGATCAACCGCAGGCACGTCCACATGCAGATCGATGCGGTCGAACATCGGTCCGGAGATTTTATTCTGATAGTCCGCCGCGCATCTTGGTGCCTTGGTGCAGGCAAGCTGCGGATCATCCAGATAGCCGCAGCGGCAAGGGTTCATGGCCGCGATCAATTGAAAGCGCGCCGGGTAACTGACGTGGGTATTGGCGCGGGCGACCGTCACACGACCGGTCTCCAAAGGTTGGCGCAAGGCTTCCAACGCCTGGCGCGCAAACTCGGGCAGCTCGTCGAGGAACAGAACGCCTCGGTGGGCGAGCGAAATCTCGCCGGGTTTGACGCGCAGGCCGCCGCCGACCAGGGCCGGTGTCGATGCCGAGTGATGCGGATCGCGAAACGGACGCTGGCGCACAATCGATCCGCCTTCAAGTTGTCCGGCGACGGAATGAATCAGACTGACTTCAAGGGCTTCGGCGGCGGTGAGCGGCGGAAGAAGGCCCGGCAGACGCGCGGCCAGCATCGACTTGCCCGAGCCGGGCGGGCCGATCATCAATAGATTATGGCCACCGGCGGCTGCGATCTCGACGGCGCGCTTGGCGGTCTCCTGGCCTTTGATGTCTTTGAGGTCGAGAAAGGCGGTTGCGGATTTCGGCTCGGCCGGTTTGGGCGGGGCCAGTACGGCCGTGCCCTTGAAGTGATTGACCAGTTCAAGCAGTGAGTTAGGCGCAAGAATATCCGCGCCGCCTGCCCAGGCCGCCTCGCCGCCTTGCTTGCCGGGACAGATCAATCCGCGCCCGTCTGCATTGGCGGCCACGGCGGCGGGAAGAACACCGGCGACGGGTGCGATGGAGCCATCAAGACCAAGCTCGCCGAGGGCGGCATACTGGGCCATGTCTTCCACCCCGATCACGCCCATGGCGGTCAAAAGGCCAAGGGCGATGGGCAGATCGAAATGGCTGCCTTCTTTTTGCACGTCTGCCGGGGCAAGATTTACGGTGATGCGTTTGGCGGGCAGCGCAAGGCCGATGGCAGTGAGCGCGGCGCGTACCCGTTCGCGGGATTCGCCGACGGCTTTATCGGGCAGGCCGACAATGGTGAAAGCCGGAAGGCCGCCGGCAACGGCAACCTGTACCTCGATGGGCAACACGTCGATGCCGGAAAACGCGACGGTGTTGACGTGGGCGACCATCGCGGCGGGCCGCTTTTAAATCACAATCCGAAGGCGACGGACGTCGGGTTCATACCCCTACACGCCGTCATCTTCGAGTTTCCCGGAATGAATATGATGAACAACACGCTGCGGGAAGGGTATGGAAATGCCCTCGCGGTCGTAGGCTTCTTTCACGGCTTTATTGAGCGCGAGCTCGACGTCGAATAGGTCTCCGCGTGCGGTCCACACCCGGACCAAAAGATTGACGGAGCTATCGGCCAAGGTACGCACGGCCAGCATGGGCGCGGGATCTTTTAAAATACGTGATTCGGCCTCAACGATTTCGCGCGCGATCTTCAGGGCCTTGTCGATATTGTCCCCGTAGGAAATGCCGACAATGAAATCGAGCCGCCGGGTAGGATTGGCGGCAAAGTTTTTGACCACGCCGCCCCACACCGCGCCGTTGGGCACAATCGTTCTGACGTTATCGAGGGTGTTGATCTCGGTGGTGAACAAGGTGATGGAATCCACCGTACCGGTCACGCCGCCCGCCTCGACAAAATCGCCGACGCGAAAAGGCCGGAAGATAATCAGCATGATGCCCGAGGCGACATGGCCGAGCGTGCCTTGCAGTGCCAGACCGAGGGCGAGACCGAGGGCGCCGAGCAGGGCGACAAAGCTGGTCGTCTCCACACCGAAACTGCCGAGCACCGCAATGATGGTGAACGTGAGTACGGCATAATTAGCGGTGGAGGCAAAAAACGTGACAAGGGTTTTGTCGAAACGCTGTGACCGGTCTCCGGCTTTATTGATGGCACGGCGGACAATCCCGGCGACGGTCCAACCGACGATAAGGATGATGATGGCGCCGATCACCTTGAACCCGTAAGTGGTGATCACACCCATTCCGGTCTCAATGGCATAGCTCATTGTATTTTCGAGATCGTTTATCTTGTCCATTTGCGTGTCATCCGTTCAGTTGATTTTAGAAACGTGAGTCGCTAATCGTCCAAGACCTGTGTTGATGGCCTCTTTTCTCAAGGTCGGCGGGTCTTAAGGCAGGCGGGCCTCGATGGCATCCCAAATCTGACTTTCAAGAACAACATCGTTGAAGCGGTTGACCTCTTGCAAGCCTGTTGGAGAGGTGACGTTGATCTCGGTCAGGTAATTGCCGATGACGTCGATGCCCGCAAAGATAATGCCGTTCTTGGCCAGTGTGGGACCGATGATCTCGCAAATCTCTTGCTCGCGTTTGGTCAGCTCGGTTTTCTCGGGCCGTCCGCCGACATGCATATTGGAGCGGGCTTCCCCGGCGGCGGGCACGCGGTTGATGGCGCCAGCGGCTTTCCCGTCAATCAGGATAATGCGTTTATCGCCTTTGCGGACGTCGGGTACATAGCGCTGCACCATGATCGGCTCGCGTGACGTCGCCGTGAATAATTCAATCAAGGCGCCAAGGTTTTCATCGCCCGGCGTGATGTGAAACACGCCCGCGCCGCCGTTGCCGTAGATCGGCTTTATAATGATGTCCTTGTGCTCGGCGCGGAAGGCCTTGATCTCGTCCATATCGGCCGTGATGAGCGTCGGCGGCATTACATTTTCAAAATGGGTGACGAACAATTTTTCCGGAGCATTGCGCACGTGAGCGGGGTCGTTGACGACCAAGGTTCTGGGATGGATGTGCTCAAGAATATGGGTGGCCGTGATGTAGGCCATATCAAAGGGCGGATCTTGGCGCATCAGCACCACGTCCATGTCATGCAAGTTCAAAACCTCTGCCGGTCCAACCGCAAAGTGATTGCCGTGCTCGCGGCGGACGGTGAGAGGCCGGGCGCGGGCGGTAACACGCGCCTCGTTGAGTGTTAGATGGCGCGGGAGGTAGTGATACAGAGTGTGGCCGCGTTTCTGCGCCTCAAGGGCGAGAACGAAGGTTGAGTCTCCATTGATGTCGATGGACTCGATGGGGTCCATTTGTATGGCAACACGCAAACTCATGAAGACCTCTTCAGCGAATTGATTACGTTTTACATTGTGACGTTAGTGAAGCCGCTCGCGCAACTCATTCACCACTTTGCCGATTTTGGCGCGGTCGGGGCCTTCGGGTGCATGAGCAACGAAATTTTCAAAAGCCTCCACGGCGTGTTTCAGTCGCCCAAGGCGCATATGAATAACGCCGGTCTCGCGCCATAAGGAAGGATTGTCGGGACTGAGCACCTGCATGCACGCAAGCGCTTCAAGAGCGCCTTCCGATTCACCAAGCTCTAAGCGCCGAGTCTTGACGTTGTTTTGCAGGCGCACGAGCACATCACGGTTGCTGACCGGTTTGTAGTGCGCGGCTTCCAGCTCGACGGCGGCGCCAGAGATGACTTTCAGCAACTCGCGCAGTTGCGGGGCTTCCATAAGACGCCCACCGTGAAAGGGATCGAGAATGATGCGGCGTCCATCACGGCTTTCCAGACGAATCAGAAAATGACCGGGAAAATTAAGCCCGGCCGCTCCCCACCCTTGGGCGCGCGCGGCGGCAAGATATAGAATGCCGAGGGTGACCGGCAGGCCCTTACGGCGATCGATCACGCGCATGATGTTCGCGTTGTCGAGATCATCGTATGTGTCTTCGTCGCCGGCATAGTGAAAGTCTTCGGAGAGTACGCGGGAAAGGACCGCGGCCATGTCTTCCGGCGCGGCGGTATCGGGCTCGAGGTGCGCAGCCTCGGCGGCCCTCGCCACTGCATCGGCGAGCGCTTTCAAATGGTCGCGGTAAATCTGCAAATCCGGTGCGGGATGGTCGGCGGCGGCGAGTACGAGCGCGGCTTCGGCGATGTCGATGGCTTCATCCGCTTGCGCGGTGATGCGCTCTAGCTCAGTTCGAAGAGTCTTCGCTGTGGGCACGCAAGGTCTCGCTGTGTTTTGGTCGGTACTTATGCCTGCCGTGTGTACGCCATCCGTCCGCGCTTTCCAACGCGCATCGCGTAACTCCTACGCGCGGATCGTGCTAAGGCCGCCAAGCATCCCTGATATGTCGAGGCCAGATCCCGCGGCCAAGGGCCATGACGTCAAAGCGAATATCGTAGGCGGCCAGCTGGGGGCGGTGCTGCAAATAGGCTTCGGCGGCGCGGATTATGCGGCCGCGTTGTGCCGGGGTGACGGATTCGATCGCCGTTATCAGGTCGGTGCGGGCTTTGACCTCGATGAAGGCAAGGATGGACCCGCGCCGCGCAATAATATCAATCTCGCCGGCGCCGGTGCCGCGCCCCCCTTTGTGGCGGCGTTCAAGAATACGCCAGCCGGTCAGGCGCAAGTAAAGCGCGCACAGACTCTCAGCGAAATGTCCGCGCCGGTAGGCCGCACTTCGGGCGGGTCCGGTCATGTATTCGGCAGAATCTTCTGCAGGGCGATGGCGCGGACGTAAACCGCCCGGCGCGGCTGCGAAAGAGATCCAGCCACAGCATCGACCGCATCGCGCAGGCTGAGGGAGACGAGCGCCTCGCGAAGAGCGGCATCGATATCCTCATCGGTGACGGACGGGGCGGTGCTTTCGGGCGGGCCGACAACAATCACCACCTCTCCTTTGGGGGCTCCGGCGGCATCGTAGTGAGCGGCGAGCTCGGCCAAGGTGCCGCGCCGCGCTTCTTCATGCAGCTTGGTCAGCTCGCGGCACACGGCAGCGTCTCGCGGCCCCAATGTAGCCGTCAGATCGGCAAGGGTTGCAGCCAGGCGCTGGGCCGATTCGTAAAAAACCAAGGTTGCACGAACAGGCTTGAATTCATTGATGATTTCCCGCCGTCCGGCGGTTTTGACCGGCAAAAATCCGGCATAAAGCACGCGGTCTGTGGGCAAGGCGGCGACAGCAAGGGCCGCGAGGAGCGCAGACGGTCCGGGCACCGCGAAGACTGAAATATTGGCGTCGGCGCAGGCGCGGACCAGCTTGTAGCCGGGGTCGGACAGCAGCGGTGTGCCCGCATCGCTGACCAGGGCTACCGCCTCGCCTGCGGATAGCCGTGCGAGAATTTGCGGGCGTACCCGTGCCGCATTGTGGTCGTGATACGGGGTCATGGACGCGGAGATGCCGAAACGGCGCAGTAAAACGCCGGTCACACGGGTGTCCTCACAGGCGATGACGGCGGCGCTGCGCAAGGTGTCGATGGCCCGCGCGCTCATATCCCCCAGATTGCCGATGGGGGTAGCGACCACATAAAGACCGCAAGGAAGCGTGCTTGCCATGCCTTCGCCGGATTTACTTGCGAGGGTAGCGCCGCTAGTTTGAGTCGTTGTCGTCTTGTGTGTTTTGTCTTTGGCAAGACGCGAAGCTTTGGAGGCCATTGGTGCGTTTTTCCCGAACTTTGTTATTTCGCTCCGCCGCGTGGTGCGCGGCAACGCTGCTGGGGATGTCCCTGCTGACCGCCTGCGCCGGACAAGATGTAGCACTCCCGCAGCCCACCGCCCAACAACGTCCGCAAACAGATGCGGTGTCTTCGGCTCCGGCCGCGCTCACCGCCCCGGCGGTCCGGGCGGACGGCCCGGCCCTGTCGCCGAACCAACTCATTCCGGGGCTGGCGAGCGGGGCGCCTTTACCTGGCGCCGACGGGTTGACGCGCGTTGGGCTTCTGGTGCCGCTGACTGGACCCTCGGCGCCGATCGGCGAGGCTTTGCTGAATGCCGCGCAAATGGCGTTGTTTGATGTGGGCGACGAGCGCTTTGTTTTGCAGGTTTACGATACCCAGGGCGTTCCCGCAGGGGCGCAGGCCGCAGCCTCGCTGGCCATTTCACAGGGCGCGCAATTGCTCCTTGGACCGTTATTTTCCGCTGAAGTGACTGCCGCAGCGCCTGATGCCGCGGCTGCCGGGGTTAATATCATCGCGTTTTCAACCGACCCGGCGGTGGCGAACGGCCGCGTGTTCGTCCTGGGATTTTTGGTGGACGAGCAAGTGCGCCATATCATTGAGTATGCGGGCGCCCAGGGTCATAGAACCTTTGCGGTTCTCGCGCCGAACTCGGCCTACGGTAAAGCCGTGGTCGACGCCATGGCGAGATATGTTCCTCGGACCGGCGGACTGATTTCTGACGTGGCGTATTACGACCCTTCCGGATCTGACTTGAGCGCTGTTGTGCGCCAGCTTGCCGACTTTGATCAGAGACGGGCTGATTTAGAAGCGCAGAAGGCGAAGCTCGAGGGCAAGGAAGACGGTCTGTCCCAGCTCACCTATGATCGTCTTGATCTTTTAGACACGGTCGGCGATGTGACGTTCGATGCCATTTTGGTGCCCGAACAGGGCGTGCGTCTGACCCAGGCGGCCACGCTCTTGCCGTTCTTTGATGTGGACCCCGGTCGGGTGCAGTTGCTCGGTACCATGCTGTGGAACACACCGGGTCTCGGCCGCGAACCGGTTATGGTGGGCGGGCTTTATCCCGCGCCGCCGCCCGACAGTGCGCGGCGGTTCAACGAACGCTACCGCGCTTTGTACGGTCAATCGCCGCCGTCGATCAGCACTCATGGCTACGATGCGGTGGCCCTTGCGGCGATTTTGGCACAAAGCGGCATGGCTGCGCCCTTTTCCGCCGAAGCGATTACCGCCGCCAGCGGCTTTGCCGGTATTGACGGCATTTTCCGCTTCACGCCGGATGGATTAGCGCAGCGCGGCTTCGCCATTATGGAAGTTACACGTGACGGAACAGTTGCGGTGCATCCTGCGCCGACGGTGTTTGACGCCGCTTTGTTTTAACGTCGAGATAAAACAGAGCCGCCCTTACTGTGCCGGACGGGCGTTGCGGCCGAGCACATCTTTTAGAGGTGTCGCGGTACGGAGTTGATCACGCTGAACCACGGCGCGCGGGTCGTCATTCCCCACTCCGTATACTGCGGCATTCCAATCTTTACGCGGCCGGATGACGGCGCCTTCGAAGCTGCCGCCGGCGAACAAGCCTGCGTTTGTTGAATAGGCAACTATATCCTTGCCGATATTTGTGGTTGTCGCCGCTTCGGCACCGACACCGATTGAACCAATGGTCATGCCGACATTGGCACCGAGTTTAAACTCGTCGTTGAGAACGGCGCTGAGACCTTTTTCGGTCAATATGATGAACACGGTCGCCGCAGATTGCATCCCTATCTGCAAGCCAATAGACCCGGCTGTCATGCGGTAGAAAGCGGGATCACCGAACCCGCCTTCAGGAAGACGCGCCAAAAGCACGCCGTCGCCGTAAGCGCCGCCAATGATAAAGCCTGCTTTGTAATAATTCGGAATGACAAGCACGCCTTTTGAGCGTCGCAAAAGATCGGCCATATCTTCGGACGGTTTCATCTCTTCGCTGACCCGCTCGATGGTGATCAACGCTTCGTCGATGATGTGGCGGGCATCGGTTACGTCGTCGCCGCGTGCGTCCGGCGCGGCAGCAAGGATCATGAGGGCGGCTGCGCCCATCAATCCGGTGGCGATGTTGCGTCTGGAAAGGTTCTGAGTCATTTCCGCCTCTACATGAGTTTCGCGCTTACATTCAAGGGCTGTGCCCAAGCGTGTTCGTGAAGTGCGTCCGAAGTATGGCAGCGTGAAACCGCAGCCTGATTTGCATGTATTAAGCAATAATCTTTCTGTGCGGGCAACGCGAAACCCGAATCAGATTGGAGGGTGTCAACGTGCGCGGGTGAGGCTGTCGATATAGTGCCCTTGGAACAATGTAATTCCCAACTGCTGTCCAACTTTAACAGAAGCCTCGGAATCACAGCGCGCCAAAATAGTCCGGCCTTTCTTTCGAGACCGAATCGTATCTTTGAAATCTTGGCCGAGTGTGGTGCCAGCATATCCGGTTAGCTCTTGCGACCACATGAGTTTTGCATAAGAGACGCCAAGCCGTGTCGTATCGGCAAACGGAAACGTATTGAGATTGATGCCGTCGATGCAAATGCGGTAGCCGCGTTCGGTTAAAAAATCGCGGGCAAACATAAAGCTGCCCGGATCTGAAAAAATATCCTCCAGACGCAACTCCAAAACCACATCTTGGGTAGAGGGAGCAAAGTCGTCGTCAAACGCCAGAAATTCTTCGGAAAGCAATGTTGATACATTTACATTGATGCTGAACCCTTCGCGTAAAAGGGTGCGATCTTCGCGCCGTGAAATTTGCACCATCACGCGCCGGTCCAAAGTTTGGGTCAGATGCTGGAAGAGCCATGGGTTGGCCGTTAGGTCTGTATGCGGCATGAGGGTTTCGCGCAGATCAGCGATCGAGACAAAAACCTCGGTGAAGACAACCTCCGGCTTATTGCCCTCAACAAATGCGCAAACCGGCTGCCGGCGCGTGAAACTGGATAAATCCACCCGGGCAAGGGATTCTTCGACCCGGCCCAACTCTAGGGGTGTCAACGGGGCGCCGCGTTCTTGGCTTGAACGCTGCATTTCCCTGTCGGCGATCAACTCCGGAAGTGTTCTGCGCACCGACTTTTCGTTTGTTGCCGCCTGACGATGAGCAAAGGCCAGAAGTTTGTCGTGGTCTTGCGCCATATCAAACCAACTGGACAGCCGATTTTTGCGCGGGTCGGATTTAAACTTCTGCATCAAGGGGTCGCGTTCCCATAATTTCAGAAGTTTAGAAACCGCGCGTTCCGCCGCGTCGGTGACGTCACGCTCAAACATGACCATGAGATCGGAATTACGCAGGCGATATAGCCACGCCGCGCGCATTTTGACCATATCGTCGAACGCGGTTTCGGCATTGCTTAGACTTTGACGATCTCTGTTCTCGGATTGAAGGCGCGAGAGATGAAGGC
The DNA here is from genome assembly GCA_963976395.1 of uncultured Rhodospirillaceae bacterium. Lineage (GTDB taxonomy): Bacteria > Pseudomonadota > Alphaproteobacteria > Rhodospirillales > Rhodospirillaceae > UBA11612. The sequence goes on from CAXBLG010000001.1 coordinate 136,485, forward strand.
GGATAACGCCTTTATTTCGGCCCGCAGTGTCTAACGATTTCAAATCATCCAGAAAGCGGGCTTCGTGGCTGTTGCCGAGGGGGTTTGCTGTTCCCCCGATGGTCTGTTGGGTTGCCATATGCGCCTCTATGCTCCGGCTCGTGCGCCGCTCGGACGCCGGGCCTTGGATTTGAAGGCATCCAAGAAATGGCCTTGGAACAGGGTAATTCCGGTGCGAATACCCCAGGACAAGGCTGACGAAGAATCGCAGCGTGAAAGTACAACTTTCTCAGGGCCGATTTCTTGAACGAAGAAGGCGGCACTTTTGTTGGTTGGTGAGTCCATGAGATCAAGCAATTCGGGTGCCCAAGCAATTTTCGCGTAATCGGGTTTCATTGCAGCGACATCGAGCATTTCCAAGGTGGTCGTGCTGAGTCCGTCAATGAGAATGGCGTGTCCCATGCTGTTCACCGCGTTTCTCACATCAAGATACATCTCATAATTGGTCAAGAGATCGACAGCCTGAACCTCGACAATCACTTTTTGACCATCTTCGAGGTGATCCAGAAAGGCTTTAAAGGCCGGCGTTAGAATCGTTTCGAGATTCAAATTGAGACTGATCCGCGGTGTACCGCGCGCATGCGGCGAGCGAGTGACCGTTTCCAGCATGCGCATGTCCATGGTGCGACTTAAATCCTGGAACAGCCAACGATCTGCAAGAAAGCTTATGTCAGGGGCAGCGGCGCGTTGTAAGTCACCCACGGATAGGAAAAACTCGTAAAATTCTATGGAAGCTTCTTTGGTCGAAGGGTTCACGCGCAAGGCAACCTGATCACGAATGAACGGCACAATATTGGCAAACGCGATTTTCTTTTGAATGGCATCAAGAGAAGCCGGAGTAAGGCCTTGTATTAGTGCTGCAGAATTTTGCGTTTTTCCTTCTTGCGCCTCGCGGCGCATGTGCTGTGCATTTTGAATCGCCATAGAAGAATCAAGCGATAAGTCATACCAGGTCGCGAACCGGTCAGCCCCTTCGGCATCGTCAAGAGTTGCCGGGTCGCCCTCGAATAACTTGCGTATACGATGAATGATGTTGTTGACGTCGCGCTGCGCACCGCCACCGACAATCATCATAAGATCACCGTTGGTCATATCGAAGAGCTGGACCTGCCGACCGCTTTCCAACGTTCTGAACATACGCGTGACGATCTTGATTCGGACAGGCGTGCGGTTCTGGGTCATGAGCTGGGAGAGGTGCAAGTGGACTACTTTGCGCCCCTCGGGATTGCGTCGCATACGGTCGAGCGTATCGACCAGCAGTGTCTCCTGATAACCTTTGGCGCCTTGGTGTTGCATTCGTTCAGTTCGTTGCGGGCGAGCGCAGAGCACATATCTGCGGCATCGCCGTTGTTGTGGCGAAAGTCTCTCGATTCATGAACCCGGGGCCTCATAGGCAGGCCGGACACTCAAAACCGGTTTAGAAGAACTCTTACACGAATTCTGAGACTATTCCGGCCCTCTTTTAGAGGTTTTAACCTTCCGTGGGTCCTAAAATCTAGCTGTAGTTAGGTCTGGGGGCATGTTCCCATCATCTACAGTAACCATTTGGAAAAGATTAACAAATACTGTGCTTTTCGGATATCAGGGGCGGGCTGTGGGCCAAATTCCATGGGATAGTGCCCTGGACTGAGAAGCCGGAAAACAGGCGGCAAGTCTTAACACTAGGCGCCGCGAACAATGGTGGAGATAGCGTGAAGCGTATTATCGTAACCGGAGGCGCCGGATTTATAGGCTCTCATCTTTGTGAGCGGCTTCTCACCGATGGCAACGAAGTGCTGTGTGTGGACAACTTTTTCACGGGACGGCGCCAAAATGTGGCGGCGCTCAGCGCAAATCCGCTGTTCGAACTTATGCGCCACGATGTGACATTTCCGCTCTATGTAGAAACGGACGAGATTTACAACCTAGCCTGTCCGGCCTCGCCAGTTCACTACCAATTTGATCCCGTCCAAACAACCAAGACCAGCGTTCATGGCGCTATCAACATGCTGGGTCTTGCCAAACGCACAAGGGCTAAAATTCTTCAGGCGTCCACCAGTGAAGTTTATGGCGACCCCGCGATCCATCCGCAGGTGGAAAGTTACTGGGGCAACGTTAATCCGGTTGGGCCAAGAGCGTGTTACGACGAGGGCAAACGGTGTGCCGAGACCCTATTTTTCGATTATCACCGCCAACACAAGACGCGGATCCGAGTTGCCCGTATTTTCAACACCTATGGGCCGCGTATGTTGCCGAACGACGGCCGGGTTGTGTCCAATTTTATTGTGCAGGCCCTAAAGAACGACCCCATTACGGTTTACGGCAACGGTGAACAAACCAGGTCGTTTTGTTATGTGGACGATTTGGTGGGGGCATTGATGAGTCTCATGGACACGCCGGACGGCGTTACCGGCCCCATCAATCTCGGGAATCCGGTTGAGAATACAATTCTTGAACTCGCCGAGAAGATCATACGCTTGGCCAAATCTTCATCAAAAATAATTCACAAACCTTTGCCGCAGGATGATCCTGTGCGGCGGCGCCCCGATATCACTTTGGCGCGTGATACTTTGAAGTGGGAGCCAAAGACCGTTCTTGAAGATGGTCTATTGCGTACAATTGAATACTTTAGATCCTTATCGGCGTGAGGAGGCCATGAAGGAACGAGCGTCGCTTCCGGCCGAACGCCTCGCGGCTTTGACTGAGATTGTATCTGGTTTCGGTACGCGTCGAATTCTATGTGTCGGCGACGTTATGCTTGATCGATTTAGATACGGCGACGTGAAGCGGATTTCGCCGGAAGCCCCGGTGCCTGTGGTTCGTGTGACCCGGGAACACGCCGCGCTCGGCGGGGCGGGTAATGTTGTGCGCAATCTTGCGGCCCTGGGGGCGCTAAATTCTTTTGTTTCGGTTGTCGGCGATGACCGCGCCGGCGGCGAAGTCGGCTCTTTGCTTGGCGGCTTGGACAAAGTTGAATCTTATTTGCGTGTCGCACCCGGCCGCCAAACAACAATTAAGACACGCTTTTTCAGCCAAGAGGGCCATCATCTTTTGCGCGCGGACCGGGAAACCGCCGCGCCGCTATCTGAGGCCGATCTCGCCGACCTAGAACGAGCGGTAACCTCGCAGATGGCTGGTGCGGATGCGGTGATTCTTTCCGACTACGGCAAGGGCGTACTCAGCGGTACACTGGCGGCTTTTGCGATCTCCGCGGCGCGTAAAGCCGGAAAGCCCATCGTCGTCGATCCTAAAGGCACGGACTATCAGCGCTACGCGGGGGCGAGTGTCATTACACCAAACCGTGCGGAACTTGAGCAGGCGACCGATCTGCCGGTCGATAGTGAAGATGCTATTGTTGCGTCCGCCCAGGTTCTACGCGCGGGCACGGCCGCCGGCGCCGTGCTGGTTACGAGGTCCGGCGACGGCATGACGCTGGTCAGCGAGGACGGCGCCGAACATATGTTGGCGGCAACCCGCGAGGTTGCCGATGTGACCGGCGCCGGCGATACGGTTGTGGCTACGCTGGCGCTGGCGTTGGCGTGCGGTGCAAGTCTATCCGATGCCGCCTATTTGGCGAATGCGGCGGCGGGCGTCGTGGTCGCGCGTCATGGGACGGCGGTTGCGAGTGTTCAAGATATTACGATAGCCGTTTTGCAAACGAGTCTCGCTCAGGCCGAACAGAAAGTTGTGGACCGGACGACGGCGGGGGTGCGTGTTAAAGACTGGCGGAATAAACGGCTGAAAATCGGCTTTACAAATGGATGCTTTGATCTGCTGCATCCCGGTCATGTTTCTTTGTTGCGTCAGGCGCGGGAGGCTTGTGACCGTTTGATCGTAGGATTGAATAGTGATTCATCTGTCCGCCGCCTCAAGGGCGAGGGACGGCCGGTGCAAAATGAAACAGCACGTGCCTCAGTCATGGCCTCGCTGGCCACGGTCGACCTGGTCGTTGTTTTCGGCGAAGATACCCCCATGGGACTGATCGACGCGCTGAGGCCCGATGTTCTGGTCAAAGGGGCTGATTATTCCAGAGCCGATGTGGTGGGCGGTGATTTGGTAGAAGGCTACGGCGGACGTGTTGTTTTGGCCGATGTCTTCGGCCCATACTCAACCACCGCGACCATAGCGGCGATGAACTCGGCGCAACAAGCGGCGCAACGGACCAAGACATGATGGAGCGCACTCTCAAACTGACCGTAATTACGTTTATTGCCGTCACCGTTTCGGCGTGCAGCAGCGATGGAGTGTTGTTTCCCACTCTAACGGAAGACGGGATTGCGTATGAAAAGCCGCCGATTGTCCTTCGCCAACCAGTGGTGCCGGAAATGCTTGTGCCGTGTAACGGCCACGTTTTGGTCCCGGCGCTCGGCATGATCTTTGTGCGGCGGGGAAGCGAGGCCCCGGCAACCGGCCAGTATCTTCGGGAGGAACGGTTATCACCGCCGTACCGCGTCATTCCGCCTGACGTGCAGGTAAGCTCGGAACAAAGCCCAAGGCGCATCAACATCGAAGTCGACAGATTCGACCGTATTACCGGCCTTTTTTGCGGTTAAATCCGTCGAAAACCGTGTCTTTACCCAGATTTGGAATCCGCTATGTTTGCGGCCGTCATCGCACGGCCATCGCACTGCACAATGGTGGTGCGGCGGTGGCAGAGAGCAACGATCTAAAAGGGTGAGCCGGTGGTTAACGTTATAAGAGCCAAGCTTCATGGTGTCAGGGTTACGGGGGCCGATTTACATTACCACGGTTCGATTACCCTGGATCCGGATCATTGCGATCAGGCGGGCATTTATCCCACCGAGTTCGTTGAGGTGTGGAACAAGAATTCTGGCGCGCGCTTGACCACCTATGTGATTTTTGGGGAGGCCGGTTCGCGTTGCTGTATTCTTAACGGAGCCGCCGCGCGCACCTGCCAAGTCGGCGACGAGCTGATTATCGCTGCGGCCGAGACGGTTGCGCCAAAAGATCTTTATGAACTGCGGCCGAAGGTGGTGACCTTCATGCCGGGCAATGAGATCGACCAGATTCTCGAATACGAAGTATACAAAAGCGAGGCGCGGCCGTTCGATTTTCGGATTGTTGATAAATCTGCGCACAAACCGGCCAGCGTGCACAACTATGCCGACGTGAACTTGCGCGCTATCCGCGATGAACTGAAGGCCAAGGGCCTGACCGAGGCGGACATCGATGGGTTCATCACTAAATATCTGACGCGGTAATTAACTGGGCGTGCTATTTTTCAGTCATGTCCCAGGCCGCTTCCGAAACATTGATCCCTCACTTGTCCCTGCCGATCACCACGCGGCGGCTTTTGATTCGTGAGTACACGACCGAGGATATTGCGGCTGTTTACAGCTATGTCAAAGATCCGGTCTACTGGCAGTACCAGCGCTCGGAAGCGCCGACGGAAGAGCAGATCAAGACACTGATCGAATGGGTGGTGCGCGAGCAGTCCGCCTCCCCTCGGTTGCTTTATTTTCTGGCTGCCGCGCGCCGCGATACGGGCGAGGTTGTCGGCGAGGCTGTTCTTAAAATACTCAATCCGATGGACCGACAGGGTGAACTGGGCTTTGGGGTTGTTCCGAAATTCTGGAAGCAAGGGTACGGCACTGAAATCGGCCATGCGATTCTTGATGCAGCTTTTGGACAGTTCAAATTGCACCGCGTGAGTGGGCAATGCAGTCCGGACAATAAAAGCTCAATCCGCGTCATGCAGAAATTGGGCATGGGACGCGAAGGCTTGCTGCGCGATGTGCATTTTGGGCGCGGTAAATGGTGGAGCTCGGTGGTGTACAGTCTTCTTGAAGCCGAACACGCAAAGTTCAGGAGCATAAAGAAGGATTAAGCGTTACCAACCGGTGACTATTCGCTCGACCAATTGTTTGACCGAGGGCACAAAGCCGTTTTTGTACCAAGGATCTTGACCAAACCGGTAAGCGTTGTGTCCGGCGAACATCAGTTCTTCTTCAATGTTGCCGTCATGGGCGATGTTTTGCAGGGTCTTTTGGATACAAAAACTGCGCGGGTCGGCTTTGCGCCCGGTTGACCCGCTTTCGCCTTGCGACCAGTTCGAAAATGAGCACGCCGATAAACAACCCATACAGGCGCTTTGGTCGCCGCGAATTTCCTCGGCGTTGGTGGGCGTGACAAAAATCAAGGTCGAGTCCGGTGTCTTCAAGGTTTCGGTAAAACCCTGCGCGATCCAATTTCCCGCACGCGATTTGTCCTCGGAGGTCACGTAGACGTCGCGCTTGCGGGCGCCGATGCTCAGCGGCGTATCATGCGCACCGATTTCTTCCGTCGTGAACGGAATTTGACGATCGCTGCGGGCCTGCAGGTCGTCCAGAAATTTATTGTGAACGGCGGATGAATAGAATCCGGTAGGACTGAATTTATGCAGATGAACGTCTCCCGGATTCAAGCCGACAAGGCGTTTTTTCCAGTCCTGTGAAATCGGGCTTTCAGTGGTCAGCAGCGGTCGGGTGCCGAATTGAAAGGCGACCGGGCCGACTTCTGGGTTATCGAGCCAATGATCCCATTCGTTCAGCCACCACACGCCGCCGGCCATAATGATCGGCGTCTCGTGCAGCCCGGCTTCATTCATTACTTTGCGTAAGGCGACGATGCGCGGATACGGATCTTCAGGCTTACGCGGGTCTTCGGAGTTGGACAGACCGTTGTGCCCGCCTGCGAGCCACGGGTCTTCATAGACCACGCCGCCCAAAAATTCGGCGAACTTAAAATATGCGCGCTTCCACAACGCGCGAAACGCCCGCGCCGAGGAGATGATGGGATAATAGTGAATTCGGTAACTGGCGGCGATTTCGGCAAGCCGGTACGGCATGCCGGCACCGCAGGTTACGCCGTGAACAAGATCGCGGCATTTATCGAGAACGCCGGTCAGGACACGTTCGGCACCGCCCATCTCCCATAGAATGTTGATGTGCAAGCGGCCTTGGTTGCCGCGTGTTTCGTGGGCAATGCGGGCTTGCTCGATACCGCCGTCGATGGCGTAGCGCACCAGCTCTTCATGGCGCTCGCGCCGGGTCCGGCCGCTGTAAATCTGCGGAATAGGCATACCGCCACTATCATATGAATCGGCGTTGACGCCGGAAAATGTGCCAATACCGCCGGCGGCTGCCCAAGATCCGGAACTTAATCCATTGGATATAGCGACGCCCTTGCCGCCTTCTATGATCGGCAGCACTTCCTGACCGGCGATGCGGATGGCGTTAAGCGCCTTCACGCGGAATGCTCCGTTTCGAAAGGGTTTGAATGTGACCTGGGGACCTGTCCCCGTCTGCTGCCATTGTCACGACCATTTCCGGCAGCCGACTTGCGAGGGCAATATAGGGCCTTAAAGTCTGCAAACCAAGAAAACTCGGCTAAACCTTTCATATTGGCCATGAATTTGCGCACGTTTCTCATATCCTAAGCTGCGGCTTTAAGCATTTCGCCGGGGATGTCGGTGAAAACAGCTTCCACGCCCCAGGCGAAAAGTTCAGCCGCACGTGCCGGATCGTTCACTGTATAGGCCAATACCGCATAACCGGCGCCACGCATTTCGGCGATGCTGTCAGATGTGAGGTGCAGGTGATTGCCATTGAAGGTGGTGAGCTCCAGGGTTTTGGCGATCTCTTCCCAATTATCCGGGCGGTGGTTGAAGATCAGTCCGCGCGGCCATTTGGGTAGTAATTCCTTAGCCGCAGCGACAGCCTGGAGCGAAAAACTTGAAATCAGCGGTACGGGCGCATTGGTTGGCCAGCAAGCGTCTGCAATGGGCAGTGCACAGGTCGCGAGATCAACTTCGCGCCCAGGATCAACTTTCAATTCCATATTAAACCCGAGGTTTAGATCCGTCAGGGTTTCGAGTGTTTCTTCAAGAGTGGGAATCGGTTCGCCGCGAAATTCGGGGGCAAACCAGCCGCCCGCATCGAGGGCGCTGAGTGTATCGAACGGGGCTTCGCAAACGAGTCCTGCGCCGTCTGAGGTGCGTTCTAATGTGTCGTCGTGAAAAATGATGACGCGGTTGTCGACGGTGAGCGCCGCGTCAAACTCCACCCACTTTGCGCCCTCCGCAGCCGCCCGACGGAACGACGCCAGAGTATTCTCTGGCGCCGCCCGGGGCGAACCACGGTGCGCTATGATGCGCGGTATCTGCACGGCGAGTCGGGGATCAGCCTTCTGCGGCTGGCTCGGCGGCAGCCGTGTCGAGATCTTGGCCGGTGGCTTGGTCAACACGCTTCATGCTGAGCTTGACCTTGCCGCGATCGTCGATGGCCAAACATTTCACCTTAACCGTATCGCCTTCCTGCACGACATCGCCGACTTGCCCGACGCGCTCTTGCGCCAGCTCGGAGATGTGCACAAGACCGTCACGCTTGCCCATGAAATTGACGAAGGCGCCAAAGTCCATAAGCTTGACGACTTTACCGGTGTAGATCACGCCCACTTCCGGCTCGGCAACAATGTCGCGGATACGTCTGACCGCCTCTTCCATCATCTCCTGATCGGCGGAGGCCACGCGCACGGTGCCGTCGTCCTCGATGTCGATCTTGGTGCCGGTGGTTTCCTGCAACTCGCGAATTACCTTGCCGCCGGTGCCGATGATGTCGCGGATCTTATCCTTGGGGATGTTCAAGGTGGTGATGCGCGGCGCATGATCGGCCACGCTGTCGCGCGCACCTGTCATGGCTTTCGACATCTCGCCGAGAATATGCAGGCGTCCGTCCTTGGCTTGGTTAAGGGCGATCTCCATGATCTCTTTGGTGATGGAGGTGATCTTGATGTCCATCTGCAGCGAGGTGACGCCCTGATCTGTTCCGGCCACTTTGAAGTCCATGTCGCCGAGATGATCTTCATCGCCGAGAATGTCGGAAAGAACGGCAAAGTCGTCGCCCTCTTTGATCAGACCCATGGCGATGCCAGCCACAGAGCGCGGCAACGGTACACCCGCATCCATCATCGAGAGCGAGGTGCCGCAAACAGTGGCCATGGACGATGAGCCGTTGGACTCGGTGATTTCGGAAACAACTCGCAAGGTATAAGGAAAATCTTCCTTGCCCGGCAGGATCGGCTTAATGGCGCGCCATGCCAGCTTGCCGTGACCGATCTCACGCCGGCCCGCGCCACCCATGCGGCCTGTCTCACCCACCGAATACGGCGGGAAGTTGTAGTGCAGCATGAAGTTTTGGCGGTATTCGCCTTCCAGCGCGTCGATGATCTGCTCGTCTTGCCCGGTACCTAGGGTCGTCGTCACCAAGGCCTGGGTTTCGCCGCGTGTAAACAGCGCCGAGCCATGGGTCCGCGGTAGAATACCGACTTCGATTTCGATCGGGCGAACGGTTTTTGTATCACGCCCATCGATACGTACGCCGGTCTTGAGAACGTTACCGCGCACAACGGCGGATTCCATTTTCTTGAACACGCCGCCAGCAACTGCAATTTCGTCGGCGGTTTCGCCGAGGCTTTCGATCGCTTTGGCTTTCACGGCCCCAACAGCAGCATACCGCTCTTGCTTGATCGGGTTCTTGTAGGCTTCGGCTAGTTCATCCGCAAACGCTTCGAATTTCCCTTTGACGACGGCAACGGCTGCCGGCTCGGGTGTGAGATCGAAAGGCTCTTTTGCGCACATTTCGGCCAATTGAATGATGGCCTGAATCACCGGCTGCATTTGCTCGTGGCCAAAGGTGACCGCACCAAGCATGACCTCTTCGGACAGTTCCTTGGCCTCGGACTCGACCATCAGCACGCCTTCGCGTGTTCCGGCCAAAACCAAATCAAGCGCAGAGCCTGTAACGTCTTCCATAAACGGATTGAGTACATATTTTCCATCGACGTAGCCAACGCGCGCGCCGGCCACGGGCCCCATGAACGGAATACCCGAAATAGTGAGGGCCGCAGACGCGCCGATCATGGCGATGATGTCGGGATCATTCTTCAAATCGTGCGACAGCACCGTACAAACGACCTGCGTTTCATTGCGGTAGCTGGAATGAAACAGCGGGCGAATGGGGCGGTCGATCAGGCGTGAGGTAAGAGTCTCTTTCTCTGTCGGCCGACCTTCGCGCTTGAAGAACCCGCCGGGAATTTTGCCGGCAGCGGATGTTTTCTCTTGGTAGTTGACGGTAAGCGGAAAGAAATCAATGCCGGGCTTCGGCGACCTTGCGCCGACCGCGGTGCAGAGCACCGAGGTGTCGCCGTAGGTGATCATCACGGCTCCATCGGCCTGGCGGGCGATCTTACCGGTTTCCAAAACCAGTTTGCGTCCGCCCCAATCGAGTTCTTTACGGTGTACGTTAAACATAGACATGTCTTTTTGTTCCTTATCCCTCACGGACCGGCACCGGATTGTGCACTCGGCTCACCGTCAGCGGCCTACCCATGTAGGCAAAAACGGTCAGAGGTAGCGAGCCGGGATTTCGATCCCGCGCGGGCTCTTTTCATGCCCACGCAACCTTATTCGAAGAGGCCGCACGTGCAGCACCTCCGGTTCACCAAACACAGCACCTCTCTGGGGCGCTATGTATTCTCATCCGCGGATTGCGGACGACAGCGATTAATACTTTTTCAGAAAACCGCTCGCTGCTTTACGGCAGCACCAAGAGCACCCGCTTGCTGATGTGCAAGGGGCGTTCAAAGTGCGTAACCGCCGGTCAACTGAAACAACAAATATCTAGCGCCGGATTCCGAGACGTGAAATTAGGTTCTCGTAGCGTTCTTGAGAACGGCTTTTCAGGTAATCAAGCATCCGTCGGCGTTGCGCAACCATCATCAAAAGGCCGCGCCGAGAATGGTTGTCCTTGGCGTGATCTTTAAAATGTTCGGTCAGGTTTTTGATGCGCTCTGTCGTGATGGCCACTTGAATTTCGGGCGACCCCGTATCGCCGTCTTTGGTGGCGAATTCTTTGATGAGCTCTTGCTTGCGCTCTTGGGTAATCGACATCGGGTACTCCTTAAAGGCTAAGTGTTTAGAACGCGGACGGGACGGACCATGCCGTTCTCGACCTCGGCCAGCGCAATCAGCGTGTCTCCGCATAAAGCCTGCACGGTTGTGCCGGGCTCAAGTCCGGGAACGGCGCTGCGTTTGACCACCGGCCATAAGGCAATGGATTGTCCGAGGGTCATGCGGCGGGCCTCTTCGTCCGACAGGGCCAGGGCCGGGATGTCGTCCAGCACGGTCTTGATCGGAAGAAGGCATTCGGAAGCGGCGGCTTTATGCCCCAGGGCTTCCAGCTTTTCCAGTGAAATCGCCCCGGACTCCACAAATGGGCCGCATTGGGTGCGTCTTAACCGGGTAATGTGTCCAAAGGTGCCAAGGGTTCGGGCGAGGTCGCGGACCAGCGCGCGCACATAGGTGCCTTTGCCGCACTGAACCCGGAAGCGGGCGCGGTCGGCATCTAAGGCCTCAAGCAGCTCAAACCCATGTACGGAAACTGTTTTTGCGGTCAGAGCCAGGGGCTGCTTGTTGCGGGCGAGATCATAGGCCCGCTGCCCGTTAACCTTTACGGCCGAGTAATCAGGGGGGATTTGCTCGATTTCGCCGATAAACTCGCCTAACGCCGCGATAATATCGGCTGTGGCAGGACGCACTTCAGAGGTTTCAACGACTGTCCCGTCGCGGTCGTCCGTGTCTGTTCGCCCTCCCCAGAGGACGTCGAACTCATAGGCTTTGCGGCCATCCATTGCGAAACTGACAGTTTTAGTGGCCCAGCCCAGGGCAATCGGCAGAATGCCGGTGGCGAGCGGATCCAGCGTACCGCCGTGCCCGGCCTTAGCAGCATTCAAGGCCGCTTTGACCCTGGCGACAACCTTTGCGGCTGTAATGCCTTCGGGCTTATCAATGGCGAGCCATCCGTTGATGTTCTCGCCCCGTTGTTTACGCGCCACCGGAGTCCTCCGCAGAACCCTCGGAAGACTCTTCTGATTGCTCATCGTCCGGCGTCGCCAGATCGCGCGCAACTTCCGGTTTGTGAAGCAAGCGGGAAATGTGTTCGGCCTCATCGAAGGTGGTATCAGCGGCAAAAACCAGATCGGGAATGAACCTCAGTTTCACCCGCTTGGCCATCTCGCGGCGCAGGTACGGTTTGACCCGTTGCAACCCGGCTAAAATGGCACCGGAGTCGCCGCCGCCCAGAGGAACAATATAAACGCGCGCATGGCGTAGATCGGGACTGGGTCGAACTTCCGTGACCGTCAGGTGCACGCCGGCGAGGTCGGGGTCGCGGAATGTCTCGCGTTCAAAAATCCAGGCGAGTGCATGACGCAGCTCTTCGCCAATACGCAATTGACGCTGGCCCGGAGTCTTGGACCGTTGTTTCGCCATAGGATATTCCCTTGATGTGCGGCCCGTCTGCGAGCCGCAGGGCGCTTTAAGTGCCGCGCCGCCTTAAAGGGTGGCGGCAACCTGCTCCACTTCAAAGCATTCAATGACGTCTTTGGGCTGGATGTCCTGATAACTGGCCAGGGCCATGCCGCACTCATACCCTTCGCGGACTTCTTTCGCATCATCCTTGAAGCGTTTGAGTTGCGAGAGATCCCCTTCGTGAATGACGACGTCATCACGCAACAGCCTGACTTTGCAGCCGCGTTTGATCACGCCTTGAGTCACCATACAGCCGGCGACTTTGCCGACTTTCGATACGTTGAAGACCTCGCGAACTTCGGCGTAACCGATAAAGGTTTCCTTGAACTTCGGTGACAACATACCGGTCAGCAACGCGCGCATATCGTCGGCCACGTCGTAGATGATCGAATAGTATCGAATGTCGATGTTGTCTCGCTTGGAAAGCTCGCGGGCTTGAGTGTTCGCACGCACGTTAAAGCCGATGATCACCGCGCCAGAGGCGCGCGCAAGCGTGACGTCGGATTCATTGATAGGTCCGACAGCGCCATGAATCACGTTGACCTTTACTTCCTCGGTTCCAAGTTTCTGGAGTGTGCCCGAAAGCGCTTCGACAGATCCTTGTACGTCGGCTTTGATGACGACGCCCAGTTCTTTGACTTCGCCCGCTTTAATTTTGGCGAACATCTGCTCCATGGTCGAGGTGCCGACACTGGCTACGTGTTCTTTCTCGCGGATTTTGCGTTTGCGGTACTCGGAAACTTCACGCGCCTTCACTTCATCATCAACCACGATGAAATCATCGCCGGCCGCCGGTGTGCCGCCAAAGCCGACAACTTCCACCGGGGCGGACGGCATGGCGGATTTAACCTGCTTGCCGTGTTCGTTGACGAGCGCGCGCACGCGTCCCCATTCAGCGCCGGCGACAAAAATATCGCCCACATGCAGTGTGCCGCGCTGAACCAGCACGGTGCCTACAGATCCAACACCCTTTTCCATCTTGGCTTCGATGATGGCGCCTTCTGCGGCGCGGTCGGGATTGGCTTTCAAATCCAACACTTCGGCCTGCAACAGAATGGCTTCTTCAAGTTTGTCGAGATTGGTTTTCTTGATTGCTGAAACTTCAATGCACAGCGTATCGCCACCCATGTCTTCGACCACCACTTCATGGCTTAGAAGATCTGTTTTCACTTTATTGGGGTTGGCGCCTTCTTTATCCATTTTGTTGATGGCGACAATCATCGGCACATTGCCGGCCTTGGCGTGCTTAATGGCCTCAATGGTTTGCGGCATGATGCTGTCGTCGGCGGCGACCACCAGAATAACGATATCGGTGACTTTAGCGCCGCGCGCACGCATGGCGGTAAAGGCTTCATGGCCCGGCGTGTCGATAAAGGTAATCTTCTGGTCTTTGGCCGTGCGCACCTGATAGGCGCCAATGTGCTGGGTGATACCGCCGGCTTCGCCAGTCACAACACTCGACGAGCGCAAGGCATCAAGCAGTGATGTTTTTCCGTGATCCACATGACCCATGACGGTGACTACGGGCGGACGCGGCTTCAATGAGGCTTCGCTGTCTACTCCGGTTTGCAAGTTGTCTTCGATGGATGCCTCGGTGACGCGTTTTACGCGATGTCCGAATTCTTCCGCGACCAACTCTGCGGTATCGGCGTCGATCACTTCATTGATTGTCGCCATTACACCTAATTTCATAAGAGCTTTGATCACGTTGCCAGAGCGTTCGGCCACGCGGTTGGAGAGTTCTTGAACCGTAATGGTTTCCGGCAACACCACTTCGCGAACCACCTTCTCGGTGTTCATGGGCTGTTTTTGCTGTGCCTTGCGGCGTTCTTTTTCGACCGCGCGTCGCATGGACGCGATAGACCGGCTGCGTTCAACAGCATCATCGCCCTCAAGGGCGGCTGAAATTGTAAGTTTCCCGGCTCGGCGGCGCGGTTCAGCGCGTTTGACCGTAGGGGCTTTATGCCCGGTTTTCGACTTACGCGGCTTCGCGTCGTCGTCATCGTCGTCGGCAGCAACAGCGGGGCTGGCTTCGTCGCGGCGTGCGCGTGGGGCCTCAGGCTGTGCATCCGCAACCGGCATGGCAACGGGTGTGATTTCGGCGGCTTGAGATTCCGGTGCGGGCTCAGCCGGGGCCGGTTCTTCTACCGGGCGTAGCGCCTCTTCCGCTGCACGGGCCGCTGCCTCTTCGGCTTCGCGCCTGTCGTCTTCTTCCTGCTGGCGCCGGGCCTCTTCGTCGGCCTTTATGGCATCTTGTAGGGCCTTAAGCCGGTGAGCTTTCTCACCATCGGTTAAAGTCCCGTGCTGTTGCGCGGTTTCTTTCGCCAAAGCCTCTTCGGCTTTTGCGCGCAAGGCGAGCGTGGGGGCCTTGACCTCTTGAACCTTGCCGTCGGCGCCCATCTCAAATTGGCGCTTCCGCTTCCGCTCGACCTGCACGACCTTCGAACGGCCATGAGAGAAGCTTTGCCGAACCTGTCCGGTTTCGACGGTCTTCTTCAGTTCAAGTTTGCCTCTGCCCAATGACAGAGGTTTTTTGGTCTTTGTATCGCTCGGCATGCTTTTAACCGTACCTAAAAAACTTCACTTAAGCCTTACGCCGCAAACCGGCGTAACGCGCAGTATCTTCCAACAACGTCTCAGTCAAACCGCCCCGCAGAAGCGCAACATGCACAGCTGCATCACGCCCCAACGCCGCTCCCAATTCAGCTCCGGTGAAAATGTCCACCATCGGCACATGGGGCGCCAGGGAAACAATCTTATGGCGCTCCGGAAGCGATCCGTCTGCGGCTTCAAACAAAGCGGCTGTACGGCCCGTGGCGATCTGGGCCTTTACCTTTTCTGCTCCAGCGACCGCCAATCCGGCGCGGCGCGCTAAACCGAGATGATTGAGACAGCGCCGTCTCAGCAGTTCTTCAACCTGGTCCGCCAAACCTGGGCCAACAGTTACATTTCCCTTGGCAGCTTTGGCAAACATCCGCTTGGACGCTGCTTTTTCTATCATAGCGCGGTCAGCGGTTAACCACAAACCCCGGCCCGGTAGGGCGTTGCCGACATCAGGGACAATGACGCCTTTGGGATCGGCGACAAACCGGACAAGCCCGGCGATGGGGAGAGATTGACCACTGGCGATGCAACGCCTCAGCGGTCCGCGGTCCGCGTCGCCGGTGTCATCCGGCATATCTATGCGTCTCGCCGCCAGCATGGTTCGTCCTTCAACTCATCGTACACGGCTCAGTAACAAGGCCCGTTGCAAGTTTCATCGTTCCGCTCCGTCAGGCCGATTGATCGGCATCGGCTGGGGCGTCGGTTGTACCATCGGTCGATGCGGTCTCATCCTCGTCTGGGAACCAGTGAGCCCGCGCGGACATAATGACGGTGTTGGCGGCGTCTTCTTTGATGACATTGGCGCCGAGAATTTCCACCAATTCATCACCGGCAAGATCGGCAAGATCATCCAAGGTTTTTACGCCGTTTTCGGCCAAGACGATGATCTTCTTGGCGTCGATCCCCTCGATGCCGCAGTTCAGAAGATCATCGGCGACGCCAAGCTCTTCCAGACGCGCCACGATTTTCTTGTTTTCTTCTTCGATGTAATTGGTCGCGCGCGCTTTAAGTTCGGCGGCAACGTCCTCATCAAAGCCTTCAATATCGGTCAGCTCTTCATCGGGCACAAACGCGACTTCATCCACGGAGGTGAAGCCTTCGGTGACAAGCAGATGTGCAATCACGTCATCAACATCCAGGGTGTCGATGAACATCTGTGAGCGTGTGCGGAATTCTTCCTGACGACGTTCGGACTCTTCGCCTTCGGTGAGAATGTCGATGGTCCAGCCCGTCAGCTGAGAGGCGAGGCGCACGTTTTGTCCACGCCGGCCGATGGCGAGCGAGAGTTGATCGTCGGGCACCACAACTTCGATGCGGCCTGAGTCTTCGTCGAGCACGACCTTGGTGACCTCAGCGGGTGCAAGCGCATTCACCACAAAGGTGGCCGGGTCTTGGTTCCACTGGATGATATCAATTTTCTCGCCTTGCAATTCGGCGACGACGGCCTGCACGCGGCTGCCGCGCATACCGACGCAGGCGCCGACCGGATCGATGGAGCTGTCGTTCGAAATGACGGCGATTTTCGCGCGGCTTCCGGGATCGCGGGCCACGGATTTGATTTCGATAATGTTGTCGTAAATTTCCGGAACTTCTTGGGAAAACAAGGAGCCCATGAATTCGTTACACGTGCGGGACAGGAATATCTGCGGGCCGCGCGGCTCTTCGCGAACATCCATGATGTAAGCGCGTACGCGGTCGCCGTTTTTGAAATGCTCGCGGGGAATCAATTCATCGCGGCGCAGCAGGGCCTCGGCGCGGCCTAGATCGACAATAACATTGCCAAATTCGACGCGTTTGACGAGGCCGTTGACCACTTCGCCGATGCGGCTTTTGTATTCTTCGAATTGCCGGGCGCGTTCAGCGTCGCGCACCTTTTGCACAATCACCTGCTTGGCGGTTTGTGCGGCGATGCGGCCAAAATCGATGGGGGGCAGAGGATCGACAATTTCACCGCCCATCTCGGCAGCTGAATCTTTTTTCTTCGCCTTGGCCAGAGTGATCTGGGTGTTTTCGTCTTCGATGTCTTCAACAATGGTCAGAAAGCGCGCGAGGCGAATTTCGCCGTTCTTGCGATCGATGCTCGCGCGAATGTCGTTTTCATGGCCGTATTTGGAGCGCCCGGCCTTTTGGATGGCTTGCTCCATTGCCTGAAAAACTTCTTCACGGTCGATGCCTTTGTCTCGGGCAACCGTGTCGGCCACCTGAATCAATTCCGGCCGTGCCATTCCGATACTTTTTGCCATGGTTTTTTTCCGGGGACCTTCCCGGACCTCTGTGTCTAGTTAACTGTCTTCGTTCTGGGACTGCGCGCCGGTGGCGGCAGCAATCAATTCGTCCGTTAGTATCAGCTTCGCCGTTTTCACATTATCCATCGCAATATTCACATCGGTGTCTTCGACGCGGATCACGACTTCGTTTGCGTCCGTTACACCGGCGAGACTTCCGCGAAATCGTTTGCGTCCGCCCACCGGCATTTTCGTTTCAACCTTCGCCTCAAAGCCGGCGTAGGCGGCAAAATCTTTTGGCCGTGTCAGCGGCCGATCAATCCCGGCGGAGCTGACCTCAAGGTCGTAGCGGTCCGCGACAGGGTCTTCCACATCAAAGATGGCAGAGAGGGCATAGCTGATCTCTTCGCAGTCACCCACCGTAATCAAACTGCCGTCGCGCCGGTCGGCCATGACCTGCAGCGTCTTGCGACCGGTGGATCCGGTCAGGGCGACGCGCACCACCTCGAAGCCCATGGCTTCCAGGGTCGGTGCGACGCGTTCCTCAAGCCAATGTAATCGCTCCAAACGGCCCTCTCCGGACGCCCCAAGATTTAGGCAATAAAAAAAGTGGGCGGGTGGCCCACTCCTCAAGTCGTCCGACATGTAGAAGATGAGAGGTCATATAAAGTGATTTTCGGCGCAGGACAAGGGGCTTTGCGCTGCGGTCAGGCGCTGCGGGGGCGCCTTCGGAATGTTAAATAAGCCGGAGGCCGGCCCTCTTTTTGGGCTTTTTCCTCATATCGAGTGGCTATCGAGTCGGCGGGGCGGGTCCGCCAGTCCTCCGGCCCGGCTGCGGTCCACTGGAACGCCGGGTGGTCGGTGCCGTGCAGCAATGTCCAGTGCACATAGACCGGATGGTCACTGGCCACCCGCAGTTCGCCGCCATCAATCAGGAGACGGGCCATTTCCCCCAGCATTTCGGGGCAGATAAAGCGTCGTTTCGCGTGTCGCGTCTTTGGCCAAGGGTCTGGAAACAAAAGAAAAATACGATTTAAACTGGCGTCCTTAAGAACCGGGAGCAAATGGCGGACGTCCTCGTCGAAAATCCGCACATTGCCGAGATTTTGCTCATCGACATGGCGGACCATGGAGGCCACGCCATTCAAAAACACTTCGCTTCCTATAAATCCGGTGTCTGGATTGGCCGCTGCTTGGGCCGCCAAATGTTCACCGCCGCCGAAGCCGATCTCAAGGCAAGCGGCCTCGGGTCTTGGCGAGAATAGGTCTTTAGGATCGAGGCCGCCCGGTGTGTTCGGCAAGCTGATCCGAATTTGCGGCAGCAGGGTTTCAAGCAAGGACTGCCGCCCGACCTTGAGCGGCTTTCCTTTGCGCCGGCCGTAATATCGTACCGGGGCATCCGTGGTCATGGGCGGCGCCGAACTTTAAATATTAAAAAGCACTCTTGAGTTGATCGACAAGATCGAGGCGTTCCCAGCTGAATCCGCCGTCGGCCTCGGGGGCCCGGCCGAAGTGTCCGTAGGCTGCCGTGCGGGTGTAGATCGGACGATTCAGATTCAAATGCTCGCGAATGCCGCGGGGACTCAAGTTCATCAAGCCCTGCAACACGACCGATAACTTATCCTCATCGACCTGGCCGGTGTCTTGGGTATCCACGTACACCGATAGGGGTTTCGAGACGCCGATGGCGTAGGACAACTGGATCAAGCATTTGTGGGCAAGGCCTGCAGCGACAACGTTTTTCGCCAGATAGCGGGCCGCGTAAGCTGCCGAGCGGTCAACCTTGGTTGGGTCTTTACCCGAAAACGCGCCGCCGCCGTGGGGGGCCGCGCCGCCGTAGGTATCAACAATGATTTTACGTCCCGTCAAACCGGCATCACCGTCCGGTCCGCCGATAACAAACCGGCCGGTTGGATTTACGTAAAGCTCGTCTTCAGGGCACATCCAGGCTTCGGGCAAAACTTTCTGAACATGCTCGCGTACATGCTCGCGGATTTTTTCCTGGCTTGCTTCTTCAGTATGCTGGGTTGAAACCACAATGGAGGTCGCCCGTACCGGCTTGCCGTTTACGTACTGCAGAGAGATCTGGCTTTTGGCGTCCGGCCCAAGGAAATCGACGACCTTGTTATGGCGGGCATCGGCCAGGGATTTCAAAATGGCATGAGCGTAGAAGATCGGTGCCGGCATAAGTTCGGGCGTTTCATCAACGGCATAACCGAACATGATGCCCTGGTCGCCTGCGCCTTCGTCTTTATTGCCGGCCGAATCAACACCCATGGCGATGTCGGCCGACTGCGCATGAACGTGGCATTCCACGGCGGCATCTTTCCAATGAAAGCCGTCTTGTTCGTACCCAATGTCTTTGACCGCCTGCCGTGCGGCCTCGGCCATGGAATCGGCGGTGATCGAGTCCGGCCCTCTTACTTCACCGGCCAAAACGATTCGGTTTGTGGTGCACAGAGTTTCAACAGCGACACGGGCCTGCGGCTCGGCCGCTAAATACAGATCGACGATTGAATCGGAGACGCGGTCGCTGACCTTGTCGGGATGGCCTTCCGAGACGGACTCGCTCGTGAATACATAATCGGTCTTTGACACGGTTTTCTCCTGAATGGGCGATACGGGCGGAACGGGCGGCGCAAAGCCCGCTCGGGCGTAGCCGAACCGAGTCGATTTTTCAAGCCGCAAGGTCGTTGGCAAGGGGGCCATTCATAAAAAACGCCGCCGCAGAGGTATCCGCGGCGGCGTAATTTGAAAATTGGTGCTTAGTCTAGGGCGGGCTCTTCCGCTGTGGAGAGCGATTTGGCGAGTTCGTAGATGCGCCGCCGTACGTGATAGTCCTTGATGCGATAATATGCGCGGACAAGTTCCAAAGTCTCACGTTTAGCCATTGGATCGCTTTCCGGAGGTTCGATATCCGCAGACTCAACATTCAAATTGCGCGGGCTGGCACTGGCGGTGCTCTCATCCATTTCTTCAAAGAAGAAAGAAATCGGGCACTCTAATACGCGGCTCAAATCCCACAGACGGCTGGCACCGATACGATTGGCACCGCGTTCATACTTTTGTACCTGTTGGAACGTGAGGCCAATCGCCTCTCCCAACTTTTCCTGGCTCATGCCGAGAAGTGTTCGGCGCAGACGAACGCGGCCACCGACGTGGACATCAACTGGATTTGGCTTGCCCGACGGCATTCGCCCCCGAGAGGAGCGGGGTCCAGCTGTATCTTGAATATCGTTTTCGTTTGGTAAGCCCATTGCCGTCTTAACCTCCTCGGGTATGTGTGCGCGCGCAGTTAACGCTTTATCATATCAAAGGCTGCTTTTTATCTAACACGCGTTTTATCTACCAAGCGTTGTGCAGTGTAGGCGTCACCACTACTATTTGACATGAAATAACGCCAAAATCAATCAAACGGCTCGTGACATTTAAAGGTGGTAGCGACCACCGCGGAATGGATTGTCTATGTTTTCAATGACATACCGCCGCCATCGCCGAATCGCTCCGCCGCCAGCAAGCAATGCCAGAACTAGGGGAATTGTATTTCCCATAAAGCCAAAGGGTGTAAAGGCCGCTGCGGGCCGGGGCAACGGAGCATCCAATACGCCGCGTTCCCCAAGGCCCAATTCGGCGACAGTCCGACCGGTCCCGTCGATCACGGCTGATATGCCGCTATTGGCAACTCGCACAATGGGAATGCCCTCTTCGACGGCGCGCAGTCTCGCGGCTGCATAGTGCTGATAGGGCCCCATGCTGAGACCGAACCAGGCATCATTGGTCAAATTCAACAGCCACTCGGGCCGGCCCTGTTCACTGTGCCTGGCAGTAACGGCGCCTGAAAAAATGATCTCGTAACAAATCTGTGGGCTGAACGGCGGCAATCCACGCAGGTCCAGGGTCATTGGTCCAGGACCTGCACCGAAATCGCCCAGCCCGCCCGCTAATTTTTCAAAAGGGATCAGCCATCTCAGAGGAAGATATTCTCCAAAGGGTACCAGGTGTGCTTTGTCGTACTCGGCAACCACATCGCCGCGAGAGGTAAGGGCATAGAGGGCGTTGTAGACCTGTAGTGTGCCGGTCTCGTCGCGGGTTCCTCGGTCCGCACCCGTGATCAACATGCCGCCTTTTGGTGCGGCCTCCGCCGCGATGCGGCGATGCGGCTCATCGACATTGAGGAAGAAATGAACCGCAGCCTCACCCCATATGACATGGGTTATGTCGGTTGGCCGGTTTTCGGTGCTGAGTTGGATATGATCGCGCAGGTGCGCTTCCCACAAGCTGGGTCTACCCTTGTCGGCTTGAGGAATGCTGGCCTGAACCAATCTGAATTTCGTGCCGGGAACGTACCTCGTTTCGGTTAAAGCCAACCTCAACATGCCGCCGGCTGCCAAAACCACGAGAAGGAGGAGAGGCGCGGCGGCGACAATCCAAGCGCGGGTCAAACGCGGCCGATGGGCAAGGACAGCCGGTGCGGCGGCGGCGAGTACGGTCAGCAAGCTAAGACCGTAAGTACCGATGAGCGGAACGGACTGAAGAACTGGAAGTCCGAAGGGAGTCGTTGTTTCTGACCATACGGTCGCGAGCGGATTCCAGGGGAAGCCAGTTAGAATCCAACCACGCAACCACTCGACAATTGTCCACGTTGCCCCGAACAAAATAATACGAAGCGTTGTGATTAGAATACGATCGTCGGGCATGTCATCGTGCGACGGCGGAAGGATCGTATGCGTTACCGCACAAACGAGGGCGGTATACAAACTAAATGCGGCCGAAAGGCCGGCAACAGCGGGAATCGCAAACACACCAAAGGCCTCGCTATCGACGTAGAAGGCATTGGTGATCCAGTAAAAGCTTGTCGAAAAATGGCCAAACCCAAAAGCCCAGCCGGTGAATGCAGCCTCGCGCTTGCTCGCGCATCCGTCCAACAGCCAGATCAGAACCGGAAACGATAGCCACAGTGCGGGGACAATGGACACAGGCGGAAAGGCGATAATCGCAATCGCTCCTGCCAAGAAGGCCGCCACCAAACGGTGCCAACCGGATAGTCCGCCAAGTCGCCGCGCCCCAAGGGCGATCATAAAATCTGCTTTCTCATGTAAACGGTTTATCCGGGTGTGGCGCGGTGGGAAAGCCCGCGAATGCGAAGCCGTCGTACATGCCGGGGGTCGCCATCCAATACTTCGAATTCAAGCCCTGAGGGATGCTTCACTAACTCGCCGCGTCCCGGCACACGTCCGGCCAGACGAGCAACGAGGCCGCCCAGGGTGTCGGCTTCTTCGCGCTCTTCATCCGTGAAGACCGTGCCGTGCGCGGCCTCAAAATCTTCCAACATGACGCGCGCGTTGGCCATGATGGTGCCATCGTCGCGCTGCACCATTTCCGGCGCGTCATCATCATCGTGTTCATCTTCGATCTCGCCGACGATTTGCTCCACGACATCTTCAATGGTCAACAGGCCGTCAATGCCGCCGTACTCGTCAACCACCAAGGCCATGTGTGTGCGCTTCAGCCGCATTTCGAGCAGAAGGTCCATAACTCTTACGGCCGGTGAAACAAATAAAACCGGCCGCACCATATCGATGAGACGGGCCGAGGCTTCTTTTCGCGGGGGACTTTCTGATTTGGGACCGTCCGCATCCGGCAAATTGTCGGTGGCCAGAATAGCGAGGTCTTTGATGTGCACAAGACCGGCCACGTCATCCAGAGTCTCACGGTAAACCGGAAAACGTGAGTGCCCCTCTTTCACGAGCAGCGTCAGCACATCCGTGAGAGATGTTTTAACTTCGACCGCGACGATATCTGCGCGGGGCACCATAATATCTGCGGCTGTGACATCGCGTAGTTTCAAGACGTTTGAAAGAAGGAGCCGCTCGTTGGGGTCGATTGTTGCGTCTTCGTCGGGGTTTTCCTCAAACCGTTCTTCGATCAACTCTTCGATAACGTTGCGCACAGACTCGCTTTCGCTACTTTCAGATGAAAGCAGCCGCTTCAGTCTTTCGAAGATACTCGGACCGTGATGATCCGCGCTGTCTTGGGCGGACGCCGAGCGTACGGGGTCGGTCATGCCTTCCCTCGTTTGCGGGGCAGACTTTTTTGACGGCGCGGTCGCACCTTCGGGACAGGTGCCGATTCTTTTGAAGCCTCAGCGTAAGGATTGGCAATACCAAGGCCAGCTAGAATTTCAGTCTCCAAGAGTTCCATCTTCATAGCGTCACGATCACGCTGATGATCATAGCCTAAAAGATGCAAAACGCCATGCACCACCAAATGAGACAGGTGAGCCGCGAGAGTTTTGTCTTCAGCCCGGGCCTCCCGGTCCGTAGTACCGAAGGCCACGGCGATATCGCCAAGAAGCACCGGAGTCCCTGCAGGCGGCGCGATATCGCCATCGGAAAAAGCAGGAAAAGACAGCACATTCGTGGGTTTATCGATGCCTCGAAACGAGGCATTGAGGCGGCGCACGGCTTGATCCGTCGTCAAAAGAATACTGATTTCCATCGACGCTCGCCCTCGGGTACGGCGGAAAGGCGGGCCTTGGGCATGGTCCGCGCCGTCGATGGCCGCCGCCGCCGCG
This sequence comes from uncultured Rhodospirillaceae bacterium, assembly GCA_963976395.1. GTDB lineage: Bacteria > Pseudomonadota > Alphaproteobacteria > Rhodospirillales > Rhodospirillaceae > UBA11612. The sequence goes on from CAXBLG010000001.1 coordinate 160,273, forward strand.
CGCCGCGCGCAAGCGGCCGCAGTCCTAAGCTTGCGCGTCCAGGCCCGAGATCCAAGGGTAACATGAGTATCCAGAAGGGTTGGCGATGTTCGCGCGGTGCGTTTCATCGGGGCGATTTCGCAGCCTTTTGTTTGGCATCACGGGCGTCATAGGCAGATACAATGCGTGCGACAAGGTCGTGGCGGACCACGTCGCGCGACGTAAAAGTCAGCGTTGCGATACCGCTGGTGTCCTTTAGAGTTTCAAGCGCGTCTGCAAGGCCCGACTTTATTCCATTGGGAAGGTCGATCTGGCTTAAATCACCGGTGACCACCATGCGCGAATTTTCGCCCATGCGCGTCAATGCCATCTTCATTTGTACAGGTGTTGTGTTTTGCGCCTCATCCAAAATGATAAAGGCATTGCTTAAGGTTCGCCCACGCATGAACGCGAGCGGTGCGACTTCAATGTCGCCCGACAACAGCAACTTCGAAACCTGATCGCCCGGAAGCATTTCGTGCAGAGCGTCGTAAAGCGGCCGAAGGTAGGGATCGACTTTTTCACGCATGTCTCCCGGCAGAAAGCCGAGCCGCTCTCCGGCTTCGACGGCTGGGCGCGACAATACAATTCGATCTACCTGCCCGGCTAGTTTCATAGCAACGGCCTTGGCGACCGCAAGATATGTTTTTCCCGTCCCCGCTGGGCCAAGCGCAAACACCAACTCGTTTGTATTCAGGGCGTGAAGATATCCGGCTTGTCCCTTTGTTCGAGGCGAGATGTGCCGTTTTCGCGTGCGGATACTAAGATCCATGTTTGCGTGTGACTCATCCGGTGCGGCCATGCGGGCCGCGGCATCGACATCACCTTCTTCAATCGGCAGGCCGCCGGAAAGGCGATCATAGAGCCGGGATAAGGCGTTCTCTGCCAGCGCGGCTTTATCAGGTGGACCCTCGATCGCAACGGTGTTGCCGCGGTTATGCAGCACCACGCCAAGACGCTGTTCGAGCCGCGAGAGATTGGCATTGTGCGGGCCGACGAGCTGCTGCACCAACGTATTGTCGGAAAACTCGCACGTTAGATAGGCGCCGTTACGCGCGGGTGCGCTATCGGGTGAATCGATGTTAGGCAATGGCGGCGTCATCCGAAGCGTTCGCCCAAACCGCACTCAAGCTATAGGGTTCCGTGGCGACAATGGTAAGCGGCACGATTGATCCGATATGCCTTGGGTCGGCCGTGACGTGAACAGCCTGAAGATAGGGGGTGCGCCCAACAAGCTGTCCTGCGTGACGGCCGGGGCTTGTCAGTAACACATCCATGGTGCGGCCTACGCTGTCCGTATTGAACGTCCGCAATTGTTGATCGAGAAGAGTTTGCAATGTCAGGAGGCGTTCGGCCTTGTCCTGCTCAGGGACTTGCGCCGGTAAGGCTGCGGCAGGCGTGCCGGGCCGTGGGCTGTACTTGAACGAGTAGGCCTGAGTGAATCCAATTTCATTCACGAGATCGATTGTGTCGGCGAAGTCCTTTTCGGTTTCGCCCGGCGCGCCGACAATAAAATCCGAAGACAAAGCTATGTCGGGCCGCACCTCGCGCAGGCGGTCGACAATGCGTCGGTAGTCATCCCGGGTATGACCCCGGTTCATCGAATTCAGCACCTTGTCTGAGCCGGATTGTACCGGAAGATGTAAGAACGGCATCAACTGCGGCACATCGCGATGGGCTTCAATTAAGGCATCATCCATATCGCGGGGATGGGACGTGGTATAACGAATGCGTTCAAGTCCGTCGATGTCCGCGAGGGCGAGAATAAGCCGGCCAAGACCCCACGTGCCGCCGCGTGGTGCATCTCCGTGATAGGCGTTGACGTTCTGGCCAAGTAGCGTGATTTCTCGCGCACCGCTGGCAACAAGTCCGCGCGCTTCTTTCAAAACGTCGGCTGTGGGGCGCGAGTATTCCGCGCCGCGCGTGTAAGGGACAACACAGAAGGTACAAAATTTATCGCAGCCTTCCTGCACGGAAAGGAAAGCGGTTGGGCCTTCGGCCTTCGGGGCCGGCAGGAAGTCGAATTTAGGCTCCGGCGGAAACTCCGTATCCAGCACCCCTTGTTTCTTACCTGTCCCGCGCGCCGCACGTGCCACAAGCTCTGGCAGGCGGTGATACGTTTGCGGACCTAAAACAATATCGACGAACGGGGCGCGTGCCAAAATCGCGGCGCCTTCGGCTTGGGCTACACAGCCGGCCACAGCGAGAATCATTTCGCCGCCGGATTTTGCTTTGGTTGTTTTCAAGGGGCGGATGCGGCCAAGGTCCGAGAATACTTTTTCAGCCGCTTTCTCGCGAATGTGGCAGGTGTTGAGAATCACCATATCCGCGTCATCGGGAGCGTCCGTTGGAGCGTACCCAAGCGGCGCGAGAACATCCGCCATGCGCTTTGAATCGTAAACGTTCATCTGACACCCATAGGTCTTGATGAATAGTTTTTTACGAACGCTGGGTGCCGTTTTTTCGACCTGCTTATTCATGATCCGCCGGAATTATAACCCACTGGGTATGGCCGTCCCCGCTGCTGGGCGACCTTGGCTTCTCATACCCGCTCGCTGCGGCAAAAGCAAAGGGCCGCGCGGGCCGAATGTTCTGCTTTGCGGCCGGTTTACCGCCGCCCGGAAAGTAACCGGGCCATGCCATCGCCGCAAATTCGCTCACAATGGGTAGAGAGGGCTTTCCGGTCGGGGAACTCGGCACGCGACACCGGCGCATGGAAGGCGACTTCCACGGTGATAATGCCGAGCTTTGCCACAGTCCAAAGATGAGGCATCAGTTCCATGTCGCCGAACCAGGCAAAATACGCGCGCCAGCCCACACCGATCGGCAGTCCGTTCAACCGGGTATAGGCCAAGGACACCGGCTGAACGGTGATTGGTTCTACCCGCCCGTCCGGCCTTGCCACATGCCGTTCAGCTACGGTGAACAGAGCGCTTTTAAAAGGCAGCATTCTTGTGCCGTCGCCTGATGTTGATTCTGGAAACATGAGGAGGGATTCGCCGGCTTCTAACCGCTCCTGAATTTGATCCCGTGCCGCACCGGTGGCCGCACGTCTCCGGTCGACAAAGATTGATCGTCCGGCCTTAGCCATAAGTCCAAATATAGGCCATTTCGCGATTTCGGCCTTTGCCACAAAGGCGCCCTCGGCCGCTGCGCCAAGGGCGACTATGTCCAAATAAGAAATGTGATTGCAGACCACCAATTGGGGTCGTGCGGTACTTTGGGTGCCTTTGATGATAATCCTCAATCCGAGAATCCGGGCGAGGATAGCGTAATGCCAGCAGCGATAACGCGCACCGTCGTATCCCAGCGTGGTTAAAGTGCCGGTGACGATGGTTGAAAAAATCATCATGCCGGCTGCGCCGGTCAAGCGCAGACCGGCGATCAGCGCGCCTAAACCTGTTGTTGGAAGAGCGGGCGCGGGAACTACGAGACTTTTCGAAATGGTGCAACCCCGTGGCGTTCACCGAGGTCGTAGTGACGCGTGTAGCGTCCCGCGATCAAATCGGTCTTCACAATGACGCAAACATCCGTTGTGTTAAATTGGTGATCAACGACGGCGCCGTTGCCGACGAAACCGCCGACACGCAAATACCCTTTTAACAGCGGGGGCAGACTGGCGAGCGCGCGTCTTGGATCAATGGCGTCTTTCGGCAGTAAACACATATTGGTGAACCGCTCCGGTAGAGCCTGCGTGCGCAAAGCTTCGGGCGCAAGATGATAGTGGTATAGATAAGAAAGCTGCGTTGCTAATTGATCGGGGTTGGTCCCCGGAAGACTGGCGCAGCCGAACATCACTTTTATGTCGTGGATGTTGGAGTATTCGGCAATGCCGCGCCATAAAAGCTGCATGGTCGCACGGTCGCGGTAGTTTGCATCCACGCAACTTCGGCCCAACTCCATAAGTGCGCCCGGAACCGTCAGCAGTGGGCTGATATCGTATTCGGCCGCGGTGTAGAACGTGCCAACGGCGCGCGCATGTTCACGGCGCATAAAACGGTAAGTGCCAACCACCTGGTCGTTCTTGAGGCGGCTTCGGTCTACAACAATGAGGTGATCGCAAGCCGCATCATATCGGTCGAAGTCACGGCACACAGATTCCATTTCCGGCAATGGATGTGCACCCATCTCGTCGTAGAACACACGGTACCGCAGCGCTTGCGCTGCATCGATTTCAGCTTCCGAGGTCGCAAGACGTATAACTTGATTTCCTGCAATCACGGGCTCAAACGAGCGCCGGGCCGCAGAATCTAGGCTCCGAGGCCCTTCCTGGGAAGTTGCCGCAGACGTATGGGACGCAGGGCGGGTTGTCTGCGTAGCCCCAAGGTGATGGTAAAGAGCCGTCATGTTCACTCCGCGTTTGCGCCTATCGGGTGATCGCGCTCTTTCGACGTTCGACCGTAAACATTCAAGTGTTCAATGTCGTGTTATGTTTCTGTTTCTTTTTCCTTGTCGAGCGGGACCACATAAAGCTCAAGCCGGTGGCCCACCAACTTGTACCCGTGCGCGGCGGCGACTTCTTTTTGTAAGCGCTCGATGTCGTCGTTGCGAAACTCCGTAACGACCCCGGAGCGCATATCGATCAAGTGGTCGTGGTGGGTTGTCGGTGTTTCTTCGTAGCGGGCTCGACCGTCACCGAATTCGTGACGTTTGACGATATCGGCTTCTTCGAACAGGCGCATGGTCCGGTAAACCGTTGCAATAGATATGCGAGCGTCTTCGGCCAATGACCGGCGGTGAACCTCTTCCACGTCCGGATGATCGGTGGCGTCCGAGAGCACCCGGGCAATCACCCGGCGCTGTTCGGTCATCTTCATGCCTTTATCGGTGCAAAGCTGCTCGATGTGGGAAACGTTTTGAGTCATGCCTGCCTGACAGTGTTTGCGAGCCTCAAGGGCTTCATTGGTTGTGGGATATCATAGTTATGTGGCATTTGCCTTTAAAGGGAAACGCGAAAAAAGCCGTACTGTGAAGGGTATATCTCTTTATTGGCTCTCAATCTGACCTCGAGTCCGCGCGTAATACTACTTTCGAGGTCCGCTTTTGGTTCCAAGCCCGATTTTTTTCGCTAGGCTGGACCGGTGCCGGGCGTAGTTCGGGGCGACCATGGGATAATCGGCTGATAGTCCCCAGCGTTCCCTATATTGTTCCGGGGTCATGCCGTAAGCCGTTTTTAGATGGCGTTTAAGCATTTTCAGCTTTTTACCGTCTTCAAGGCAGACAATATATTCTGGTGTGACCGATTTTTTTACTGGGACAGCCGGTGTGAGTTGTTCCTTAGCCTGACCGTTGTCGATACTTGCAAGAGCCCGGTGAACATCATGGATCAGCTTGGGAAGATCGCCGACCGCTACCGAATTATTCATTACATGGGCCGCAACAATTTCAGCCGTCAATGCCAATAAATCAGCCTTTAAATCATCACCGCTCATAATATTCCTCAGATGAAACACAGCGCTTATTCTCTATAAGTATGCAACTCGGCCGAGGCAACATTGTTTAGTCCCTCTCTTTTCTTAAGTATTTGATATGTCTGATCCTGAATACTTTATAGACATTACATCGGATGTATGTCCGCTCACCTTCGTAAAGACGAAGCTTTTGCTTGAAAAAATGCCGCCGGGAGCTCTTGCGACCGTGCGCCTCAAGGGGGCGCAGCCCCTTGATAATGTGCCGCGTTCGGTCAAAGCCCACGGTCACGAAGTTGTTTCTCTTGATCCCGAAACGCCGCAAAGCGCACCCGATCTGCGGCAGCCTCATTTGCTGGTGGTGCGCCGCTGCTAAACACAAAACGTCTCTAAAGTGTTTTGGCCATAATGATGGCGTCGACGGCTTCCGACTTTTTCCCGCCGCCGTAGTAGGCCGGCCGCATCCCGCGCTGCGCAAAACCGGCGGTTTGATACAATGCAATCGCGGCTGCGTTTTTGGCCGAAACCTCTAAAAATATCTGTTTTGTGCCTGAGGCCCGTAATACTTCGCAGGCGGTTCTAAGCAAGAGCGCTCCAATGCCAGTTTTTCTCCGCTCCGGTACAACCGTGAGCGTGAGAATTTCCGCCTCGTCCGCCGCCGCACGTACAAGAATAAAACCGTTGGGCTCAGTGCTCTCGCTGATCCAAGCTGCAACGCCCGGCTGTCCCAGCAATGTGGCGAACTCTTCACTGCTCCACGGATCTGAGAAGCCGGTACCGTGCAACGTGCCGAGGATTTCGGCATGTTCTGCACGGCCTTGAATGGCACGAATGTTTGTCACGGACTTATCATGGACGCAGTCGCCCACCGCCTGTGGGAAGTTTTGCGTCTGGTGCGCGCGCATAAACCGGAAGAGTTTCTGCACCTTCCGCGCGCGTACACGCCAAGCGCGCAAGCACGGCGGCGTCGGGCAATGGGTCAGCGGCAGAGAGCGTCGCATTTGGCCCAAGAACCGTCATAGCAAGGGCCGCGCCGTCTCCAATGAGGGTCACGGGGTCCGGGCCTGCCCAGGACGGAAGTTCTTCCAAGGTCACAACGCTGACGTCGCTGACGGGTGAACGATCCGGGCCAAACATCTGAACATACAAATCGCCGCGCTTGGTATCCATCACCGCTAAAATGCGCGTGGGAGTCTCCGGCATTGCGGCGGCCAAGACTTCTGTGGTTTTGACCCCGACAACAGGCTTGGAGGCTGCAAGTCCGAGGGCGCGCGCCGTCGCAATGCCGACCCGTACACCGGTAAACGATCCCGGCCCCACGGTCACAGCAATGCAATCAAGCATCGCATACTCGACACGGCACTCACTTAAGAGACGCTCGATCATGGGGATAAGCGCTTCGGCCTGGCCTTGGGTCATGGCAGCGTGCTCGGCCTTCAGGGTTTCTCCGTCCCGCCAAAGTGCGACTGAGCAGGCAGCGGCAGTTGTGTCGAAGGCGAGGATCAACATAGGTGTATGCCTGCATTATGGATGGGAATCATTTGAACCGTAGGATATTCGCTATCATGATGGGATGCCATGGCGGCGCTTTGTTCGCCGCGGACAACCCGCTGTAAAGTATTTTTGCGTCATGTCTTTGATTGAAATAACGCCGCCCGCCTACGATATAGATTGGGATATAGCCTATGCCACACCGGATAATTTCACAGGCAAACCGGTGTATGGACGGCCGGCATGTTTCCTACATACAGATGCGGCGGCGTGTTTAACGCGCGCTATCGAACTCGCCCGGCCGCTTGGTTTGAGATTTAAAATTTTCGACGCCTTCCGTCCGTCTGAAGCACAATGGGTGCTGTGGAACCATACGCCCGATCCTGATTTCTTGGCCGACCCGCGCCGGGGCTCGCCGCATTCTATGGGAGCCGCTGTCGATTTGACCTTGATTGATGCGGACGGCGCTGAGCTGGATATGGGAACCGCTTTCGACGCCTTCACGCCACTCTCGCATCACGGCACTCTCGAAATTTCAGCGCTCGCTCAACGCAACCGCGCTGTATTGCTTGGGATCATGACCGCCGCCGGCTGGGATTTTTTCCGCAACGAGTGGTGGCACTACCAACTGTTTGATGCGCGGGCGCGTTATCCTGTCCTCGGCGATGCGGCCTTGCCGATTCCGATGATGCCAAAACCCTAGATCAAGATTTGGCGAGAAGATCGCCGGTCGATTTCGGCGGGTTGGATTTGCCGGACGCCTGCGGTTGGGAGGACAGTGCGAGTTGAAGCCATTCATTCGCGGCTTCCGCATCGGCCCGCTCGCGGGTTTCTACGTCTGCCATCAGACGCGCGGCGCGGGTCCGAATATCGGGCGCCATATCCTCGTTCGTCAGCACCGAAAGACGATTGCGGGCTTGCCCCCAAAGCTCAGCCTGTAGCGAGGCATCCGCGACCGCTAGGCGCGTTTCCGGATGATCGGGCGCGGCCTTTGCCAAATTCTCGACGCGCTTCGCCCAGTCCAATGCAGACTCACCGGGAACCAAAGACCGATAAGCGTTCAGCAAAGAGGGGTGCGGATTTGTTCGCCACGCTTTTTCGACGGTGCCCGCGGCCTTGCTGCCTTTACCCCGGCTCGTCATGGCCTTGGCATAAGCAGCAACGGCTTCAGGGTTAAGCTCGGACGCATCCATCGCTTTCTTTGCGGCGCTTGTGGCGGCGTCGCCGTCGCCGTTTTTGAGGGCACTATGTGCTTCTTGTACATGCAGCTTTAGCTTCAGACGCTGATGCGTCTCGGGTTCAAAAACAGACTTGCCCAATTTTGTATCTAAAACCGCGAGGGCATCTGTCCAAAGCCCCATGCTAATTTGAACATCCAGCACCATGTTCAAAGCCCAGGGCGGGGCATCTTTGCGGGCCAGTGCTTTCTGGGCATGACGCAAGGCACCCACCACATCTCCGTCGGCTAAGGCTTTGTTAGCAAGCGTGCGCAATGCGGCCAGCTCGGTTTGCGGCCGACTCAACAACGCCAGCGCCGCAGCCTGCACCTCGCGAGGATTGTCGCCAAGATTTGCGGCTCCCAGTTTAAGGACATGCACCGCCGACGAATTGCCGAGTAATTTAGACGCATCTTTTGAAAGGCGGCTTGCAAGCGCACCCTGGCCGGCTTGCACCGCAGCAAAGCCGTCGCCCAGGGCAACAAGGCCACGTTGCATACGACGTTCCCGTTGGGCGGCTGCAAAGGCTTTAACGGTGCCGGTCAGCAGGGAGATCACGCGCAGAAAAAATAAAATGACAACGACGATCGCAACCATGGCGGCGACCAACACGCCGACAGATGTGTCCACATGCCAGCCGCGCCAGACAAGAGTTACAGTCCCCGGCTCATTAGCCATCCACACCGCGCCGGCAACAACTGCGGCAATTCCAACGAGGTAAGCGATCAGACGAATCATGATGTTATTCACTCTCGCCTGCGGACATGGGGGCAGATGCCGCCGCCGGTGTTTGGGTGCGCTCGTCAACGGCCATCAATGCCATCGTCCGGTTCAAGGTACCGGTGATGGCCCTGTCTGCGGCAATGCGGGCGCGAACGTCCGCGAGCCAAGGCGCGGCCGCTTCGGCCGCTGCTCCGGTCAGTGCGGTCATCTCTACGGCGGCTCCACTTAAGTCGTCGGCCTCAAGACGATTTTCGGCGCGCGCGAGTATGGCTGCCGCGCCGTCGCCAGCGATGTCGCCATCGACGCGACGTACAGTGACGATGGCCATGAGTCGGTCAAGAGATTGACGTATCCAGCCGCTAGCGCCGTCCGGAATCGCCGCCGCGCGCACAACCCGTGCTGCGGTTTCACCAAAGCGGCGCTGTAAAGTGAAGAGTGAGGGAATGCCGCGCGCGCCGTATGTTGCAAACCCATCATCGTTAATGGCCGTACCTAAAACACGGGTGGATAAAGCTTTGGCGGTTTCAAGTTCCAGGGCGAAGGGTCGTCCGGCGGTGATGGTTTCGCGCAGTTGCGCGGTTGCCATGAGCAGCGCGACCTCGGCGGTTTGGTCGGCGACGGCGCGGCGGGATGTGTCCTCTAACGTTGTTACGCGGTTCGCCAAGGTAAGCACACTGGCCGCGTCGGCGCTTTTGCCTTCAAGAACAGCGATGCGATCATTCAAATCTTCAATGCGCGCGGCATTGCCGATGGCGGCTTCCAATGTGGCGAGACGTGCGCTCACTGCGGCAAGCTGACGCGCCTGACTGGAAAGAGACTCACTCATTGAGGTCACAGAGGCATCATCCATACCTCCACCTTGCTCAAGTGCCTGAAGACGTTTGTTGAGTTCGGCCTCCAGGGTGCTCACGGCTTCGCTATTTGCGGTCGCCATTCTGCGCTCAAGAGTTTCAAGGCGGGTCTGTACGGAATCCAGCCCGGCCGCCGATACAGGAGGTTGTGGGGTGGCGGCCTCGGGCGCGGGTGATGTTTGCGCCGACTGTACGGTTTGGACCTGCGGACGTTCGTTGGGCGAGTCTGTCCCCCGGACAAGCTGCGTTGCTTTTGGAACCCACCAAGATGCTGTTCCAATAATCGCTGTAGCCGCGACCACCAATAAAATGAAAAGAGCGACAACGCGGCCAATGCCGCCGCTTGCCTTCGGGCTCGTGGCCTGAAAGGTGGAACTTTGCTCGCTTGCGCTGGAAGTGCTCTCGGGCGATTCACCGATACCGAAATTCTTGTAACGCTGTTGCCCGGCTTTCTGGTCGGCGGCGTCTTCGGCTCTGAGGCGCTCGGCCCGACCGCCGCCGCGCACGGTTGACTTGGGTGGCGTCGTGGCGGGCGATGTGGACGGCGAATCCTCATGCAAAGCAGCACTGTCGGTGGGGTCTTGCGGTGGTTCTTGTGACACGTTTTGTTTTTCCTGCGATTGCGGCGGCTGTTCAAGAGTATGCGTTGGTTTGGGTGTGACCGCGGCAACCGGCGGCACTATTGTAACCGATGGAGTCGTATTCGCCACATCGGCATTAATTTCAGGTTTAGCTAACGGCTCACCTTGAAACCGGGTGTACATCGGCCCTGTAGATTCTGTAGCGTCTCGGCGTACACGCCATGCTTTAAACTTGCCGACCAGCCCGAGCGAAGGTGCCGCCGAATTTTCAGTGGTGCTTTTTAAGTCGCGCGAGGCTTCTGCGGATTTCTTCTCCCGTTCGGCCCGCGCGGCGGCTTTCGCCTCTTGTTTGCTCTTTTTCGCTGCTTCTTTGTCAGCTTTTTTAAGGCGGGCACGTTCTGCACGCTGCGCCTCTACCGCCTTGCGGGCAGCGTCCTTGGCAGCGCGGCGATCATGCTCCGCCTTTTCCTGTTCGGCGCGTTTTTGCGCCTGGGCCTCGGCCGCCAGGCGTTCTTGCTCAGCGGTCTCAGCCTCTAGACGATCGCGCTCCGCTTGTTCCTGTGCGAGGCGCTCTTGTTCGGCTTTTGTGTCTTCTGCCTGTTTACGTGCGGCGTTTTCTGCGGCCAGCCGGTCTTCTTCGATGCGTACGGCCTCTTGTCGTTTAGCTTCGGCCTCTTCTACCGCGCGGCGCTCTTCTTCTATTTTTTGCTTTTGAACCTGTGCGGCGGATTCTGCGGCCTCGGCCGCACGCCGGTCTTGCTCTGCTCGTTCTTGTTCCGCGTTCTGTTGAGCTAAGCGCTCCTGTTCAGCTTTCTCTTTCTCTGCTTGTTGTCTTGCTGTGATTTCAGCAGCCTTGCGTTCTTCGTCCGCACGCCGAGCTTCCTGTCGCTTGCGCTCGGTTTCTTCTGCGGTTCTGCGCGCCTCGTCCTGTTTTTCTCGTTCTACGCGCGCGTCTTCGGCTTCTTTTACTGCTTGGTCTTTCAGAGCTTGTGCGCGTTCCGCTTTCTCCTGGGCAAGGCGTTCTTTTTCCTCTTTTGCACGAGCCACCTGTTCCTGCGCGGCCTGCTTGCGGGCGTCCTTTTCCTGCGCGGCCTGTTCTTTGGCGCGGCGTTTCTGCTCGGCCTTGTCCGCAGCCTCTTTTTCCTTCGCCAAGCGATCTTGCTCTGCTTTCTCACGTGCGGCTTGTTCGCGCGCGGCTTTTTCCGACGCAGCGCGAATCTGTTCGGTTCGTTCCTTTTCAGCTCGTTCCCGTTTCAGGCGCTCTTGTTCGGCCTCTGCTTCGACGCGGCGTCTTTCTTCAGCCTCTCGCTGTTCGGCGATTTCGCGCGCGGCTTGCGCTCGCTCAAGTCTTTCTTCTTCGACTTTATCGACTAGCTTTTGGTCTAGGGCGCTGAAGACCGTTTCCAAATCGCCGGACGGCGGCACAACAACAGCGCCAAGATTTAAGGCGCGCAAGGGTGCGGCGACGATTGGATTGGCGGCGATGGTTTTGAGGCCCTCGACAAGTGACTCCAGTTTTTCGCGCTGGATCAGGGTGACAAAGGCGCGGGCCTCGTCGGCTGAAAGAAACAACGCGGCATCTACATCGCCGTTTTCCAGAATCCGGCGCATCTCGGGGGAAACGCGTTCGACCCGTTTGGTGCTGTAAAGAGGCAGCGAACGAACCGCAAAGCCCATATTGCTGAGCAGCGCGCCGAGATGAACCGGAGCCGTTGTGCTGCAGGCATATATGAAGGCCCCGGCATTCGGGTTTGCGGTTTTTTCCACCAGTTTGGCGAGGTCGGCCGAGTCATCCTTTGCGGCTTTGATGTTTTTGAACCCAAGGCGCTTTAATTCGGAGGCGGTGGTGGCGCTATCGGCAAAAACCGCGAAAGTGCGGACACTGATGGTATCGGCAAGGGCGCGCGCGCCATCGGGGCTGGTAACTATAAACCCCTGGGCGCCCTCTAGTTTTACGGTCGGCGCCGCAGTGCGTTCGACGGTTATCACCGGCGTCGTGAGGGCATGGTGGCCGCGGCCCTGCAACGCGGCTGCGACGGCGGCGGCATCGGCCACCGGCTGTGTAATCAGAACCCGCATCAGCTTCCCTGGTATCGCCCCTACAAGTGTTGTAGAGGCTGCATTTGCAGGTGAAAAGCCGTTTTCAAAGCTTTCGCCGATCTTACGATGCAAAGTCGCATCTGCCGTGCCTCGCCAAGGCCTTGTCGGCGACCGATAACGAGTGTGTTTGAATGATTGTCCTGGGACTTGAAACAAGTTGCGATGAAACCGCCGCCGCCGTTGTGGATGGCTCGGGGACGATTCTGTCGCATACGGTTCTCAGCCAGGTGGCCGAACATCGACCTTACGGCGGCATTGTCCCTGAAATTGCCGCGCGCTCCCATCTTGCCCATTTGGACCGCCTTGTGACCAAAGCTATGAAAGATGCCGGTGCCGAGTACGGCGATCTGGCCGGCGTGGCGGCGACGGCAGGCCCTGGACTCATCGGCGGTGTTTTGGTCGGCGTGATGACGGCCAAGGCCATCGCCGCAGTTCATAAAATTCCGTTTATGGCGGTGAACCATTTAGAAGGTCATGCCCTTACCGCGCGCTTTACCGATGACGTGAAGTTTCCCTATTTGTTGCTGCTTGTATCCGGTGGGCATTGTCAGGTGCTGGTGGTCGAGGGGGTAGGATCTTATCGCCGCCTCGGGACGACAGTAGATGATGCCGCGGGCGAGGCGTTCGATAAGGTGGCCAAAATGCTGGGTCTTGGCTATCCCGGGGGTCCAGCTATCGAGCGTGCGGCCCGAAGCGGTGAAGCGGCCCGGTTTCCTCTGCCTCGGCCCATGAAAGGCCGGCCTGGCTGTGACTTTTCGTTCTCCGGTTTAAAAACCGCGGTGCGCCAGGCCGCCGAGACTCTGCCGCCGGGCGCGCTGGCTGAGAAAGATGTTGCCGACCTTGCGGCGTCTTTTCAAACCGCGTTGGTCGAGGCGGTGGATGACCGGGTCGGGCGCGCCCTTGCAATGTTTCGGGCCGACTATCCGAAGGGTGAATCGTTTGTGGTCTCCGGGGGCGTTGCAGCCAATACGGCCCTGCGCGCGGCATTGAGCGCACGGTGTGCTAACGAAGGGCTTTCATTTGCCGCCCCGCCTATTGCGCTGTGCACGGACAATGCGGTCATGATCGCTTGGGCGGGTCTTGAGCGCTTGAAGTTGGGATTAACCGATTCGCTGGATTTCAAACCACGGCCGCGCTGGCCACTAGATCCGGATGCGGCACCGGCGCGCGGCGCGGGTGTGAAGGCCTAGTCCTCGGTTTTCGAAATTCGTAATTCGTGGCGACGGTCCGCATGACGAATTTCGGAATCCCAAAGAGTGCTAGCAAGTATTTGAATCTAGTACCGCTTTTCGATCGGAAGTTCTGTTCGCGATCACATAGATACCCGGTGCAGGAACGTCTGAACGGCGGTACTAGGCTTTGTAATAATCGCGAAACCACGCGACGGTTTTCTCCAAGCCCTCGTCCAGTGAAATCTTTGGCTCGTAATGTACAGCGCGGCGCAAAGCGCTAACGTCGCACCAAGTGCCTTCTACATCACCGGGCTGCATCGGCATGAAGTTTAAGTCGGCCTTCTTGCCGATCTGCTTTTCGAGCAGGGCAATAAATTCCATAAGGTCTACCGGTTCGCCGCGCCCAATGTTGAAGATGCGGTAGGGCGCAACGCCGCTGCCGTCAGGGGTGGGATTTGCCGCATCCCAGGACTCATCACAGACGGGCACATGATCGACGACGCGGACCACGCCTTCGACGATATCGTCGATGAAGGTGAAGTCACGCTTCATCTTGCCGTCGTTATAAACATCGATGGGATCGCCGGCGCAAATGCGCGCTGTAAATTTTTGCGGCGCCATATCGGGTCGTCCCCATGGGCCATAGACCGTGAAAAATCTAAGTCCGGTTGAGGGTATTTTGTAAAGATGGGCGTATGAATGCGCGAGCGCCTCGTTGGCGCGTTTGGTTGCGGCATAAAGGCTGAGTTGGTGGTCGGCGGTATGGTGTTCGGCGAAGGGCATGGTGGTGTTCGCGCCGTACACCGAACTGGTCGAGGCGAACACAAAATGATCAACTTTCAGGGCGCGCGCGGCCTCAAGAATATTCATAAAGCCGATCAGGTTGGAATTGACATAGGCCTCGGGGTTCTCAATGCCGTAGCGCACTCCGGCCTGCGCGCCGAGATGTATAATATGAGTAGGTTCGGTTTCGTCGCACAGGGTGAACACATCGCGGCGATTGGCGAGGTCGATGCGCCGGCCGATCAATCCCTCGCGATTCTCGAGCTGCGCCCAGCGGGCTTCTTTCAGGCCGACATCGTAATAGGAATTGAAGTTATCGAGCGCGACAACGCGTCGCCCCAGATCCAGGAGCCGCATTGCCGTATGAAAACCGATAAAGCCGGCTGCGCCTGTGATAAGAATAGTCATGGCTAAGGTCTTGGCGTATCCCCCGGACGTTTGCAATGTCCTTATGTGGACATTCGCGGGGCGCCCGGGCATAGACAAGAAGCGTGACACTAAACGGCAACTTTTCTGAGTGGGTTTCATGGCGGACATGCAACGCATCGGTGTTATAGGCGCCGGCGCCTGGGGGACGGCGCTGGCGACCGTCGCAAGGCGCGCGGGCCGCGATGTCACCCTGTGGGCGTTGGAGCCTGAAGTCACCACGGCGATCAACCGGACGTATTGCAACTCCGTTTATCTTCCGGACGTGACATTAGATTCGTCTATCACCGCGACCGGCGACCTTGGCCGAGCGGCGGCGGCGGATATTATATTGTTGGTGGTGCCCGCGCAGTTTTTGCGCGCAAGCTGCAAGAATCTAAGGGCTCATATTAAACCCGGGACCCCGGTTGTGATTTGCGCCAAGGGCATTGAGCGCGGCACTTCGGCGCTGATGACCGATGTGGTTGCGGAAACGCTGCCAAAAGCCGCGATGATGGTTTTGTCCGGCCCCACGTTTGCGCGGGAAGTGGCCTCGGGATTGCCGACGGCAATCACGCTCGCCGCTGCTGACCAAGACCTCGGTCGGCAGGTCGCTGAGGCGCTTAGTTCGACCACGTTCCGCCCCTATTTATCCGACGACGTGACCGGCGCCGAGGTCGGCGGCGCGGTCAAAAATGTTCTGGCCATTGGCTGCGGCATGGCCGACGGCAAGGGGCTCGGCGCAAACGCGCGCGCGGCGTTGCTTACGCGCGGCCTCGCCGAGATTGTGCGGTTGTCCGTCGCCCGAGGCGGCCGGGCGGAAACTTTAATGGGGCTTTCGGGTCTCGGCGATCTGGTGCTGACAGCCACGTCTTTGCAGTCACGCAATTATTCATTGGGGGCGGCTCTCGGCGAGGGCAAAACCCTGGATGAAATTTTGGGCGCCCGCCGCTCAGTCACGGAAGGCGTGACTACGGCGGAGGCGGTGGTGTCTCTTGCCGCAAAATTGAAGGTGGATATGCCGATTTGTGCGGCCATCGACCAAGTGCTCAATCACGGCGCAGCCATCGACGATATGCTGAAGGGATTGCTCGACCGTCCCCTCAGAGACGAAGTAGACTAGCTTATGAGTAAACCCGTACGCCTCTACCCTGTTATTCTATCTGGCGGCAGCGGCTCGCGCTTGTGGCCGTTGTCGCGCGAGGAACTGCCCAAGCAACTCCAGCCCTTGATGTCAGACCGCAGCCTGCTGCAGGAAACGGTTCTGCGTCTCGGCGCGATGCCGCGCGGTGCGCGGTTTTCGGTCGAAGCGCCGATCATCGTTTGCAACGAGGCGCACAGGTTCATTGTCGCCGAGCAACTGCGCGCGGTGAATGTCGTACCCAAGGCCATAGTGATTGAGCCCGTGGGGCGCAATACGGCGCCTGCAGCTTGCGTGGCGGCACTGCTGCTTGAAAAAGAACCTGACGCGCTGATGTTCATCATGCCGTCCGATCACTTGGTGCGTAAGCCTGAAGCCTTCCGCATCGCTGTGGCGAACGCGGTGCCGGTGGCGCAGGACGGACATATGGTGACGTTTGGCATTCAGCCGACCACGCCGTCCACGGCGTATGGATATATCAAGCGTGGGGACGCGCTGCCCAAGGCGAGCGATTTATTCTCAGTCGAACGGTTTGTTGAAAAGCCGGATTCGGCAACCGCGGCCAAGTTGCTTAAGGCGGGTGGTCACTACTGGAACGGCGGCATTTTCATGTGCTCAGTCGGTCTTTATCTCTCGGAGCTTGAACGGAACGAGCCGGAGATCGGCCCGGGCTGCCGCGCGGCACTGAGGAAGGGCGAAGACGATTTATTCTTTTTCCGGCTTGATGCGGAAACGTTCGCCAAGGTTCCGGCGCAATCCATCGACTACGGCATTATGGAACGCACCGACAAAGCTGCTGTGGTGCCGGTGAATATGGGCTGGTCCGACGTCGGCTCATGGAGCGCGCTGCACGCAGAGTCTGAAAAGGACGTGGCGGGCAATACGATTCTCGGCGACGTAGTGGCTGTGAACACTTCAGGGACTTACGTACGCAGCGAGAAACAGCTCACCGCCGTCATCGGCGTGAAGGACATTGTTGTTGTGGTCACCGCCGATGCGGTGTTGGTTGTCGACAAGGCCCACGATCAGGACGTGAAAAAAATTGTGGAGCGGTTGAAAGCCGAAGGTCGGCCCGAAGCAACGGCACAAGCTCGCACCTACCGCCCTTGGGGTTGGTTCGAAACCATGGATGAAGGCCCGCGATTCAAGGTCAAACGCATCTGCGTGAAACCCGGGGCGCAACTCTCGCTGCAAAAACACTGGCACCGCAGCGAGCACTGGGTGGTCGTCACGGGCACGGCGGTCGTGACTAACGACAACAAAGAGTTCATTTTGCGCGAGAACGAGTCCACATTCATTCCGGCTGGCACCATTCACCGTCTTGCCAATCCCGGGCAGGTTGATCTGCACATGATCGAAGTGCAGTCCGGTGAATACGTGGGCGAGGACGATATCGTACGCATCACTGATGAATACGGCCGTAGCGCGGGGGCGAGTTCCGGGCCGCGGACAAAGGCCAAAGCGAAGAAAAAATCGAAATCCAAAACAAAAAATGACTCGCCGGTGGGATCGCGCCGCAAAGCCGACCCCAAGGCGGCGGTCCAGCGCAGCGCGCGCCGTCGCGTGGTGCGGCCGGCAACGAAGACCGCATCAAAAAAACCATCCCCCAAAAAGCCACCGCGTAAAGGCGGCTGAATTCGTAAGGAGAAAAAAATGCTCGTTGGCATCATGTGTTTTGATAAACCCGGTCATGTTGATTTGCGTATGGAAACACGGGAAGAGCATTTGGAGTGGATTCAAGGCCCGGCGATTAAACTGAAATATGCTGGCCCGATGCTGTCCGATGACGGTGAATCGTCAATCGGTTCCTTGATTATTGCCGAGTTCGAAGACCTCGCGACGGCCCGTGCCGTTTTTGCCGAAGACCCCTACAACAAAGTGGGACTGTTCGAGCGTATGGTAATCGTGCCCACTCGCAAGGTGTTCCCGGTCGAGCAATAAGGCGCGCCTCAGCCTTCTTGCCACACCTGCGCAAAAAACGAATTGCGCTGGGCTACGTCAGCATAAGTATTCGGATCAATCATGCACGTTGGACACCAATGTCCGCCGGCCAGCATGAGGTTGGGCGACAGGGTGAAGTCGTGGCCCAGCGCGCAGCGCCATGGCAGTTGCGTGAACGGGGTGCCTATATGGTCGGCAAGGCAGCGCCCGCCGCGAAATTCAGCAGCGCCCTGCATATCCGAGAGCGCCCATGCCTCGCGCGGCTTTGTTTCATCGTACCCATGGTTCAGAAATGCGGGCGTAGGCGACGGTTGTGCGAACTCATACCCGTCCCAGTCTGGAATGCGTTCCCACGTTTCGCGAGAACCGAAAAAGGCGTTTATGTGAGCGGTCTCATTGTGGGCCATCCAATAGAGCGAACCGCCGGGGGAGTTTGCGAGCGCATGGGTCCGCCGGTAGATGGCGCCCGCCGCTAAGCGCCCCGCCAGTTTGATGTAAAACGGCGTGTTTTGTTTCACCTCACCAATAAAGTCTTCAATCGACTGACTGCGGAACGGAACCAAAGCCTCGAGCCGGTCTGAATCGGTATACCACTGTCCGTGAAAATTTCGGGTCGCGAACCAATTGGGACGCAGCACGTTGCGGTAATCGGTGATGCCCATGGCGGCATAGGATTTGGCGAGAAATTCGTGGTTGGTCACGCGGGAGGCCGCGCCTCCGCCGATGTTGTAGATGCCGCGCCAAAAGGAGTCCGGCACGCCTTCCTCACAAACATTGGCCAGCAACCGGCCTGAATCCCGCGCTGTTGACCACTCGAACACCCCGTTGAGCGGCGTGTGAAAAATGATGGGATCGAAGGTTTCGTGAAGCCCGAGGTAGGCCATGCCGGTTTGGCGCAGCGATACCCAATGCTTGAGTCCGGACTCGGCGACAATGGCTTCGGCTTGTGTTTTGCTCACGGCGTACTGGTCGAACAGGCTGATCTTTATCGGGTCGCCGGCGCGCCCCCAGTGAAGGGGCGCAGCACGGTTTCCGGTCTGCGCCACGCTGCCGATATAGACGAGACGGATGTGGTTGGGGTCCGGCTGGGCCTTGATCGCGGCGACAATATTGCGCGCGCCGCCGACATTGACCTTCATTGTCAAATCCGGAAACCGGTCTGCATGCGGCGATACCATGCCGCCGACATGGAGCACGTAATCGGCCCCGGACACCCCCGCCAGGACGTCCTCGTAACGGGTTAAATCTCCCCACACGATTTCCACACCCGCGGATGCGGCCAACTGCTTGGCCGGTCGTGTGTTGCGTTCACTCGGAAGAATGAAAACTCTAAGCCTGAAGCGATCAGCGCGCTCTAGAAGATGCCGCACGGCCTCGCTGCCCATATGGCCTGTGGCGCCGGTCAAAAATATTGTCTTCTTGCTGTTCATGCTGCTGGACCCTTCAATGACCTTCGATACGCGGTAACTACGGCTTCACCACGATCCGGTCATTTATAGACGATGCGACAAGGCGTGACTCCGTAAACCGCGCTTGGGTATGATCTGCGGTAAGAAATTGGAGGAGGTATGTTATGTCCGACGGCCAGGTGATCGACGTCCCAAAAATGTTCGCCGCAAACACGCTGCTTGATGAGCGCAAGTGTGCAGAAATGCGCGATGATGCAACGAAGGACCGGCTGACCTTTTGGCGCAGCGCCGGCCAGCGGCTGGAATGGATTACGCCGTACACCCATGTCTGCGACGTTTCGTTCAAAGCCGAAGATTTACACATCAAGTGGTATCAAGACGGCACATTGAACGCGAGTTTCAACTGCCTCGACCGGCATCTTCAGCAGCGCGGCGCACAAACGGCGATTATCTGGGAAGGCGACGATCCCAAAAACTCAAAGAACATCACCTACGCCGAATTGCACGAGGAAACCTGCCGCCTTGCCAATGTGCTGAAGTCGCTGGGCGTGACCAAGGGCGACCGCGTGTGCATCTACATGCCCATGATTATCGAGGCGGCAGTGGCGATGCTGGCGTGTACGCGTATCGGCGCGGTCCATTCGGTGGTGTTCGGCGGTTTTGCTCCTCACTCGCTCGCCGACCGCATCAATGACTGTGAAGCCAAGATTGTGATCACCGCCGATGAAGGTCGGCGCGGCGGCAAAACCATACCGCTTAAGGCCAATGTGGACGAGGCGTTGAAAACCGCGCCGTCCGTCCGTCATGTGATCGTCGTCAAAAACACAGAAGCCAAAGTGGCCATGAGTTCGCCGCGCGATGTTTGGTATCACGTCCTCACCGAACGCGCGCTGGCGTGGTGCGATCCGGTAGAGATGAACGCGGAAGATCCGTTGTTTATCCTCTACACCTCGGGCTCGACCGGAAAACCCAAGGGGGTGCTGCACACCACCGGCGGCTATCTTGTTTATGTCTCGATGACCCACGAATACGTGTTCGACTACAAAGATGGCGACGTCTATTGGTGCACGGCCGATGTGGGCTGGGTCACGGGCCATAGCTATATCGTCTACGGTCCGCTCGCCAACGGCGCGACGACCCTCATGTTTGAGGGCGTGCCGAACTATCCGGACACTTCAAGATTCTGGCAGGTGATCGACAAGCACGGGGTGAATATTTTTTACACTGCGCCGACCGCTTTGCGCGCGCTCATGCGTGACGGCGACGCGCCGGTGAAACGCACGTCGCGCGCAACCTTGCGGCTGCTCGGCAGCGTCGGCGAGCCGATCAATCCCGAAGCGTGGCGGTGGTATCACCGGGTGGTGGGCGACGGTCGCTGTCCCATTGTCGATACGTGGTGGCAAACGGAAACCGGCGGTATTTTGATCTCGCCCATTCCAGGCGCGACAAAGCTCAAGCCCGGTTCGGCGACATTGCCGTTTTTCGGCATTGAACCATGTATCGTCAATTCAGCGGGCGAAGAGCTGGAAGGCGCGTGCAGCGGTAACCTTTGTATCAAATCGTCCTGGCCCGGACAGATGCGCACGGTTTACGGCGATCATCAGCGCTTTATAGACACCTATTTCACAACCTATCCCGGCAAATATTTTACCGGCGACGGCTGCCGCCGGGACGAGGACGGTTACTACTGGATCACAGGGCGGGTGGATGATGTGATCAATGTCTCCGGTCACCGCATGGGCACGGCGGAAGTTGAAAGTTCGTTGGTGGCGCATGAGGCGGTGGCTGAAGCGGCCGTGGTCGGGTTCCCGCACGATGTGAAGGGTCAGGGCATTTATGCTTATGTCACACTGATCAAGGGCGTTGAGCCTACGGACGAACTGCGCGCAGAACTCATCGCTTGGGTGGGTAAAGATATTGGTGCGATCGCCAAACCCGATGCGTTGCAATGGTCCCCCGGTCTGCCTAAGACCCGTTCGGGTAAAATCATGCGCCGCATTCTGCGTAAGATTGCCGAGAATGAAGTAGACAAGTTGGGAGATACATCAACTCTCGCCGATCCCAGCGTGGTGGAAGACTTGGTAAAAAATCGTGCGGTTCGTTAATCAAGACCTCGTTTTACGGCTTAGATTGGCTAATTTACCGCTGCCGAAATTCGTCGGGCAGGATTTTAGACGGGTGCGCAAATCCTCCACCAACCATCGGCCCGCACGGCCTGGAGGATGGGTGATTTCATGCACCACATGGATGGGTAAGGACCAGGGGCCGTCTTGCTTCAACCGCAACTGTTTCAGTTTGCCAGCCGCAATATAATGATTCACGAGATGCAACGGCATATTGCACCAACCAAAGCCGCCCAAAAGATACTCAAGGCGTGTGCTTAGATCGGCAAAACGCCATATGCGATGACTGATAATACCGCCCGTAAATCCTGCCGTGATTTGTGTCCGGTCAATGAGGACAAGTTGTACTTGTTCTTCTAATACCTCACGAGGGATCGCGCCTTTTATCTTCGCCAAAGGATGATCTGCTGCCGCGATGGGCACCATAGCAATAGAGGTCAGGAAGTCTGTGGTTATGCCTTCGGCCCGCACCGCACGCGGGGTATAAAGTCCGAGACGCGCGGCACCGTCTCGCAACCGTTGCTCAGCGCCGCCTAATCCTTCCGTAAATACAGTGACCGGTAAGTGCTGAAAGGCTTTGCTGAGCGATTTCAAACTTTGCATGAGCAGATCGTTTGGAAAGAACGCATCTACCGCGAGTGTCAGCTCGGGCTCAATATCGGACGCAATGCGGCTTGCACGCGCCCGCAGCGCTTCGGCACTTTTAACAAGTTTTTGCGCATCAGTTAGCAAAGCACGGCCGGCGTCGGTTAGGGCCGGCGCCTTGCCGCTGCGGTCGAACAGCGCAACCTCAAGCGTTGCTTCCAAAGCTTGAATAGTCTGGCTTACGGCAGACTGAACGCGCTGTAGCTGGCGGCCCGCCGCCGAAAAACTTCCCGTCTCGGCGACGGCAATCAGAGTGCGAAGCTGGTCCAATGTCAGGCGATCAAGCATTCATAATCCATCATAAATAGTGATATATAATATCACTATTATGCCGGTTTTAATGATAGCTTGAAAAGCGCAATCTCTTGCTCATGACGCAGCGGCCACGCTGTACCCACGAACAGGAGAAAAGCAATGCGCAACATCTTAGTCATCACATCAAGCCTTATGGGCGAACGTTCAAAGTCCAGCCAAGTCGCAACAGAATTAGTGACAACTCTGCGTCGCGTCGGAGTGACCGGATCGGTTAAAGAGCGTGCGCTGACACCCGAAAATATGCCGCATCTTAGCCTCGAAACTCTTGGGGCTTTGGGCGCAGCGGCGGATCAGCGAAGCGTCGTCCAACAGAGCAAAGTAGATTTTGCCGATAGTCTTATTGAAGAAGTTGAAAATGCCGACGTCGTTGTGCTTGCGGCCCCTATGTACAACTTTACAATCCCGACCACGCTGAAAGCCTGGCTTGATCACGTGGCCCGTGCAGGGCGCACGTTTCGCTACAATGAAAAAGGCCAGCCTATTGGCTTACTGAAGAATAAGAAGGTCTATGCGGTGATTAGTCGAGGCGGCTATTACGGCAGCGATGATCCGATCGGTGTCGGAGATTTTCAAGAAAGTTATCTACGGCATATGTTGCGATTTATCGGCCTCGAAGACGTAACGTTCATCCACATTGAAGGCCAAGCGGTTGGGGACGAGGCGGCAGCAAAGGGCGTAGCCTTAGCGCGCGGTGAGGTTCAAGAGGCAGTTGTCGCCGCAGCAGCATAAACCTAGGTTGAGGCGCGTGTAGATGCGCGCCTCATTTTAGGCCGCCTATTTTTTGATCGTGCGACTCAACAAAAGAATCACATCGCCAAGGGCGGAATCGTCTCCGTTCGAGGCGTTGCCGGCGGCGTACACCGTAACCGTCGCAGAGTCTTCGGGCGCTGTCCATGTGACGGACCACGCCGCCGTGTGGTTTTCAACGAACGGTGCGCCGTTCTCACTGTGCTGGGCGAAGATCACGCCGCTCTTAGGGTCGGCCGCAATTTTCACGCTCTCGCCTGCCGCAAGGTCACCGGCCTGGGTGCCGGTTTCACCCCGCACGGACATCTGAAAACCGGCGCGTTTCATATCGGGATGGGTCAGGTGAAGAGTCAGGGCATAAGTATGGCCGGGCTCGAAGCGGGCTGGAAATCCCTCAACCGAAATCGAGCCCGCAGCGGCTAGGCTTTCGTCGTGAACGTGACATTCGCGGCAGGTGAAGTCGCCGCCGCCATCTCGGTCCGCCACCGGCCCGTCCACATAGGCGGACGCGGCGCTCGGCAAACACAGACTCAGTCCACCCAGCGCCGCGCGTAGAATGTGCATCAACAGGATCTAGTTCGTCAGTTGCGGCGAGACCGGCACCTGTATACGCCCGATAGTATTTGAATCGGTGCCGAACCAGATGGTTTGTGTCGGTTGATAATAGTGCATGTGCCGCACGCCGCCGCCGCTTGGGATGTCGGTCACGCCGATGAACTCTTCCTTGCGTGTGTCGAAACCGACAAAGCGCGCCGGGTCGCCGCCGAACTCAACAAACCAAAGGCGGTCTTCGTCGTCGGCCTCAAGGCCATAGGGCCGCGCGCCAGAACCGCCGGGGGCTAGCCACTCGTTGAACATTCCATTGTGCGGGTTGTAGCGGCCCAAATATCCGTCGGCGTAATCCACATACCAAATCATATCGTCGGAGGTGATGGCGATGCGCCGGGGGCGCGCGTCTTCACGCGGAAGGTCTATTTCTTTCAAAGTAAAAGACTCCGGGTCGATCAGAGCAAGTTTATGACTTCCAAACTCGACCACCCAGGGGCGTCCCCGCGAATCCAGTTCAATGCCGTAGGGCCGTGCGCCTTTTGTAGGCACTTTGATTAGCCGCACTTCGCGTGAGTCCGTATCGAGGTGGCCGACAAAATTGCCGCCTTGCACCGTGAACCAAATATTTTCATTCTTGTCGAACACCAAGGTGTGCGGATCGCGCGCGGCCTTATCGGGCATGCCGATACGTTCAATATCGCCGCTTGCCGGATCAATACGGCCGATATGCGAATCGCCGTTCCCCGCGTACCAGACGATCCCCTTGCTATCGACGATCAAATTATGTGGCAGAGCTTTGTCGGGCAGATCGTATTTTTTAAACGAGCCGTCCTTGGGGTTGAGCATGGCGACATAGTTGCCGCGCTGGCCCACAAACCACACCGCATCCTCGCTTTGGGCAAACGGGTCGCGCGGGCGGGAATTATCCCACGGCACATCCCATTCATTGAGTTTGACCGGCGGCGTATCTGCCGCGGATTCCATGCTTGAAAGGCCAAGCATCCAAAAACCAAGGACCACAATAGCGAAATACCGGCGCAACATGACGGCTCTCCTTTTGCATATGTCGAAGGCGGCTAAAGTCTCGCGTCCGGCTCGCAAAGGGTCAATGGAAATCGGATTGTTTTTGTGTGGGCATGTGTGGCTTTAGGCGCGGTCGGCGATGAGTTTCAGCACCGCTTCGCGCTGGCTCGCGGCTAGTTCCGCGTTGTTGTCGAGGTTTAATTCTATGAAAACGTGGCGGGCCTCATCGAAAGCTTCAGCGGCCTGTTTGAGGCACTCAGTGTTTCCGGCCGCCATGCCCTTTTCCTTCAAGGCGGCGCCGATATTGGCAAGGGTTGTCGCCCAAGCCAGCGGCGCTTTGGTGCGGCTACGAACCTGCGCGATCTTCAGAAAGACCGTCACGGCTTTGTCGAAAAGCGATGGCTGCTGGGTCAGCTTGCCCATGGTGATGAGTAGCCCACCGAGAGAATTTTGAATATCCGCCCAGCGTTCCGGTGCATCGGTAATGGTCCAGATGGCGGTGGCGTCGGAAAACGCATCGGCGGCTTCTTTGAGATGACTGGTTTCTCCGGCGCTCAGGGCTTGGCCGTGGAGGGCAAGGCCTAGACGGACTTTCAGGGCCGCGTACTCGTCTGCAAAAACCTCTTTGCGCACCATGCTCAGAGCAGCGCGGTAATATTCGACAGTCTTTTCGGCAAGTTTGGGCCGTTCGACGATCTCGCCAATCAATGACAGGGCATCGGAGATATGGCTGCCGATCATCGCGCGCTCGTGTTCTGGAAAAGCATCATCTCCCAGTATCAGCGCGCCTTGGTACACCGATACGGCGCGTTCAAGCATTTTCACATCGCCGGTGCGCGCGCCTTCCAGCAACAACAGCGCCGCATAAGCGCTTTGCGCCGTTGCGCCTTCGGCCACCGTGCCGACCATGTCGCCTTCCGCGAAGCGGGTGGCGGCCCCGAGTACAGGGCGAAACATCGCTGCGCGGGCGCGCACGCCGTCGGCGGATTCAACGTTGACTGCCGCAAGCGCCGCACCGAAGACAAGATCGCCGGTAGCGTCGTCAAAAAGCGCGGGCACTTCCAGTCGTTCAAGGGCTGACATTGAAGCGCTTTGCGGGTGCAACGGCGTCGAACCGCCGAGGAAGCGAAGACGCCAGGATGTGCCAGGTCCTTTGTTGCGGCTTGATGAAGCCGTTGAAATACTTTCACCCCAGACAAGAAGATCAGCGCCTTCCCGTTGCAGCCAACGGCGTCCAAGGTCCACGGCCATAGAGACAAACAACGGTTGACTATAATCGGCACCGGACACCGTCAACGGCCTATCGGCAATGGAAATGGATACGCCCAGGCGCCCCGCGAGCCGGTCATGAATATGCCGTGCCGCTAGGCCCTGCGTATCGCCGGCCAGCGGACTGATCAGGATGCGCAAAGGATCAATACCGTATAAAGCCTCGTCGAGACCGTCATCGGCAAAAGGGCTTGCAGGCGTTTTAACTGCGCGCCGCTTCAGCACGTCGATAAACGTACCTAATGGCATAACCGTTCCGCATCCCCGCTGTTGTGCCGGCGCTTTATAGACAGCGCCTGAGCCTTGATCTTAAGCATCCATAAGAAGACGCTCTGAATCAATTGGTTAGCAGCGGGCACTTAACAATCTATTGAAGACTCGGGTCTCAGGCGATTCTGGGGTGCGTGACCGGAACGCTTAAAAATCCGAGCAGCGACCCTTGCGTTCCCAATCCCCGAACCGGGTGGGCTCTGCGCCTTTGGGGCCGCCGGTTTCATCGACCGGCCTGTCCGCTGTCTCAATCTTAGCGGGTTCGCCGGGCACGGGCGCGGATTTCGGCTTCAGGGCTGCGGCTTCCGGACTTAGAGCCAGCGGAAGCGGTTTCGTTTTGCCGGGTTTGGTTGTCATGGCCGTAGAGTACAGAAACGCGCCCTCTTATTCAGCCCTTGAATTGGGGCGGATTCACCATATGTCATAAGGCGGCATAGAACGAAGGAGCCGAATTATATGAACACCATGCGAGCCGGGCTGTTACTCGCTGCGATGACGGGTCTGTTTCTTGCCGTGGGATATTTGATCGGCGGCGCAGGCGGTATGGTGATTGCGCTCGGCGTGGCCATTGCCATGAACGCCTTCGCTTATTGGAACTCCGACAAGGTTGTTTTGCGCATGTACCGCGCGAAGGAGGTCGACCAATCTTCGGCACCGCAATTTTATGGCATTGTCGCCGGTCTTGCGCGCCGTGCCGAATTGCCGATGCCCAAGGTCTATGTGATCGAAAACGCTCAACCCAACGCCTTTGCCACGGGCCGCGATCCAGAACATGCTGCGGTTGCGGCAACCACCGGGCTGCTGCGTATGCTGACGCCTGATGAGATTGCAGGTGTGATGGCCCATGAACTGGCTCACGTCAAAAATCGCGATACCTTGATCATGACGATCACCGCGACCATCGCCGGTGCGATCGGGATGCTTGCCAACTTTGCGTTCTTTTTCGGCGGACGGCGGGGTGCAGGCGGCATGCTCGGTTCAATCATGATTATGATTCTTGCGCCCATGGCGGCGGCATTGGTGCAAATGGCAATCTCGCGTACACGCGAATATGGCGCAGATGCAGGCGGAGCGGAAATATCGGGTAATCCGCGGGCACTCGCCTCGGCTCTTGCGAAATTGGAGCGCGGCGCGCGCACGGTCGAGAATCAAGAGGCCGAGGGTAATCCGGCCACAGCACATCTTTTCATCGTCAATCCGTTGAACGGTCAGCGGGCCGATAATCTATTTTCAACGCACCCCTCAACAAAGAATCGCATCGCCAAGCTAGAGCAGATGGCGGGGGCCGTTGCGCCGCAGCGGGCGTCTGGACCTTGGGGATAAGCGCAGCTAGGACTTCTTGGTGCCGGTGGCAAACCCACGGCAATGAGGGACCTTTTTCGGGTCGTCCATCAATTTCCAACCCTGAACGTCGGAAAACCCTGCGGCGCGGACCATATGGCCGAGGCAGTCTAAGGTCGGCGCCCACCAGTTGGTCGCATTGTCGCCGAGCTGTTTGTCCGGATAAAACTCCATGACCATTTGGTGGCTGTTATATCCCTGACCGAGTCCCCGGTACGCGCTGTAGTCGTCGCAAATCGCACTTTCGACAAAAATAGATCCGGTGCAAACGGCAGCCATCTGATCCAAGGCGAGAAGCGGGTGGCGTAGGTGATAGAGAGTTCCGAAAAAGAAGACGACATCGAACATGCCGACAGTCTCCGGCGAGATGTCATAGATACTCATTTCTCTGCGATCGCATATGTCTTCGGAATACCCGAGCGCCGCGCGGCACAAATCAAAGGTTTCCCACTTCGCGCGCGGCACATTCATGCTTTCGTCAAGCGTGTCGGAAAAATCATCAATCGCGAGAACCTCTTTTGCGCCGCGGGCTAGGGCCTCAAAGGTCCAGTATCCGTCCCAGGCACCCACATCTAGAACGCGCAGGCCGGTTAAATCCTGTGGAATCCGGTAAGCCTCTGGTGCCATCGGTGCCCAGCCGGGTGTGGTGACGCCATCGGGCAGGACGATGCGATGGTACCAAAACGGTATAGCGGCAATTTTTGCTCGAAGATCGGCGCTCATGAAAACTCCAACAGGTAATTTCGCGAGAGCGTAGCGCACCCGGCGTTGGAGTTCCACGCCGGCTGTGATTGACATTGTCTGCATGGTGATTGCATTTGGGGTTATGACACCATCTCCCAATACTGATCGTTCGGCTCGCGCTCCAGCACCCGGCGACGATGTCGCAGCCCGCGGGGCCGCGTGCGATGTACTTGCAGGTGTGCTGCGCAAGCATCGCCGCGCGGACGATAGTTTTGAGCTTGCCGTCACATCGCTTGAATCTCGGGATCGCGCTTTTGTACGCCTTCTTGTCGCCACCACATTGCGTCGTTTGGGACAGATCGACGCAGTGCTGGACGTTTTTTTGACTAAGAAACCAGCCGATCCAATTATTGACGTGTTGCGCATCGGCGCGGCGCAGCTTTTGTTTCTCGATACTCCGGCCCATGCGGCTGTGGGCACGGCCGTCACTTTGGCCAAGCGCTATCATGAGCGCTTAGGCGGCTTGGTAAACGCGGTGCTAAGGCGTGTGGCGGAAAAGGGACCGGCGATTATTGGCGATCAGGATGCGGCTCGTCTCGCGACGCCGGCCTGGCTGTGGGACTCTTGGCTTGCCGCATACGGCGAGCCGGTCACACGCGGCACGGCCGAAACGCATTTGACCGAGCCGCCTTTGGACATAACCGTCAAAGACTCCGCGCGTGGTGCAGAGTGGGCCGCGCGGCTTGAGGGCCGCTTGCTTCCCACAGGAACGGTGCGGTGTAAAAACGCAGGCCGCGTTCAAGAATTGGATGGCTTCGCTGAGGGCGCGTGGTGGATTCAAGACGCGGCGGCGGCGTTGCCGGCTAAGGTTTTATTGCATGCTTTGGACGGAGGCGTGGGGAAAACCGTCGTTGATCTTTGCGCGGCGCCCGGCGGCAAAACCGCTCAGCTTGCTGCAGCGGGTTGTGACGTGACCGCCGTAGACATCGACGCCAAGCGGCTGGAGCGGGTGCATCAAAATCTCGATCGCTTGCATCTTGCGGCCAATGTGGTTGAGGCAGATGCCGGTATGTGGCGGCCACCAGCCCAGGTGGATGCGGTGCTGCTGGATGCGCCGTGTTCGGCCACCGGAACAATTCGTCGTCACCCGGATCTGCCCTTTCTCAAGCGGGCGAGCGACATTGCTGTGCTGGCAGAGTTGCAGCGTAAATTGCTTGGGGCAGCTGTGGACATGATCAAGCCCGGCGGCATTATTCTGTACAGCGTGTGTTCCCTTCAGCCGGAAGAGCGCCGATTTGCAGTCGAATCGGTTCTGGCCGCCGATGAGCGGGTCACTCTCGAGAAAATTCCGTCGGCCGCTGTTGGTGGGGAAATTCAGTTTATATCTCGTCGGGGCGAACTTAGGTGTTTGCCGAGCCAATGGTCGGAACATGGCGGTTTAGATGGGTTTTACGGGGCTTTGCTCCGCCGCGTCCCCAATTCCTAAAGTTGCGCTTGCAAATCGTTCGCATATGCCCTAAATCTGTAATTCGGATATGAGATTGATTCGCATTGTTGGTTCGGAGCACAGATACCCGATGTACGTGTGTATATGTAACGCTTTGACAGATAAGGAGCTTTCCGAGGTCGCCCATCAGGGTGCGCGGACGGTAGACGATGCATTTCGGATGCTCGGAACGGAAGTTTGCTGCGGACAATGTCGCTGCATGGCGGAAGATGTTATCGAGTCGACAACCGCCAACCCTATTGGGGCCGAGTCGCGCGGCGTCCTTGCCCCAGGCTCATACGTCCTTCAGGCGGCCGAATAACGCGCACCGCTGCCAGCGTTTTCAGCTCTCTTAGTCTTCAGCCGGTTTGCTTTGAAGCTGCACGTAATTTTCAAGACCCATGCGCTCAACTTGGCCGAGCTGCGTTTCCAAGAAGTCCACGTGCTCTTCTTCAGACTCTAAGATTTCTTCGAACAATTCACGCGAGACGTAGTCGCCGACCTTTTCGCAATGGGAAATGGCCTCTTTCAAAGCCGGCATGGCTTGCATTTCTAAAGTTAGATCGCATTGCAGGATTTCTTTTACATCCTGACCGATCATCAGTTTGCCAAGGTCTTGAAGATTCGGAAGGCCTTCAAGAAATAAAATGCGTGTCGTCAACTTGTCTGCATGTTTCATCTCGTCGATGGATTCTTTGTATTCATACTCACCAAGACGAGTCAGGCCCCAATCGCTCAACATGCGAGAGTGAAGGAAGTACTGATTGATGGCTGTCAGCTCATTCTTGAGTACGGTGTTCAAGAATTTGATGACCTCTTTATCGCCCTTCATGGTCCTGCCTTTACATCTGCGTGTGATTGGAGAGTCGCTCTATGGTCGCGCGCTACACATCTAGCGTCAACCGTTTGATCTGCAACTGATTCTGCGTTGCGGTCAAATATTGTAGATATCAGTTTTAAAGTGGGCGAGCGTTCCCGGCGCGGAAAACCACGCGATGGTTTTTTCGAGGCCATGCTTAAAACCATCATGGCCCGCATGATCCGGTGTCCATCCCAGCAACGTTTTTGCTTTTTCATTGCTGGCCCAAAGACGTTCGACTTCACTGAGCGCCGGGCGCATGCGTGTGTCATCGGATTGAATATCCAGTTTTACGTTCATAATGTCGGCAATCAGCGCCGCAGTCTCGCCGATCGAGACTTCAAAATTTGAACCGATATTAATTACCTCACCCAGTACGCCGTCGGTCTTTGTCATGGCGTTTGCCAGCGCGATAAAACCGCGTGTGGTGTCCTCAACAAAATTGAAGTCGCGGGTCGGATGTAAACGGCCAAGTTTGATAGATTTCTTTCCGGCCAGAATCTGCGTGATGATGGTTGGAATCACGGCGCGGGCGGACTGTCGGGGCCCATAGGTGTTGAACGGACGAATCACGCTCACCGGTGTATTGAAAGCACGGTGAAAAGACAGGGCGATTTGGTCGGCGCCGATCTTTGTTGCCGAGTAAGGAGATTGCCCTTGCAACGGATGGTCTTCGGTAATGGGCACGAATTGCGCCGTACCATAGACTTCGCTGGTCGATGTGACGATGCAGCGCTTAACGCCAAGGTCTTGGGCCGCTTGCACAACATTGAGCGTTCCGCTGACGTTGGTGTCCACGTAAGCGCCGGGCGAGTGATAGGAATAAGGAATAGCGATCAAGGCCGCGAGGTGCATGACGGTTTCGCAGTCCGTCATGGCGGTGCGCACCCCGTGGGCATCGCGCACATCACCCGCAAATACATCTATTTTATTTCTGGTTTCTTCGGGAATGCTGTCCAGCCAGCCCCACGAATTGAAGCTATTATACAGCACAAAAGCGCGAACATCGTGGCCAGCGGCAACAAGCGCTTCAACAAGGTGCGAACCGATGAAACCATCCGCACCGGTGACCAAAACTTTTCCTAACTTACTCACTTCGGTTCTCCCGGCTGCGGTTCTTTGTACGCGCGTACGAAAATGTAGTCGCCCCGTCGCGAGCTGTTGAGTAGAAAAAGTGCGTACAGCACATGACTGATGAGTTTCCGCACCCGGCCAAAGCGGCCCATGGTGCCGCGATTGCCTAAAAATTCGAGGAGATTGCGGTAGAGGGGCGAATACAGGGGAAAGCCCCACTCTACAACACGATCAACCTTTAGCCCCGCAGCGGTAATCTTGTCCTGAAGTTCACCCGCAGCGTAATTTCGAACATGGCCGATGTCTTTCTCAAACCGGCGTAGACGCCCTTGCAGCGTGGCGACAATCACATAGCCGCCCGGATTGGCCATGGCCGCCATATGCCGTAAGGCTGCGGCATCATCTTCGATATGTTCAACGACATCGGCGCAGACCACCAAATCGAAGGTGCGGTCCCAGGGCGCGGCTGCGATATCCATAACCTTAAAGTCTGCGGCTGGGAGCGTGCGCCTGGCCAAGTGCAGTGCGTTCTCGGCAATCTCAACGCCTGCCGTCGCCGCATCCGGATGTGTATCCGCCAATGTCTTGAGCAAAGAGCCCTCGCCGCAGCCAACATCGAGAATCGAACGCGGCCTTAGATCGCTTGTCAGATTGCGCATCAAACGGCGCGTGTGCCGGGACATGGGGCCATAAAGACGCATATCGTCCCAGCCACCAGACCAGATGGCATTATAATCGGGTGCTGCGGTCGGCGTGGTCACGAGGCTCTCTCCGGCACAATCGCATTCTCAAGTACGGTCGCCCACTGAGCTGCCGCATTGGACCAGCTATAGGAGGTTTCAACGCGTTCTCTCGCGGCGCGGCCATAAATTTCACGGCGCGCGCCGTCGCTGATCAGGGTTGTGAGCGCGCTTGCCAGAGCATCTACACTTTCGGGCTGGACCAGCAGTCCGGTTTTCTCGTTCATCATGACTTCGGCGGTTCCCGCAATGTTGGTGCCGATAACGGGCAATCCTGCGGCCATGGCTTCCAGCAAAACATTCGCCATGCCTTCGTCACGCGACGGCAAAACAAAAATATCAGCCCCTCTATAAATGTCGGGTAGCATTGATTTTTCGGTCCAGGCTTTGAATGTAATGCGCGTGCTTAAGTTGAGGCGTGCAGCTTGAGATGTCAGCGCTGAGCGTTCAGGGCCGTCCCCGACCACTGTCAGACGCCAGTTTAGGTTCGGATCAAGTTTGCCCAGAGCTTCAAAAAGAATATCCAGCCCCTTCTGTTTCACAAGACGACCCACACACAAGATGTCCACATTTTGATCAAAGCTGTAGTCGGATTTGGGGGTAATGCCGACTAAATCTGCGCCGGCCGGGATAACATCAATGCGCGTACGTCTCTCAAAGCGCCGGGCAAGATCGGCGAGTCCTTCCGAGTTGGCGATAACAGCCGCAGCGTCGCGCCAAAGATGACGTATGGCGGGTCCGGCCACGGCGTGATGCGTATTTAGCTGTCCCGGGTCGAACCCGGGTACATCGCCGCCCTGCAGGGACAAACAGTACGGCACCTGAAGTAGACGCTTCAACAGCCAGCCGATCGGTCCACAAGGAACGGTAAAAAACACAAGCGCGACTTCGATTTTCCATTGCCGCGCCCAACCGGGGGCCGCGAGCAGTGCCGCTATCACAAACGCAAGCATTTCAAATATAGAGCATCGGTCAGCATGGCGGCGCAGCGCCGGAATACGGCGAAGCGTCACGCCGTTTGTATACTCGGTAAGCGGTAAGTCGCCCCAAGCCGCCGTCACGACAAAAGGCTGATGTCCTAGTTTTGCGAGCTCATGCGCAATATGGCGGGTTGCATTGCCGCCGCCTCCGCCGATGGGCGGATACTCGTAATTGATAAGAAGAATGCGGCGGGACTGAGTCAATCGTATCGGCCAATAAGGGAATGGAGCGGTGAGCACGGGTTAGAATAGCCTGTTGCCCTATCAGAATGTAGCAGGGCGACACAAGAAAGCGCTCATGACATGATTGTCGAAATTCCGCATTGAAGACGAAGCCGCGCTCTTGAGAACGATTCCCCCATCCATATCCCTTGCTGCTAAAATCGGCGTCGGCTCGGCTTTGCTGATCCTGGTGCTGATGCGCGTCCCGCTCGACGGCGCGCTGGTTGCCTTCAGCCAGCTAAGACCGGTTGATGTCGCGCTCGCCGTCGTTCTGTATTTTGCGGCCCATGGAGTGAATGCTCTAAAGTTGCGCCTTCTCCTTCCGCAGCTTTCCGTCCGCCAGGCCTTACGCTTTACTATGATCGCCGTCTTATACGGTACGGCCTTGCCCGGACAACTCGCGGGCGATGCCGTCAAAGCCTTCCGCCTGACCCGGGCCGCCTCGCGGGCGGGGGATGTCAGCGCTACAATCTCTGCCGTGACCATAGACAAGGTGTTAGGGCTGTTTGCATTGCTAGCGTTAACTGCTGTCGGTCTCGGCCTAGATGCGGCGGTTTTCGGTGCGTCAGCTGTGAAGGTCGTAGGCATCGGACTAACCGCCTTTATCATTTTACTTGCTCTCGTCGTGGCCGCGCCGGTTCCCGCTTTTCTGCAAAAGTGGACGGTGAAATTCAGCGCCTGGCGGCGTTTGACCCTGCGTCCCAGCACCCTTCTTCAGTCGCTGCTCCTCGGCGTTGTTTTTCAAGGTTTGTCCATCATTGTGTTTGCCGTTCTTGGCACGGCCCTGGGCCTCGAGCTTTCCATCGCATCA
This sequence comes from uncultured Rhodospirillaceae bacterium, assembly GCA_963976395.1. Lineage (GTDB taxonomy): Bacteria > Pseudomonadota > Alphaproteobacteria > Rhodospirillales > Rhodospirillaceae > UBA11612. The sequence continues at coordinate 194,651 of CAXBLG010000001.1, forward strand.
TGGGCTGTTGTCGTGGGTTTGGTGTCTGTTGTGCTGCTGCTGCCCGTAACCATCGCCGGTGTGGGTTTGCGTGATGGATCGTTGGTGGGGCTGATTGCCCTGCTCGGCCAAAGTCAAAGTGCGGCTTTGGCGCTATCTTTGACTCTCCTCGCTTTGAATATTCTCGGGGCGGCAGTAGGGCTGCTCGCCGATCTTGCGGGCAACGATCAAGACGCTTAGGCGCGTTTGGAGGCCGTGATGATCAACGGCGTCCAGCCTTGTAAAGCGATGATGAGATGGGCCAGCATCCGATTTAGGCGCAACCGCTGCAGAAGTGAAACAAGACGGCCCAGGATACCCAAGGCCATCCACTTGCCGACGTCGGCTGTGTCCATGCGTTCCAGAAACTTCTCCGCGCCAAGTGTGTGCACTGTTAAGGGAACGGAATAGCTGATCGCCTTCAATTGGCGACGCACCCAAAGCGGATTAATCTCGGTGCGGATGGTAGCCGCGAATTCCGGGTCGCGGCGGTAAACCCATTTGATCCACCAGCGAAAAAACCCGTTCGAAATGATCGGTGGATGAAACGCGGCATGATGGCCATCAAAGTAAGATAGATAATTGGGGCACACAATCTGAAGCGTGCCGCCCGGTTTCAAAACACGCACGGCCTCGCGTAAGACCTTGCTGGGGTCCAGGACGTGTTCAAGCACATTGGATGAATAGACGATATCAAAACTGTCGTCGGTAAACGGCAGCGCTTCGCCGGGGGCGTCCTTGATGTGAGAGATATCAAGTCCGTTGGCTTCGATGAGATCGCGCGCAACACCCGCCGAATTTTCAAAGCCTTCGCCTTCGGGTTCTACACCCCAGGCCTCGATGCCGTACTTTTTTTGCCAGACGATGTGATTAACGCCGCAGCCGGTGCCGATTTCCAATACCTTTTTGCCGGCAAGCGGAACATATGCTTCCAGCACGTCTGCCATGTCTTCAGCTTTGCGCGGGTCCAGGGTGTCGGCGGCAAATTTGTCAGGGTCAACTTTCATCAGCGGCGCAAAATACGTGCCTTGCGTCTCGCGCACGCGCGCAAGCGCACTTGAAGTTACCAGACAAAACTCTGTGGACAACGCTTCGGCATCAGCGCTCATGCCTATGCGGCTCCCTTCAAACTGAGGCTTAGGGATAGCCAACTCCACAATGCGAGACGATCATCGCGGCGTCCGGTTGAGTGCTCCTTCCAACGGTTCATGAGTTTTCCGGAGTTTACATATGGCACGCCACTTTGGACCGGCGGCTCCCAGTCTCTGAGCCACCGCGCGAGCGGAATGCCGAACCCTTTCTTGCGCCGGTGAATGATACCGGTGGGCAGGCGCCGACGCAGGGCTTGTTTTAAAATCCACTTGGTCGAATAGCCGCTGATCACATCACCTTGCAGCTTGGCCTGCCAGGGGAGGCGGCGCGCAAAATCGACGAGTTCATTGTCCAGAAATGGTGCGCGCGCCTCCAGGGAAACCATCATGCTGGCGCGATCAGTTTTCACCAAAATGCCGTCGGTCAAATAAAAGCGCGTGTAAAAATCAAGGACGCGATCGACCAGATGCGGACTTGGCACCGCATCCCAGGCGGCAATGGCTTCGCTGTAAATCTCCTCGGTCGATACCTGCGTTGCAAACAAATCGGCGATTTCGTCGGGTTGTAGGGGCGCTAGCCAAAGCGGGTTCCATAAGGCCGGTGCGTGTTTCAGCCCTTTAAGCCCTCGGTTGAGTACAAAATCGAGGCTCATGTTGCGATCAGATAGCGGCAAGCGTGCCGCAACGGCGGAAACGGCCGCGTGTACAGGCTTTGGAACAATCTGATTATACAGCTTGGCGCGTTCTAGAACCCGAAACGGATCGTAGCCTGCGAACAATTCATCGCCGCCGTCCCCGGACAGCGCAACGGTGACATGCTTGCGCGCAAAGGCCGCGAGCATGGACGTGGGCAGAATTGAGCTGTCGCCTATAGGTTCGCCCACACGGGCAAGCAAATCTGGAACGGTTTGTTGAGACGCCTCCAGGTCACAGATTTCCACGTGGTGGGTGCTGCCTACATGCAGAGCAACTTCTTCAGCGAAGTTCGATTCATCGTAACTGGTCTCGCGAAATCCCATTGAAAATGTTTTCAACGCGGCAGCGGGCCGAGCATCCGCGGCTAAACTAAGGACAGCGCCTGAATCAACGCCGCCGGAAAGAAAAATGCCAAGCGGAACATCGCTCTCAAGGCGCGCGCGTACGGCGCGGCTCAATAAAGCTTCTAACTCTTCGGCCAGTTCATTCATGTTTTGCGAAGGCGCGGCTTCCGGCACGATTTCAAATCGCCAGTACGCTTTCATGTCGACCGACCGGGTTGTTGCATCTAAGGTCAGCACGTGACCTGCCGGCAGCTTGGCGATGCCTTCAAACGGGGTGTGTGCACCCGGAAAAAATCCATGGGCAAAGAATTTGATCAGCGCGGTTTGTGAAACATTTACATCTCGTAGCGATGGATGTGTGCGCAGGGCCGGGAGTTCTGATGCGAAGGCGAATACATCTTTGTGCGCGGCATAGAACAGCGGCTTCTCGCCGAACCGATCACGCGCCAGGATCATTGTTTTCCGGTGCCGGTCGTAAATGGATACCGCGAACATGCCGTTCAGTTTGGCCCATAGATCCATGCCCCAAACCTTGTAGCCGTGGATCAAAACTTCCGTATCGGAATGATCGGTTTGAAAGCGGCAGCCGCGCGCTTCAAGCTGCCTGCGCAAACCCTGGTGATTGTAAATCTCGCCGTTGAACACAACGCAAATATCGCCGGTGGCATCCCACATAGGTTGGGTGCCGCCGGGTACATCAACCACCGCAAGACGCCGGCTGCCCAAATAAACCGGCAAATGTTGATCGGCAAAATGGCCCTCACCGTCCGGCCCGCGGTGGATCAAAGCGTCGGTCATGGCCTTGATGTCGGCTGCCGTTCCAGCGCCGATAAATCCTGCAATTCCGCACATTATTGTAACTTACGAGGCTGGGCGCACATTGTCGGCGCCGTCAAAGTTGATGAGTTCTTTAACGGTGTAGGGGCGTTTATCCTGGGATTCATAGTAAATGCGCACCAATACTTCGGCCAGCAATCCCATCAACATGCACATGACACCGGTGATAAAGCCGAGGGTGAACAAAAGCGGGAGCGGCGTTTCGATGAAAGACGTGCCGTCAAACAGCTTCAAATATAGCGCCCATATTCCGGCAATAAATGAAATGGCAAAAAACCCGAGCCCAACCATGCCGAAGATGTAGATGGGCTTAGTTTCGTATTGAGTGAGAAACTTCACCACCATCAAATCAAGCAGCACCTTAAAGGCGCGATTCATTCCATATTTTGAGTGCCCAGCCCGGCGCGGGTTATGCGCCACCGGCAGTTCGGTCACCCGCGCGCCTTGCCATTTTGCATAGATCGGCACAAAGCGGTGCATTTCGCCGTATAGCCGGAACCCTTCCAGCACTTCGCGGCGATAAGCTTTTAAAGTGCAGCCATAGTCCTGTAACCGTACGCCTGAAACCCAACTGATAATGGCGTTGGCAATGCGGCTCGGCAGAGTGCGTGTCAGGTAATCGTCCTGACGATTACGCCGCCAGCCGGACACAACGCCGTAGCCTTCATCAAGTTTAGCGAGCAGTCGTGCAATGTCGGCGGGGTCGTTTTGAAGATCGCCGTCCATGGGCACAATGACGGCGCCGCTCGCATGATCGATGCCCGCCATCATGGCGGCGGTTTGTCCAACGTTGCGCTTGAAGGTGATGACTTTGAGGCGGGGGTTCGATTTTACCGCAGCCGATAAGTTATCACCGGTTTTGTCCCGTGACCCGTCGTCGATAAAGATAACCTCGTAAGGCCGATTCAAAGCCTCAAGGGCTTCCACAAGGGATGTGGTTAGGGGCTCGACATTGTCGGCTTCGTCGAACATCGGGATGACGACGGATATGAGGTCTTTATCGGTCACGACCGCTGTTTATCCTTGTGGGTGGCTCGCTAGGTGATTCGGCCTTCTTTTGTAAGACCCGCAGAGGGTGCGGCAAAGGAAAATTCCGCCCCAATCAATCAGGATGCTCAATAGGATAGGATCAATCGCCTTAAAGCGCGGTAACTCGACGCTTATAAACGCGCGTGTTACAAGGCTGTACATTCTTCACTCTTATGTATTGAGAAGCGATTACATGAAATCTTGCTCTAAGTGCCTTATCCCTGAAACGGCCGAGGCCACAACCTTTGACGATTCGGGGACTTGCTCGGTCTGCCGTCAGATCGAGTTCAAGGAAGAAAAGGTGGATTGGGATGACCGGGGCAAGCAGCTGGAAGAGCTGATTGCGCCCTTTCGCGGCAAGGGGCTTTACGATTGCATCGTACCCTTCTCCGGCGGCAAGGATTCTACTTACCAGGCCTGGTACATCGTCAAGAAATTGAAGCTGAAGCCGCTTCTTGTGCGTTTTGACCACGGGTTCTATCGGCCTCAGCTAGAAGAAAACAACAAGCGCACGTTCAAGATGCTTGGTGTTGACGTCACACAGTTCACACCGTCCTGGCATATTGTGCGCGAACTGATGCTGGAGAGCATGAAGCGCCGCGGTGATTTCTGCTGGCACTGTCATACGGGTATCTATGCGCACACCATGCAGATTGCGCTGAGGTACGAGACGCCGCTTCTGTTCTGGGGTGAAAGCCTGGCCGAGTACCAAAGCTTTTACACCTATGAAGAAATGGAAGAAGTGGATGAAAAGCGGTTTAATCGTGCGATGAATCTCGGCATGACCGCTGATGACATGTACGAGTTTTTAGGCGGCCGGGTTTCAAAGCGCGACTTGTATCCCTTTGCTTATCCCCCGCGTAAAGATTTGAAGAAGCTTGGCGTGCGCTCGGTGTGTCTCGGCAATTACATCAAGTGGGATACCAAAAAGCAGGTCGAACTCATCAAGAAGGAACTCGGCTGGAAAGGCGCGCCGGTTGAAGGCATTCCAGGCCAGTTTGATTATGAAAAAATCGAGTGCCACATGCAGGGCATTCGCGATTATCTAAAATACATCAAGCGCGGATTTGGCCGCACCAATCACCTTGCGAACATCGAAATTCGCAACGGGCGCATGGAGCGCGACGAAGGCGAGAGGCTGGAAAAAGAATTCGACGGCAAGCGTCCGCCCTCACTCGATATCTTTCTCGAATACCTGCACATGACGGAAGAAGAATTTTACGAAGTGGCCATGCGTCATCAGGTGGACCCGCACCGCTTTCAACCCAACCAAGTTGAGTCCGGCCCGCGTATGCCCGACATGGATCAGTGGGACCGTACCGATGTGCCGTGGCCGGACCGTCCGTCCATAAAAATCGGCGGATAATGGCGCGCCAACAGCCGCTTTGTTTGCTGTGATCGGCCGGTTATGAGCACGGTTGCGATTATCGACTATGGGCGCGGCAATGTGCGTTCGGTCGCCAACGCAGTCGAGTACTGCGGCGCCGATGCGCGGGTGACCGCCGATCCAGCTGTCATTGATGATGCTTCCCATATTATTTTGCCGGGTGTCGGGGCCTTCGGGGATGCGATGGAGGCCCTGCAAGCGCGCGGCTTGCCCGAGGTGCTGCACCGACAGGCGTTCGAGAAGGGAAAGCCCTTTCTAGGCGTGTGTCTCGGCATGCAGCTGCTCGCGGACCGCAGCACCGAGCATGGCGAACACGCGGGCCTGGGCTGGATCGCCGGGGAGGTTGTGCGCCTTGTGCCCGGTCCCGACGCGCTTAAAATTCCGCATATGGGATGGAACGCGATCTCGGTGAAAAAGCCGCACGCTCTTTTCGAGGGCCTTTATCCCGGCCAGCTCAATTTTTATTTCGTGCATAGTTACTATTTTCGCGCGGCGGATCCTGGGTCTGTTGTCGCTGTTTGTGAGTACGGCGCCTCGTTTCCAGTTGTCGTCGGCAAAGACAATATTATCGCTGCGCAGTTTCACCCGGAAAAAAGCCAGGACTCCGGCATCGAGGTTCTGGAAAATTTCATCGCTTGGTCGCCGTAAGGCGAACGTATTTAGTCATGCTCAAGAAACGTATCATCCCCAAATTTCTGCTGCGCAACGGTCGGCTGGTCAAATACGTCCAGTTTTTCGAGCAAGAGCGCGAGGCGGGAAATCCTGTGTCTACCGCGCGGGTCTATAACGACTACGGCGCCGACGAGTTCATCATTCTCGACATCGCACCGAGTGAAGACTCTCGACAAGGCGTCTTGGACAGCATCGCCAAAATGAGCGAGCAGATTTTTATGCCTTTCACTGTTGGCGGCGGCGTACGGACATTGGAGCATATCAATGATTTGCTGCGGGCCGGGGCCGACAAAATTTCGGTCAATACCCAGGCGGTGCGTGACCCTGGCTTTGTGAAGACGGCCGCCCAGGCTTTCGGTGATCAATGCGTCACCGTGTCCATCGATTACAAGGCATTTGCGCCCGGTGTCTTTCGTGTCTTCACAGACGGCGGCCGCGAAAAAACAACTCATGAGCCTGTGGACTGGGCGCTCCGTATGCAGGATATGAATTGCGGCGAGATCCTCATCACCTCGATTGACCGCGACGGCACTTTATCGGGCTACGATGTCGATATGATTGCGCGATTAAACGAGGCCCTTGATATTCCGTTGGTAGTGTCGGGCGGCTGTGGCGGCTTGCAGCACTGTATAGAAGCGTTCAATGCAGGGGCATCGGCGGTGGGAATCTCAAGTCTGTTTCTTTTCACCGATCACAGTCCCATTAAACTGCGCTCGCATCTGGTGTCTAACGGCATTAATGTCAGGGCGAGCACGTCCAGTCGCAATTGACCTCTTCACGCTGGTATCCCGAGTCCATGGAAGAATCCGCGCACGCGCCCTTCAGCCTTAGTCTCCCTGCTGTCGCGTTACCCGAATACGTGGTGCGGCAGCTTAGTACCTTCTTTCCCGATACAGATGAGGCCGATGCGGTCAGCCGCGTAATGAGCGACACTCTCGACCGCCTGGAACATTGCATCCGTCATGTGCGCATCAAGGGGTACTGGAATCACGACGGGCCAAGATTCAACCATCTACATTCGGATCAGTACGCGATTTTTCTCTACTACCTCTCTAACACGGCGTTCAAGGCTGGCTTTACGTCGCTTGCGGCAAAAGCCTATGGGCTGAACAAAGCGCTTCATGGGTTGGATGCGTTTTATGAGGTAGAGTTACCGCCGGTCTTCGCGCTCGTTCATCCGGTCGGCACGGTGCTCGGCCGGGCCTTATACAGTGATTATTTTTGCGCCTATCAAAACGTCGCGATTGGTGCTGATCCGTTTACGCCGGGAAGCCCGGCTTTTGGCGAAGGCGTTGTGATGTACGGCGGCGCGCGGGTTGTCGGTAGTGTTACGGTCGGCAGCAATAGCATTATTTCTGCGGGCACTTCGATTGTCGCGCGAGGCGGCAAGCCTTTGCATGTTCCCGATGGGCATGTGGCTTTTGGTGCGCCGGATTTCAGCACCAAACCTTCACGCCACAATATTAAAAGAGACATTTTCAAAGACGTCGCGTGATAACGCGCTGATTGCGTCGCGTGATAACGCGCTCATTACATCGCGTGATAACGCGCTCATTACATCGCGTG
>CAXBLG010000002.1:0-147171 GCA_963976395.1 uncultured Rhodospirillaceae bacterium
CCAATTCAAAGGCGGCCAATCCAATCCGACATATCTGCTCACGACCCCGGATCGTTTGTACGTCTTGCGCAAAAAACCAGCCGGCGAATTGCTGCCGGGTGCCCATATGATCGAGCGTGAATACCGAGCCATGGCAGCGCTGAAGGACACAAAAGTCCCCGTCGCCAATGCGCGCATCCTGTGTGAAGACTCAAGCATCATCGGCACGCCGTTTTATGTGATGGATCATATTGAAGGTCGCATTTTTCGCGACCCGGCCATTCCCGACATGAAACCGGCAAAGCGGACTGCCATATACAACACCATGGTCGATACCATGGCCGCGCTTCATGCCGTCGATTGGAAAAACGTCGGCCTTGAAGGGTTTGGCAAGCCCTCTGGATATCTCACCCGCCAAGTCAAACTGTGGATTCACCAATACGAGGCGGCAAAAACCCACGAGATCAAAGCCATGGACTCGCTTATGGCGTGGCTGCCGCAGAATATTCCTGCGAACGAAATAACCACCATCGCCCACGGTGATTTTCGTCTTGAGAACCTGATGTTCGCACCGAAGACGCCGGAGGTTCTCGCGGTGCTTGATTGGGAACTCGCAACCCTTGGACACCCGTATGCCGACCTCGCCTACAACTGCATGATCTGGCACTTGCCGGCAGATACCCCGAATGTGCCGGGCCTGGGCGGACTTGATCTCGCCGCCCTCGGCATTCCGTCCGAAGAGACCTACGTCGCGCGCTATTGTGCCAGCGCCGGACTCGATCATATTCCCGATTACCACTTCTATCTGGCCTTCTCGTTTTTCAGATTCGCATCCATCGCCCAAGGCATTTTCGCCAGGTTCAAGGCCGGCAATGCGGCGGCTCCGAATGCGGAAGAGGTCGGCCTGCTGGCCACGCCGCTCGCAGACCTCGGCTGGAAATGTGCAGAATCCAAAAGCTAGTTCCTCCCCCGTGCGGTCTCTCCCCCGGCCTCTATAAGGTCCGGGTTCAATCAAGGGCGACCGCAACCCCATGGTAGCACTCAAACAACAGTGCAGATAACAGCCTATAATCGCTTATATTTTGCATTATGGGCGCCAGTCTTGACCCACCCAATCTTCTATCCTTATAATCTTATAGTATTTTAAGCTCAACTGGCTACTCACCCGCCCGGATAGCAGGCTCGGTGACAGGGAGGATTTTTATTGTGAACAAGCAAACAGACGTGGGACGTGCAGTAGACGGGACCAAGGGCTCTACCAGCAAGAGAACCTACAAGCTCATTTCCGCCGACGGCCACTTCAACGAGCCGGGCGATTTGTGGACCAACCGCGTGCCTGCCGCCATGAAAGACCGCGCGCCCAAAATGCAGCGGTTTGAGCAAGGCGATGCTTGGGTCATCGAAGGGGTCAAGGACCCCATCACCTTTGGCATGAATGCCTGCGCCGGTTTAGAGCCCGAACAGATGAAGGGCTGGTGCAAGTTCGAAGAGATGCGTAAAGGCGGCTGGGATCCAGCGTCGCGAATCACCGAGATGGAACGCGACAGCGTCGATGCCGAAGTGTTGTACCCAACCCCGCGCCTGTCGAATGCCATTATCGCCAATCCCGACAAAGATTATCACCTGACCATGGTGAAAGCTTACAACGATTGGGTTTCTGAATACGTAGCACACGCCCCGGACCGTTTCGGCGGCATTGCAATTCTGCCGAACCGCGGCGGACCCGAAGAGACCGTTGCCGAGATCAAGCGCGTAATGGAACGCCCCGGCATGCGGGGTGTGGTCATGGGCTGCTATCCCAACGGCACGCTCGCCATTCAGCCGGAAGACGATGCGGTATGGGGCGAGCTGGTGGAGCGCAAAATTCCACTCGGCATTCATGTTGCCCTTACTCAGTCCATGCCCTCGGCTCACAAAGCCAAACTGCCGGGTTACGGGCGTTTCTTTGACGCCCCGAATCGCATGATCGAGATGATCTTCGACGGTGTGTTCGATCGCTTCCCGGAACTTGATGTGGTTTTCGCTGAAGTCGATTTCGGCTGGGTGCCCTATGTGAAAGAGCAGATCGATAACAATTACAGCCGCCTCAACCCTGTTAGCGATTTCGGCCTGAAGAAATTGCCCAGCCACTATATCGAGCGGCATTTCCACTACGGCTATATGACGGACACCTTCGGTCTGAAGAACCGCGATTATGTCGGCGCCGAGCGCATATTGTGGTCCACTGATTACCCGCACATCAGCGCCGACTACCCCTATTCCTGGCGCACTATTCAGGCCTCGATGTCCGGCATCTCACCGGAAGAGCGCGAGTTGATACTCCACAAGAACGCAGAACGACTCTATAAATTCTAGAGTGTTGCTGTTTTGGGAGGCCCTCGGGCCTCCCAAGTTCTATTGGAGAGCTTAAATGAGCGATGATCGCGCGAAGCCGAATGATCCGGCGCCTTTCTACCAAGCCCACGTATTTTGCTGCACCAACGTTCGCCCGGAAAAGCATCCGCGCGGATCATGTGCGCGCAAAAACAGCGTTCAACTGCGCGACTACATGAAGGGCAAAGTTAAAGAGCTTGGCCTTCCCGGCATTCGCGTCAATGCCGCAGGCTGCCTCGACCGCTGCGAACTTGGCTGCACCATGGTGATTTACCCGGAAGGCGTTTGGTACTCCTACAACTCCGAGGCCGACGTCGATGAGATTATCGAATCGCACCTCAAACAGGGTCGGCGCGTTGAACGGCTGATACTGGCAACCGATCAAAAAGAGCTGCGTTCGGACCAAGCCTAATGATCGATTGGGCCGAGAGGTTTGCTCCGCGTATTCCGCGCATGATTGCCTCGGACGTGCGCGAACTTGTTAAAGCCCTGCGCGAACCGGATGTCATCTCCTTCGGGGGCGGCATCCCCGACCCCGACCTTTTTCCCCGTGAAGTTATAGCCGAAGCTCATAACCGTATTCTCGGTGATCCGAAAACCGCCCGCATAGCTCTTCAGTATTCCGACACCGCCGGATATTTACCGCTGCGAGAGTGGCTGGCGAGTTACATGGGAACTTTGGGTGCGCCGTGTACGCCGGACAACTTTCTAATCACCAGTGGATCACAACAAGGACTCGATTTTCTGGCGCGTCTGTTCCTTGCCCCGCACGACTTAGTGCTTTTGGAAATGCCCACCTATATCGGCGCCCTCAGGGCTTTTGACGGCAGTGAGGCTCGCTATGAGGTATTTCCTGAATCGGCCGATGCCCGTTCATCAACCGAGTCCGCAAGGTTCGGATACCTCCTGCCCGATTTTCAGAATCCCAAAGGCACGAGTCTCACTTTATCACAGCGGACGGCGGCACTAGAGACCGCGACGACCCTCGACATTCCACTGATTGAGGACAGCGCCTACGAGAAACTGCGGTTTGACGGCGAAAGCCTACCGCCGCTGCTCGCCCTAGAGATCAGTCGTATGGGCGGCATTGATAAAGGCCGGGTCATTTACACCGGTACATTTTCCAAAACCATCGTACCGGCTTTGCGCATTGGTTGGATTGCCGCGCCGCGCCCGGTCATAGAGAAACTCAACCTCATCAAACAGGCCAGCGACCTGCACACCAGCACCTTGAGTCAAATGGTTATGTGCGAGGTCGCTCCGCATCTCCTCAACGATCAGCATCTGGCACGGATGCGAAACACTTACCGTCAGCGCCGCGACGCAACGTTGGCCGGTCTTGAAAAATACATGCCGGCAGGCACTCACTGGACTCGCCCCGAAGGCGGGATGTACCTTTGGATTACCCTACCGCAAAAATTAGACGGAACAGTTGTTGCACAACGCGCTCTACGCGAAGCCCGCGTGGCCGTGATCGCCGGGCGTTCCTGTTTTGCCGCCGACCCCGTTCCCAATACACTTCGCCTTAGCTTCTCGCTGATCACCGAGGATAAAGCCATGGAGGGCTTGCGCCGCCTTGGCGAGCTCCTGTCCCGCATAATCGCCGAATGAATCGGCGGCAAGAAACCTAAGGTGTCGCTTGGGCTGCGGCCTCCCAATTCGGCGGCGATGCTTTCAGCCGCTTTGACGTCATATAAAAGAAGGCTGCGGCCACTAGGTTCAAACTCGCACCGACCGACATGGCCCAGGCGAGGCTACTGCCCACGTTCAAGCTGGTAAGAAAGTCGCTGATAGCGCCCACCATGACAGGACCAAGCCCCAGGCCTGCGACCGTGAAACTAGTGAGAACAACGGCATTCGCCGACGCTCTGTTTTCAACAGGAACCATGCCTTGCAGCACAAAATACGTTGGCGCGTAATACACAGAGGACAAGAACCACGCGACAATAAGCGCATGCTTGGTCACAAAATCATCCAACAATAGCGGCCCGAGATAAAACGGAACTGTCAGCGCGACACTGATGGAACTGAAATACATGCATCGCGAGAGTTTGTGGTCGAGTGAAATTCGATCAATAACAAACCCTGTAACCACTGCGCCCGCGACACCCGCCACAGAAAGCACAAGACCCATATACGTACCGACATCTTCAATCGGCATGTCGTGATAGTCGTGCAGGAACGTCGGCATCCACTGCACCACGGCATAGGCCGAAACGGCATGTACTACGGCTGCAATGAGAATTGTCGTATAGCCGGGGATCGTGAACAGGAATTTAAATGTCTCAAAAAATCCGGGGCGCGCTTTCGTAGCCTCCGATACATTGTGCTTCGGCGCACAATGCGGCCAGACAAGCCAGATTACGGCCGCGAGGCCGATACCTATTGCGCCGAGAAGGTGAAAGGCACCGCGCCAGCCAAGTTCGGCTTGAACTTGCCCGGAAATATAAAACCCTAGAACCTGCCCCACACTGGCGCCAAGCGTGAACACCGCAATGGCACGGCCAAGCTGCTGCGGCGGAAACAAGAGAGCCAGCGCCGCCAGGGCCGCGGGCGGAAACCCGGCTTCTCCGGCCCCGACCGACATCCGAAATCCGAAAAGCGAGACAAATCCGTCAGCTGACCCACACAGAAATGTGGCCGCGCTCCAGACAAAGAGCGCGCCTGCAATCACAACGCGGGGACCGTGGGTATCTGCAAGACGAGCAATGGGAATAGCCACGATGCTCAACACAACGACAAAACTGCTGATGATCAGGCCGGATTCGGTCGCCGACAGCATCATGTCGTCGCGAATCGCCGGCATAAACAGCGACATCACGTTACGGTCGATGATGTGTAGGATATTGCCGAACAGCAGCAAGCCTAGAAGAAAGATGGCCTTCATCATTCGTTGTCCTCCCCCAAACAGACTAACCGCCGCCGCGCAGGAACACCATCCTTATAATCTTATAAACTAATGCATTTTAGATGTGATTCGGGACTAAAAGAGGCTTGTCGGACAACGGCTACTTTCCAGGCCCGAACCGAGCACGGGCGTCCTCACGCAAGTCACCCTTGGCAACCTTGCCCCCCGATGAGCGCGGCAACTCGTCCATGATCACCAGGTGTTCCGGATACCATTCGCGGGTCACGCCCCGCGCGCTCAGGTGCGCCGTAATGCTTTCAAGGTTTATGGATTCACCCCGACGCGGCACCACGTAGACGCAGACCCGTTCACCGAAAACCGGATCGGGCGCGGCGACGGCGGCGACCATGGCAATCGCCGGGTGAGATCCGACTTCTTCTTCAACCGCCGGTGCGCTAATATTCTTTCCGCCGCGTATAATAAAGTCCGAGGTCCGTCCAACGACACTTAGATACCCTTCACCGTCGATATCAACGATATCCCCCATAAGCATGTAGCCCTCGGGCGTATAGAGCTTTGCGTTCGCCGCTTCGTCGTTCCAGTATCCCAAACAGACCGCAGGCCCCCGGCATCCCGGCTGTCCCGTGGGTTGCACGCCGGTGATGTCCGCGCCTGTTTTGGGATCGAATAGCCGGACATTCATCGCGTCAATAATTTTACCCGCCGTCTTCAGCCTTTTTTCACGCGTGTCCTTGCGCGAGGTGCAACTCAATGCACCTGTTTCATTCGACCCGTAGAATTGCAGCACCGGCGCACCGGTCACTTTTTCAAACTCTGCCGCTCGCTCATAGGGAACAGCTTCGCCGCCGGTGTACATAGAGCGAAGAGAAGAGAGATCACGGGGTCGCTTTTCCTGAGCGTTCAGCATCATGATGAATTGTGTGCTCACGCAACACAGCACCGTCACCCGCTCGCGCTCGATCAAATCAAGTGCTGCGTCCGCATCGAACCGCTCCATCACAACGGTCGGGCATCCGAGAATGGTCGGCGAAAAATGTGCCGTCCACAGGCCGAAGCCAAACGGTGCAGGCACCGCGCCCATGAACACTTCGTCGTTTTTAAAGCCGCCGGACTCCATCGCCAGATTGTGAAAATAAAACCAACGATTTTGCGTGTGCATAACGCACTTCGGAAGCCCGGTGGTTCCCGATGTGGAATTCAGCATGAAAAGATCATCGGGCCCCATGCGGCGCTCAGTACCAACCTTTGAAATGTCCGGGGTAACCGCAACCCCGTTGACACTAATCGAGACCGACGAGTCCGTAGCAAAGTTTGGAACAATTATATGATGATGCAACGTCTCGCAGGTCGCCGTCATCTTGGCCCATAAATCGCCGGCAGAGCGCTCTTTCGCCAGCGTGCCATGGGTGATCAAACCCCGCGCACCGGTGCGTTCCAATAAGTGCGACAACTCTCGGTCGCCGGCCTTTGCCCCAATGCCCACAGCGACAAGGCCAGCTTTCTCAATACCAACAAATGCGGCATGAACCGCTGCGCCATCGGGCAATACTACAGCGACGCGGTCTCCGGCCGAGAACCCCGACTCAAGAAGTACCGCTGCGATCTGATCGGAGGCCCGAGCGTAGTCGGCCCAGGTAAATCGGCTTGAATTGGTAACATAGGCGGCATCGTTTGGCCGCATGGCCGCGAGTGCGGTGACCAACTCAGCGATTGTTGCGCTTTGCCACCATCCGGCCGCGCGATAGGACTCGGCCAGCGCCGAATCTGTGCCGAACATTTTTTCGGTCACCTACAAAACCGCATCAGAAATCCGCATACGGCCGAGATCATACGTCTCTCAGCAACGACGCTGTTATGGTGGCTTTCACATCAAAACCGTGTTGCCAACCGTCAGGCTCATGCAAGGCTTCGGAAAAGTGATCACGCGACGCCTGCTCGGCCCCGCGTTCATCGCCCTTGGCGATAAAGTTATAAATCCGTTCGTGCTCTTTGGCGGTCGCCTCCCGAATCTTTCTATCGCCGAACGAACCCAGCCGAGATTGTTGCCGCGCAAGCACATCGACATGAGCCGACCACAAGTTCTCAAGCGCGCCGACGACCAAAGCCATGGTTTCATTGCCGCAAGACGCCACCAGCTCCACATGAAATTGGCGCGCCAACCGCACATACGTATCCGCATCATCCATGGCATCATCAGCAGCGTTCATGAGGGCGCGCAACTTCGGCAGAACGGTTTGCGCACGATCGGGCCGTGCCGCGCAGGCCGCAGCACACGCAGGCTCTAAATTGCGCATAGCCGTCATAACGTCCAAAAGGTTCGCGCCCTTGGACTGAAGCACCAGTCCGATCATGTAAGCGGCCATGCCCGAGCGCGGGTGATGAACCACCGCACCGCCGACATTGCCGCGCCGCACGGTAATAAGCCCTTCAGTCTCCAGTATTCGGCACGCCTCACGGATCGATGGAGGGCTGACCCTAAATTCAGCAATCAGATCATCTTGCTTCGGCAGCATGGCCCCATCGGCAAGCTCACCGGACAGGATGCGCTCTCTCAGGCCATCAGCAACCATTTCCGCGACGCGAGGCTGGCGAAGTTGATGTCTGCTGGAGGAGGCTTTGCTTTTATCGGACACTGTTTTACCAAAATCAAATACGGCACCTGCCGACCCATGACGACAGACGGGACGACAGACGGGGCGACAGACCGCGCGACGGTACAACATGGAGCCGCCCCATTTCCACTGCCTATAGCACACCGGCCCCATAAAATACGGAGCTTCATGCTCACCTGGCCCTGCGGCACCTCAGACGGTGAATTCGGGTAGGCCTGTGCTATAAACCAAGCACCGCGCTCCCCTACGCAAAGATGCGCAAAAGGAAGGCCGGCAAAGCTCGTTCTCTAATCAAGGTCGGAACACATGGGACAAACATCGGACTACACGCTTATTGGCGTCAGCAAATCGGGAAACGTCGGCATCGTCGAGTTACGGCGCCCGCCGCACAATTTCTTTAATAACCTGATGATCCATGAAATCGCCAATGCGTATGAGGCGTTTGACCGCGACCCTGAGTGCCGCGCCATCGTCTTGGCCGCCGAAGGAAAAGCCTTCTGTGCAGGCGCCGACCTCGTCGATACTCCCCTGACAGGCACCTTGGAAAGTAATGGGCCGGCCAAGCATCTCTACAAAGAGGCTCTTCGGATTTTCCGCGCCAAAACACCTGTCATCGCCGCCATCCACGGCTCGGCCGTTGGTGGAGGCATGGGCCTGTCCCTCTCGGCGGATTTTCGCGTGACGTGCAAGGAAGCAAAGTTCAGCGTCAACTTTAGCCGCCTCGGTCTTCATCCGGGCTTTGGTCTTAGCATCACCTTACCCAGGTTGATCGGGCCCCAAAAAGCATCTCTGCTCTTTTATACCGGCCGACGTATTCCCGGTGATGAGGCCGTCGCCATGGGCGTCGCCGACGTGCTCGTACCGCAGGCAGATGTAAGAAAGGCGGCAATGGACCTGGCGACGGAAATTGCCGGCTCAGCCCCGCTCGCCGTGGTTTCTATACGCGAAACTCTACGGCGCGGTCTTGCCGATGTCATCGCGGCGGCAACAGAGCGCGAATTGACCGAGCAAGATTGGCTGCAGCAAACTGAGGATTTCAAAGAAGGCGTCAAAGCCACTAATGAACGGCGCACACCAAATTTCAAGTGCAGGTAAGAACGCCGCAAAGACCATAAGGGGGAGAAAGAATGCAGTTCGAGTTTTTCTTCGATATTTCAAGCCCGTGGACTTACATCGCATTTCACAACGTACGGCCCATTGCCGAAGAGTATAACGTCGTTATCGAATGGCGCCCCATCCTCGTCGGCGGCATCTTCAACACCGTTAATCCCAGTGTGTACGAATTTCGAGCAAATCCGGTGCCCGCAAAACTTGCCTACCGCGACAAAGATATCGCTGACTGGGCGCGAGCATCCGGCCTTCCGCTGGTGTGGGAGCCCAAAGTTTTTCCGGTTAACAGTGTCAAGGCCATGCGAGGGTGCCTGGTCGCCGAACGCACGGGGCGACTGGTGGACCTCGCTGACGTTTTGTTCAATCTCTACTGGGCTGAAGACCGCGACATTTCCCAAGATGATGTCCTCTCGCTTGGGTGCGAGCGCATCGGATTCGATCAACAAACTTTCTTCGACGGCATCAGCGAGCCCGCCATCAAGCAGCAGCTTAAAGACAACACCGAAGAGTTGATGCGCAGGGGAGGTTTCGGAACACCCACCATGTTCGTGAACAAGGACGATATGTACTTCGGCAACGACAGGCTATTGCTGGTGCGCGAAGCGTTCGAGCGCGGAACTCGATAGTTTTAGAAATTCGGTTTCCGCTTGGCGTGAAAGGCATCCATGCCTTCCTTCCAATCTTCAGACCCGACCAGCAAAGCCAAGGATTCGAGGCCGTAGCGACGCGCGCTGTTTAAATCGACGCTCTCGCTGACATAGACCGACGCCTTCGCCTGGCCGATCGCAAGCGGGCTCAGTTCCTTCAACTTTTCGGCCAATGCAAGCGCCGCCGGCATCAACTCATCAGGCTCCACAGCCGCATAGAGAAGTCCGTACTTATCAACTTCCTCTGCGGTCAGGTGAGTTCCCAGCAAACACCACTCAATGGCCTTACTGCGACCGGCATGATGTATCAGCTTCTGAACACCGCCTGCGCCGGGTATCGCACCCAGTTTAACTTCGGGTACGCCGATCCGCGCCGCCTTCGACATGATGCGGAAGTCGCAAGAAATCGCCATCTCGCAGCCGCCGCCGAGAGCAAAGCCGTTAATCGCCGCAATCACCGGAAACGGCATGGCTTCAAACCGGTCGAACGTCTGAGCAATGTGATTGAGGTAATTATCACGCAAATCAAATCCCGACTTGCCCACCGGCGAATCCGGATCGGTAAAGTAATCGAGATGCGCGCCGCAGCAGAACGCTCGCCCGGAGCCGGTAATGATTAAGGCCCGTGCTTTCTCCGCCCGCGCAATATCAAGAGCGCGATTCATTTCGGACAGCAGGTCCAAATGCAGAGTGTTCATTTCCTTAGGCCGGTTCATGGTGGCCAGAGCCACACCCCCGGCCGGCCAGCTTAAGGTGACCGCATTTCCGTCAAAGGTTTCGGGCATGGCTTTGCTCACGTAAAGGACACGTCAAGGCCAAGGTCACGGGCGATCAACATGGTTTGAATTTGGCTCGCGCCGTCACCGATGGTGCAAATGCGGTTATCGCGCAAATAGCGAGACACCGGACAATCGTCCATGAAGCCCCAGCCGCCATGCACCTGAACCGCAAGGTTGGCACACTCTGTCGCGATTTCAGTGGCGTAATACTTGGCCACCGCCAGATCTTTCACCGAGGCCAGACCTTGATCAGTCAACCAAGCCGCCTTGTAAACCACGAGGCGCGCGGTCTCCACTTTCACCGCGATGTCGGCGACCATTTTCTGAATCATCTGCAAGCTGCCGAGCGTTCCGCCGAACGCCTTACGTTCCGTCGCGTAAGTAACGGCGTGATCAAGGCAGCCCTGCGCGAGGCCCAACGAACACGTCGCGAGAAACACGCGCGCCTGCTGATATCCTTTGTGCAAAAGCAGGCGACCCTTATCCAACTCGCCGACAATATGATCCGGCGACAATTCGCAATCGTCGAAATGAAGCGGGTGGGTATCGGACGAACGCCAACCCATCTTGTCGTAGGATTTTCCGACCGTGAATCCTTTGGTCCCCACCGGCACCAGAAACAAGGTGAACGATTTTTTCGGCGCTTCAACCGGGCTGGTCACCGCCAGCACCAGCGCAAACGAGGAAATGTCTGTTCCTGGATTGGTGATGAAGGCTTTCTCGCCGCTCATTTTCCACGTATTGCCTTCAAGCCGCGCACGGGTGGTAAACCCAGCCGTATCCGAACCGGCCTGCGGCTCGGTTCCGGCGATTGAACAGATTTTCTTCCCGGAAACCACATCCGGCAGATATTTCTCTTTCTGCTCTTCACTACCGAAGCGCGCCAGGGTTAAACCCGTCGCTATGCTCACCATGGTTCCAACGGCGAGAGATTGGTCGGCGCGCGCCACCTGCTCTAGCGCCAGGGCCGTCTCAAAGGTTCCAAGCCCCATGCCGCCCCATTTTTCTTCGAACGGAATGGAGGTGATGCCGAGTTCGGACAACTCATGGAACAGCGCCGTTGGAAACTTGGCGTCTTTGTCGAGTTGCTCCGCCACGGGCGCGATCTTGGCCTGGGCGAAAGCATGCACAGTTTCCTGCAGCTTGCGCTGATCGTCGGTCAGTAAAAATTGCATGATGGTCTTCCTAAAGTCAGACGGGGCTGGCTAACGCGCCAGTCGGTAATGGAAATCGGTGATGCGCCCTTCCGGCTTGGCCTTGAACTTCACCTTCACGCGGGTGCCTGGTTTCATTTTGGCCATGGCTTTCCTCACGTCGGACAAATTTTCTCCCTCGACGAAATTCACCATCGCGGTGCTCACGCCGTCGAGACGCACGTAGGCAATGGCATAGGGAGGTTTCGGCAGCCCTTCGAACTGCGCGCTGACGATAGTCGCAGACTCGATGGTGCCTTCTTGACCGGCTTCAACCCAACTGTCGCAGGCTTCAAATGAGCGTTCGCAGTATGCGCGCGGCGGCAGATATGCCATGCCGGACTTGGTACATTTGGTGGCTAGAATTTTGCGCTCCTTCAGACCTTCGAAGAAGTGCCCGGCCACCTTGCCGACTGAATAGTTGTAACGCACATGCCATTCGCCAGGGAAAACCATGTTGTTGAACGGCACGTCATCCAACGCCGTTGTTTTGGTCTTGGCTTTGGACTTGGGTTTGGATTTGGCTTTCGCCTTCGTATTGGATTTGTTTTTTGCTTTGCTCATAGCTCGCCTCTCTTAAGAAACGTGATCGTCACTTAGCGCGGTGACGGTGAAAAATTGGGTGGACCCGCCGATAGCGGTGGCAATGGCGCGCTTGGCGTTCTTCACCTGCATCTCGCCGGCCCGGCCCATAATTTGTTTGGCGGCATCGGCCGCGCGAACCAGGCCCGTCACGCCGATGGGATTGGTGCAGAGCGTGCCGCCGGAAGGATTGACCGCAACAATACCGCCGTCGAGTTCCCAGCCGCCGTCCTCGTTGATGGCCGTCGCCGCTCCCCGACCACAAAAGCCGAGAGACTCCAGAGCGGGAAACTGGAATGTGCTGAAGGGATCGTAGAGCTCCAGCACATCCACATCGCGCACCGGATCAACAATCCCCGCCTGACGGTAGCATTCATGCCCCGCACGGTTGTAGGCATCCTGATCGGCGAATTCCGTATCCGACCAGTATCCTTGCCGGTCGCCCATAAAAATCGAATGGGTAATCGAACTGACCCCGGTCATAAAGGCGGGGCGGTTGCACTTGCGCTTGGCCACATCGAGATTTGTAAGAACAACAGCCGCCCCGCCCGACGAGCGCGGACAAATGTCAAAGCGCTTGAACGGATAGGAGACTTCCGGCGAGTTCAAGACATCCTCGACCGTAATGTCGCCCTTCAAATGCGCCGTCGGATTTTTCATCGCGTTCTTGCGGCCGCGCACCACAACTTTGGCGAACTGCTCTTCGGTGGTTCCGTATTTGTGCATATAGCGCTGGGCCGCCATCGCGGTCATCGTCACAGTATTGAGCGCGAAATCGTGTTCGTAGAACCGGTCCCAGATGAGATTGAGCACATGCTGCGAATCCGGTGTTTCAGCGACCCGGTCCGCACCAACCACCAGCACCGTGTCATAAACGCCGGAGGCGATATGAAAATATCCGGCCTGAATCGCTGAGCCGCCCGTGGCGCCCCCGGTGTGAACCCGCATGAATGGTTTTCCGGCACCCCACACATGTTCGATGGCGTAGCGGTCCACATCGTTGATGCCCATGAAATGGGTCGGAGACATCGAAAACACTACGGCATCGATTTCGTCAGGCACCATGCCCGCATCATCGAGTGCCATCTTTGCAGCATCCTGAGCCAACTCGATATACGTCTTATCGGCGTGATGGCTTCTGAATTTAGTTTGACCCGTCCCAACGACGGCAACGGCTTGTTTCGCCATCTTTACACTCCCTCAAACACGACGGCGACGTTGCCCTGCTGGGCAAAGCCGTGACTGCCGTGCGCGGCCGCTATTTGCGCGCCTTGCACCTGCACCGGCCCGGCCAGTCCGTTCACCTGTAATATTGCCTCGGCCGCATTGGTCATGCCGGTGCAGAAATAAGGGTTCTGCGCGAACGTGCCTCCCGACGGGGAAACGAATTCCGGAACCTCGTCGCCAAGGGCGGCTTTAAATGCAAGCTCGTGATATCCGGTCTGGCAATCCAGCTCGATCAGGTCCAGTTCCGACGCATCCAGGAGCCCGGCCATATTCAGCGCGTCGTCAAGGCTGTTGCGAAAGCCTTCAAGGCCGGCCAATCGCTCTTGATTCAAGCTGTAACTTTCATTGCGCCAGCCGATGCCGGCGATGCGCGCCAAAGGCTGACACTGCGGATGCTCGGCCACCCACTCGCCCGATGCCAGCACCATGGAGACCGCACCGTCTGTAATCGGCGCCTGATGGCCCTTACGCAGCGGGGCCGCAAGATGCGGCGAGTTCGCGATTTCATAATCCGGCGGCACCTGCCGCTGCATACCGCGCGGATTGCGATGTGCACGACGATAGCCCTCGATCACGGCGCGGTTCACGTCATCTTCTTTGATGCCATACGCGTCGGAAACGCTCTGCGCGAACAAACCGTCAGTGATGGCCATATTGAGCCCCACCGGGCCCACAAAGAACGGGTCACAGCGCGATTTCATCACCTCTTCCACCGGCGCGATCGAGCTTTTGTTCCAGCTTGAAATCAGTCCCAGGTGAAACACCCCCGAGCCCGCGCGCATAGCGGCAAGGCAAAGCCCCGTCAGCCCGGAGTCCGTGACCTTCATCTCGTCTTTAAGATACGCCCCGGCCGGCGCGGCCATAAGCATACTCGAAATACTGCGGCCATCGAGTTCGTCGCAGGCCGCGATGGTCACATGATCGAGTTCCGCGCGCGCAACGCCGGCATCATCCAGCGCTGCCCGGGCGGTATCGAACACCATCTCCTCAAGGCGCTTATCCGCAATCCGATCGGCCGGATCGTGAACCGCCATGCCGATTACATAGACGTCCATAAAGCCTCTCTCTTTGTCATCGCATTCCCAATCTCTTTTTCTTCGCCGAACCTTGGCGCAGCGGCATCGCGGCGACGCAAACTCGCCGGCGCAAAAACGCACTGATTTTCAATTTATTTATGTTTGCAAACGCGGCCCGTCAGACGATCCAAATATTTTCGCCGGGTTCATAATGTTTTGCGGATCAAGCGCGCGCTTGATGTCTTGCATCACCTGCACGCTTTCACCGTGTTCCGCCCGTAGATATTTCATCTTGCCCAAACCGATGCCGTGTTCACCAGTACAGGTTCCACCTGCGGCCAGCGCACGCTCGATCATTCGCCCATTCACCGCCTCTATCCGTGCGAGATACTCTGGGTCGTCGGGTTTAATCATGATTGTCATATGGAAATTGCCGTCGCCGACGTGACCAAGCAGCGGCGCGGTCAACTGTTCTTTCTGCACGTCTTCCTTGGTCGCCAGAATCACATCGGCCAAACGAGAGATCGGCACACACACGTCCGTCGCCCAGAATCCCCAGCCCGGACTGTCTTCTTTGTTGGCCCAGGCGGCGTCGTGGCGGGCCTGCCACAGCTTGGTGCGTTCCTCGGCATCCGTCGTCCATGAAAAATCTCCGCCGCCATTCTCCGAGGTGATGTCATGAACCATTTCAGCTTGTTCTTTAACCCCGGCTTCGGTGCCGTGAAACTCCATGAACAAGGTGTTCTTTTGCGGATAACCCAGCTTGGCGTAGGTGTTGAGAATGCGCATCTGCTGATCATCCATCAGCTCGATGCGCGCGATGGGAATCCCCAATTGAATGGTTAAAATAACCGAATTCACCGCGCCTTCCAGGGTATCGAACGCGCACACCGCCGCCGCGATTTTCTCGGGGATCCCGTACAGCCGCAGCGTAACTTCAGTGATGATGCCAAGCGTGCCTTCCGAGCCGACATAAAGCCGGGTCAAGTCGTAGCCTGCCGCCGATTTGCGTGAACGTCCGCCGGTGCGAATGATGCGTCCATCCGGCGTGACCACCTGCAAGGCCATGACATTTTCGCGCATGGTGCCGTAGCGCACCGCGTTGGTACCGGACGCGCGTGTAGACGCCATACCGCCGAGCGAGGCATCGGCTCCGGGGTCAATCGGAAAGAACAAACCGGTGTCGCGCAGATGGGTGTTCAGCATTTTACGGGTCACACCCGGCTGCACCACCGCATCCAAATCTTCGGTATGAACCGCAACGATTTTATCCATACGGCTGACATCGAGAGACAATCCGCCCAGGGGGGCGGCGATGTGACCTTCCAACGAGGTGCCAGTGCCGAAGGGGATAATGGGAATGGCATGACGCGCGCACACCTTGACGATCTCAGCCACTTCCTCGACCGATTCCGCGAAAGCGACCGCATCCGGCAGTTCGGCGGGATGGTAAGAAATATCTTTGCCGTGTTGCTCACGGACCGCATGCGCCGTCGAAAGCCGGTCACCCAGCATGGACTGCAGTTTGGTCAAAGCGTCGCCGAGTTGCGGCGGCGGAGCATGAGCAGCGAGAGCTGTAGCCATGTGTCGTACCTTCCCTTTAATCACGCACCTTAATTTTGGTGCGCTGTTATTCTGCCGGGACAGTTTCGCGCCGCAGCGTTTTGGTCATCTCGGGCGTTTCCTGGAAATCGGCCAGCATCTGTTCTTGCAGCTTCTTAGCGTCGCGGACGTTCTTCTGCTTCACGTGGCCGTAGCCGCGCATCTTTTGCGGCAGTAGGGCAATTTGTACGGCGATATCGTAGTTGGACGGGGTCAAAGCGCTCATAAGCTGGCGCAGCACGGTTTCGTACTCGCTGATGAGTTCACGCTCCATGCGCCGCTCGTCTTGCAAACCGAACAGATCAAGCGGAGTGCCGCGCAGAACTTTGAGTTTAGACAGGACGCGAAAGCCGGCCATCATCCACGGGCCGAACGTGCGCTTAATGCGTTCGCCGGTCACCGCATGAGTGCCGGAGATAATCGGCGGCGCCATATGGAACTTGAGAGAGAATCCGTCCTTGAACGTCGCCTTCAGCTTTTTCATGAACGCCGGGTCGGTATAAAGACGCGCGACTTCATACTCGTCCTTGTAGGCCATCAGCTTGAAAAGACCGTGCACGGCCGCACGCGATAACCGCGCTTCGCCCGGAACGACCCGATTTTCAGCTGCCTGCACCTCGGCGATGAACGAGCGGTAGCGGGCGGCATACGCCTTGTTCTGATACTGGGTAAGGAAATCCACCCGGCGCTCGATCTCTTGCTCCAAGGTCAGGACCGGCAAATCGTCACCGCCTAGGCCTGCGTAGCGGGCAACAACGTCGGGCGTATGGGCCGCAAGCCGGCCCCAGGCAAACGCCATTTTATTCATTTCGACGGAGACGCGGTTCAGTTCAATCGCCCGTTCGATGGCCGCGCGACTGATCGGCACCATCCCTCTTTGGAACGCAAAACCGAGCATGAACAAGTTCTGGGCAATCGCATCGCCCATCAGCGCCAAGGCGTACTTGAAGCCGTCAATGGCATCTACAGTCCCCGTTCCGAGGGCGCGGTCGATGCGCTGCGTAAGCCCATCCGTATCGAAATCCACATCCGGATCGAGCACAAAATTTGCCGTCGGCGCCATGTGATTATTGATCACCGCCCGCGTGTGGTCTCGCCGCAGAGCATTCATGGCTTCCTTGCCGACGGCGGTTACAATATCGCAGCCGATCAGACCATCGGCCGAGGCCAGCGGCACGCGCGCCGCGTAAAGCCCCGCAGGATTGGCGGTCAGGCGAATATGGCTCAGCACCGAGCCGTTCTTTTGCGCAAGACCAATGGAATCAAGAATGGATGCGCCTTTACCTTCCAGGTGTGCCGCCATGCCGAGCACGGCCCCAACGGTCACAACGCCGGTGCCGCCAATACCGGTGACCAACAGGTTGTAGGTTCTGTTTGGCAGTGCGGTATCTGGCTCAGGCAACTTCGCATACAAATCTTGAGGGAACGCACTGGCTTCTTGTTTCTTGATCTCGGCGTTTTCCACGGTCACGAAACTCGGGCAGAAGCCTTCCTGACAGCTGTAGTCCTTGTTGCAGCTCGATTGATTGATAACGCGCTTGCGTCCGAATTCGGTTTCCTGCGGCTCAATAGAAATGCAGTTCGACTTCTTGCTGCAATCGCCGCAGCCTTCGCACACCAGATCATTGATGAACATGCGTCTCGGCGGATCCGGAAATTCATTCTTCTTACGGCGGCGGCGCTTTTCGGCAGCGCAGGTCTGATCATACACCATCGCCGTAACGCCTTTGGTGTCACGCAGGCGCGCCTCGACCTCGAGCAGGTCTTTGCGGTGGCTAACCGAGACGCCGGGTGCAAAATTAACATCAGCGCCGTATTTCTCGGGCTCGTCTGACACAACCGCGATGGCCTGCAATCCTTCAGCATGAAGCTGACGCGTGATTTGTGCGACGGATGGATGGCCTTCGACTTCCTGACCGCCGGTCATAGCCGTGGCATCGTTGTAGAGAATTTTATAGGTAATGTTCACATTAGCGACGACCGCTGCGCGAATCGCCATAGAGCCGGAATGGAAGTACGTCCCGTCGCCCAAATTCTGAAACACATGCTTATCTTCAGAGAACGGCGCCTGACCGACCCAGAACATACCCTCACCGCCCATATGGCAAGACGGCTCGGTCGCAAAGTCGGGCACCCACATCGCCATCCAGTGACAGCCGATCCCGGCCATAGCTCGGCTGCCCTCAGGGCGTTTCAAGGACGTGCTATGCGGACACCCCGAACAGAAATAAGCGGAGCGCGTGACCGGGGGCGGGGCGTTGCTGACCGAGGTTTTGCTTTGCTCGACTTTGCCAAGCGCTTCGCGCACCTGGGCGTCATTGGTGAGTCCGAGTAAGCGCTGTGAAATGGCCGCGGCAATCTCATGGGAATGCAGTCCCATTTTAGCGGTTAGCAATTCCTGGCCGCTTTCATCTTTTTTGCCGACGATACGCGGCCGCTTGCCTGCAGGCAGGTCATACAAAAGTGAACGCAGCTGGTCTTCCATAACCGGCTGCTTTTCTTCCACGACCAAAATTTCATCGAGCCCTTCGCAGAAGGCTTTCGCGCCGACCGGCTCCATAGGCCAGGGCATTGCCACTTTGTAGATCGCGATGCCCAGTTCCTTGGCGCGGGCTTCATCAATGCCCAAGGTGTTCAAAGCTTCATGAGTATCGAGATAGCTTTTGCCCGTGGTCACGATACCGAACCGCGCCGTCGGACGATCAAACTCAGTCCGATCCATTTTATTCGCACGTACGAAAGCTTGCGCAGCCTTAAGCTTAAAATCGAGTAGACGCGCTTCTTGATCGTACTGATTGTCGGGCCAGCGGATCGAAAGACCGCCCGGCGGCATATCAAAATCAGTGGGTGTTTTAATTTGCACACGCTCCGGATCGACACAGATCGTTTGCGTACGGTCCATATTGTTGGGTTCAACTTTAAAGCCGACCCAACAGCCGCTATAGCGCGACATTGCCCAACCGAAGAGCGCATAGTCGTGTACGTCTTGCACATCGGCCGGCGAAAGCACCGGCATGTTGTGCGTCATAAATGTGTATTCAGATTGATTACAAATGGTCGCGGACTTAGCCGCGTGATCGTCACCCACGACGGCAAGAACACCGCCGAGCTTAGCCGTGCCCGCGTAGTTCGCGTGTTTGAACGGATCGCCGCTGCGATCAAGGCCCGGGTTCTTCCCGTACCAAATGCCGAATACACCCTCGTACTTCGGCTTGCCGAATATTCCGACCTGTTGCGAGCCCCACAGAGCGGTTGCCGCGAGGTCTTCGTTCAGCCCCGGCTCAAAGGTCACGCCGTCTGCATCCAGATGTTTTTGAGCGATCAGGAGCTCGCGGTCATAAGCACTAAGCGGCGAGCCTCGGTAGCCTGTCACATAGCCTGCGGTGTTGAGTCCGGCGGCTTTGTCCCGGCGACGCTGCACCAAAGGCGCCCGCACCAAAGCCTGCAGGCCCGTCATATAAACGTAGCCGCTTTCCTTGACGTACTTGTCGTCGAGGGTGACGCTGAGATTGATACTCTGAACACCCATAATAGGCTCCAATCCTAGGACGCGTATCCGCCCTTCACTACACTATACCAATATATGCCCGCAAACCTGCCGAACGGTAGACAGGTAAATTGGGGGCCGTCAACCGGCCCGATGCGCCGGGGCGCACAGGCTCTTAAATAGTCATCATATCTCGTTTTTAGGCCGACTCCGCCGGCTCGATGTCCAGAAGAACCGCGCCAGCGCTCACAGTCTCACCGGTCTTGCAGAAGATTTCTTTTATCTTGCCCGAAACCGGCGCGGGCAGGCTCATCATGAGCTTCATCGCCTCGAACGTCACGATTGTGTCGCCCTTGGTCACCTCCTGCCCAACCTCGACTTGCACCGCAACGACAAGGCCCGGCATGGGCGCTGAGAGACGAGGTCCGCCGGCTGCGGCGCCACTGCCGCTTGCGCCGATCCCGTCCAACTCGGGCATGACCTGATAAAGGGTCACCGCGCCGTCCACGGACAACCCGACTTCGCTATGGCTCACATGTATTCCGTAACGGCGGCTCACGCCGTCAATGCTGACCGAAGCATCCGCACCGTCCGCACGCACACCAACCTTATGAGCCTTCCCATCAATGGAAATGTCATAGGCACCTTTGCCGCCGATGAGTTCGAGCAAGACTTTGGTTTCGCCTTGCCCGACCGTCAGTCGAGTCAAAGCCGGTTTACCGGCGCGCTCCAGAACTCTAAAACCGCCAAGACTGAGAAACGGACCCAGCACGGGAGGAACCGCGCGTCCCTCAATGTGCATCGCCCAAACCGCAGCAGCCGCAATCGCAGCATGGCCTTGCGTATCCGTCACGGGCTTCCAGCCGTCTGGAAACGCTTCTTCGATGAAACGGGTTGTCAATTCACCCGCAATAAATTTGGGATGCGTAATAATGTCGCGCAGGAAGCCCTGATTGGTGCCCACACCGAACACCGAGTAGGTGCCAAGCGCCGTCGCGAGGCGCTGTGCGGCCACGGTCCGATCACTGCCGTAGGCGATCACTTTTGCAAGCATGGAATCGTAATGGGGCGTGACTTCCGACCCAGCGGCGATACCGGTGTCGATGCGGATGCCGTCGCCGTCTGGAAGCCGTATGCCGTGCACGGACCCCACATTCGGCCGATATCCCGCGGCCGGATCCTCGGCGTTGACACGCACTTCAATGGCCCAGCCCTTGGTTGTGATTTGCTCTTGGGTGATCGGCAGCGGCTCGCCCGCCGCAACACGGATCTGCAACTCAACCAAATCAAGCCCCGTAATCAGTTCCGTAACCGGATGCTCCACCTGCAAACGCGTATTCATCTCCAGGAAGTAAGGCTGCTCGTCACCCTCTTCCAAGATGAACTCCACCGTACCGGCGGAATCATAATTCATGACCTTGCCCAGCTTCAGAGCTGCGGCAAACAAACGCTCACGCGCCTTCTCTGTCAGGCGCGGTGCAGGCGCTTCTTCGACGACCTTTTGATAATTGCGCTGGACCGAGCATTCGCGCTCATACAGATGCACAAGTCCGCCATGCTTGTCGCCCAGCACCTGCACTTCCAAATGCCGCGGACGCTGAATAAGCTTTTCAATCAACAAGCTTGAATCGCCGAATCCGGCCTTTGCTTCACGGCGCGCAATTTCCAGCGCCGCTTTCATATCCGATTCTTTTTCGACGCGGCGCATTCCTCGTCCACCGCCGCCGGCGGACGACTTGATGAGAATCGGATACCCAATCTTAGTCGCCGCCGCCGTCATGGCGGCATCGTCTTGATCCGCGCCGTGATAGCCGGGCACGCCTTCAACGCCGGCCTTTTCAGCAATGTGCTTTGATTCGATCTTCGAGCCCATGCGCTCAATGGCGTCGGGCGACGGCCCAACCCAGATAATGCCGTTCTTCTCGCAAAGCTGCGGCAGCAAGATGCGTTCCGACAAAAATCCGTAGCCGGGATGAATAGCTTCCGCACCGGTGGCTTTGGCCGCAGCGATAACGGCTTCGGCGTTTAAATAACTGGACGCTGCGTCAGACGGGCCGATGTGCACGGCCTCGTCTGCTTGACGAACGTGCAGGGCGTCTTTGTCGGCATCCGAGTACACGGCGACGGAGGCAATACCCATGCGGCGGCACGTGGCAATGACGCGGCAGGCAATTTCGCCGCGATTGGCGATGAGAAGTTTGCGAATCACAGCAGTTACATCCGATACACTGGTGAGGGGCCGGTCGCGCGTG
Source organism: uncultured Rhodospirillaceae bacterium (assembly GCA_963976395.1). Classification (GTDB taxonomy): domain Bacteria; phylum Pseudomonadota; class Alphaproteobacteria; order Rhodospirillales; family Rhodospirillaceae; genus UBA11612. The sequence goes on from CAXBLG010000002.1 coordinate 21,729, forward strand.
GCGTCGCCGCGGCAAGGGCAAGGCATAGGCCGATCACATCGCGTGTCTGACCCGGTTCGATAATTCCGTCATCCCACAACCGCGCGGTTGCATAATAGGGATCGCTCTGCTCGGTGAACTGCGCGCGCGTGCGCCGTTCGATTTCTTCGAGTTCTTCTTTCGAGGCCTCGCCGCGCTTCGCGCTCGTCCGCCGAAGCTCCAACAAGACGTTGGTGGCGATGTCCGGACTCATGGTGGCGATACGTGAATTCGGCCACGAGAACAAAAAGCGCGGTTCAAAACCGCGTCCGCACATTCCATAATTTCCGGCGCCGTAAGAGCCGCCGACGATCACCGTGAGACGCGGCACCCGCGCTGTCGAAACCGCATACACCAACTTTGCCGAATGCTTGGCGATGCCGCTGCGTTCGGATTCGGTTCCCACCATAAAGCCGGTGATGTTTTGCAGGAACAAGAGCGGGATGTTGCGCTGATTGCACAATTCAATGAAGTGGGCACCTTTAACGGACGAATCCGAGAACAACGGACCGTTGTTGCCGAGAATGCCAACCGGGTAGCCATGGATATAGGCCGTGCCGGTGACCAACGACGTGCCCCACTCGGGCTTGAACTCTTGGAACTCACTGCCGTCCACCATGCGCGCAATGATCTCGCGCGCGTCGTAAGGCAGCTTGGGGTCCTGTTCGATAATACCGCCGATCTCATCGGCATCATACAGCGGCGCACGCACTGGCCGCGTTTCCACTTCGCACTTACGGTCCCAATTGAGACCCGCGACAATATCGCGAAGCTTCTTGAGGGCTTCCATTTCGTTTTGCGCGAGGTAGTCGGACACTCCGGACACGTGGGTATGCATCTCCGCCCCACCCAAGGTCTCGCCGTCCACGTCTTCGTTGATGGCGATTTTAACGATCGACGGCCCGCCCAAATGAATCCGAGCTTGGCCTTTCACCATGACAACTTCGTCGGACAATGCCGGGATATAGGCGCCGCCCGCCGTACATCCGCCGAACACGGCTGAAATTTGCGGAATACCCATCGCTGATAAACGGCACTGATTATAGAAGGAGCCGCCGAACTGATCTTTATCGGGGAACACGCGATCTTGTTCAGGCAAATACGCGCCGCCGCAATCCACGAGATAAACGCACGGCAGATGATTCTCTTCTGCGATCTTCTGAGCACGAACGTGTTTTTTCACGGTCTCAGCAAAGAACGAGCCGCCCTTCACCGTCGCGTCGTTCGCGATAATCATACAGGGCACACCCTGGATAATACCGATACCGGTGACAACACCAGCCCCGGGCACGTCGTTATTGTAAAGCTGCCAAGCTGCGAGCGGCGACAGTTCCAAAAACGACGTCAGCGGATCAACCAGCAGATCGATACGTTCACGGGCTAAAATTTTGCCGCGCTTATGATGGCGGTCCACCAACACTTTTCCGCCGCCGGCATAGGTATGCTCCAGCGCCTTACGTAATTCATCGAGGAGGCCATCATAGTGAGCCTTATTTTCGTTAAATCGGCCACCGCCGGGAACAACAGCGCTTTCAATGCGCGGCATAGCGCCAACACTCATAGGAACTCTCCGAAAACGGGGATTAGGATCGGGCGGATGGACTTCATGTAAACTGCCTAACGTTAGGTTGGCAAGGTTAAATCTATCAAGATGGGGAAATTAGGCGACAAGACCGTTAGCTATAAGCCCATTTCGGCCCAATTCCGCCAATTCTTTCTCGCTATAGCCGAGCCGGGCCAAAACTTCCTCGGTATGCGCTCCCACCTCAGGCGCACCATCGCGCGGCGTATGCTGCATGGCAGAGAATTTCGGCACCGGTGCCGGCTGGCGAACCCCATCAATCTCTATAAACGCCCCAGCGGCAAGCTGCTGTGGATGACCCGGCGCTTCAGACATATCAAGCACCGGTGTTACACAAGCATCCGACGTTTCAAACAGTTTAGCCCACTCGTCGCGCGTTTTTTTTGCAAAAGTCCCAGCGAACAAGGCTGTCGCTTCAGGCCATGTGTCACGGTCATTTTGACGCGACGCATCAATTTGCTCTTCAAGGCCCAATTTACGCAACAGCTCACGAAAGAACTTCCCTTCAATCGCGCCTACCGCCACATAGCGGCCATCACTGGTTTCATATGTGCGGTAGAACGGCGCGCCGCCGTCCAAAAGATTCTGTCCGCGCTCCAGTGACCATTCGCCCGAGGCATAAAGTCCATAGGTCATGGGCATCAGACCGAGAGTTCCGTCGGAAATACTCGCGCTTACCACCTGTCCTATCCCGGTGGCCTTCGCCGCATACAGCCCGGCAATCACACCGGCGAGAAGATGCATGGCGGCACCGCCAAAGTCACCGACCAGGTTCAGCGGCGGCGATGGCGGCCCCTTGAGTCCCATGGTCGCCAAACAGCCCGAAAGCGCCAAATAGTTGATATCGTGGCTGGCAATCGAGGCGAGCGGGCCCTTGTCACCCCACCCGCTGCTTCGGCCGAATACCAGCTTTGGATTATCGGCAAGGCAGGTCTCCGGCGAAAGGCCAAGACGGCCCATGACGTCCGGGCGAAAGCCCTCGATCACCGCATCGCTGTCGGCAATAAGGCGCCGTACCAGGGCGGTACCCTCGGGCTTCTTCAGATCAACCGCGATTGATTTCTTGCCCCGGCCCATGCAGTCGAATTTTCTATCCACCGCGATACCAAGATTCGCATTAAAAACGCGGTCCACGCAGATCACCTCGGCGCCCATGTCCGCCAGAGCCATCCCGCAGAACGGCACGGGCCCAATGGCTGCCATTTCCACGACTTTTACGCCCGCAAGGGGGCCGCGCGCGGCAGAAGACTCAGACATCGACGCTTCCTTCTGGACATCCCTAGGAGTCGGCAAGTAAACATCCCTCGCGCACCAGCGCCAGATTCTTTTTTTCCGACTCTTAATTTGGAAGGGACCACAATGCCCCTCAATGCCGAAAACGCCTCATCCACTGAAGATCCCTGGTTCCGCGAAGAACACACCATGCTGCGCGATCAGGTCCGCCGGTTTGTAGAAGAAGAAGTCAAACCCCACGGCGAGAAATGGGAAGAGGACGGCATGATCCCGCGCGAAGTTTTGCGCAAAATGGGCGACCTCGGCATGTTCGGTATCCGTTATCCAGCGGAATACGGCGGCAGCGAGATGGACACCGTCGCCACCGCCATCCTAGCGGAAGAGCTCGGCAAGTGTACGTTCGGCGGGTTTGCAATCACCGTGCTGGTCCACACCGACATGGCCTCGCCGCATCTGGTTAATGCAGGAACTCCGGAGCAGCTGAAAAAATATCTGCCCGATCTTATTTCCGGCAATAAGATTTCCGCCGTCGGCGTCACCGAACCTGATGCCGGATCTGATGTCGCGGGCATCAAAACCACCGCCAAACGCGACGGCGACGACTATGTTCTGAACGGCACCAAGTTTTTCATCACCAACGGCGTGCATGCCGACATCTACTTTGTCGCCGCCAAGACCGACACAACGGCGAAAGGCTCGCGCGGCATTTCTATGTTTATCGTCGAAAAAGGCATGCCGGGCTTTACCGTCGGTCGTGCCCTGAAGAAACAAGGCTGGCTGTCGTCCGATACTGCTGAACTAATTTTCGATAACTGCCGCGTACCGGCCGCCAATATGCTCGGTGAAGAGAACAAGGGCTTTTATGCCGTTATGCGCAACTTCCAGAACGAGCGCATGGTTCTTGGCGCCCAGTGCATGGGCGAGGCCCAAGCCGCGCTCGACATGACGGTCGAATATGTACGCGAGCGCAAAGCTTTCGGCGCAACCTTGTGGGACAAGCAAGCTATCCGCCAGCGCCTGTCGATGCTGGCCGCGAAAGTGGAAGCCGCTCGTCAGCTCGTTTACCGCACCGCCTGGATGGACTCACAAGGACGCGACTGCGTACGCGAAGTGTCCATGGCAAAAGCCCTGTGCGGCGAACTCGTGAATGAAGTCATGTACACCTGCCAACAATTCCACGGCGGCTTTGGTTATCTGCGCGAGGCCACCATCGAACGCATGGTGCGCGATGCTCGCGTACAGGCCATCGGTGGCGGTGCCACCGAAGTTATGCTCGAGGAAGTCGCAAAGCGGATGCCGCCGACGAACCGGTAATCCCGATCGGTAACGGCTATTTGATAACGATCCCCTGTCGGACCAGGGCCGAGAATGCAGTGGCAACTCGGTCCACCGGTCCGCGGGCGGGATCGAACCATTCCAAGGTCGCATTAAGACTGCTGATCAAAAGCGCCAGCAAAAGATGCGGCGCGGCGTCGGCGCTAATTTCGCCGTTGGCCTTCGCTTTGGTGAGCAGCTTTTCCCAATACTCTTCATAAGTCCGGCGCGTCGGCGTGTGCGCTTCGCGCACGACTTCGGGAACCTGACCGAAGATTCGCACATTGGCCGACGTATAATCGCCCATCTCATGCAAGGCCCTGAGATGCTCATGGATAGACGCATCAATTAAATCACCCGCCGGCGCATCTGCGGGCAGTTTGGCGACCGCTGTCTGCACCGCCTCGGTGACCCGGGCGACGCCGATATTGAGGACATCGATGACGATTTCGTCTTTGGACGCGAAGTGGTAATAAAGGCTTCCCGCCTTCATCCCGCTTGCGGCGGCAATATCCCTCAGGCTGGTTCCGCCGTAGCCGCGATGACGGAACAGGCGGGCAGCACAATCGAGAATACGCTGCCGCGACGGGCTAGCCTCAGCTTCTGACACGGCAGGTCCCCTGAAAGAAAATCACGTCCGGCTTTAACCATACCGAACGTGCCTAATGTTAGGTAGGCTGCCGGAGAAGTTCCCAAGGGTCAAGATGACACGTACACATGACCAATAGAAAAGTAGCCATAATCACCGGTGCCGGCACAGGAGTCGGCGCGGCCAGCGCTAAATGGCTTGCCGCACGCGGCTACAACGTGCTCGTCAACTATGCCCGCAGCGCCGAGGCGGCAGAGAGCGTGGCAAACGCCTGTCGCGCGCATGGTGACGCGGTAACCGCGCAGGGCGATGTAGGCGATGATGCCGATTGCCGGCGCCTTGCCGAAACGGCCTTCAACAAATGGGGTCGCATTGATGCGCTCGTGAACAGCGCGGGCACCACCCAGTTCGTATCCATGCAAGATCTTGAAGCCTTGAATGCGCCGGATTTTGAGCGCGTCTATAAGGTCAACGTGATCGGTCCCTACCAGATGAGCCGGGCCGTCGCACCGCATATGAATATAACCGGCGGCGCCATCGTCAATGTTTCGTCGCTCGCCGGCGCACAAGGCAGCGGCAGTTCATACGCCTATGCCGCCTCCAAGGGCGCACTCAATACGCTAACGCTGTCGCTCGCCCGAAACCTTGCCCCCAAGATTCGAGTTAACGCCGTGTTGCCCGGCATGATCCAAGGGCGCTGGCTGAAAGACGGAATCGGTGAAGAGGGTTACGAACGGTTGAAAAAACAATGGAGCGCAAACTCAGCTCTCGGCACGGTCTGCACGCCCGAACAAGTGGCGGACGTGATCGGCTGGCTCATCACGGGCGCCGATGTTATCACCGGTCACCTTGTTCCTGTGGATGCGGGAATGTCCCTCGGCAAACCGCCTGTCGTTGCACGATAACCAGTGAGTCAAAGAGCACGCCGTGAACCGCCTCGCTTCGCACAATGCCTCTGTCGCCGCCGCCTTCAGCGCCGCCGCCGCAACCTATGAGAACGGTGCCGATGTCCAGTTCAACGTCGCCGGGCGGCTAAGCGCGCGGATCGCAAAGCTTCCGTTATCGCCCGCGCCGCGCATTCTAGAGATCGGCTGCGGCACCGGCTTTCTCAGCCGCAAGCTGCGCGAAAGCTTTCGCGATGCCTCTTGGACCATTACGGATATCTCACCGCAGATGCTTGAACGCTGCCGCGCCAACCTTGGCCCCGTCCAAGACACATCCTTCAAAGTTATGGACGGTGAGGCCCCCAGCTTCGCAACCGGCGAACGCTTCGATCTTATTTGTTCAAGCCTCGCCTTTCAGTGGTTTGAAAACCTGCCGGCCACATTGGCCAAACTCGCGGACCTCCTGGTGCCGGGCGGACACATTGCATTTGCCACCCTCGCCGAACACAGCTTTTCCGAATGGCGGCGGGCTTATGCCAAGATCGGCGCGGACCCCGCCGTGCTCGACTGCTTACCCATGGCCGACATTCAGCACGCCTTTCCCGAAGGGGGCACAGCGGAGGTGGATGAAGAGCACATCGCCCAGCCCTATGCGAACGGCCACGCTTTTCTCAGAAAGCTGAGACAGATTGGCGCAGATATGCCGAGATCGGGACACCGCCCCGCCCCGGCCGGCACACTCCGCCGCGTTCTTCGGGCATTTGATTCAGGGCCGGACACCCACGTGACTTATCACGTCGCTTACGGCGTATTTACACAGCGCTAAGCACGCTCACAACCGCGCCGGTTAACTTTGCAAGGTCCGCCTCATCAATCGTGTATGACGGTGTAAGATAAACGATACGGCCAAAGGGCCGTATCCAAACGCCCTCATCAACAAACCGTCGCTTTAACGCACCCAGATCATCGATGCGTTCAAGTTCCACCACACCAATCGCACCCTTCACCCGAACGTCGATCACTCCGGGTAACTTTCGGCACGGATCGAGGCCCGTCTCCAATCCTTTCGAAATACGCGCCACTTGCTCAAGGCGTGGCTCACGCTCGAATAAATCTAAAGACGCATTGGCCGCTGCACAGGCTAGGGCATTCGCCATGTAGCTTGGTCCATGCATCAGCGCGCTTTGCGCATCGTCCGACCAGAACGCATCGAACACTTTTTTTCGCGCAATGGTCGCGGCCAGCCCCATGGTCCCGCCGGTCAACGCCTTGGACAACGTAATAATGTCCGGTTCCACGCCCGCCTCATCACACGCAAACATCGAACCGGTCCGTCCGAATCCGGTAAATATTTCATCGAATATCAAAAGCAAATCGTACTTATCCGCCGCTGCACGCAGCCAATGCAGCACACTCGCATCGTGAAAGCGCATACCGCCCGCGCCTTGAACAAGTGGCTCGACAATAATGCCCGCCAGTTCATGAGCATGTTGCGCCAGAACCTTTTCGAAGGCAGCGATACTTCCACCGTCCACCGGCAAATCGACGATGTAATTGTTAGGCAGCAACCCACTGTAAAGACTGTGCATCCCTTCAATCGGATCGCACACGCCCATCGTCGCAATGGTGTCTCCGTGGTAGCCGCCGTTGAAGGCTAAGAACTTGGTACGCGTACGCACCCCTTGGTTCAGCCAGAATTGCGTTGCCATCTTGAGAGCGACTTCAACGGCCACCGATCCGGAATCGCTGAAAAACACCCGTTCCAAATCGCCGGGCAACATCGCACTCAACCGCTGCGCCAGGCGCAGGGCCGGCTCATGCACGGCACCGCCGAACATGACATGAGGCATAGTTTCCAATTGCCGCTGTATCGAGTGTTGAATATGCGGATGATTGTAGCCGTGACAGGCTGTCCACCACGAGGCAATGCCGTCAACCAGTTCGCGCCCGTCGGCAAGCACCATCCGCGTCCCGTGGGTGCGCGCGACCGCCACCGGCGGCGGCGATGTTTTCATCTGCGTATAGGGCAGCCAGATATGCGGAAGGCCGGCCGCGAACCAATCAAGCGGCGGTGTACTCAAACCGCGCGCCTCGTCAGACCTGCATCGGCGTCATGCCGAGCCGGCCCAACAGCGCCATGTCGTGATTTTGACCTGGGTTCGGCGTGGTCAGCAATTTTTCGCCGTAAAAAATAGAGTTCGCACCTGCCAGGAAACATAAGGCCTGGGTTTCATCGCTCATTTCTTCGCGGCCCGCCGACAGGCGCACCATGGACGACGGCATCGTGATACGCGCCACGGCAATGGTGCGGACAAAGTCCAGCTGATCGAGAGCTTCACCTTTGGCGAGCGGCGTGCCTTCAACCTGCACCAGCATGTTGATCGGCACACTTTCCGGATGCTGGGGCAATGTCGCCAGCGCCGTGATCATACCGACACGGTCGTCTGCACCTTCGCCCATGCCGACAATGCCGCCGCAGCACACATTGATACCCGCATCACGCACATTGGCCAGCGTATTCAGCCGGTCCTCATAGGTGCGCGTGGTGATGATGTTGCTGTAGTACTCGGGCGAGGTATCGAGATTGTGATTATAGTAATCAAGACCGGCGTCCTTAAGACGCATAGCTTGCACGCCGTTGAGCATCCCAAGGGTTACGCACGTTTCCATGCCGAGCGCCTTGACGCCCTCAACCATGGCACAGACCGACTCCAGGTCCTTGTCCTTCGGCGAACGCCAGGCCGCACCCATACAAAACCGGCTCGCGCCTGAATCCTTCGCTGCGCGGGCTTCGCTCAGCACCGCCTCGACATCCATCAGCTTGGAGGCCTTTACCCCCGCCTCATAATGGGCGCTCTGCGGACAATACCCACAATCCTCCGGGCACCCCCCGGTCTTGATCGACAGCAATGTCGATATTTGGACTTCGCTGGGGTCGAAATTCATGCGATGGACGGTTTGGGCCTGAAACATCAGGTCGGGGAACGGCAGGGCGAATAAATCGCGCACTTCCTCACGTGTCCAATCGTGTCGCACGGCTCCTGTTTGGGTTACCTTTGTGCGGGCGAGAGTTTCCACGGCAGTAGACATGTAATCGTGCCTTTCTTATAGCCAGCGTCTTATAGCGGGACGGTTCCGCCCGACATTATCGGTAATATGACCGTGGGGGTAATGGTACAGCCCTCTACCGTCAAGTAGGAAGCCCTGCGGGAAAACAAGCAGATCATGCAGAGTTTAGAGACATTTGCCGCGGAAAAGCTGGCCTCGCTTGAGGCCAAGCATCTGCGTCGCGTTCTGATCGATACCACCCGCGAGGACGGTATTTGGATGATGAGGGGCGGCAAAAAGCTGCTGTCGTTCTCCTGTAACGACTACCTCAACCTCAGCCAGCACACCCTTGTGAAAGAGGCGGCCATTGCCGCCATCAAGGAATTTGGCGTCGGCGCCGGAGCCTCGCGTCTCATTACCGGTAATCATCCCTTATTCTCAAGGCTTGAAGCCCGCCTTGCGAACCTCAAAGGCACAGAGGCGGCCTGCGTCTTTGGCTCAGGCTATTTGGCCAATACGGGAATTATTCCGACATTCGCGGGCAAGAACGATTTGATCCTCGTGGATGAACTGTCCCACGCCTGCATTTTGACCGGTGCAGACGTGGCCGGTGCCAAAACCCTCACCTTCCGCCACAATAATTTGGATCACCTCACCCAGTTACTAAAAGAAAATCGCGAAAAGCATAAACGGACCTTGATCGCCACTGACGGCGTCTTTTCCATGGACGGCGACCTCGCCCCTCTCCCTGAACTCGGCGACATCGCACGTAAATTCGATGCATGGCTGCTGTCGGATGATGCTCACGGCATTGGTGTCGTTGGCGCTGGACGCGGCTCAAGCTATGCGCACAGCACCAAGGCCGACGTCCCCTTGCAGATGGGCACCCTATCGAAAGCGATCGGCGGTTACGGAGGATACATTTGCGCCTCTGCGGCCGTGATCAATCTCATCAAAACGCGCGCGCGCACATTGATTTATTCCACCGGACTGCCACCCGCGAGTGTTGCGGCGGCTATCGCTGCGCTCGACATCATCGAGAACGAACCCGACTACGCGGCATTGCCGCTGCAAAAGGCTCAAGCCTTCACCGCACGCGCCGGCTTACCGGCAGCCGTCAGCCCTATCGTACCTGTGGTCATTGGCGATGCCGAAAAAGCTCTAGCCGCATCCCAAATTCTGGAGGCCGAAGGCTATCTGGTCACAGCCATTCGCCCGCCGACCGTTGCCCCAGGCACAGCGAGGCTTCGCATCACCTTCACCGCCGCACATGCTGATGCGGATATCGACAAACTCGCTGATATCGTACGCAGCCGCATCCTCGCCTCTCAGTCATGACCGGGTTTTTCATCACCGCTTCAGGCACCGATGTCGGCAAAACCTTTGTCGCTACGGGCTTAGTACGTCACTACATCAAGCAAGGAGTGCAGGCACATGCCGTTAAACCTGTGCTCAGCGGTTTCGATACCGAGGCTTTAGCCGAATGTGATTCGGGCCGTTTGCTTGCCGCGGGTGGAGGCGACGTGACTTTGGAAAACATCGAAGCCATCACGCCCTGGCGGTTTGCAGCCCCGCTCTCGCCGGATATGGCGGCGCGCCGCGAAGACCGGACGATAGATTTCGAGGCCCTCGTAAAATTCTCGCACGAGGCGACAAACCACGCCGGACCGGTATTCATTGAAGGGGTCGGCGGGGTCATGGTGCCGCTCACGGAAACTCAGACCGTACTGGATTGGATGAAGGCCCTCGCCCTCCCCACGATCCTTGTCACCGGCAGCTATCTCGGCGCCATCAGTCACGCTTTAACCGCGTTTGACTCCCTGCGCCGCCGCACCTTGTCCATTGCCGCAATCGTTGTCAGTGAATCCAAAGACAGCACCGTGCCGCTTGAAGACACCGCGAGTACTATCGCCCACTTCACCGCACGCACGCCCTGCGTGACGCTGGCGCGCGCAGCACACGAGCACGTCTCCGCCTTCACAAAGCTCACTGAAATTTTGGATAAATACCGTCCCTGACAACGGACGCTTTACTCAACATCCTCACACGACAGGCCAAGCTCGCTGAGCCCTTCTTCCAATTCATCGGCCAGCAAGGGCTGACTAAGAAGGTAGACCGCGACATGAGAGGGATGTTCGTCTGCGGCCACTTCTATCGCTTCGTCCCAATCGTCCGAGGTATACGTCCCCCGGCCGATCCAGGCGATGGCCACCAGTTCGATTTGCTCATCTTCGTTTAGATTGTCGATGTGCTCGCGAAGCTCGTCGTACTCGGATGAGTCTTGATAGGCCGGAATTTCATCGTCGTCTTCCGGCAAGTCCTCGCGCACAATATCATCGGCTGCATGTTTACCCGGCTCACCGGCATTGAGCCCCCCCAGATCGGCCATCAATTCGCGAGAGCGATTGATCACATAACAAACAGTTTCAAGAGCAATATCCATGTCGCGCGCGGGCCTTTCGTAAACACATAAATATCAAGGCGTTGATTTCGCGGCCATTGGACAAGATTCTGAAAAAGCTTTCAACGCAATATCGGTGGCGTCTGTGAATAATCCATCAATGCCAAGCGCGGCAAAAGCACACAGCTCGGCGGCCGGGTTGCCGCCATACTGCGCGGGAAGGAACTCCGGTTCGGGGCGGAAAGTATACGGATGCACCAATAGGCCCGCGGCATGGGCCTGGGCCACAAGGTCGGTAGGGGGTCCCGCGCGGCCCTCCCGGTCCACCGGAATAATCATGCCTTTCGCCGGACCGATGCCGTCTGCATAACCGGCAATACCTTCAAAACCTATGGCGTCGATCTCGTCGTCAGCCCGGCCGCCGATCAGTTGTATCAACGGCACATCCGTCATCGCATTGAGCTTCATCAAATTGGTGACTTCAAAAGACTGAATAAACACCGGCGCATCCGCCCGGTTCAAACCCGCTTCATCAAGCACCTGTAAAAGCGGCTCTTCAAGCGGCATGTCTAATTCAGCAAAGTAGGACGGATGCTTGGTCTCCGGATAAACGCCGATGATGCGTCCCGTTTCAACTGACATGCGCGCACGTAACGCCAGCACTTCGACAAACGTCGGGATTTCAAATTTTCCGTTGTTGCTTTGATCTCGAAACGGTACCCGCTCGTTCGCGCGCAGGGTCTTAATTTCATCAAGGGTAAAGTCCTCGCTGAACCAGCCCTCCACCTCGCGCCCATCAATAGTCTTGCTTGTTTTCCTGTCTGGAAATTTTTGCGCTGCATCAGTGGTGTCGGACAGCTCGTTTTCATGGCGCGCAATCAGAACACCGTCTTTGGTAATGACGAGATCAGGTTCGATATAATCCGCGCCCTGCTCAACAGCCAACTCATAGGCTTCCAAGGTGTGTTCGGGCAGATATCCGCTTGCCCCCCGGTGCGCAATCACCAAAGGCCGCTCGGGCATCGACGCCCGCTCGCCGGATTCGGTGTTTTCACCGCACGCAGAAAGTCCCATGAGCGCGACAACAGCAACCGGCAAAACAAAGGCGTCGTGAATATTCCGCATAGCATCCTCGCAATTTAGAGATGCAGAAGTGTGGCACAGTAGAAGACTGTCGCGCACCCCGATCCGGACCTCCCCGAAAAATGTCACAGAATAGAAACGCCCTCCTGAAACGCTTGAGGGGCCGCGGCTTTTCGCCGCAACCCCTCGTGCTCACTGCATCTCATAAATCGAATTAGGCTTGGCCAGCACCATCCGTCGTCTGACGGGTTTTGACCATGCTGTCGAAGTGGGCCCACACGCCCTCGGGACCGTGCCATTGGCCGCGCGTCGCGGCTTTGGAATATTCTGTCGCCCGGGTTTCAAAGAAATTTGCGTGTTCGACACCGTTCAGAATTTGCGTCAGCCACGGCAGCGGGTGCTCCTTCACGCCGTAGATCGGCGGCAAATCAAGCTGTCCGAGGCGCCAGTCAGCCACATACCGAATATAAGACTGAATATCCTCAGGCGTCATGCCGTTGACCGCGCCCATGCTGAACGCGAGATCGATAAACTTGTCTTCAAGGCTCACCACGGTCTTGCAGCAATCGACAATGTCGTCTTTGACCGATTGGGTCAGACAGCCGGTTTCCTTGGTGAACGCATGGAACAGCTTGATGATGCCTTCGCAGTGCAAGCTTTCATCACGCACCGACCAGGACACGATCTGGCCCATACCCTTCATCCGGTTCTGACGCGGAAAATTCAGCAGCATCGCGAAGCTGGCAAACAACTGCAGGCCTTCGGTGAAGGCGCCGAACATGGCGAGCGTACGCGCAATGTCGGCCGGTGAATCGACGCCGAACTCTTGCATGTAGTTATGTTTGTCGGCCATTTCCTTGTACTGCATGAACGTCTGAAACTCGGATTCGGGCATCCCGATGGTTTCAAGCAGCAGCGCATAGGCGGCGATGTGAATGGTTTCCATATTCGAAAACGACGCCAGCATCATCTTGATCTCGACCGGCTTAAATACACGGGCATAGCGTTCCATGTAGTTGTCGTTCACTTCCACATCCGACTGAGTGAAGAAGCGGAAAATCTGGCTGAGCAAGCTGCGCTCGGCATCGGACAAATGATTCGCCCAATCCTTGCAGTCCTCACCAAGCGGCACCTCTTCGGGCATCCAGTGGATCTGCTGCTGGCGCTTCCAATAATCATGCGCCCACGGATAGCGGAACGGCTTGTAACCGGTGCTGGGAGTCATCAGGCCGGGAAGCGGCTTCGGAGTTACAATATTCATATCAAATCGTCCTAGGCAGGCAGTCCTGGTCGCAGATCGTACGGTAGGCCGTTATAGGCCCGGACCTACTGACACGCGAGGCATTCTTCGTAATCGGTGCGGTTTTCATCGCCCAGCGCTTTTTGCGGCCAGGCGCGGGTATTATCGGCCTCCACACCGGCGAAGGCCGCGCGCTGCACAGACTTGGAGCGCAGGTAGTACAGGCTTTTCACACCCGACTCCCAGGCCTTCCAGTGCAGCATCATCAGATCCCACTTGTCGGAATCTGAGGCCACAAACAGGTTAATTGACTGGCCCTGACAGATGAACGGCGAGCGGTCGGCCGCAAACTCCACGATCCAGCGCTGATCGATTTCAAAGGCGGTGCGGAACACAGCCTTTTCGTCGTCGGTCAAACCGTTCAAGTGCTGTACCGAGCCTTCGTGTTCCAGGATCGAATTCCAGGTTGCGGGGTTATCGAGCCCCTTTTTCTCGAGCAAAGCTTTGAGGTGCGGATTGCGTACCGAGAATGAGCCGGACAGGGTCTTGTGAGTATACACATTGGCCGGGACCGGCTCGACGCAAGGGCTGGTGCCGCCGCAGATGATCGAGATTGAAGCCGTCGGCGCTATCGCCATTTTGTGGCTGAAGCGGGCCATGACACCGGTTTCGGCGGCATCCGGGCACGCACCGCGTTCTTCCGCCAGCGCAACCGAAGCCGCATCGGCCATGCGGCGAATGTGCTTGAACATCTTGATGTTCCACGACTTGGCCATGGCGCTTTCAAACGGAATGCCCTTGGCTTGCAGGAACGAGTGATAGCCCATCACGCCAAGACCAACGGAGCGCTCGCGCATTGCCGAATACTTGGCGCGGTCCATGGACGACGGTGCCCGGTCGATGAAATCCTGAAGTACGTTGTCGAGGAAGCGCATCACATCCGCGATGACCTGCTTGTCGTCGTGCCACTCGTCCCAGGTCTCCACATTCATCGACGACAGACAGCACACGGCGGTGCGGTCTTCGCCGCGGTGATCGATTCCCGTATGCAGCATGATTTCGCTGCACAGGTTTGACGTCGTCACCTTCATACCCAAGTCGCGCTGATGCTTGGCCATCTGCCGGTTCACGGTATCGCCGAAAATCAGATACGGCTCGCCGGTATTAAGGCGGGTCTCCAGAATCTTCTGCCACAACTCGCGGGCATTGACGCTCTTCAGCACTTCCTTGCTCTTCGGGCTGCGCAGGCCGAACGGTTTGTCGTCGCGCACGGCTTCCATGAACTCGTCGGTGATGTTGAGTCCGTGATGCAAATTAAGGCTCTTGCGGTTGAAGTCGCCCGACGCCTTGCGAATTTCAAGGAACTCCTCGATCTCGGGATGATGAACATCGAGATACACCGCCGCCGAGCCGCGCCGCAGCGAGCCCTGCGAAATCGCCAGGGTCAAACTGTCCATGACCCGCACAAACGGAATGATGCCGGAGGTATGACCGCAGTTGCGCACCTTCTCGCCGATAGAACGCACATTGCCCCAGTAGGTGCCAATGCCGCCACCGTTCGACGCCAGCCACACATTCTCGGTCCACGCGCCGACGATGCCGTCGAGATTGTCTTCCACCGCATTCAGGAAGCAGGAGATTGGCAAGCCTCGGTCCGCGCCGCCGTTCGAGAGCACCGGCGTCGCCGGCATAAACCACAGCCGCGACATGTAATCGTAGATGCGCTGGGCGTGCTCGGTGTCGTCGGAATAGGCCGTGGCAACGCGGGCAAACATGTCCTGGTAGGATTCGCCGGGCAGGAGGTAGCGGTCCTCAAGGGTCGCCTTGCCGAAATCGGTCAGTAGCGCATCCCGGGACCGGTCGATACGAATCGACGGCACCACCTCAAGGGCGTTCAAATCTCGGTTGGGCACATCTCGATTGGGAGGGCTGGGCTGGGGCGTCGCAGCGTTCGGTGTGGAAATTTTTTGGGCGGCCGAACCAGTATCTAACGCGTAAGCCATCATGACCCCTTTCCCCGAATCAGACCGAGACGACCACGTCGACTCGGCAACACATCTACAACTCTGGCCCGCAGGGAATCGGATCTCGTGCCCCGCCAGCATCCCATTGAAAATCAACAGGTTACCGAGCGTGGCTGGAGGCAATCCTTAAGACTGCAATGGCTTCGTTTGGAGGAATGATCCGGTTTGGCCGAGTCGCCGCACTTTAGATCACCCAAACAGCCCCTTTTCCCCTAACAACCCTAGATGCAGTAGCATCTGGTCGTCGTGCCGCTATGTATGGTGTATGCGGAGGGGAGTCTGGTCAACTACATTTTGGGGGTGGGACGAAGATTTAATACAATATTTTGACAAGATGCCCTGAAATCTTAAGTAAGATCACCAAGAAATTGAGATTCCGCACGAATCTGGACTATTTGTTGCCCTGAATTTTCTCAGAAATGGAAAACTATGCATCCCGTCCAGGCCCTCTGTTTGCCCGCGTCGACCGCAGAATTCAGCGCCGTTTTCACCTATGCGCGAGAGACACTCCAGCCTTGCGGAATTGTGTCTAGTCCAAACTGCTGCGGTGCAGCATAAAAGATATACAAGATTGCAGAGTGGATGATTCGAAAGCTTCGAAAGGGTTTTGCAAAATGCTGACTCAAGACCAACAGGACTTATTGGATTTTCTAGCCCAGCGGGTCGATGACCTTGCCGGGAAAGCCCGTGCAGCAGCAGCCGGCAAAGCCCGGGCGCTGATTAACGAAGCAGAAGAGCTGATGGCGATTCGCGCAGCGATCATCGACCGTCACACCAACGGCCAGGTGGTCTCGCAATTACCGCTGCCGTTGGAAGACAAACAAGCGGCCTAATATCTAAAATTCGAAATACCGAGAAGCTATTGAAAAACCCGGCAATATCGCCGGGTTTTTTGTGGCTTGAAGTGGGCGTCCGCTCGAGAGACTTCGGCGTTAACCATCGCTGTTAACCTTGATTCACGAATCGTTAACGGCTCCGGGGAAAGATAGATACAACCCTGGGGCTTATCTCTCCTCCCTCCCCACCCCACAACCCCAGCAACCTTGCGGCGGAACTTTCCGGTTCCGCCGTTTTCTTTTGCCGATGACAAACCGGGCTTAGAAACATCGATTAAGCGGAGGGCGAAACGCGCATGCGGAGCTGCGTTGTTGTGATGATCGCCATCGCGCCGAAGGTGAGGGCCGCGCTCACAAGCGTCGCAATGGCCGCGCCGGTCGGACCAAAAAACCGGGTAAGCACCATGAGAAGCGGCACGAAGATGAACAGGATGGACACCACATCAATCCGGAGCGGGATACTTGGCCGGCCCATGGCATAGAGCGCCGGGTCCATGGGAAATCCGGCAATGGTAATAACCGCAGACGCCACCAGCAGAACCAAAGCTACATAGGCTTCAGAGAAGGGCGCGCCAAAAAAGAACACCAGGAACGGCTCGCCGAATGCAAATGTTATGGCAAGCAGAACCGCTCCCGCGCCTCCGGCCACCGCACCGCTGCGCAAAATCAAATAGGCGAATTGATCCCAGCCGCTCTTCGTACCGAGGCGCGCGAACTCCGGATAGATAGACTGATTCAATAGCTCGGCTGGTTTTGTCAGGGCGGTCGCCACATCCCGCCCGATCTTGAACAGGCCTGCCGCTGCGGGGCCCGCCACAATCCCTACAAGGAAGGTACTCATATGCGCGGTGATCACCTGCAGCGACGCATGCAAGTTGGAAAAGATCGAGAACCGCCAAATCCCGCCATGCGGCGCCGTCAGCCCGGAACATGAGAAATTAACGCCTTTCAGGCGCCCGTCCCGGTGAATTTCCCGCCAGCCCATATACAGCAGCAAGATGCCGCCAACCGCTCCGGCAATAAAATACGACAGCAGGTACGCCCAGAACGGTGCGGACAACACTGTTGCGATTCCCACGCCAACAAACCGTAGCGCCGGTGTGACCACCGTTTGAATCGCCAGCAAATCGAAGCGGTCATAAAGTCGCAGCAATCCCGTAGGCGTTGCGACAATCGTAAACAAAATGAGAAAGCTGAAGAGCTGGGCATAGGAGATAACCTCTTCACTCCAGCCCACATACGGTCCGACATAAGGCGCGACCAAATAGCCAACCAGCGCCCCGATCACAACGCCGGCTACATCAAGCAGCGTCGTGAACTTCACCAAAGCCTGCAGCGCCGGCGTGTTGTCGTGGTCTAAACATTGCGCCCCGTAGCGGATCACTGCCTGCCAGGACTGAAAAGTCGTCAGCGCCGTAATCACCAGCACGTACGACTGGATAAGAACAAGAATACCAAATTGCTCAACGCCAAGGCCATGAGCCGCCAGACTGAGGGTGCCCAGGCTAAACAGGCCCGTCGCCACACGCCCGCTGAGCATGAGTCCCGCGTTCTTAAATATTCGCCGGAATATGCCGTCGGTAAACCATCTGCGCACTGTGCGCGGCGCATTCAACAAAGTATTCATTCAGCTTTCGACTCTTCCCTCACCACGCGCCCACGAAAGGCGGCTGCCCGCAAAGTACGGCCCTAAGGGGCGGCAAAACAATGATTATGTGAAACGACAAAGCACAAGATCCCTTGGGCTACCCGTGGCTAACGGCAAAGGGTAGTCTGCTGTCGGGCAAATTGCACAATGGGTTCGATGGCGGCTTTCTATCCCATGATCTCCCTGATCTCTATGATCGCCTTTGCTTGGCTTGGGCGGCGCATGGCGATTGCGCGCCAACGCAACGGCTTAGGATGGGGCATCGCGGGCGCCCTATTTCCGCCGATTCTCCTGATATTGAAATTTTTGAATGAAAAGAGGGAAATTGATGCCGCCGGTGACGAAGAGGTGGATATTACTTAAATGCACCAACAATGTGCGGGAGGAGCAAATCTATGAAACGCATAATGCTAACCTTGATGGCCGGCGCCGGACTTGCAGCAATAGGTATCCCTGCGGCAATCGGCCAATTCGCTGATCGAGAGCGGGCTTTCTTGGCGGAGCCCTTCAAAGGCCTCACCGCCGAAGGAAGCATCGAGCCAGGGCTGTTCAAGATTGAGGCTACGGGCGTCTCCACTGCCCCGGTTTTAGAAGCCGCTAACGCTTTTCTGGCGTCGCTGACCAAAGAACAACATGCGGCCACTACTTTTCCTGTAGACGACGATGAATGGCGTAAGTGGGCCAACGTGCACCGCTACGCCCGTCAGGGCGTCTCCTTCAAAGATATGAACACGGCCCAGCGTGACGCAGCCTACGGTTTGCTGCACGCAAGCCTCAGCGCGAAAGGACTTAAAACCTCTCGCGATATTATGCACCTCAACGAAACTTTGGCCGAGCTTTCCGGCAAGCACGACGAATACGGCGAGTATCTATATTGGATAACCGTTATGGGCACGCCATCGGCCACCGAACCTTGGGGCTGGCAATTGGATGGACATCACCTCGCCGTCAATTACTTCGTTCTCGGTGATCAGGTCGTTATGACACCCACTTTCATGGGTTCTGAACCTGCGGTCGCCACGAGCGGCAAATATGCCGGCACGCGCATTCTTGAGGCCGAACAAGTGAAAGGCCTCGCCCTTATCAATGCCTTGACCGATGCCCAACGCGGCCGTGCGATTCTTGCGACGGAAAAAGACGGCAACCACAATCAGGCAGAACTATTTAAGGACAATGTGGTCATTCCTTACGCTGGCATTAGTGCGCGCGAATTTAATGCCGCCCAAAATCAGCTGTTGCGCGAACTTATTCACGAATACGTTGGCAATGTCCGCGACGGGCACGCTGAAATCAAAATGCAGGAAGTGCTCGAGCACCTTGATGAAACCCGCTTCGCCTGGATCGGCGGCACCCGCCCGGACAGTGTCTTTTATTATAGGATTCACAGTCCGGTCATCCTGATCGAATTCGATCATCAGATGCCGGTGGGCTTGCCGGGGCCGCGCGTACCCAACCGCGAACATGTTCATACGGTTGTGCGCACCCCCAACGGTAATGACTACGGCAAAGACCTCTTGCGCCAACATTACGAACAACACAAGCACGACCCAGGCCATGTACATGAGTGACGAAGTGCTACCCGATAGGACATCATTATGACCCGCCCTAAAATAGATGTTGTCGAACATCCTGACAAAAGTCTGCGCGAACCGATTCTCAATGGGCTGATTGAATTCAATGCGCGCGTCCTCGGAGCGACTACGCCTGAACCTCTCGCCATTGTTTTGCGCGATCCAAGCACCGACGCAGTGATTGGCGGCATGTGGGCGATCTTCATTTATGAGTGGCTGTTTGTTGAACTTCTTTTCGTCCCCGAAGAATTCAGGGGTGACGGGATCGGGCGCGCGCTGATGGAGAAAGCCGAAAACGCCGCGGTCCAACGTGGCTGTAAAGGCGTGCGCCTCGACACTTACGATTTCCAGGCGCCCGGCTTTTATGAAAAGCTTGGATACAAGCCCTATGGCAAGCTTGACCACCTCCCGAAGGGGCACGCGCAAACGCTGTACTTCAAAAAACTGCCGGGCGGCGAGCTCTAGAACCGAAATTTAAAGCGCTGCGCGATTTTTCGTTTCCACGCGGAATTTGAGAAATTTGACACCAGTGTGCTCGACTTCATCGACAAACTTTGCTCCGAACTTCGTGAGAGCCCCGAAATTTTTGCGCGCGGGTGGCAAGAGAATTGTCACAAACGGTATGCGTTCGTCGGCAATCGCAAAATTGATTGCTTTCCGTGAGACGAGCATTCCGAGTCCAAAACTTTGCGCCTTAAGCACTAGCCCATAATCCCACTCGTCGCCTTCTTTCTGAAAGCCGCCCCATCCCACATAACTGTCGTTGTAAAGTATGGCCCAATGTCCAAGTCCGTCGTGACGCCAGCACGCTTCTTTTGCGGCAACGAAATTCGCAACGGCTTCGCGATCCCAATTAGATGTGAGAAGCGGCATATATCTGGCAACGCGAGGGTCCGACATATGCGCAACAATCTCATCCGGCGAAATCTCCGGCAGCCGGACGAAGGATACTTCACGGTCAGATGAACTGGCCATTACCTTTCAATGCTCAAGTATCGGCTAAGATGCGCTTCAACCGGATTGTCGATCCAGCCTTTCACATGCCGCGCCACCAGATACTTCGTCACATTGAAGTATAACGGGATAATAGGCTGGTCTGCGAGCATACGCGTCTCCGCCTGACGCATCAGCACCTCCCGAGCCGACATGTCCGCCGTTTGGCTCGCCTCGTACATCAACGCATCAAACTCAACACTATGATAGCGGCTGTAGTTGGCATTCACCGTGGTAGACTGCATGACATAGAGAAACGAAGACGCGTCATTGTAGTCCGCGCTCCAACCGACGAAACCCACCTCAAAATCGCCTTGCCTGAGACTTGAAAAATGGATTTTGCCCTCCCGGTTCAAAAGCACGGTCTCCACCCCGACGCGCTTCCACATGGCAGCGATGATCACGGCGAGCCGACGATTTTCCGAGCCGCTGGAATAGGCGTAAGTGATATTCAGCGGCGAGTCTGGCCCATATCCTGCTGCGCGCAAAAGACGCATAGCTTCCGCGCGCCGATCGTCCATGGACAACCCCGCAAAGTCCGCGAGAGGCGGCGTGTAGTTCGCGATCACCGACGGCACAAAACTCATTGCCGGTGGCTCGCCGATACCCCGCACCTTGTCCGTCAATATCCGTCTGTCGATCGCCATCGACAACGCACGGCGCACACGCGCATCGCCAAGATGAGATGCCTTTGTGTTGAGAGACAGATAAAAAGTCACGAGAGCCGGAGCAAGACGCACTTCGTCCGGCATCATCTCGCGTAACGCTTTGACTTGCTCTGGCGGAAATTCGAACTGAATGTCCAAGTCTCCTGCCCTGAACCGCGCAACTGCCGATGTTGAATCCGCCGTGGGGTAATAATAAACCCGGTCCACCGCTACGTTCTGCGCGTCATGGAACGCCGCATTGCGCTCCATCTCTATACGATCCTGGGGCGCCCACTGCTTTAACGTAAACGCCCCGTTCGACACCATCTTTCCGGGCGCTGTCCAGTCCTCCCCGAACGCTGCAATGGCATGGCGCGGAAGAATTGCGGCAAAACCATTTGCAAGAATTTGCGGGAAATACGGCGCCGGACCGGTCAAGTCGATTTCGACAACAAGATTACCGCGCGCACGCACAGCCAACGCATCTAGAGGCAGACGGCCCGTGTTCACTTCACGCCCATTTTTCACCAAATAGAACAATTGCGCATAAATGGCCGCCGTCTCGGGGCTCATCAATCTTTGATACGAATAAACGACGTCATCTGCCGTCAACGCAGAACCATCGGACCAAACCAGATCCTTACGTAGGTGAAACGTGTACCGCTTACCGTCGGCGCTCACATCCCACGATTTCGCAACCGCCGGAATAATCCCGCCGGCCGCATCATAAGCGGTCAGTCCCTCGAACAGATCCTGAACGATATTGTTCTCATAGATGGTTTGGACTTTGTGCGGGTCCAGTGACGCGGGCTCGGACCTATTCCCCCGGTGGAGAACCGTTTCTGCAAAGGCGGGCGCACCCATTAATACAATGATGACGGCGATCAGGCACTTGTTCATGCGCTCATTCAATGATCAGGAAGGTGGGACAATTGCCCGCCTCCGGTTTATATAAGCCAAGTGTTCCACGCCATCTGCCGCACGGGGCGGCCGATAAGCGCGCCGACCTCTTCCGCGGTAGTGTCTGGAAACTTCTGCCGTTGATATTGCTGCGGCGTAAAATTAACGCCGTGCGTAAGGGCCGCGTCTCCGGCCGCTTGATTCTCTTTGTATAGGCGATACAGAGCCGGCATGACGTCAGCGGAAGAAAAATGACGCTCAAGGTCGCCGCCCCATTTCTCCGCGGCCCGCACGGCGGCAACCGCGTCAGCAGCCGTGTTGGCCTCAACATGCATATGTGCCGATATGCCGTGCCCTCCAGACCCGAGCCTGACCGCGGGAACTCCGGCCAAATAGGCATCCAATCCCGTCGTACAACCGCTGACGAACACCACCACGCCGGCTGTCTTAAGAACCTCTACGATACCTCCTGACCCATCCAGCACCACATTTGGCTGGCTGAACGTCCAAATCGTCGGGTCTTCGATAGGATGTGGGCGTACTCTTATACGTCTTTCCGGAAATGCAATCGCCAGCGCGTCAATAGTTGCGTACACCAACGGCAGCACATCGCACTCATGGACAATCGACGAACGGAAAATATCCGCCCAATGCGCACCTTCCGGGGTTGAAAGAGGGAAGGCGGATAACTCCAGCACCGCCTCAACAACATGCGCGAGTCCGTGAGACTTGATCGCAGTATGATTGATATTGCCCGACTGCAAGCAAACCAGAATGTCGTCACCCTGAGATGCGCCATAAGTTTGTGTGCGTGGATTACCAGTGATTTGAACATTCGCGGGATACGGAAACGTTGCCGCGTAGTTCTCGCCTTGAGCGCACACAACGTCGGCGAGCGCCACGACATGAGGGTGGATCGTCGCAAGAAGATACTCGCGCGTCACGTCGATCCCGAACACTTCCTCATCCAGCATTGCCGTCAGGTGCCCGCGCTCGACCCATGCTGCCATATTTCCGGCGTCAATCGCGTTCGAAGATTTGAAAAGGACGATTCCAGGCGGCAAGTTCGCTGACCAGCCGTTCATCACCCAGGTCGCACCCATGATAACATTGAAGCCGTGCTTGATCGCTGCTCGCGCTATCAAAGACTTACTCACCAACTCCCGCGCTTTGATCTCCACCGGCAGATACAAAATACGGTGAGCTGCCCGTTTCGGCTTCACAATCTCGTCAAACCGTGGGGGGGTCTTTATTTCCGTTTTGCGGAGATTCTCAAGAATCTCGTCAAATGCTGCAAGGAGCGCAGCCTTATCGGGCGCGAAAGACACGTCAGCGTTCCTACTGTCCGGGACGCGGCGCGACAAAGTGTTTCAGAAAAAGTGTTGTGATCACATTGACCATCGACTGATTGACGTGACGCAGCAGTCCGTCGTCTTCACCGAACACCGGCGGTAAATGTGCGCCAAGCCAGCGGACGATCTCAAACGACGGCCAATAAAAAACGTTGTCGGGCTGTTTGGCTAAGTAGTTATGTACCGCCACGCGTAACGTGGACTTGGAAATGCAGTCTGCCGCTACACTCGATTCAAAACCCGGGCTGCGATTCAGGGGCACCGGCGAAACGGTCAGTACAATTTTGATGCTCGGATTCAGTTGGCGCAGCGCATCGACAATATACACCAGTGCCGCCTCGTTTTCGGCGGCGTCAACAATGCGCCATTCATAGTCCTGAAGGTTCTTCGGGTCCGGATTGATCACCGGCACATTGCTGGCCCGGTCGAACCAACACATGGCCAGCCCCAAGGTAAAAACAAACAAGTCTTCATCGCTAACCTGCATACGCAAGTTGTTCAGCTGCTTTTCCGGAAAGATCGTGGCGTGCGCGGGATGGGCATAGGCCGTCACATCGCTGCGCACGTATTCGAACAGATAGCGGTTAGCGAGCGGCGAGTTCACCGCTTCGGTGAATTCAATATGCCTCGCCTGCACCCCCGCCGCCTTCAACGCATTGTAGATATGGGTCGCAAAGCAGGAGCCTTGGGTACGGACGATGGTGCTTGCGGCAATCGGTGGGACGGTCGGCAAAAACCCGGGCAGCACAAACTCCTCGATCGCCGTCACCAAATCCGCGAGTTCCGAAGCGTGGCGCGGGTATTTTCCGTTTGTCATATCTTCGTCCTTTAGCGTGATCGGCGGCAGCGCCGCACGGCAGGCGACGCTGGCCACTTCTTCCATCATATCAGGTGCAGAGCCAGATGTTTATTACAGCGCCTTAGGCGGATTTTTTCTCCGGCGGGTTCATGGCACCCCCGCCGCGCTGCGGCGGGTTCATGGAAAACGTAGACGTTGCATGACACACCAGCCGTCCGCTTTCTTCATCGGTGATACGCGTCTCGCCCAGGGTCACTCGTCCCCATTTCTGGATTTGAGCTTCCACCAGCAGGCTCGCCGTATTGGCCGCCGAGATGAAGTTGTTGTTCTGCGAGATGGTCCCCTTGCTCACCGACTCCCCGGTCGCAATCGCCATGGAGAACACCGTATCGACCGCCGCCATCAGCACCTGACCGGACATGGACGAGCGGTCGGCGAAGTCCGGCCGGCCCGGCGAGAAGTGGCACAGTTTTGGTTGCCGCCGCAGACGCGCCAGCACACGGCCGGTCTCGACCTCCAGCCACTCCAATTTCAATTCCTGAACCCAGGGGGCGAACATTAAATCCGACACCGCCTGAATGGTGTCGATGGTTACGTTATGAACCGGACGGTCCTTATCGATCCCGGTCCTCGCTTCAACTTCCGACATACGTGCGGCTACTCCAAATTACCGGGATAAACCTGAAAGAACGCCGCCTGGTTCGGCATCTCAACCGCCGGTAAACTTTCCGCGTCCATCCGCTGATCTTCCGCCACCAGCCCGTTCATAAACAAGATATAGGCCGAAAGCCCATAGACCTGATCATCGGTCAGCGATTGCGGCGCATTGAGCGGCATCGCCCGGCGAATAAAATCGAACAGGGTAGTCGCATAGGGCCAGTAGCTGCCGACGGTTTTGACCGGCATATCGCTGGCCAGCGAGCCGATGCCGCCCACCAACCTGTCGGCAACGCCGCCCTCGCCGTCCATGCCGTGGCACGACGCGCACTGCTCTATATATAAGTCTTTAGCCTCGGCCGCGCTCGCCCCGCCCGGCGGCAGGTTTGTCCCGTCGGGACCAATCGCGATATCCCAGGCGGCGATGTCTTCGTGGCTCACGGCAACGCCGAGGTTCGGGCCTTCCGCCACGGGCTTCGGCGCGGCGGCCTCACTCTCGGCCGACGCGTTTTCAGAAGCCCCCTGCTCGCCGCAAGCGCCAAGCGCGAACACAACTCCAATCACTGCCGCATTCTTAAGCGTAAACATGCGCAACGCCCCCTTCCGCATCCACCGCCCAGCTGGTGATGCAGTTGCAGTGATAAAAATTCTTCTGCCCGCGTTCGGCGATCAGTTTCTCGCGGGTCGGCTGTTCGTAGCCGCTCTCGTCGGTCACCCGGCTTTGCAGAACGGCAGGCCCGCCGTCCCATCGCCACGGCATCCGAAAGCGGGTCAGCGCTTTGCTCAGCACCGGCTCGGACAGCGCCGCTTCCGCCCAGCTCTGGCCGCCGTCGGCGGAGACCTCCACCTTGCGCACCTTGCCCGCGCCCGACCACGCAATACCGGAGATCTCGTACAGGCCCGGCCCGCGCATACCCATGCCCGGCGACGGCCGCACAATCACCGACTTCGCATCCAGCTGAAACTTGTATTGGGCCACCCGCCCGCCGTCGAGCAGCAGCGAATAGCGCGAGGTCTCGTAGCGCGTTTGCATCGGCGCTTCGGTCAGCTTCAGCTGCCGCAGCCATTTGACGTTCATGTTGCCCTGATAACCCGGCACCAGCAGCCGCATGGGATAGCCGTTCGACGGCCGGATGCGCTCGCCGTTCTGATACAGCGCGATCATCACGTCATCCATCGCCTTTTCAATCGGGATCGAGCGCGAGACCGACGACGGGTCCGCCGCCTCGGCCAGCAGCCACTTCGCCTTCGGATCAACCCCCGCCTCGGCCAGCAGCACCGCGAGCGAAACCCCGGTCCACTCGGCGCAGGACACCAGCCCGTGCAGGGTCTGCGCATTGCCCGGCACCGCCGTCGGCCGCACCAAGGCCCCGCTGTTGCCCGCGCATTCGACAAAGCTGATGCGCGAGGTCATGGGATAACGCGACAGCGCGTCCAGCGAAAACGACAGGGGCCGGTCCACCAATCCGTGAATCACCAGCCGGTGTGCGTCGGGGTCGATGTCGGGAATGCCGTTGTGAGTGATCTCGAAATGCAAACCGTTCGGCGTGATCATCCCTTCAAGGGCGTGGATCGGCGCACGAATGCCGCCGGGGCCGGAGGCATACAGGGGGTTCTGATCGCCGATCGGCCCGCGCTGCACATCCGCCTCAAAGCGCGACGGCGCGCCGTAGCCGGTAAAATAGCCCTCGGGATTTTTGGTCCAAGCAGGCACATCCAAACTCTCGGCCCTTGCGATACCCGGCGCGAGTCCCGGCGCGGCGAACGCCGCCGCCGCCAGCCCGCCGCCTTGCAGAAAAATTCGCCGGTGCAGAAGGCCGCCTACTGCTACGGGTTCCAGGTCCTGCGCCGGAAGTGTGTTCAGATCGCGCTGCTTGCTCATGGTCCGCCCCCAAAGAAATCCTCACCTGCTCCGAGCATACGCCGACAAGTGGCTAAAGTCAGGTCGCCCCTGCCTACTCTATTTTAGTCATTCCCGCGAAAGCGGGAATCCAGGGTTTTCTGGTTTCTATTTTATAAAAGCGAACAAGTTCTGGACCCTCGGCCCTAAAGGGCCAAGGGTGACCAAGTAGAAAGCGTCCCTCACCCTTCCGCACACCTGCACCGTGTATTTCGCATATCCAATCCCGCGCCCAGCCGTGTATGACTACGCCTCCCGCGCGCCCTGCGATGACGGGGCTGTGTTTCGCCGTTGATTGGTTGTCCCGTGTCTTTCTCTCCCGCTCACCCCGCCCCTTACGCCTTACCGCCGTCGCACCTCGCGCTCGCGGTATTGGTGACGGTCATCTGGGGCACCAACTTTGTGGTGGTGAAGCTGGTGTTGGAGACCTGGCCGCCGCTGTTCTTCGTCTTTGTGCGCTTTCTGATCTGCTTTGTGCCGATGGCGTTTTTCATCAAGCGCCCGGATGTGCCGTGGACCAACCTCGCCGCTTACGGCATTTTGCTCGGCGTCGGCCAGTTCGGCCTCGGCTTTCTCGCCATGGACGGCCACATCTCGCCGGGCCTTGCCTCCGTTATTCTGCAAACCCAGGCGTTCTTCACCATCTTTTTCGCGATGTATCTCGAGTCCGAGCGCCTGCGCAATTTTCAGTGGGCCGCGCTGGCCGTTGCCGCGACCGGCATCGGCATCATTGCCTATAACGCCTGGGGCGTTGTCGGAAACACCGACGGCGCGGTGGCCGGTGCGGTCAGCCCCACCACCATTCTTGGTCTTGTGCTCGCGACCTCGGCGGCGCTCTGCTGGGGCATGGCCAACACCGTTGCCAAGCGCGCCGGACGCATCAACATGCTGGGCTATGTGGTGTGGGCCAGCGTGTTCTCGCTGCCGCCGCTGCTGGCCCTGACGCTTTTCTTCGAGGGCACCGACGCGATGACGGCCGCCGTACAGAACACCGGCCTTGGCATGTGGAGCGCGATTGCCTGGCAGACCGTCGGCAACACCATGTTCGGCTTTGCCGTCTGGGGCTGGCTGCTCTCGCGCCATCCCACGGCGGCGGTTGCCCCCATGTCCTTGCTGGTGCCGGTGTTTGGTCTCGCCACCTCGGCGTTTTTTCTGGGCGAGCCGATGCAGCTTTGGAAACTGACGGCCGTCGGGCTCATCCTGCTCGGCCTTGGGGTGAACACCCTGTGGCCGCACCTGATGCACCGCCGCCCGACACCGGCGCCGGTCAGCCCGCCTGCGGCGGAATAATCACGCCCCGGTCGCCTTCTCGGCGAAGTGGCCGTATATGGTCCACGCGCCGATCGCCATAAAGCCGATCCCGGCAATCAGCTTCAGCGGTATCTGCGCAAGATACCGCTCCGCCGCCGTGCCGAGAACAACCGCAAGCGCGGTGGACAGCACCAGCGCGGCGGCGGCCGCCATGAACACGCCCCAGGCCGAGACCTGTTTATCGGCGGCAAACAACACCGTCGCCAGCTGGGTTTTGTCTCCCAGCTCGGCCAGAAACACGGTTGCGAAAATCGCAAACAGCTGCGCCATCATCGGCTTACCTCGTCTTTGAAATTTTACATCGTCCGGCGCACGCGCGCCCTGCTTCCCCAGCCTACTTCCTCGGGCGATCCTGAAACGCATCGAAGGCCGACGCGGGATGCGCGAAGCGCACGCCCGAAAACAAGTGCGCGGCCGCTCACTCTACTTCCTCGGCCGATCCTGAAACGTATCGAAGGCCGCAGCATCAAGCCCCTTGTCGATCATCGCCTTCAGCAGGTTATCGCCAAGGTCGGCGCCGCTCGCCAGTTTATCGGGCGCCGCGCCCAGCACCCCGGCCATGACCGCCGCGCGCACCTCTACGCTCGCGCCGTCAAAAATATCGCGGCACTTGATGATGGACAGACCGGCGACCAGCGCCTCGTCGCGGCTCTCGCGCAGCACCCTGGCCGCCGTCGAGAACGCTACAAAATCCAGAAGACCCGGAAACAAGCTCTCGCCGCGCGCCAGCACTTTTTCTGCCGCTGCTTTAGACACCCCCGCTGTTCCCGGATGATAGGCGCGCGATTGTTTGATGCGCACATAGGCATCGTCGCGGCGGCCATCCGAGCGCGCCGCCCATTCGGCCTCGTTCATGAGCGATGATTCGGGAAACTCGGTCTCGACGCCGTTCGAGGCGGTGCAATAGACCATGCCGCCGTCCACTTCCTCGACGGTATAGCTGCGCCCGTCCTTGTCGTAAGCGGCGGAGCCTTCAGGAAAACGTGGGGGCATCAAAGTATCCATAAACCTATAGGAATTAGCAGCTTGCCTTAATTTATCGGCACTAAATCCACAAAGATACCGGAATGATTAAGTTAATAGGGGTACAAGAGCTTGCTAGCCTATACTAAGTTTGAAAAGCATAAGCTTGTAAAAGATATTCAAAGATCGCGCTAAGAAGTTCAAATGCCCAACGAGCAGATTCTCATTACACCCGCTGTGCTACAATGGGCACGAGAGCGCGCCGGATTCTCACTTGAAGAAGCTAAGAATCATTTTAAGAAAATTGAGAGCTGGGAAGCAGGAGAGGCTTATCCTACCTATCCGCAATTAGAGCAGCTTTCAGAAAAGTTCAAAATTCCGATCGCTGTATTCTTTTTTCCGGCACCACCTGACATCCCATCAGTGCAAGAGACTTTTCGAACACTGCCAGAGGCAGAGTTCGCAGCTATGCCTCGAAATCTTCGGTATCTACTCAGAAAGGCGAAGGCATTTCAGCTAAATTTGTCTGAACTTTGTGGAGGGAGAAATCCTTCACAAAACACAATTATACACGAATTTGATCTTGATGCAGACACGAACGCTATTGAGCTCGCTCAATGGACAAGGCGACAAATAGGCATCTCATTAGAGGTTCAAATTGCGTGGCCAGATGACGACTCAGCATTAAAAAATTGGCGTAGCGCCTTGTTAAATGCTGGTGTGTTTGTATTTAAGGATCCGTTTAAGGCTGGAAATTATTCGGGCTTTTGCCTCTATGATGATGAGTTTCCAATTGTCTATGTGAACAGCAGTTCATCAAAGACACGACAAATTTTTACTCTGTTCCACGAATTGGCTCATCTCCTTTTTCACACGAGCGGCATAGACACCTCTGGAGACGAGTATATCGAAACCCTTGGCGGAGAAGCTAAAAAGATCGAGGTGCTATGCAATCGATTTGCCGCGGAATTCTTATTGCCTGACGAACAATTCGAACGCGAAATCGAAGGACAGGTAGTAAGTGAGGGGTTGGCTGAAGAAATTGCTTCAAAGTTTCACATAAGTCGCGAACAGGTGTTCCGAAAGTTTTTGGATAGAGGTTTAATAGGCGAAGCAGTCTATCGAGAAGCTGCCGTTCGCTGGACCTCACAGATGCGACCTGGTGGAGGTGGTGATCACTATTGGAATAAAATTAGCTACCTTGGCCGCGACTATATTAATTTGGCCCTTAGCCAATTTCATCAAAACAAAATCAACGAAACTCAACTAGCAGAGTACTTGGATACCAAACCCAAGAACGTGAGCACTTTGGAGGAGTATTTCTCCAGGGGGGCTGCATGAGCTACGCGTTTGACACCTCTGCGCTCTCAGCGCTTCATAGGAATTATTATCGGAGAAGATTTCCAACCCTGTGGGAACACTTCGACAACTTGGTAGCAAATGCTGAGATTGTGTCCACACGAGAAGTTTTACGCGAAATTGAGGATTCTCCCCTCGAGAATTTGCGAGAATGGTCCGTCAACAATAAAGAGCTGTTTGCAATTCCTTCTGCGGCTGAAGGTGCATTCGTATCAGAAATTTATCGGGTTGAACATTTTCAACAAAACATCGAGAAACAAAAATTGCTGAAGGGTGGTAAAAATGCCGACCCATTTATTATTGCAAGGGCGCAAGTTAGCGAACACGCTGTTGTAACTATGGAATTGTTCAAGGCGGGAGCAAGTAAGATACCTAACATATGCCGTCATTTTGAAATTCCTTGCCTAACTCTCGAAGGGTTTATGGAAAAGGAAGAGTGGCAGTTTTAGGCAAATGGATTGGTGACATTGTAATTAGTAGTCTTCCTCCAAATAGAGATTCTTCATTTCACAAAACTTCAAGATTGGAATCAAAATTTTCTCCTGAAATACTTCGATGAACTCTCGAAGCTCAAACCCAATCACCTCATTTCGGTCTGACTTAACTACAACTAGGGGGTCAAAATTTCGGCTCATGGCGGGAGAATAATCTGCCAATATCGCTATTAATCCCTCGCTGGTTGATGGATTTTTTCTTAGAATTTCAGCTTGCAAACCGGTTCTTATGATTTCGATGTCTTTGTGATGTATCAATACGTCGATGATGCGAATTATCTGAAATCCGAGAGGCGTCGACTTTGCTATTGGAGACAAGCGAACGCCAGAAAACCCACGTTTGGTGCAAGTATTTTCTATAAGCCGTCGTGCATGAAGCGCGAAAATCACAAGCTGATCAAGTGCGAGTCTTCCTTGGTATTCGCTTATCGGTCCGTCTGATTTCGGCTCTTTCCCGGTTGCGAACGAATACAGCCATGCGCAGGAGGAGGCAACCTGTCCATACGCAGCACGTATTACCTGCTCGGATCTACCTTTGGTGCGATGACGAGGCCAATTCTGAAGAGCCTCCATGCGGTCTTTACGCTTCATTGGCTAAAATCCGTCTGCGAGAATCGACTAGAAGTCAACCTTCATCACCTGCGCATCTATCACCGCCAGCGCGGCCAAATTCACCAACCCGCGCGCGGTCACGCTCGGCGTTGTGATGTGCGCCGGTTTGGCAATGCCCAGCAAGATCGGCCCCACATGCAGCGCGCCCGCAAGGCCGCGCACCAGTTTGAACGCGCCGTTGGCCGCTTCCAAATTGGGCATTACCAATAAATTGGCCGCGCCCTGAAGGCGCGAGCTGGGGAACACCCGCGCGCGCAACTCCGGGTCAAGCGCCAGGTCGGGCTGCATCTCGCCTTCCACTTCCAGCTCCGGCACATCGCGCATCAAAATTTGCAACGCCTCGCGCATTTTTATCGCCGAGGGCGAGCGCCGCGCGCCGAAGTTGCTGGCCGAGATCAGCGCGACCTTGGGCGTTATCCCGAAGTCGCCCACCTTGCGCGCCGCGCATTTGGTCAGGTAGGCAATATCGTCGGCGCAGGGGTCCTCGCTAACAAACGTATCGGTGATAAACACCGGGCCCTTGTCCATCACCAAGAGCGAAAGCGCGCTGGTTTTATGCACGCCGTCGGCCAGGCCCAGCAGGTCGGTCAGATACCGCAGGTGCCACTGATACTCCCCATACGTGCCGCAAATCATCGCATCGGCATCGCCGCGCGCCACCATCAGCGCGGCAATGGCGGTCGAGTTGGTGCGAATCACCGTCTTCGCCGTTTCCGGGGCCACGCCCTTGCGCTCCATCAGGCTGTGGTAATGCCGCCAGTACTCGCCGTAGCGCGCATCGTCCTCCGGGTTCACCACCTCGAAGTCCTCGCCGGGTCTTATTTGCAAGCCTAATTTCCGCGCGCGGTGAGAAATCACCAGGGGGCGGCCCACCAGAATGGGCGTTGCGATCCCCTCTTCCATCATGGCCTGAACGGCGAACAGCACCCGCTCGTCCTCGCCTTCGGCGAACGCCACGCGCTTGGGGTTGGCGCGCGCCTTTTCAAATATCGGCTTCATCACAAAAGCCGAGCGGTACACCAGTTGCTGAAGCCGGTCGGCATAGGCCTCTAAATCGTCAATCGGCCGCGTCGCCACGCCGGTGTCCATCGCCGCTTTGGCAACGGCGGGCGCAATCTCGCAGATCAAACGCGGATCGAACGGTTTGGGTATGAGGTACTCCGGCCCAAAGCGCATTTCCTCGCCGCCGTAAGCCGCCGAAACCACAGCCGAGGTCGCCCCGCGCGCTAAGGCCGCAATCGCCTCGACGCAGGCCACCTTCATTTCCTCGTTGATGGTGGTCGCGCCCACATCCAGCGCGCCCCTGAAAATATACGGGAAGCACAAAACGTTGTTCACCTGGTTGGGATAGTCGCTGCGGCCCGTGGCAATCACCGCATCGGGGGCAACTTCTTTGGCCAACTCGGGCAAAATTTCAGGGGTGGGGTTGGCCAGCGCCATGATGAACGGCGCCTTCGCCATCGTCTTCACCATGTCTTGCGTTAAAATGCCGGGGGCGGACAGGCCGAGAAAAACATCTGCGCCCTTAATGGCCTCCGCCAGTGTGCGCGCCTTGGTGTCGGCGGCATACTCCGCCTTCTGGTCGGTCATGTCCTCGGTGCGGCCCTTGAACACAACGCCCTTGTGATCGCAGAGCGTCACGTTTTCGCGTTTCAATCCCAGCGCCAGCAGTTGGTTGAGGCAGGCGATTCCGGCCGCGCCGCCGCCGGTCGAGCACACTTTAACCTTGGCAATGTCCTTGCGCAGAAGTTTAAGGCCGTTGATGACGGCGGCGGCCACCACAATGGCGGTGCCGTGCTGGTCGTCGTGAAACACCGGAATGTTCATGCGTTCGCGCAGCGCGCTCTCGACGATGAAGCAATCGGGCGCCTTGATGTCTTCCAGATTGATCGCGCCGAAGGTCGGCTCCAGGGCTGCGATCACCTCCACCAGCTTGTGCGGGTCTTGCTCGGCAATCTCGATGTCGAACACATCCACACCGGCGAACTTTTTAAACAGCACCGCCTTGCCTTCCATCACCGGCTTGGCCGCCAGCGGACCGATCGCGCCAAGGCCCAGCACCGCCGTGCCGTTGGTGACCACCGCCACCAGGTTCGCGCGGCTGGTGACGGTCGCGGCCTCGTTCGGGTCTTCGACAATCGCCTCGCAGGCCGCGGCAACGCCCGGCGAATAGGCCAGCGCCAGGTCGCGCTGATTGGCCAGCTGCTTTGTCGGCGTCACCGATATTTTTCCGGGCGTCGGAAAGCGGTGATAATGCAGCGCGGCGGCTTTTAAATCGGCCGAGGCATTGCGCGATGTTTCGTCTTTATCTTTAGGCGTTCCCGAATCCGGCATGTGACGTTCCCCATTCTGCCCGCCACGTTATCACGGCGAACCGTCTTTGATCTTTTATAGGGTCATGCTTGCCCAAAGGGCGAGCATCCAGAGGTTTCTGTTTTCTCTTTTTATAGGCCCGTCTCTTTTATCGCGTGCTCGGCCACCTTGCGCATCAGGCTCGGCAGTCCGGCCGCGCCGATTTTATCCACCGGGGTCCAGATCGCCTCAGGACCATCTAGCTGCCTGGCCTGGGCCGAAGTCAAATTCGCACTGACCACGGTCAATTCCAGATGAAAATGCGTAAAAGTATGCGAAATTATGCCTGGAATCTGTTTCCAGCGTAGTTTTTGGGGAATTTTACGCGCAAAATCCGCATTTGAGAGCGCAAAAGGCGCATTTTGGCGCGCAAAAGCGGTGTTTTGGGGCACCACGGCGGCCTTAGAGTCCCAGTTTGAGCACGGAATTTCCGTCATTCCGCCAAGTAAACCGCGGTTTGGACGCCGCCGCAGCAGCACACAACCATCACTTCTGACCATCCAGAAGGCCTGCCCGGCGCGCACCGGACGCGCGGTTTTCGGCAGTTTGCGGGGCAGAGTTTCCGCGATTCCGGCGGCCAGACCCGCGCAATTCCTGGCCCACGGGCAAAGGTCGCAGCGCGGCGATTTGGGCGTACAAATCGTCGCCCCGAGGTCCATAACCGCCTGGGCGTAGTCCCCCGCGCGCACTTTTGGCGTTAAATCCGCTGCCAATTCCGTCAGTTTTGGCTTCGATTTGGGCAGCGGAGCCGTGACCTTGAACACCCTGGCCATTACCCGCTCGACGTTGCCGTCCACCACAACCGCGCGCTTCTGGAAGGCAATCGCGGTGATCGCAGCGGCCGTATACGGCCCTATCCCAGGCAAAGTGCGCAGTTCCGCCTCGGTTTTAGGAAACACCCCGCCCAGCTCGCGGGCCACCACGCCCGCGCATTTGTGCAAGTTGCGCGCCCGGGCGTAATAGCCAAGCCCCGCCCAGGCGGCCATGACCGTCTCGACCTTGGCCGCCGCCAGTTTTTCCACGCTCGGCCAGCGTTTCAGGAACGCCTCGAAGTACGGCTTCACCGCCGTCACGGTGGTTTGCTGCAACATGATTTCGGACAGCCACACCGCATACGGGTCCGCCGTTTTTCCAGGCGGGCTGCGCCACGGCAAGCGCCGCCGGTGCTTGTCGTACCAGGCCAGCAGCGCGGCGGCTTTTGGTTTGAGGGCGGATTTCTCGCGCGGCATGTTACTTTATAACGTTGGGAAAACGTCTGGCATTTTGACCACAGTGCGCAGGCTTTTGTGCCGATTCAAGAGGTTACAACCAACTGGCGCTTGCGGACGTTTGCCCGCTAGAGCATCCTGGGTGCATAAATTTTGCGCGTTACGATGGTATCGTCCATGGCCCAACCCAAACTGACAGCCGCCGATCACGGTAAGCGCCTTGCGCGCGGCCCCATCACCATCGGCGCGCTGACCGAGCGCGTCGCCAAGCCAGCCCTTGGAAAGCGCGGCTTTGCCGGCGGCGAAATTCTCAAGCGCTGGTCCGAGATTGTCGGCGACGACCTCGCCACTTTTGCCGTCCCGCTTGAAGTGAAATTTCCGCGCGGAAAAAATGCAGGAGCCACCTTGCTGCTGCGCATCGCCAGCGGTGCGGCGGCGGCCATGCTTCAACTTAAAACCCCGCTGATCCTCGAGCGCGTGAACGGCTTTTTCGGCTATCAGGCCATCGACAAAGTCCAGGCCGCGCAAGGACCGCTGCCGCGCGCCAAAAAACCGCCGATGCCCTTGAAACCCGCGGCTCCCAGCCCGTCCACGGTGGCCGAGGCCCTCGAGCGTTTAGGCGAAGCTGTGCAACAACGCTCGGCCGCAGGCGTTAATGTGACCTACAGGTTTAGGTGAGTCGAACATGAAAACAATCCGCGTTACCGCCGCCGCTCTTGTTTTAGGCTGTACCGCAGCCGCGATGCCCGGCTCCGTCCGTGCACAGAGCTTTGATCAACTCGCCAGTTCCATCACCGAAAGTTTTCAAGACGCCATCGATCTATTACCGCGCGATGTGACCTCTATCCGTATTGGCGCCGGTCCGGCGGTCCTGCCCGTATACCTGGGCGATGACCGCTACAAAATCCGCGCCGTTCCCGTGATCTCGTTCCGCTACCGCGATCTGTTTGAAATCGACAATAATGAATTGAAAATCACCGGGCTCAGCAAACTGGTGAACGCGCGGGCCAGTGTCGGCGAAGGTCGGCTGCGCTTCGGGCCACTGGTCAGCGTCGACTTCGGCCGCAAAGCAAAGCGCAGCAACGATCTCACCGGACTTGGCAATGTCGGCACCAGTATCGAGCTTGGCGCTTTTCTCGGTTATTCCGTAGGCCCGGTGCGCGTCAGCATCCGTGCCCGTCATGATGTCGCCGGAGGACATTCCGGCGCGCTGGCGAAAGGCAATCTGTCGCTTGCCATTTACCGCGATAAAAAACTGGCGGTTGGATCGACCCTCTCCACGACCTGGGCATCGTCTAATTATATGAACGCATACTTTGGTGTGGACGCCGGCCAGTCGGCGGGATCGGGTTTACCGGTCTATCAGCCCGGCTCAGGCATCCGCGACGTCGCCTTTGGTGTCAGCAGCAATTACCTTATCAGCGAACACTTCAGTGTGATCTCCAACATCAGGTATTCCAGCTTGCTCGGCGGCGCCAAGAACAGCCCGCTGGTCCAACAGCGCGGATCGGCCAACCAGGTCAGTTTCAGCACATACGTCATATATTCCTTCTAAGCTGGTTGGTGTTACCAAGTGCCTCTGCCCTATAATCGCCCAAATCCGGGCGCACATCAGAAGACATTGGAATAGCCAAAGCTCTGCCGTTTCGAGCATCTATTAAGTGACGGCGAAAGCGGCCGTCCCGGCACCGTGGGGGATGCCGAGCAACACTTCGAGGACTTGCCGGGGATTTGAATGAAACGTTTGCCGATCAAAGCCGCCTTGATTTTTGGGAGTATCATGGCCGCTGTGTGGGGATTATCCGCCACCGGCGCCGCCGCGCAGGACATTCCAAACGAGGCGACCGAATCTGCGCCGAAATCACCAAACGATCCGGGATACGTGTTGGAAACCCGGCCGGGCCGGTATGCGCCAGGCGCGAACCAGTGCATTTTCTTCCGCAGACTTTATGACTGGAAGCCGTTAAACGATTCCAACCTTATTGTTTGGGCGCCCTCACGGAACAATCCGTATCTTATTCAATTAGTCCGCCGCTGTTC
Organism: uncultured Rhodospirillaceae bacterium; assembly: GCA_963976395.1. Lineage (GTDB taxonomy): Bacteria > Pseudomonadota > Alphaproteobacteria > Rhodospirillales > Rhodospirillaceae > UBA11612. The sequence goes on from CAXBLG010000002.1 coordinate 58,787, forward strand.
GGCGTTGCGGTTCACTCTGTCTCTTGGATTCTACTCACGCGACTCGAACCTCTGTCCCCTTGGCGGTGATGCCGTGATTGTAGACGGCGGCGGTGGCCGGGCAGAGCGATGCGCCATTGGCGGTATTACCAAGCTAACTGAGGAGTCGCTTCAATCTTTGTTGGATCAGGCCTCTTCTCGCCGCCGCGGGTCTAAAAAAGAGCCGCAAGAAGACGACGCCGAAACCGATTAATTCACCCCTAATCGGCGGTTTTCCTAGGCATTTTCGGCCCCACTGCTTCGAGCCCATTTCGATCGTCTAAAAATCTCCACAAATGGTACAGATGTTGGTAATGAACCACAGCATCTAGGGAGGACCACCGGTGAACGCATTACGTAAAACTGCCGTCTTGATTGCCGCACTCGCCATCGGCGGCTACAGCGCTGCAAGCGCCCTCGCGGCTGACGAGGCGGCTCCAGCCACCGGTCAGTCTGACGTGACCTACAAAGAATTCATCGAGGGCAATCCCGAGGCGAAGGTAACCGTGGTCGAATACGCCTCGCTGACCTGCTCGCATTGCGCCAATTTTTACATCAACGGCTATCCCGAGCTGAAAAAGCAGTACATCGATACCGGCAAGATCCGCTTTGTATTCCGGGATTTCCCGACCGCGCCGCAACAGCTGGCAACAGCAGCGGCCATGGTGGCGCGCTGCGCCCCGGCGGGACGCGGCAAAACCATCATCGGTTTGATCTTCAAGAATCAGGGCGAGTTCTTTTCCAACCCCAACGACGCCATGCGCGGCTACGCCCAACTTGCGGGCATGACGTCGGAGGAAGTAGACGCTTGCCTTAAAAACAAGTCGGTCTTCGACGAGATTGAGCGGGTAGCCACCACCGCTGTGAATGTTTACAAAGTCCGCGCAACGCCGACATTTTTCGTCAACGATCAGATCGTCGAGGGCGAGGTGTGGGAGACTCTTAAAGCCGCTATTGATGATGCCCTTGCCGACGCCGACTAGAAACGTACTTACGGGCGACGGCGAGGCGAACTCTACTTTCCATACGGGTCATTCGGGCAACAAGAACCGCGCTTAAAAAGCGCGGCGCTACTATCGGAGCACATTTTACTTGGTCGCGTTCTCAAAAATCCGGTTGTCCGGCTTCAAGTCCTTCGTCGATGCGACGGAGCTTATCATTCAGCCGGGCCTAACCGGCATCGTCGGCCCCAACGGCTGCGGCAAGTCCAACGTAGTCGAAGCCCTGCGCTGGGTGATGGGCGAGACGTCCGCTAAGCAACTGCGCGGCGGCGAGATGAACGAGGTCATCTTCGGCGGCACCCGCGACAGACCCGCGCGCAACATCGCCGAGGTATCGCTGCTTCTAGAGAACCCGACTCGCAATGCATCGGCCCAGTTCAACGACAGCGACGAGATTGAAGTCACGCGCCGGATCGAACGCGACAAAGGCTCGCTCTATAAGGTCAACGGCCGCGACGTGCGGGCCAAAGACGTTCAGCTTTTGTTTGCCGACGTTGCCACCGGCGCGCGGTCCACAGCCATCGTCAGCCAAGGACGAATCGGCGCCATCATCAACGCCAAGCCGGCACAACGGCGGAATCTTTTGGAAGAAGCGGCCGGCATCACCGGTTTGCACAACCGCCGCCATGAAGCCGAACTACGTTTGCAAGCCGCCGAAGGCAATCTTGCGCGCCTGAACGACGTCATCACCGCCCTTGAAGTGCAACTTGAAGGCTTGAAGAAACAAGCACGGCAAGCTGCCCGCTACCGCACCATCAGTGACAGCATCAGATCTGCCGAAGCTTTGGTTTTGTTCATCAAGCGTGATGAAGCGACCGCGCATCTTGAATCGGCGCGCGCCGCGCTGAAAGAAGCCGAAGACGTGGTTGCTGTCCGTACCGGTGAAACCGGCAGCGCCTCGACCATACAAGCCGATGCGGCCTCGGCCATGCCCGAACTCCGCAAGGCCGAAGCGGAAGCGGCGGCAAAATATCAGCGCTTTGTGATCGCTCGCGAAAAATTGGACGAAGAGTTGGAGCGCATCACCCGCGCCCGCGAAGCCGCTGAAATGCGCCTTGCCCAAATTCGCGACGACTTGGCCCGTGAAAGCGCCCGCTTAGGCGATGCGGCCGAGGCCCTAGAACGTATTGAAGAAGAACGCACCCGTCTAAACGCTGAATCGGCGGCGGAAGCCGGTGATCGGGAAACCGCGCGCGACACGTTGATGACAGCGGCCAAAACCGTTGAAGCCGTGGAAGAAGAACTCACGCTGCTCGGCAAGCAAGTCTCTGATGGCGATACCGCGCGCGCTTCAGCGCGCCAGCAGTTGAACGAAGGTGATTTGCGCCGCCAGCGCGCCGAGCGACGCCTTGCCGAAGCCAACCAACAGCTTGAGATCGTGCGTCAGAACGCCTTATCGCCGGAAACCATAGCGGCCGGCGAGCGCAGAACAGCTGAGGCCGACACAACGCTCAGCGCCGCGCGCACCGGATGGGAAGATCGCGAGAACGAGCGCGCCCGCACTCAAACCGCGTACGAAACCACGCGCGAAGATGCCCAAAGCAAAGCCGCCGAGCACACAAAGCTGCACGCAGAAGCCGCGGCTTTGGAAGAATTGCTGACGGACCCCAAGACCGAAGGCTCGTGGAGCCCGATCATCGATTCTGTTTCCGTGGACTCCGGCTTTGAAGCCGCCCTCGGCGCGGCCCTTGGCGATGACCTATCCGCCGCCGGTGACGATACATCACCGATGCGCTGGGCTGAGTTGCCGCCGTTTGTTCAGTATTCGCCGCTGCCCGACAGCGCACGACCGCTATCTGAAGTGGTCCGCGCACCGGGCCGCCTTGGCCGACGCCTCGCACAAATCGGTATTGTTGCGAATGCCGAGATCGCAGCCTCGCTGGTCTCGCAACTCAAACCCGGCCAACGACTTGTCACTCAAGCCGGTGACTTGTGGCGCTGGGACGGTTTCATAGCTCTGGCCGGTGCGCCGTCTGCCGCCGCAACCCGATTGAAGCAACGCAACCGCCTGAAAGATTTGCGCGGCAGCCTTGAAGCCTCTGCGGCCACCCTCGCCGCGGCGGAAGAAGCCGTGGAAGGCGCGAAGAACGCCGTCACCACCGCGCAAGCCGCCGAGCAAGCCGCGCGCACCGAAGTGCGCGCCGCAGAAGAAGAACGCAACGTCGCCAGCAAAGCTTTGGCGGAACTGCGTCAGAAAATGGCGGCTATTGATGGTCGCGTCGCCAGCATTGAAGAAGGCCGCGCACAACTTCAAGCCGAACATGACGAAGCGGCAACACAGGTTGAAGCCGCACAAGCCCGCTTGACGGAACTTGGCGACGGTGCAGCCTTGCGCGAGACCGTCGAAAACAAACAAAGCGGCCTCAGCACTTTGCGCCAAGAGCTGATGGATGCCCGCGCCGTTTACGACAGCCTGGCACGCCAAGCCGAAGACCGCGCCCGTCGCCTGTCCGCCCTAGAGAGCGAAGCCGAATCCTGGAGCGCGCGTAAGGAAGAAGCCACACGCCAGCAAGGCGAGTTGCAACAACGTCAAACGTCTGCCGAAGAAGAAATTGCCGCTCTTGCAAACCGGCCGGATGAGATCGCCGCCCAACGCACGGCCCTGATGACCGAGTTGGAAAAAGCCGAAGGCGAACGCCGCGCCTCTGCCGATGCTTTGGCCACTGGTGAAGCCAAATTGTCCGAAGCCGACAAAGTGTTGCGCGATGCCGAACACGCCCTGTCCAGCGCCCGCGAAGAACGGGTGCGCCGCGAGTCCTCTGTTGTTCAAGGCACACAAAGCCTGCAGGTGATCGACGAGAATATTCGCGAGCGTATTTCCTGTGAGCCCGGCGAAGTGCGTACCCACACAAAACTTAAAGACGACGAAGAAGCCCCAAGCCTTGAGCAATCGGAAAAGCGTCTGCAACGCCTTTTGAGCGAACGCGACAACTTGGGTGCCATCAACCTGCGCGCCGAACAGGAAAGCATCGAGTTGACCGAGCAGATCGGCGGTTTGACGACAGAACGCGACGACCTTGTCGGAGCGATTGAGCGCCTGCGCGAGGGCATCAATAAGCTGAACAAGGAAGGCCGCGAGCGCCTTCTAAAATCGTTCCGTGAAGTGAATGGGCATTTCAGCAATTTGTTCTCCAAGCTGTTCGGCGGCGGACGGGCGCATCTGGCGCTAACCGAAGCCGACGACCCGCTGGAGGCCGGCCTTGAGATTATGGCGAGCCCGCCGGGCAAACGCCTGGGCAACCTCAATCTGTTGTCGGGCGGCGAGCAAGCCTTAACGGCAGTGTCATTGCTGTTTGCGGTGTTTATGACCAACCCCGCGCCCATCTGTATCCTGGACGAGGTGGACGCCCCACTGGATGATGCGAACGTCGACCGGTTCTGCACCCTGCTGGGCGAGATCATCAAGATGACCGAAACCCGCGTGCTGGTGGTGACTCACCACCGCATGACCATGGCCCGTATGGACCGCTTGTTCGGCGTGACCATGGGTGAGCGCGGCGTCTCGCGCCTCGTTTCGGTGGATTTGAAAGCCGCTGAAGAAATGCAAGAGGTGGCTTAAAAATAGGCCCTCATTCTGAGGTCTATTCCGGGCTTTTGCTGATCGCATTTTATTCATTTATTTCAGCCTATTAGGGGGCCGGGATTCATTCTTGACACCCCCCGGTCCCACCCCTATGTTTCGCCCGCTTTTTGCGCTGCAACAGACTGAATTTCAGGGATTTTTGAGCGGCCCGGTCGTCTTTATAGGCACCCCTTCAAAAACGCGGCCCTTGCGCCCCCTGCGGGCTTTGGTGTCCAACGGGCTGAAGGATTTGCCCCCATGACCGACCCTAAAGACCCGCCGACCCTGGAAAACATAGATGCGCGGCTGAAAGCTGCCCGAGATGCGGGCGCTGAGAAGCAAAAAGCCGGGTTCAGAGACCGCGAAAATTCGCGCGGCATGGGCCTGGGGATGAGGATCGGCATAGAATTGGTTGTTTCTGTGCTGGCGGGCGGCGGAATTGGCTTGTTCATTGACAGCAAGCTGAATACAAAACCCATCTTCATGCTGGCCTTTCTGGTGCTGGGCTTTACGGCGGGCGTGTTGAACGTGCTTCGCCTCACCAAGGGGCTGGACCAGGCGGTGGGCCTGGGACGAGCGATACGAGACAAAGAGGCCGCCGAGAGCGACACCGGCAAGACAGGCGGCGACGAGACGGGCGAAACCAAAACGAAAGCGCCGGAGTAAACCGGCGGATAATTGAAGCGGGATCAATCTTGATGGAACACGCCGAGGAACATGGAGCGGCCGCCGCGCACGGCCCCATGGAGCAGTTTGACGTAACACCGCTGATTCCGATTCACGTCGGCGGCTTTGACATTTCCTACACCAATTCGGCGATGTTCATGACCTTTGCGGTTATCGCCTCGTTTCTTCTGTTCTGGGGCGCGACACGTCAGCGCACCATGGTGCCGGGCCGTCTGCAGGCGAGCGCCGAGATGCTGTATGAATTTGTCGCCGACATGGTGAAGTCGAATGCCGGCAAAGAAGGCATGGCATTCTTCCCGTTCGTGTTCACACTGTTCTTGTTTATCTTGTTCGGTAACGTCTTCGGTCTGCTGCCCTATGCCTTTACCTTCACCTCGCACATTGTGGTGACGGCGGCGATGGCCGGGTTTGTATTTATCGGCGTGACCCTGCTGGGCCTGTTCAAGCACGGCTTTCATTTCTTCAGTCTGTTTATTCCGCCGGGCGCGCCGCTGCCGGTCGCCATCGGCTTGTTCCCGCTTGAGATGTTCTCGTACCTCATTCGGCCCTTCAGCCTGTCGTTGCGCTTGTTCGCCAACATGCTGGCCGGCCACGTGCTGCTAAAGGTTTTGGCGGGCTTTATTATTTCGCTCGGATTTTTGTTCGGCTGGGTGCCGTTTGCCGCGGTTGTGGCCGTGACCATGCTGGAAATTCTGGTCGCGCTGATTCAGGCTTATGTGTTTGCCCTGCTGTCGTGCCTTTACCTCAACGACGCCCTGAATTTGCACTAGGAAATTTGCACTAAGCCTGACGATATTTTTCAAACCCTTACTTTAAGTAACTCTCCGTTCACGAAAGGACAGAACAATGGAAACAGAAGCAGCAAAGATGATTGGTGCGGGCCTTGCGGCCATCGGCGTTATCGGCGGCGGTGTCGGCGTGGGCATCGTGTTCGGCCAGTACATGCAGGCCGCGGCGCGCAACCCCTCTATGTCTGACCAGCTCCGCACCTTCGCGTTCTTGGGCTTCGCCCTGTCGGAAGCGACAGCGCTGTTCGCCCTCGTGGTCGCTCTCATCATCCTGTTCACCTAAAGGTCTGATAGGACCAGGGATAGGGATACGCGCCCATGCCTCAGTTTGATCCGTCTACGTTTGCCTCCCAGCTGTTCTGGCTGGTGGTCACGTTCGTCGCCCTTTACTGGGTGGTGGCCAAAATCGGCATTCCGCGTATCGGCGAGGTGCTGGACCAGCGGGCGCGCGTGATTCAGGACGATCTGGACCGCGCGGCTCAGCTGAAGGCGGAAACCGATCAGGCCATCGCCACCTATGAGGCGGCGATGGCGGCGGCCCGGGACCAAGCGCATGAGCATATACGCGGCGTCCAGGCGGAGATGAAAGCGGCGGCGGAAGCCCGCACCGCTGAGTTGTCCGCCAAGGTCACCAAGCAGATCGGCGAAGCCGAAACGCGCATCACAACAGCCAAGAAAGCCGCCATGGACAGCCTAACGTCCATTGCCGCCGAGACCGCTCGCGACGTGGTCGCCAAGCTGGCTGAACTTAAGCCCAGCGGCGATGCGGTTGATGCCGCTGTGGCCCAGGCCCTGAAGGAGACGCGCTGATGTTTGCCGATCCATCCTTCTGGGTAGGGCTTGCCTTTGTTCTAGTCGTGGCCCTGGTATTCAAGCCTGCGGCCAAGGCAGTTTCGGCCTCGCTTGATGGACGGGCCTCTAAAATCCGTGAGCAGATCGAAGAGGCTCGCAAACTGCGCGAGGATGCCCAGGCCCTACTCGCCGGGTATCAGACCAAACAGCGCGATGCCCTGGCCGAGGCTGAGAAGATTATCTCTCAGGCCAAAGCAGAAGCCGCGCGCATGAAGACCGAGGCCGAGGCCGATCTGGCGCGTGCGCTTGAGCGGCGCCAACAGCAGGCCCTGGAGCGCATCTCTCAGTCTGAGGCGCAGGCCCTTGCCCAGGTGCGCAGTACGGCGGTGGACGTGGCCCTGGCAGCTGCGGAAGCGTTGATCCGCGAAAACCTTGACGATGGCAAGAAGCAGGCCCTGACCGATAAGGCCATCGGCGAGTTGCAAGCCCGCATGAACTAATCGCTGTCCTCACCATCCAAGTTAAAAAGCCCGGACCAATGTTCCGGGCTTTTTTTTTGTTTCTGCATCAAACATGCAAAAGTGTGCCAATATCTACGCGGCCAAATCTAAAGTTTCACCGTCGGGGGGCGGCCTTGGACCAATCAACGTCTACATCGACTCCATTGCAAAGGCTTGCGGCCCAGCACAGTGACCGGCGTATCGAAAGCGGAATACGTGTCTTCAAGATTCTATCGTGGCTTGGAGGCGGTTTTGGGATCGCGGTTTTTATATTGGCGATTTTGTCCGGAACGCCGATCACGAGAGGTTTCATTCTCGTTGTCGGCCTTGTCATCTCTTTCCTCGCCTTTCCCGTCATTCTTGGACTCACTAAACGGTTAGACCTGATCATCGTCATCGGCATGTTGTGGGTCGTGCTTATAATCGGCGTTGCGGCCTGGAATTATGGCGGATACTCGGCATCAGCTCTTCCGTGGCTCTGCGCGGTTCCCATTTTTGGCAGTTATTATCTCAGGGGCCCAAAGCTGATGCTCACGCTGGCCGCCACCGGCCTGTGCTTTGCTTTCATTTCTGCTCTTCAGTTTGCCGACCACGCTACATCGGAACCTTTAAAAATCGGCACAAACGAAATCGCTTACGGTGCGTCTTTCGCCCTGCTTCTGGTGTATTTGTCGATTGTAAGTTACCTCTTCCGAAGTGCTGAGGATAACGCGGGAAAATTAACGGTCGCCGCGCTGGCGGACGCCAGAGAAGCCCGCGCAAAAGCCGAAGAGGCAAACGCCGCAAAATCTCACTTTCTCGCGTCCATGAGTCACGAACTAAGAACGCCCTTGAATGCGCTCGTCGGCTTTTCCGATTTCATGCGACAAAAAGATCAGCCGGCGGTCTCTCTCGAAAAATTTCAGGAATACTCCGAGGACATGTACACGAGCGCCAAATACCTGCTCGGTATCGTTGACGACATTCTCGAATACACGGACATGGGAATAGCGAAAGCCACAGTGACCCTGTCGGATGTTGAACTTGGGGGTGTCGTTAAGGAAGCCCTTAAGGTGGTCGCCTATCTGCCTGGCGCTGATGAGATCACTATAGAATCTCATGTCCCTGAAACCTTGCCGCGTCTTAAGGGAGACGAGCGATTTTTAAAACAGATCGTGATCAATCTGCTGACCAACGCCATTAAATTCACGGATAAGGGCGGCCGCGTTACCATAAGCGCTGAAAGAGATAGGGCAGACTCGCTTAAACTCGTGGTGTCCGATACCGGGACCGGCATCTCGGCGGAAGACTTGCCGAAACTCACCCAGCCATTTTTTAAAGCGAGCAGTTCAAAACGAATTTCTTGTGGAGGCCTTGGACTTGGCCTTGCCATCACTTCTGAACTTGTTGAACTTCACGAAGGCGAGCTATCGATCCAAAGCAAAGTTGACGTGGGCACGACCATCACTTGTACGTTTCCAGCGTCCCGATCCGTAAGTTGATCCAGAGGCCTCAACCGCAGGCATCGCGTCTAGAGATCAGGAACGGTTTGTTTGGCGCTATCGCGTTCAAGAAGGCGCGCAGCCCAATCGCGCACAACGGGCGGCGGATCAATCTCCGCCAGAGGCAAAAACTGCAGAAACGGCAAATAAGCCAAGTCCGCCAGGCTGAACTGCTCGGCCACCAGATAAGTTTTTCCGGCGAGCGTTTTACGCAAAATATCGAGATGCGCCTCGATTGCCGCCTTGGCTACATCCATAGCTTCTAGATTCCAGCGGTCTTTTTTCAAAAACCGTCTAGGGAAGATGATGGCGCCGACATGGATGCCCATCTGGATGTCGCAAAGCTTCATGTGCATGTCCACCAAGGCGCGGCCTTTGGGATCGGAGGGCACCAGCGCCGGGGTGGGGTGGGTGGCTTCCAAATAGTTCAGGATGGCGGTGGATTCGTAGAGCACGAAGCCGCCATCGTCGATCACCGGAACGCGGCCATAGGGGTTCTTGGCAAGGAATTGTGGCGCCTTATGCTCCTTGGCCGCCATATCGACCAGCACGGCTTCATGAGGAATGTGCTTCTCCAGAAGCGCGATCATCACCCGACGGGCGTAAGTGGATCGGGGATGGTGATAAACCTTGAGCATGACGACTTCCCTAAGACTTCCCTACTCCGCCGCCTGACGGGTCGAGGTTTCATCGCCGGATGGTTTCCAACGCAGGACCGGCTTGCGCGCAGCCCCAGTCTCGTCCAGGCGACGGCGTGGCGCAAGCTGTGGGGCGGCCTGAAATTCCGCCGCAGCACCGCCGGCTTTGGCCTTGCGCGCAACATGCAACATGGACTCGATAAACTGGTCGAGGGCGGCTTTGCTTTCCGTTTCAGTCGGCTCCATGAGAAGCGCCCCGTGCACCACCAGAGGGAAGTACATGGTGGGCGGATGAAAGCCTTCGTCGATGAGAGCCTTGGAGATATCAAGGGTGGTCACGCCGGTGCCTTTGAGGAAACGATCGTCGAACACCGCCTCGTGCATACACGGTCCCGGGAACGCCGGTGACATTTCTTCCGACAAACGTGCCAGCAAATAATTGGCATTAAGGACCGCATCGCCCGAGGCCTGCTTCAGCCCGTCGGCGCCCATGCTCATCATGTAGGCAAGTGCGCGCACAAACACACCGAACTGGCCGTGATAGCCCTTCATGCGACCATAGCTGTTTTTTGCGGTACCAAACCCCGCGTGTTCCTCGGCGTCATACCCTTCCGCGCCACGCACGACCATGGGTACCGGCGCAAACGGCGCCAGAGCTTTGGACAGAACCGTCGGGCCCGCCCCGGGGCCGCCGCCGCCATGGGGCGTCGAGAATGTTTTGTGTAGATTGATGTGCATGGCATCGACGCCAAGATCACCGATCCGAAGACGCCCGACGATGGCATTGAAGTTTGCCCCGTCCATATAAAAATACGCACCTGCCGCATGAACAGCCTCGGCGATGTCGATGCATTCACGCTCAAACAGACCGCAAGTGTTGGGATTCGTGATCATCACCGCAGCGATATCGGGGCCTAGGCGTGATTTAAGCGCCTCGGTATCAACACGGCCTTCGCTGTTGGCCGGGATGGCTTCGACCGCATAGCCGCACAGAGCCGCCGTGGCCGGGTTGGTGCCGTGCGCAGAATCGGGCACCAGAACAACCGAACGTGTAGAGCCCGCCGCGTCGTGGGCCGACTTTATGCACATCAGGCCGCACAACTCGCCATGGGCGCCCGCCGCCGGTGACATCGCCACCGCCGCCATGCCCGTGAGCTCGGTGAGCCAATGGGCACATGAATCAATCAGCTCAAGAGCCCCCTGCACGGTTGAGATCGGCTGAAAGGGGTGAACATCGGCAAAGCCGGGCAGCCGCGCCATCTTCTCGTTGAGGCGCGGATTATGCTTCATCGTGCATGAGCCCAGAGGATAAAAGCCGCTGTCGATGGAATAATTCTTTTGCGACAAACGCGTGTAATGACGGACCACTTCCGGCTCGGACAACCCCGGCAAACCGAGAGGCTCATCAGATCCAAATTCACCGAGCTTGTCGGCGTACTCGGGGATCGGCGGCAAGTCGCCCGCCGTTGTGCCTTGGGTGTCTTGCTCGAAAATCAACGCTTGTTCCAGTTGAAGACCTTTGTGGCCGCTGGCTGTGGTTGGTTTGGTCATGACAGCACCTCCTTCAGCGCAGCAATCAATGCGTCAATGTCCTCGGTGGTATTGGTTTCCGTCGCGGTCACCAGAAGCAGATCCTGAAGCTCGGGATACGTCGGATAAAACCGCGACACCGGAATGCCGCCAAGGATGCCCCGTTCGGCTAAACGTTCAACAACATCACCGGCGGCCTTGGGTAATTCCACCGTGAACTCGTTAAAGAAACTATTGGAAAGAACGCGCACGCCAGGTAGCGCATCCAGCTTCCGAGCAAGAATTGTCGCCATGGCGTGATTGAGTTTGGCGAGGCGCTTGAAGCCAGCTTCGCCGAGTAGAGTCATGTGCACCGAAAACGCGAGGGCGATAAGGCCGGAATTAGTACATATATTCGACGTCGCTTTTTCACGGCGGATATGTTGCTCGCGAGTGGACAAGGTCAACACCCATCCACGGCGGCCATCCTCGTCGGTGGTCTCACCGGCAAGCCGGCCCGGCATTTGTCGGATGAATTTCTCGCGGGTCGCGAACAGCCCCACGCCAGGACCGCCAAAACTCATCGGTCCGGCCAATGACTGGCCTTCGGCCACGACAATATCCGCACCCATGCGACCCGGCGGCATGAGAGCCCCCAAGGACACCGGATCAGTGACGCACACCACAAGCAGCGTCCCCTCGGCATGGCACGCATTGGCCAATGCGCTGAAGTTTGCAAGGTGCCCAAAGAAGCCAGGTGTTTGTACAACCACGCAGGCAATATCAGGACCAATGCGGCCGATCATATCTTCCACATTGAAAGGGTCGGGCGCGAGCCGCTCGACATCTATATTGAGAAACTTCATGGACGTGGCCGTCACATCGGCATAGTGCGGATGCACCTTGCCCGACATCACAGCCTTGCTCCGTTTGGTGACGCGGCAGGCCATGGCAACAGCCTCTGCGCAGGCGGTCGCACCGTCGTACATGGAGGCATTGGCCACTTCCATGCCTGTAATCAGCGCCACTTGGGTCTGAAACTCATAAATCGCCTGGAGTGTGCCCTGACTGATTTCAGGCTGATACGGTGTGTAAGCCGTCAGGAATTCACCGCGCTGAATGATGTAGTCGAGCGCGGCAGGCGTATGGTGCCGGTAGTTGCCCGCACCAAGAAACGACGGCGCCTGCCCGCAGTTCAGATTCTTCGCGGCCATCGCGCCAAGAGTGCGTTCGACTTCCATCTCGCTTTGAGTGTCCGGTAAGTCGAACTTCGCAGAAGCGAGTGCATCTTTTGGCAGATCGCGAAACAACTCATCCACGGATTTGGCGCCGATAGCGGTGAGCATATCTTTGCGGTTGGCATCAGTCAGAGGCAAATAGCGCATGTGCGGTATCCCTAGAGAAAGGTTTTTTAAGCGTCCAGTTCAGCGACGTAGGCATCGTAAGCCGCCTGATCCATGAGGCCGTTCAGCTCAGCCGTATCGGCAATCTTGATCTTAAAAAACCAACCGTCGCCTTGCGGGTCCGTGTTGACGGTTTCCGGCGCCTCGATCAAAGCGGCGTTTCCTTCAGTGATTGTTCCCGATACCGGCGCATAGACTTCGCTAGCGGCTTTCACCGACTCCACCACAGCGATTTCGCCGCCCGCTTTAATTTCTTTGCCGGCCTCCGGCACCTCAACAAAAACGATGTCGCCCAATTGGTTTTGCGCATACTGCGTAATGCCGACTGTGCCGACACCGTCCGCGACGGAGATCCACTCGTGATCTTTGCTGAAACGAATCTGACTCATGTGGTTTCCCCCAACTCTCTAAGGCTTGAAATAACGGTGTGGTACGAACGGCAACTTGGCCACCTCTGCGGGCATGGGCTGTCCGCGCACAATTAAAGTGAGTGGTGTTCCGACTTTGGCGAACGGTGCCGCGACATACCCCATGGCGACAGGCCCATTCACACTGGGACCAAAGCCGCCGGAGGTAATTTCGCCGATCACATTGCCCTCGCCATCTTGGATTTCTGTATGCGCACGGGCCGGCGCGCGGCCCAGCGGCTTAATGCCGATTCGCTTTCGCGGCGCGCCAGATGTGATCTGACCAAGGATTTTGTCCGCGCCTGGAAAACCTCCTTCGGCGCGACGACGCTTGCCGATCACCCACGTTAGCGAGGCTTCAATTGGCGTGGTGTTTATATCGATATCGCTGCCATACAGGCAAAGGCCCGCTTCAAGGCGTAGCGAATCGCGGGCGCCTAGCCCAATCGGCTGAACTTCGGCTTGATCTAAAATCGTTTTGGCAAATTGTTCGGCAACGCCCACCGGAATTGAGATTTCGTAACCGTCCTCGCCGGTATAGCCGGATCTGAACAGACGAATAGCCGCCCCGTCCCAACTTGCCATGCGGCTGGTCATAAATTCCATGGATTCAGACTCGGGGATTAACCGCGCAAGCACAGTCGCAGCCTTAGGGCCTTGCAAAGCCAACAGAGCCGCCGATTCGTGACGAGTGAGTTCGGCGCGTCCAGCAAGCTTGCGCGCAATATGAGCGAAGTCGCCGTCCTTACACGCTGCATTGACGACAAGGTACAACGTGTTTTCCAAACCAGCTTCGGCCGGACACGTAACCATCAGATCATCAATAATGCCGCCGTCGTCGTTGAGCAGCACGGTGTAGCGAATCTGCCCCGGCTCCAAGGTTTTGAGATCACCCGGCACGAGCGTTTCAAGGGCGGCGGCCACATCCTCACCTGCCAGTTTAGCTTGCCCCATATGCGAGACATCGAACAGGCCGGCCTCCGTGCGCGTCTGTAGATGCTCTTTGAGCACGCCCATTGGATAGCTTACAGGCATGCTATAGCCCGCGAAGGGCACCATCTTTGCCCCGAGCGAACGGTGAAGCGCATCAAGTGGCGTTGTTTTTAAGAATTCCGCAGCTGTATCCGGCACGCCAGTTCTCCACAAAGGTTCAAAGCCGCCATGACGAAACGGACTCGGAGTCCGGCTGTCAGGGCGCCCTCCTCTGTCGGAAAACCTGAAAGAATCACCGGTAATTTGGCGTAAGGGTCATATAACCCAGGGCCATCCGGCTTACATCTTCGGTGAGACAGTGACTTAAGTCGCCGCCTGCTTTCCAGAGTACCAATCCCCAGCGGTCCTTGGGCCTGAGAGTTTCCGAGGGCGGTTGCTCCTTCGGCGCCAACATCCAAATTCGCGGTTGTTGAGCTCTTCCACTGGGGTTTGCGGTATAGGCGGAGTCTGGCCTGAGTCGGCTTGTCGGGTCAACGGCGGATAATCCGCAGAAACCCTGCGCACAACACTATCTCGCTAATTGTTGCCGATTAAATTCCAATTGTTCGTCGCTCAATTGAAGGCCCAGATATACGTCAAAGGACGCCGCAGGCTGCTTTTCCTTGAGCGGAATCTTAATGCTCACGTTCGATTCGGTAAGGGTTTGTGGCGCTGTCGCGCCGCCCTTCAGTGAACGTTGAATTTCAAATACTCTTTTGCCATCCGGCTGGGGGAAAAACTGAGGAATAGCCGCAAAGTAATAGAACGACATCGGACCGGCCTGAGCCGCAGGACCGCTGGTTATTTGAAAATCCACATCGAGCACAACCTCGACTTCATCGTCGCTCATCGTGCACTCGCCCTGAAAGCCGACAACCTTCACCTGGAACTCCACGTTCGACAGATCCCGGCTGGAGCCATCCTTGAACTTGGTCATGCTCGCCGTGGTGCTATCCACGCGCACCGGCGGGCAGGGCGGCGGCGGACCATTGTTGGCGCACCCAGTTACAACGGCTGCCATAAGCAGCAAAGCGGGAATGGCGATATGGCGCGGACGTGCGAAAAGAGTGCAGATGAATGGCATTGGATTATATATCACTTGAAAACAGAGGTTTGTGTGACTGCCGTCACATAAAGGCTTGTTTGCGCTGACCTTGCAACCACGGAACCATACCCCATCCGTTTTATCAGAGGTATGGGTCATTGGACTGTGACCGGCACCTTGGATTTGCTATCAGAATGCTACTTACGGTGCCAGTTTATTGCCCAAGGCTCCGCGAGGCCAGGAATACGGCGCCGGATTATCTTGTGCCGCCCCGATTCGTAGCTATCTGGAGATATTGCGACCGCCCGTATACCAGGGTAGGGCCATGCGATTTTTGCTAACTCGGCCATATAATTGGCTCACCCCACAGCCGAACGCGATGGTAAAACCGAAAAATCCGCACAAGTATTTACATAAACTGAAATTTCATCGCGGCGTGGACGAACGCGCCGCCTACAGGCTTTTCTAGAATGACAGATACTAAACAACGAATGGATATGTTCACCGATGGAGCGTGTATCGGCAACCCCGGTCCAGGCGGCTGGGCCGCGCTCTTGCGTTTTAACGGCACAGAAAAAGAAATTTCCGGTGGCGAACCTGAAACCACCAACAATCGTATGGAGATGATGGCGGTGATCGCCGGCCTACGAACCTTGACGCGCCCCTGCCATGTGAATGTCACCACAGACAGCCAATATGTCCAAAAGGGGATCACCGAGTGGATACACGGGTGGAAGAAGAGAGGCTGGCGCACCGCCGACAAAAAGCCCGTGAAAAACGTTGATTTATGGCAGGCTTTAGATGAAGCCCAATCCCCGCACGAGGTGACGTGGCACTGGGTCCGCGGCCATGACGGCCATGCGGAAAACGAACGGGTCGATCAATTGGCACGCGCCGAAGCAGAAGCTCAACGCGACCTCGCATAAACCAGCGAACACGAATTTCCCAAAACCCGGTATCGCAAAATTGAGACCAGCCCTTGTCAAGACTTGTGTTTATCGCGCCGCCATCCCATCTTTGGCTGTAAGGATAAGGTAGATGGATACGCCGCTAGACACATTTTCTTCTGGTTATCTGGCTGGCCAATTTTTATTGGCCATGCCGAGCATGGCCGACCCGCGGTTTGAGCGATCGGTCATTTACATGTGCGCCCACTCGCCGGAAGAAGCCATGGGACTGATCATCAATAAGCCGGTCGATGACCTGAACTTTACAGACATTTTGAAACAACTGGACATCAAACCTAAGTCGCCCGCCTGCTCGGAAATATACGTGCATCGGGGCGGTCCAGTCGGCGCACGCCGCGGGTTCGTCCTGCATTCGACGGACTACCATCAAGACGACGGCACCATGAAAGTCAGCGACGATATCGCCCTGAGCGCAACCACAGAGATATTGCGTGCCATCGCCGAAGGCAGCGGCCCGGATCAGTATTTTATGGCTTTGGGCTATGCCGGATGGGGGCCAGGTCAGCTTGACGAGGAAATCAAAAACAACGCTTGGCTCAGCGTTCCTGCCGATGCCGAAATTCTTTTCGCGCGAGATTGTACGAAGAAGTGGGATTTGGCCTTAGCCAAGCTCGGCATAGCCGCACATAGCCTTTCAGGCCAGGCCGGACACGCCTAACGGCGCACACACTCTATTGCAGCCGCGCACGAATTTCTTCGATGTTTTCCAGCTTATCAAGCTCACCGAGCGCCGCCATGGTCGGCGCACCCGAAAACACCCGGAGTGCAGCAGCCGCAATCCCGCCGGCGTCCACGTCTTCGATACGCTCGATGACTTCCTGAGTTGTCAGAGAACGACCATAGACCAGGATTTGTCGGGCCCGCTGCGCACACCGGCTTGACGGACTTTCAAGCGACATCAAGATGCCTGCTTTTAGCTGCGCCCGTGCCCGTGCAACTTCAGCGTCCGAAACACTATCCATCGTTTTCTTGATCTCGTCGCAGAGCACTGGAATCAGCTTGGGCACATCTTCGCGGCCTGTGCCGGTATAAATGGAAAACAACCCCGCATCGGAAAACGACTGGGCTGTGGAGAAGACGGTATAAGCCAGTCCTCGTTTTTCACGGATTTCCTGGAAGAGACGTGATGACATCCCCTCGCCCAGCAACGTCGATAAAGCTGCAAGGTTATAAAAATCCTTATCGTCAAAGGACACGCCGTTAAAGCCGAGAACAATGTGCACCTGTTCCAGCGCGCGGCGTTCCCGGAAATCGCCGCCCTTATAATGACCCGGCGTTTCATTGACCTGTGTTTTGGACGGAAGGTTCGCAAAAGCCTTGTCCACTAGCGCCACGAATGAATCATGATCGACGGCCCCGGATGCGGACACCACCATCGCATCAGCGGCGTAATGCGCGCCCATGTAGGACTTGAGTCCCTTTGCGGTGATGGATTTGACAAGATCTTCCTGACCCAGAACCGGCCACCCCATGGGTTGGTCTGGGAAAGCCGCAGCTTGAAAGTGATCGAAAATGATATCGTCGGGCGTATCAATGGCCTGATAGATCTCCTGCACAACAACGTACTGTTCACGCGAGAGTTCTTCTTCATCCATGGCAGGATTGAGCAGAATATCGGTGAGGATATCCATGGCGAGCGCTGTATCTTCTTTAAGCACTTTCGCGAAATATGCCGTGTGATCGCGGCTGGTATAGGCGTTAAGCTGGCCGCCGACATTATCCATTTCTTCGGCAATATCCTGCGCGCTGCGCCGTTCGGTTCCTTTGAACGCCATGTGCTCTAGCAAGTGAGAAATGCCGTTCACATCTGCGGTTTCATGACGAGTACCTGCCGCAACCCAAACGCCTGCGGCTACGGTTTCCACAGAATCCATGGGATCGGTGATGACGCGCAAACCGCTGGGCAGCGTTGTAAGTTGAACGGGCATTGTGCTCCTTAAGCTCTGACGTTTTCGCGAACGTACGACTTGATGGTATCTAGATTTGAATCGAGCGTTGTAAAGCGCTCTGCCCGATTAAAGAGGTCGGCGAGTGCCGGCGGAAGCGCGGCACGAACACCGGTCGCAGCTTCAACAGCATCCGGGAATTTCGCCGGATGGGCGGTAGCCATTGTCAGGCGCGGTATAGCCGGATCAATTTGCGCTGTGCGCGCCGCATGTACGCCGACGGCGGTGTGCGGATCTATCAGGCGGCCAGTCTCCGAATAAATATCTCTCATTACACGGGTTGTTCCCGCATCATCCAGACGACGACCGATAAAGCGTTTCAAAATTTCGGCATGAGTTTCGGCCGGCACCTCATAGGTTCGGCTTTGTTTGAGTTGTTCGAGCAAACGGGCAACGGCTTCACCGTCTTGCCCCAAAGCGCCAAACAAAAGGCGTTCGAAATTCGACGAGATTTGAATGTCCATGGACGGACTAAGGGTCGGCACAACACCCTCCATGGTCATCGCACCGGTTTCAAAATAGCGGGTCAGAATATCGTTGCTGTTCGAGCCGACTATAAAATGACTGACGGGCAAGCCCATGTGCGCCGCCACCCGGCCCGCAAACACATTGCCGAAATTTCCAGTCGGCACAGAGAACGCCACCTGCCGGTACGGCGCGCCCACATGCACGGCGGCCCAGAAATAGTACACCACCTGCGCCATAATACGCGCCCAGTTGATGGAGTTTACGGCGGACAAGTTCATCTGCGTGCGAAAGCTCTCGTCGGCGAACATCTCTTTTACGAGATTCTGGCAATCGTCGAACGTGCCGTTGACCGCGATGTTGTGGACGTTGTCGGCCTCGACCGTTGTCATCTGCCGCCGCTGCACCTCTGACGTCCGTCCGGCGGGGTGCAGAATAAAAATATCGACCGAGTCTTTATTTTTGCAAGCTTCGATGGCCGCAGAGCCCGTATCGCCCGACGTCGCGCCAACAATAGTGATGCGCCGGCCTTTTTCTTTCAGCACCCGGTCAAACATGAGACCGACAGCCTGAAGGGCGTAATCTTTGAACGCCAGCGTCGGGCCGTGGAACAACTCGACGATCCAGTCGTTGGTCGCGAGTTGCGTCAGCGGAGCAACCGCCGTGTGCGTGAAAGAAGCGTAGGCTTTTTGGGTGAGCGCGGGCAGATCGTTTTCCAAAACCGAGCCGGCTACAAACGGCGCCATAACGCGCGCTGCGACGGCCGGATAATCGAGACCTGCCAGAGCCGCAATCTCGGAGGCTCCTAACGTGGGCCAAACCTTGGGGACATAAAGGCCTCCGTCGGTGGCCAATCCAGCCAAAAGGACATCGTCAAAGCCGAGCTCCGGCGCCCGGCCGCGAGTGCTGATATATCGCAAAACGCGCTCCGATAGATAATAGACCCATAGGGCCACAAGGCGGCGGATACTACGCGGAGGGAGAACCCCCCGCAACCAGGGGAAAAGGCTAATTTTTTGGCCTTTCTTCTCCGCAACAGCCTGTGCCGTCTCCCTCTTTGCGACTCTTTTTTGAAATCTTCAGTTGTCCTGGTCGCAGGCAATTGCACTTTTCACGCTTAGCAGTTTAGATCGTTCTTATTCGAAACAAGAACAGGGCTTGGCCTCTTGGCCCGCAAAGTCCCAACGGAGCCACCATGAATCAACTCGCAATAGCGTCCCCGGCTCCGGCAGAGGGTAACATTGATCGCCCGGCGTTTAACGGAAGCCAGTTCATCAGTCATGCCAGCCTTCTGGACATCGCTTTTCAGCCCATCGTGGATATTCATACAGGCCGCGTCTTTGGCTTCGAAGCCCTGCTCCGAAACGTCCAGACCATGGGATTCACAACACCACGCGATTTCTTCGACGCCTGCCACACCTGCGGTCAGCTTACTGTCATGGAAGAGTTCATTCTGGCCCGTGCATTTGAGAAATTTGCACAGATCCCAGGACACAAATTCCTAAAACTGTTTGTAAACGTTGATGGGCGGACGATCGTATCCAGCGCCGGTATCGGCTCCACGCTGTCTATGTTGTGCCATCGTCATGGGCTGACTAATGCCAACGTTGCCCTTGAAGTGTCGGAACAATTCCAGTTCAGCGAATCGGCCAAAGGGCTTCAAGCATTGCTAGACCTCAAGGCGCGATTCGGCGGCCTAACTTTAGATGACTTTGGATCAGGGCACGCCAACCTTCAGCTTTTTTACCATGTCGAACCCGCCATTTTGAAGCTGGACCGATTTATCATTTCCTTAATCGGATCCGATCCCCAAAAGGTAGTGTTTCTTCAGCATCTGGTTCGTATGGCGCACTTGCTTGGAAGCCTTGTTGTGGCCGAGGGCGTGGAGACCCAGCGGGAATATTATGTTTGCCGCGAATTGGGGTGCGACTTAGTTCAAGGCTACGCCGTCGCCCGGCCGACAACCACTTTAAGCGATTTAGAACAGTCCTATCCAAATATCGCCAACCTCCACAACAAGGACCGACGAAACGTTGAGTCCGACATTGGACTGATCATGAGTCAGTTAGACACGGCCGCCCCGATTCGCGTTGATCAAAGCATACAAGAGGTGCTGGACCGGTTTATGAAAGAGCGTGAACGAACATTTTTTCCCGTCGTGGACCAGGTAGGCTTCCCTGTCGGGTTAATTCACGAACGCGATTTAAAGAGTATTGTGTACTCGATGTATGGTCGTGACCTGATTCGTAATCGCCGGCAACCAAGCAGTCCGCTGGTAAAGTTCATGCGACCTTGCACAATCGCCAACGTCAACGCCTCCACAGAAAAGATTCTTGAAATATTTTCATCGCAAGCAGACTCGGATGGCGTTCTTATTGTCCAAGAAAGTCAGTACGGAGGATTTTTGCATGCCCGCTCTCTCCTAAAAATCATCAATGAAAAAAATCTGCAACTTGCACGCGACCAGAACCCATTGACCAAGCTTCCCGGAAACATCCTTATTCAGGATTATCTGGCGAGCGCCGCCAATGACGAAGGCGCAAAGTATCATTTCGCCTATCTCGATTTTGACTACTTCAAACCGTTCAACGACAAATTCGGATTTAGAACCGGAGATAGAGCAATCCTCATGTGCGCAGATATTCTGCGGAGCGCTTTTAATCGTGAAGGACGGTTTGTCGGCCACGTCGGCGGTGACGATTTCTTCATCGGGTTTCACGAAACAGAACGTGAAGTCGCCGTCGCCGAGGTGCGTGAAGTCGTGGAAAAGTTTAGGAGAGACGTAGAAAGCCTATACCCGGCCGAAGTCAGACGTAACGGCTACATCAAGGGCATCTCGCGAGAAGGCAAGCGGCAAAGGTTTCCGTTGTTGTCGATCAGTGGTGCTGTTCTTGAAAAATCCGCCGACAAGACCCTGCCAAGCATGGACGTATTTAGTTCCCTGATCGCAGAGGCAAAGAAACACGCCAAGCAGTCGGAAGAGCGAATCGTCGAGGTGGAAATTTAGAGCCTAAGACGTTTTAGACTCTAAGGCGCGGCGGCATCCGGTCTGAATTTCGCCAGATCATGTAGAAGTTCGGCAAAAATCTGATCTAAGGCCTTTGAAAACCCAGACACAGCGGCCTCCGCGCCGTTGCCCGGTGCAGACACCTCTGCTGAATAAGATTTTAATATCAAAGACTCATTTCCGCGCACCCGTCGCAGACTCACATCTATTTCAACGACAACGGACGACGTAGCGGGAATATGCTCGAACCGCCGAAGATTTCCGAGCAATTCGAAATCCCGATCAAGACGAAGCTCCGGCGACGTTACGGCTTCGAAGGCGCTGGCACTGCGAAGGGAATTGATTGTCGCGCGCTGAAGAAGAGCCCCAGGGGGTTCAAACCAGTGATGGTAGCTATACTGGGCCAACTGGCTAGGTCCATCGCGAAACAGAATCGCGCGTTCATTCACGATTCCCGCCGCCCGGAACGGCGGTACATCAATTACTCCTTTAATCGGACCGCCCTCAAGCGGTGCGGGCGTTGATAGCTCTCCAAGGCGATAATAACTGTCACGCGGAACATTCCCCGCCGAACAAGCTGCCAGAGCCAGCACACCTACAACAAGCAAACGGCGATTGAACCAAGCGCCAGCACGGAAAGAGGTACGGCGCATCATTCTCCTGCTCCTTGGCTGCGGTCTTCAGGTGCGGAGCCGGTAATGAACAGGCTCGGATTTTCGCGGATTGCGCGACTGAACTCGGCCAAATTGCGTAAGGTGCTATCGGCGTTGTGCGTAATATCGTCGATATAGCGCGACACCGTATCAAGCGTATATCGCAAGTTACGCAGAGACTCGTCTACGTTGCCGGCGTTGTCGCCGACAAGCTGATCAACCTGATGCAGCGTATTGTTCAAATTGCGCGAAACGACTTCCAGATTGGCAAGGGCCGCAGCGACATTTTCGCGATTTTCGGGACGGAGCAAATCCGTTTCCAGCAGTTCCGATACCCGGCGCAAACTAGATGTAATCTCCGGTATGTCTTGCGACAACGCGGCTGACAAGGTCTCGGTGTTTTCAAGGATTCCAGGGAGATGATCCATGGTCGTTTGGCCCAACTCCGCCACATACTTGTTTAGATTATCGAGAAGCGGGCGAATGGACGTGACGCTTAAATCCCCGAACTCCGCGCCGATATCGGACAAGGCCGCGAAGAAGTTCGTGGGCGGAATACCGCTAATTTCGGCGCCCGGCTTAAGTAACGTGGCGCTTTGACCGCCGCGAATATCTATGGTCATCGCCGACAACAACCCGGACACCGTGGCACTTGCCACGCTGTCCTCGGGAATCTGCCACCCTTCGTACACCGAGAAGTTTACACGAAACGCTGTTTGACCATTACGTTGGACCGGCTCGATGCTGTCTACCTGGCCGACCTGGTAGCCTTCGTAAAACACAAGAGAGCCGAACTTGAGCCCGCTGACGTTGTCATAAACCGTGTGATATTCGTCCGTGGACCCGGAACTGCTCGCAAGCATCGAAATGACCACAACGAATATCGCAGCCATAACGGTGACAAACCCGCCGACCACGACATAATTAATTCGGCTATCCTGCATCCCCACGCGCCCCTACAGTCTTTGTGTTTTTTACGGTTTTTTTATTTAATACCTAGTCATTGGCCGCCGTTAGGCGGCGTAGATATTCCTCTGGGTCTAACTCCACTTCTTCCGTGCGCCGATTCAGCAAGTTTTGAATACGCTCGTTTGATGATGATTTTACCTCATCGACCGTCCCCACCATGAGAATGTGGCCTTGATCCAAAACGCAAATACGGTCGGCTATTCGAAACGCGCTCTCCAGTTCATGGGTAACCACGACAATGGACATGCCCATGGCGTCTCTGAGGGTCAGAATAAGGTCGTCAATGGTCGAAGCGACAACCGGATCGAGCCCGGCAGACGGTTCGTCGCAAAACAGCACTCTTGGGTCCATGACAATGGCGCGCGCAAAGGCCGCTCGCTTAATCATGCCGCCGGAGAGCTCTGCCGGCATAAGATCCTCAAAGCCGGAGAGGTTCACAACCTGCATCTTCATGCGCGCCATAATGCGCATTGTATTGAGATCTAGAGCTGTATGCTCCCTGAGTGGCAGCATGATGTTTTCAAGTACATTTAAGGAACTGAATAGCGCTCCGCCCTGGAAGGCTACTCCCATTTTCCGGCGCAGCTTGGTGCGCTCAACATCGGAAATAGCGTTTAGGTCCTCTCTCAAGATGCGTACAGCGCCCGATGTGGGACGCAACAAGCCCAGCAGGGCCTTGAGCAGCGTGCTTTTGCCCGAGCCCGAGCCGCCCATGATCACCATGATCTCGCCCTCGCGAACGTCGAAATCGATACCGTGGAGAATTTCCCGAGTTCCGTAATGGGTCACCAAACCGTGCACTTCAACCATGGTCTGGGCATTGGTCAGGTCGGGACGCACATACGCTGAATCGCTTTTAAGGGCCGGTTCGTTCATCAACAGAGCTTTCTCATGGTAGGAACACCTGCATCAGCGCGTTGTCACATATGCGAAAACCATATCGGTTATGATAATCGCACTGATGGACAGGACAACCGAACGCGTTGTCATTTTCCCAACACCTTCCGCGCCGCCGGTCACGCTTGTTCCGTTGATAACTCCCACCAACGTGATGAGCACGGAAAACAATACGGCTTTGTACAGGCCGTGAAACAAATCCTCGAGCACAACGATTTCGGTAATGCGATCAACATACGCCGGCAGACTCATGCCGAGATCAACGGACACATACCAACCCGCACCGGCCAGCATCACTAAATCGGCCCAGAACGTTAAAATGGGAACCATGATCGCCATCGCGATCAGTGCCGGGGCCACAATAAATCGCACCGGATTGATGCCCATCACTTGCAGCGCATCGATTTCCTGACTGATCTGCATCGTGCCGATACGGGCCGCCAACGACGAACCCGTTCGGCCGGCGATAATAATGCCGGTGATCAATGGACCGAATTCACGGACTACGGAAATGCCGATGCCGATTGTGACTTGTTCTTCCGCGCCAAAAACCCGAAGGGTGTAAATCCCCTGGATGGCAAGCATGATTCCGATGGTTATGGACATGAGAGTCACAATGGGAATGGCCTGGATGCCCACTTCCATGCAACGGGCGAAGGTTGCCGCGATGCGAACCGGCTGCGCGCGACGATGCCCGATCACGATCCAAAACAAGGATTGTACAAAAAGCGCCGCGCCGAGCCCGATCTCGGCAATTCCCGCAACGGCCGCGCGGCCCATATGTTCCAAAGAGCCCGCAATCCGCGTCGGCATGGTTTTCTCCCCCGCCTCCGCCATGAGCGCTACTCCTTGGCCGCTACAGCCGCGTCAACCGATGGATGAATGCTAAAAACCTTGTCCAGGCGGGCAAGGTTCAAAACGCGTAAGGCCGCAGCTGAAACATTTGCCAGCGCGAAAAAAGAACCCTTCTTTCGTGATACCTGGAAGGCTTCTACAAGCGAGGCTACTCCTGATGAATCGATGTAGTTGACGGCTGATAAATCAACAATGACGCGCTTGTGCGCTTCCAGGCTTTCGAGCAGTTGCTGGCGTACTGTGGGGGAGGTTTGCAAATCCACATCCCCCGTCAATGCCACCACCGCAGCACCCTCTACATCACGTACTTCATAAGTCATTCAAGCGGCCCCTTGGCTTTAGTTTATCTTGTTTGGCAGGCGTTTGGTCAATTTAAATAAATTCCCCACACCCGGCGGCGGCGGCACGAATCGCGCATCGTCACATACCGACTTTATAAGGTGAACCCCAAGGCCGCCGGGACGAATATCGCCCAAATCACGCGACCGCACCGTTTCGGGGTCAATTGGATCAGCAAAATCCATGAGATGGACCACCATGGCATCACCTTCACGGAAAAATTCGATGACAATATCCCCACCGTCCGACTTCCCGGAATAAGCGTGGCGAATGATATTCTGACAGGCTTCATCAACCGCCATTTTCAGATCAAATGTCCACGACTCGGGGCACTCGCAGAACTGAGCGGCTTGCTCCACCGCGGCCCGAATGAGTTTCAGGCGGTTTGCCAGCGCCGGCACACGAAGACGGAAAATCTCACTATCCGCAGACGAAACAGACGTCGGCGTCGGCATTTCCGTCGTCACCCGCGTGACGTCCAAGTCTTCCACCACCAACAACGTAAGATCATCGTGCAATGACTGTCCGGGCAACTTCACCGCAGCAGCTATATTTCTGAGGCGCAGATCGGGACTCTCTTCAGCGTGATCGCGAATCAAAGCACGCACACCATCAATACCCAACATACCACCGCCAAACGTCGTGGCCTCCGTCAAACCGTCCGTGAAAATGTAGAGCATCCCGCCGGCGAGATTCCATTCGGTCACCGGGAATCCGTCCGGTCCTGCAATTCCAGGAGCAATGCCCAGCGGCGGCCCGTCCGCCGGAATCGCAGTAAAGCGCTCCGTGCGAAAATCGAAATGCAGGGGAGGTTCATGTCCGGCGTTGGTCAGCCGGACCACGCCGGTCGCCGGGTCAAATAACCCGCCCACCATCGTCACAAACATGCCCCTTGAATTGGTTTCGCACATCTCGTTGTTGATGGCGTTCAATAGCTGGCCGGGGTGTTCAGCGCTTTTTGCCAGACAGCGAAATAGACTGGATGTTTTTGCCATCAACAGCGCGGCATTCATGCCCTTCCCCGAAACATCACCAACATTGAACCAAATACGACCGTCGGGTAGGGGCATAATATCGAAAAAATCACCCGACACTGACCGCGCCGGGATGTTGATTCCATGAATTGGGAAATCGAACGGCGTGGCGTGCGGCAATAGGTCGCGCTGGATTTCGGCGGCCAGTTCAAGTTCGTGTCGATCTCGTTCCTGTTGAACGATCTTTTCCGTCAATCTGTAATTATTGATGGCGAGTGCCGCCGCACCAGCGAGCGTCTCCAGCAAGACTAAATCTTGATGGGAGAATAATCCGTCGCCGCCAACCCGATTGATAATTTCAATCGCACCAAGACATTCCCGGCCGATAATTAACGGTGCAACAAGAAGTGAACGCGTCGTGAATCCGGTTTTTGCATCTACGTTTCCGCCAAAATCGGAATCCTTACTTGTATCGCGAACCATGATTCCTTGGCGCGTTGAAACCGAGCGACCAACAACACCCGACTCTATGGGAACGGCCAAGCCGGTAATATCGACCGGCCCGCAGCATGCAGAACAAATCAGCGAATCTCCGGCATCGGCCACCAGAAACAGCGACGCCGCCTCGGCCCCCACGTAATTTGCGATCCGCTCCAGGGCAGACTGCTCAACCACCGCGAAGTCGAGGGAGGAGGTGAATTCCCGAGTCATCTCGGCGACCAGGCCGAGATGGTCCTTGATTTCACGCTCCACGGCTTCCGGCATTATCTGGCCTTTAGATTGCGGCGCCGCAACGCTATTAGATTTTGATACCCGCGCAGATGTCATTGGTTAACTATGCCCTTTCCCCGGCACGGGGACAATCGAACCGCCCAAGAAGACACTAAAGAACCCGCCCAACTCTAGCGGGATAAATTTTCGAAAAGTTCGCGATAACGGCGCACGACTTCGATTTCGGAGAATTCATTGTCCACCCTGTCCGCGCCCCGCATCACCAGCGACGCCGCCAAATCCGGGGTTTTAAGGAGTTGTATGACGGCCTCCGCAAGCGCAGATGGGTCGTCGGTCGGGACCACTAAACCGTCTTCACCACCCCGGATCAAAAACCGCGGGCCCTGACTGGACGCCGCAATCAGCGGAACCTCATGAGCCCATGCATTGAGAACCACATTGCCGAATGGTTCATAACGGGAAGGCACCAAGCAGACGTCCGCCGCCTTCAACAAACTTGAGCGGTCATTGCGCCAACCCAGAAAACGAACTCGATCTTGGACGCCGCATTGAGCGGCCAGTTCCTTTAGTTCTTTCTCTAGTGTTCCGCTTCCAGCCACCCACAGAAACGCACCTGGTATCGACGCCAACGCGCGAATGGCAACATCAATGCCTTTGACGGCTTCGAGCCGTGCGAGGATTAGTAGAACTTTCGCATCTTGGGGCGTTTGTAGCGCGGTACGATCTGTCGCCGGCGCCGGATCGACCGAGCAAAAATTGGGAATGTAGTGCGCACGATCCTCCGGCCATCCCTCACGTATGACATGCTCGCGTATGTCCGGCGTGTTGCATACCAAGTGGTCGCACCGGCGATAATATTTGAGATTATAATATCCCCCGAGCCGGCCGATATTGACCCACGGCCCGGTGGGAAGGGCGCGGCAGGCCCTATTCATCCACCCCAACACCACCTGGGGGCGCCATGCCTTTGCGAGATGCCGCAATTTCCATGGTGTGAGCACATCGAACGGCCCGGCGAATGGAAGGTGAATGATCTCGCACTCTGCACCGCTGAGTGCCTTAATTCTTTCGGGATATCCGCGAATGGCGCAGGCCTGCTCGATTCCGGCCCGCCCGAATGCTCCGGCTAGATCTTCAAAAAACCGTTCAGCGCCTCCATTTGCGCCGCCGGCCATGACTTGTAAAAGCCGCATCCGCCCCTGCTCCCGCGCCGCGTGTTTTTCTTTCCCCGCCGCTGCAGATGTGATTCACCCTAAGACAGGCTATAAGTCGCGGACTGTACCCTAAGGCTTCCGAGCGTCAAATATGTACAAGATGAGTTGCTCGTTCTTATGACTGAAACCCTGCCGCCGCTTAAACGACCCGTCCGCCACCGGATTGAAGCCGGTGCGGCCCATGTTTTGTTCGCGATGCTGTCGCTGCTGCCGTCGAAAACGGTCTCCGACGTAGGCGGATGGCTCGGCCGAACCATAGGCCCGTTGACGAGCGCACACCGTACAGCGAAACAAAACTTGCGCCGTGCATTGCCAACGATGGATGCTACTACACAAGCGCAAACCCTGAACTCGGCCTGGGATAATCTTGGGCGCACTATGACTGAATACGCCGTGCTCGCGCGTATGTATGTAGCCCCTGACGATATAGAGCTTGCTGGACACGAAGCCCTGGCAGCGCTCGCACAATCCGGAAAGCCGGCCATTTTATTTGGAGCGCATTTAGGGAATTGGGAAACCGTACCCCTTATCCTCGCGCTACGGAGCAAGCCCCTCGTCATTGTATACCGAGCCGCCAACAACCCCTTGGCCGATAACATCATCAAAAATATCCGCGGAGCTTATACGGCCGGCATGGCGCCAAAAGGGTCGTCAGGCGCACGGCAGGTGATGAGAGCCCTTAGCGCCGGCGAGCACATTTTTATGGTGGTCGATCAAAAATCGAATACGGGGATGGAGATTCCCTTCTTTGGCAAAGGTGCTTATACAGCCACCGCAGTTGTCCGCATGGCAGCGCGGTTCGGCTGTCCCGTCTTTCCAATTAGGACCGAACGTATTGATGGTTTTAAATTCAAGGTGACCGTTGAAGACCCCTTCATGTTCCTTGATGAAAGCGACGACGGTGTGCGCGCGGGACTGACAAGAATAAATCAACAGCTAGAAGGGTGGATCAAAGAACGCCCGGGCCAGTGGTTGTGGATGCATAAACGATGGCCGAAGTAGTTTGGCAAGATCAGCCCTGCCCGCTGTGCGGGGGTGAGAATCACGATGTGGTCGGCACCCGCGATCGGCGCGGAGCGAACCTGCGCACCGTTTTGTGTACGAGCTGTGGGCATGTGTTCACCAACCCGGCGCCAAGCCCCGTGGCGTTAGCGGCCTATTACCGCGATGCATATCGCCAAGACTACAAACAAATCGCCACGCCGAAGCGAAAGCACGTGTACCGCGCGGGTGTTGGCGCGCTGATTCGTTTCTCGCGGTTAGCCCCCTATATCTCTGGTGGTGCAAGAGTCATCGATATCGGCGCCGGCGGCGGTGAGTTTTTGTATCTCCTCGCTCGTAAAGGGTTTGATGTTGCGGGCATTGAACCTCACGCGGGATACGCAAACTACGCCCGCGAGATGTATGGCGCCGACATCAAGGCCGGCACTCTTGAAACGGTCAAATTTCCTGAAGAAGGCTCTGATGCGATCACGATGCATCATGTGCTTGAGCACACATCGTCTCCTCTTTCGGCCCTACGGCAAATATGGACATGGCTGAAACCGAACGGCATTGCCGTCATCGAAGTCCCCAATTTGGCGTCTTGGGCACATGCGCCGCATCACAGGTTCCATAAAGCGCATCTGCATACGTTTAATCGCACGGGCCTAGAGGATGCCCTTATCAATGCGGGGTTTGAGATTGTTGAAATGAGCGCACCTGGTGACAGAGGGCACCTCAATGTTGTTACCAGAAAAATATCCACCCCGGCGGATCAGACCTGGCGGAACATGTCTGCCGAAAGCCGCGCGACCTTGGCGGCGCACACGAGGCTCGCACATATTCTATCCGGACAGCCATTTCGACGCCTCCACGCCAGCATCAGCCGGCCATTGCGCGAAGCCCGCGCTATTCGGGCAATGGGCAGCCCGGAGTCCGGTCGTGCCGTGTTGGATGCTCTCTTTGGTGTGGAGGCCTAAGCACTACCGGTCTATTCATCCACCGAAACACTTTCGTAGATCGGAACTCGGCCGGCGACCGCGAACCCGCTGACATCGCGCGAAACCGCAAATAAATCGAATTGCTCGGTTAGAAAAATCGCGGGCGCCAAATCATGGATCTTTTGGGCCAGGCTATCCAGCAACCCAAGCCGTTTCGTGAACATCATTTCTTCATTCACCGCGACGATTTCAGCCGTAAGGCCCTCGTCACAGAAAAACGGTGCTGGATTTGCACACGAATAGGGTTCCAATGCGCTTTGAACATCGTTGATGGGCATACTGTCGAACGGCAACATAAATCCGTCCGTATCATTCGGCCAAATTCCAGACGCAAAAGATTGTAGCCACCGGCCATAAGGAATCTCACGCATCTCAGCATCAATGCCCACATCCTTCAGCTGAGCCGCGATAATGTCCATCATCGCCGCATCTCCCGGCGCGCGGCCCGTCACAACGTCAAATCGTAGGCCGAATGACGTGACGATGCCCGCATCAAACAGCAGCGCTTTTGCTTGGTCCGGATCATAAGGATAAGGACGGACGTTTGGGTTGTGGCCGGATGTCCAGCGACCGGCCGGTTGACCAGACGGGGCCGAGAGCCCCCTCAAAATTTCAGTGTTCAACTGCGTTTTGTCGATCGCGTAGTTGAGAGCCTGACGCACCCGCGCGTCTTTTAGTGGCGATGCCCGACCCGAGTCCTGCCTAAGCGCAATGGCCGCGACTGACATCGCCGGCGCCGGTGAAACAAAAGCACCGCCAGCTTGTGCCGCTTCTATGTTTTCGAGACCAAGGCCCGACGCGATATGAATGCGGCCTGACAGCAATGCCTCTACGCGCGCGGCCGCGTCCGGAAAATTGATCAGCACGAGGCTGTCTACTTTTGGTGCGCACCAAGAGTCAAAGTTTGCTTTCAAGGTGATACGGCCCGAAGCGCTCCCCCAATCATCGAGCGTAAAGGCTCCTGTACCTGCCGGTGTTCGCGCAAAAGCTTCGGGGCCCAATTCGCGCCATGCGCGGGGGGCGACTAGTGCAATAGCAGAAAGACGATAAGGTAAAATCGCATCTGGCTGCGCGGTGTGGATAATGATGCTGTGCGGGTCTTCGACTTCGACCCGCTCTATTCCGCGCGCATGACGGCCCATTGAGGTACGTGCGCCCTCGGGACTTTGTAGCCACAACAGCGTTGCGGTCACAGCGGCTGCATTGAAGGGCTCGCCGTTGGAGAACACGGCATCCCGGCGCAATTTGAATCGCCAGGATGTAGACGTAAGCGTTTGCCAGGAAAGGGCCAAAGCCGGCACCGGCACCCCATTCGCATCAAGCCGTGTCAGCCCGTCAAATACAGCCCTCAATACGGCGTCTGAGATGGGGTTCGCCGCAACGTAAGGATGAGCGAGGGTAACTGGGAAGCCTTTAACGCCGATACGGAGTTCAGCAGCGTTGGCAACGCTAAGACATATGCACAACAGTCCGCCGAAGCACAGCCACCGGACGGACCGCGAGGTCAAAATCCACAACCACATGAACACCGCCTTCTCCTTTCAGACGCCTGTCTGAACGGCAATCGATGCGTTGTAGCTGGTCTTAAAGGATAGGTAAAACCCGTTCGCGCGGATTATTCGGCCGGAGCGACCGTAACGATGAGCCCGTCCAAATCGTCGGAGAACTTGATCTGGCAAGACAAACGCGAATTGTCGGGCTTGTAGGAGTCTGTCTGCTCGACTAATTCTTGCTCGTCTTCCGATCGTTCACCGACCTTGCCCGCCCATGCGTCATCAACGAAGACATGGCAGGTTGCGCAAGAGCAACACCCGCCGCAAATAGCTTCAACATCCATATCGGCATCGCGCAATATTTCCATGACAGTATTGCCGGGCTTTGCCTCGATGGCGTGTTTCTCTCCAGCACGGTTGGTGACGTTAATGACGGCCATAGGTTTCCGAAGCTCCGATAGCTTTTTTAAGAGTGTGACGGTCCCTATCGCAGAGCACCCCACCGAGGCAAGTTTTTTCGCCGCCCACGCACACTATCGAACGTCGGCGACTGCCATTGCCCGCCTCACGAGATCGCCCTGGCTCGATGGCAGGCCTGGCGGCAGGTCTAAGGGGTCCGCGAACACAGCCTCGAATATCTCATGATTGAGGGATATCGCTTGAGTGCTGTCGACCGCTCCCATAACAGCGACCTCCAAGTGACGACGGCTGAGCGATCTGATCGAGAGAATTTGGACCGATCCAGCCGACAAAGATGTCTCCTCCTTAAGCTCGCGCAATATTCCAACTTCAGGCGTTTCCCCGGCATCAATAAATCCGGCCGGTAGCCCCCAGGGATGGTGATGGCGATACACATGACGCAGCACCAAGACCCGGCCGTGCGCGTCAAAAAATACGCCCACCGCGGTCACGACAAATTTGGTCTGGGTAACACGAAGCGCCATTTTGATCAGAAGCGAAGGTATGCAGCGATAGAGACGCGCTAAGAAGGATTTCACGGCCCCTTACGGCCCATCCCATGTCCGCGTGCTCTCCGCACCGATACGGTCATACAGCGCAAGCATACGTTCAAACCACGGAACAATGGGGTCATCTGCCTCCAGAATGCGCTTGGGCGAAACTTCGCGCGGCCAGTGCAACTGACCGGCAAGAATATAGTCCGCGTGGCGCGGCGCGTCCCCGCAGAGAAACGCCTGGGTTTGCAGCACGGCTCGAACCGGCTCCAAGGCCGCTCTTACCGCGTCGAGACGGGCGTCTATCGGGCCCGCCGCTATTTCTTCAAGAGTCATGCCCAAACGCTGCTCGCGAATGTTGCGGAAACTCTCCTGCTCTTCGGGATGAATCCGGTCGTAAATATCGAGTATGATCGCCTTCATCATCAGTTTATGAAGCGTGTGCAGGCACCAGTTCTGGATAAAGTACGCATAGGATCGTCCCTGGTCATCTCCGAAGAGTGAGGGTCTGTCCGGATAAGTTTTTTCCAAATCGTTGGCGATATCCCAACTGTCACCGACAACACGGCGCTTCCCGGCCTCGGAAATTTCCATAACGGGAACTGTTTTTTGGCCGCCGCCCGCAATAGTCGGAATCCGGCCGAAAGACGTCGGCACTACACTGTAATCGAGCCCCTTGTGAGCCAGAGCATATCGCACCCGCCAACAATAGGCCGATGGTCGGAGATCACCGGCCAGGGCTAGCTCATGAAGGACAATGGTCATGACGGCTTACTCGTGATGATGTTCGCGCATCGGCGGGGCGGTTTTCTCGGGTTTATTTTCAACATGAACGGATACATCGACAGACCCAGCATGCTCGAACCGCAGGCTCAAGGGAAAGCTGTCACCTTCTTTCAGCGGCTCGGTCAGTCCCATCAACATGATGTGCAGACCACCGGGAACGATCTCCACCGACTGGCCGGGCAGAATTTCCACACCGTCCTTCACCGGGCGCATACGCATGACATCGCCCTCCATCAGCGTCGCATGCAATTCCACGCGACCAGCCACATCGCCACTGACATCAATAAGCCGGTCTGTTTCCGCGCCGTTATTTGTGACGGTTAAGTAGGCAACACCATTTGGGCTCGCGCCCAATGAAGGCCGTGCCCAGGGATGTTCGACCACAAGATCGCCCAATTTAAAATCATGCGCCCATGATGGCGCACATCCCATAAGCACAATCGCCGCCGCCAAAAATATCCGTTTCATATTTAAGTCCTTATCAAACCCGTCGCGCACGCAGTATTTCATCTCGGCAGCCAAAACGCGACTGATTCTAAAGCCAAAATCGCGGGTTTTCACTATGTGCGCGGCGATACTGCAACATAGATAGTGGAAGCCGACTCTTCTCCGGTCATCGGATTGCGGAAACTCACCACGTGCGCTTTGGACTCCATAAATGCCGCTGCAAGATCGCCGAGGAATTGATCTGTGGGCGGATCATTTGACCACAACGCAAATACGCCGTTGGGCCGAATGAATGTCGCAAGACGCTGCAACCCGGCCGGTGTGTAAAAGACGGCATTACCCCGGTCGAGCAGATTGTCCGGCGAATGGTCAATGTCCAGCAGGACGGCGTCAAACAGCCGCTCCGGTGACTCCGGATCGAAACCCGTCCCCGACGAACTGGCCATTGCAAAAAAGTTGCCGTGAACAAACCGGCACCTGGAATCCGACGTAAGCTTTTCGCCCAAGGGCACCAGCCCCTTTTGATGCCATTCGATGACCGGCGCCAAGGCATCGACAATCACGACAGAGCCAACACCTGGAAAACATAGTGCGGCATAAGCTGTATATCCGAGCCCCAGCCCGCCGACGACAACGTCGGCCGGTGTGACGTCCTGCGCCGCTAAAGCCGATAGCCCATGATTCGCCAAGGCAACCTCGCCTTCGGTGAACAAACTCGACATCAAAAACTCATCGCCGAGCTTAACTTCAAAGACATCAGCATCTGTAACGGCGGGAATTCTGCGGCGGCGGAGAGAAATATCGCCGATCTCGCTGGGACGGTGGTCTAGCTCTTCGAAGTTTTTGCCCAAACCACGGCCTCCGGCATTCTGACGTTATCAATCAATAACATACAGGTTAATTGGAACAGTTTCGCGCCATCACCTCAATGAGGCCTGATGCCGCTCCATATTGCATCTGCGCTTCATGTTCAGAGAAATAAGCATCGAGAGCAACACGATACTCGTCGTTCCCCCACGCACTAAGACAGGTGAAATTTCTCTTCATAAGTGACCCAAAGGCCGAGGGCATCTGCTCGCTCCTCTCCACTCCAAGAACCTTCTCCCAACCGTCCAGCACGCCAGCTACGAATGCTAGCCTTAACGGCGTTGGCAGTTTGGAATATTCATCGCCGGTTACAGCCGCATTGGCCGAAGTCACGATGCAGACCGACATAACCGCCGTTGCCCAAAGAAGTCCGGTGACGCCCGCTTTCAACCTTTGCAAAGTTTCAACATTCCTTCCAAAGCTGAGCGCCGGACGACGCACTGATTCTCGTCCAGCCCAGGCCATAAATCGGGTTGAAACAAAATGCGGCGAATAGCCCATCGGACATTTTCGCGCTTGAAAGGATCACCCGCCGCCTGCGCTTCCGATTCCGCATCCGTCCATTTTTGAACGATTGAAGACTGCAGGTCGGCGAAGTCGCCATTCTGATTAAAATGTTCATCTGCAAGACCAAGCACGGTCTCGACAAACTCATTATCACGCTTTTTCATCGCACCTTATTTCCTTGGTGCCGCGCGATGCCGGCAACTAATTTGATTGAGTACAACAACCAGCTTGTTTTCTGCGAATGATATCTAGAGCCGGTTAGGATCTCGCCGGCTTATAAGACACACCTGCGCGCCATGCCGATGAATGCTTACACCGCGGGCATATGCGCTCTCCCGCCCACTGGCTGTTGAAAGCCTCTTCGCAACTCAGACAACGGCGTGCTTTAATGTCGGCCTTATCTTCGTAGAGGGCGTTCGCATCGCATGAGGGGGTTTCCGTCGTGCGCATTAGGACTCCTTAAAAGGCGCGCCATTCACCAAAGTTGAAAAACCAAAGAAAATGAAAGGCCGCCGTATTGCGGCGCTAGAAATGAGGTTCGGCCCGTTGCCACACCCCATGCGTAAAACGCGGGTGCGCCGCCGATCATGTCTGTATAGCGCGGCACACTACGCTTAAGCGCCCGGTAAAGCCAGCCTCACCGGAACCTAATGAATTTGCTAAGTAAATCAGAAATGAGGACTCGGGCTTGCCGACCAGCCCTTTATGATTCGTCAAAACCCCGCCGGTCACATGCCATCTAATTGACTGGACTTAGCTTATAAACACGCGCGTAGTAACCTCGTCGTCATCCATTTTAGGAGCCACCTATGGCCAAGGGTCAGCAGAAGAAAACACGCGAAGATAAGAAGCCTAAAAAGGCTAAGTCCGGCGACGGCGCGCCGAAATCTGCATATGCGCAGAGCATGTCCGGCAAAAGCACAGCGACGGCATTCCCAACTAAAAAGTAAGCAAAGACTATCCGGAGAGCACGCACACGCGCCGGCGTGTGCGGTATGCTGTGCCGTCTTTCTCATATTTAAGAATGGTGGGCGCACGAGGGCTCGAACCTCGGACCCGCTGATTAAGAGTCAGCTGCTCTACCAACTGAGCTATGCGCCCCTGTGGGCGGCAACAGTCCGGCCAACCCAGGAAGGCCGTTCTTATAGAGCCTATGGCCGCCGGGGGCAAGTCGGCGAGCACGTTGGAAACAAAGGGAAAATCAGGATGAATCACCGCGCGGACGCGCCGCGACGGGGAAACCCGTTCAATCGCCGAAGCCGCCGCGCACGCCCATCTGCACATCACGATGCACATAGATGTTCATGAGCAGCCCCATGGAGAACATGAGGGTCAGCAGCGATGTTCCGCCGTATGAAATAAGCGGCAGCGTTACACCCACAACCGGAATCAGCCCCATCACCATGGCGATGTTGATGAAAAAATATAGAAAGAAGCTGGTGGTCAGGCCAATGGCGACAAGCCGCCCAAACTGATGGCGGCACCGAAAGGCGATGGCGTACCCATAAACAAGAATCACCACATACAATGCCAGCAAGACGAGGCCGCCGATCATGCCGAGTTCCTCGGCCAGCATTGTGAAAATAAAATCGGTTTGACGCTCGGGCAAAAAGCTTAAGTGACTTTGAGTTCCGGCCATAAAGCCTTTCCCAAAAAGCCCGCCAGACCCCAAGGCGATTTTAGACTGAAGGATATGGTATCCGGTTCCGAGCGGGTCTTGCTCGGGGTTGAGGAAGGTCAAAACTCGGTTTTTCTGATAATCGCGCAGCATACTCCATACGATGGGGATGGAGCCGAGCCCAATCACACCCACCACGGCGAATTTCCATATGCGCACACCCGCCATAAACAGCAGTGCCGCCGAACTCATAAGAATAACGAGAGCTGTTCCGAGATCGGGCTGCAGGTAAACCAGAAAGGCAGGACTTATAATCAACAGGAGCGGCGCCACCAGCGTTGTCGGCTGGCCGATCTCCTCCATTCCAAATCCATGAAAATAACGCGCCAAGGCCAACAGCAGGGCGGGCTTCATCAATTCAGACGGTTGCAGATTGAAAAATCCGAGGTCAATCCAACGTTGCGCGCCACCGCCGACAAAGCCTTTAATCTCGACGCCAATAAGGAGGGCAAGGACAACAAAATAAAACACATAAGCGTACTTAAGCAGCAGCCGGACATCGATAACCGTCACAGCTAAAAGGATTCCAAGCCCGACGATAAATCGCACTGACTGCGAACCGGCCCATGGTTCTAAACTGCCATTCGCGGCCGAATAAAGCATGGCAAAGCCCAGAGCAAAGATGCAGCAGATCCAAAAAATCAGGGACCAGCTCATTTGCCACAACTTTTCCGTGGCGGTCATATCGCCGCGGCGCAAGCGCGCAGAGAGGAACCCTAATTCACTCATGCGCCGGCCTCTCACGAGAAGAGTCTGCCGCTGAAGCGACTTGATTTTCATCCAAGCGCGGACGGCGCGATGGATCAAGCCGCAGAGTTTCCTCCATGATATCGCGCGCAATCGGCGCCGCGATTGTGCCGCCGCCGCCCAACGCATGTTGCACGACGACCGCAATGGCGTAGCGCGGCTGATGCGACGGTGCATACGCCACAAACAATGCGTTGTCGCGAAGATGCCAGGGCCGATCTTCGGGTTTTCTTTCGCCCGCTTCCCGCTCGGCCGCACTAATGCGGTACACCTGCGTGGTTCCGGTCTTTCCGCTGAGGGTCCAGTCTTTCATCTCCGGATCCTTAAGGCGGAGCTTGCCAAAGGACGCAGCGGTCGTTGCCCCCGGGGGCCCATTTACCACGTCGAACATCCCCTGCTTCACGCAACCAGATGCACCCAATGATCGTCACCCTCTTCAAGCGCTTGCTCGACCTCGCCTCCACCTTCAACACTCACCCCTGCCGCCTGCAATGTGGGTCGCACCAGTCTTGGTTTGACAGCTAGCCCGCCATTGGCGATTCGAGCCGTCAGGGTCGCCAACTGAATCGGCGTGACAAGCACGTCACCCTGACCGATGCCCACATTTAAGTTGTCTCCCGGAACCCAGGGCTCGCCGCGGGCTGCCATTTTCCAGGCCTCGGTGGGAATAAGACCGCGCTGTTCACCAGGCAACCCAATTCCGGACGGCGCGCCCAATCCCAACCGCTTGGCCATCGCGGCAATCTTATCGACGCCCAACCGGCGCGCGACCTCGTAAAAGTAAACATCACACGATACGGAAATTGCCCGCACCATATTCACGCTGCCATGCACCTTGTGACAGCGTTTTACATAACGACCGAGATTATAACGCCCATTACAATGAACCGTTTGGTCCGGCGCAATAACCCCATGTTCCAGCGCCGCAAGCGCCACCACCGTTTTGAAGGTTGAGCCCGGCGAGAACTGTCCGGCAATCGTTTTGTTAATCAGCGGTTTGTGGTCGTTCGTAGAAAGCGCTTTCCACTCCTCCGTCGTCAGCCCGCGGGCGAACGCGTTTGCATCAAAGCTTGGGTTGGACACCATGGCCAGCAAGTCGCCGGTATGGATGTCCATCAGCACAACCGCGGCACTTTCGATATCGAGCCTCTTTGCCGCAAAGTGTTGCAAGCGTTCGTCTATCGTGAGAACGACGTCCGCGCCGGGATTGCCCTCTTTGCGTTCCAACTCGCGGATAACGCGGCCGTAGGCATTCACTTCTACCTGACTAGTTCCACCGGTGCCGCGCAGGGAAGTATCATAGACCTTTTCAATGCCGTCCTTACCGATCCGAAATCCCGGCAGTTGCAATAGCGGGTCGCCGGTCAAGTCGCTCTCATCAACCGCAGCGACATATCCGAGAAGTTGCGCGGCGCCCTCGCCCTGCGGATAAAACCGTGTTTGCGCTTCGTCGATCTTGACTCCGGGAAGGTCTGGCGCATTCACTTGAATGCGGGTCATCTCATCCCAGGTCAGATTTTCTTTAACCGTGATCGGCACAAATCCACGTTTGCGGCCAACTTCTTTTTTGATGCGCTCGCGATCATGTTCAGAGATTTCAACAAGCTGACCAAGATCGTCCAACGTTTCGTCAAGTTTGCGTATCTGTTCGGGAACAACCAAGGCCCTGAATTGCTGCTTGTTGATTGCGAGCGGCCTGCCGAAGCGATCAACAATGCGGCCACGCGGCGGCGGGATGAGTTGGATATTGATCCGGTTGTCTTCCGCCAGCATGCGATAACGGTCGGCCTGAACAACTTGCAAATAATACATGCGGCCGACAAGAGTCGCGACAAGAGCGGCCTGGGCGCTGCCGAGAATAGCGGCGCGCCGATTGAACATTTTTGTCCAATCGCTATCGCGTGTGATGATCATGACAGAGCACTCATCATATATCCGCCAGCAGCTTCATTTGGGTTTTCGCCAGCAGCCAAGCGACCAGCGGGTAAATAGCAACGCTGATTAAGTATGCCGTCAGCAAGCTTCCAATCGGCGTAAACCCACTGGACGCGACAAGGCCGACACACAGCCAGCGAATGAGTGCCGCGCCAAGCGCTATCACCGCAAAAGCCATCCAGGTCACAACAAACGGTTTCGAATAAAAGAACTTTTGCTGATGAACTACGAACCGCTGACAAAGCAGCAGGACGAGAGCTCCAGACCCAAGCGGCGTTCCCATCAGCAAATCTTCAAGAACGCCGATCCCGAATATCGCTCCATACCCCAGCAAATCGGCCCGATAAATCGACCAAAAATAGACACTCACCAACGTCAGCATCGGTGTCACGTCGGAGAGACCGGGCACATAAGTCGGCGTCAAAGCAAACAACATCAAGATCAGCGTCAACCCGAACGGAACCGCCCGGCGCGCAGCTCCATCCATATACTGAAGAGACGTGAGTTGCATGATCAGTTGCCCAATTACCCTTCCGGAGCTGAAGACTCGAGAATGCCGGAAAGGCCGTAATCTACAACACGAACATGTTGGAGTTTGTCGCGCGCAGCGTAGGGCTCGACTTCCACAATGCCGTCTTCGGCACTCACCACCTGCCCGACCGGCAGTCCCGGCGGAAAGGCCTTGGCATCGCCGGAGGTCACCACCTTATCGCCCGGGACAGCCGCCCCAGTTCCCAGAAAAAGGAGGTGCGGGCGGCCACTATTATCGCCTGCCAAAATAGCGCGTTGACCTGAATCGCCCACCAGCACAGGGATGCGAGAATTAATATCGGAAATCAACAAAACCCGAGAAGAACTGTCGCCCGCCAGCATCACACGGCCGACAAGACCGTTGCCGGTTATAACGACTTGGCCTTTTCGCACACCGTCGGACCGCCCCGCCATGACAATGACTGATTGAGCAAACGCCCCGCCAGCATCAGCCACAACGCGTCCCGTTACGAAAGATGCTGTGGGCTCAGGCGTAACTGCGAGAAGTGAACGCAGAGATTTGTTTTCAGTTTCGAGTTTCTGGGCCACGGATTGCCATTGCAACAAACGCGCATTGGCTTCACGCAACTCCGCGTTCTCATCGCGTATGCCCGCGAGCTCGCGGACATTGCTAACAACATTCGAAACCGCGCTGGCGGGTTCGGACATGAACCTGAGAATAGGAGCAACTGTATCGGTCACCGCCACACGTGCCCGCTCCACAAGCACCGTATCGGCCTTACCGATCAGCATGAGCGCGAAGGTCAACCCAACAAGCGACAAAAACGCAAATCGCTGCAAAAGCGATTTGAGTGTCCCGAAACGGGAAATTTGCCCCGTTGGTTGCCGCACGATAGCCCTCCGTTTTTAGCGCACGCGCTAGTACATCTGCGTTAGCACGTTCTTGAGCGTCTTCATCTCTTCCAGCGCCTTGCCGGTTCCCATGACCACACACGTCAAGGGGTCGTCGGCAATGGACACAGGCAGACCGGTCGCATGACGCAGCACGAAATCTAGATTGTGCAGCATCGCGCCGCCGCCGGTTAGTACAATGCCTTTATCAACAATATCTGCGGCAAGTTCAGGTGCTGTATGTTCCAACGCAACTTTCACGGCATCAATAATCGCGGTAACTGGCTCTGCCAGACTTTCCGCTATTTGGCGCTGGCTGATCACGATTTCCTTGGGCACGCCGTTCATCAGGTCGCGCCCCTTAATCTCCATGGTCTCGCCATCGCCGGTTTCGGGCGGACATGCGCATCCAATTTCTTTTTTGATGCGTTCGGCCGAACTCTCACCCACGAGAAGATTATGGTGACGTCGGATGTAATTGATGATGGCTTCGTCCATCATATCTCCGCCGACACGCACCGAGCGAGCATACACAATACCGCCAAGGGATAGGACAGCCACCTCGGTTGTACCGCCGCCGATATCCACGACCATGCTGCCTGTCGGCTCGGTGACCGGTAGACCGGCGCCGATGGCCGCCGCCATAGGCTCTTCGATCAAATAGACCTTGCGCGCGCCCGCTGCTTCAGCCGATTCCTGAATTGCACGGCGTTCCA
This sequence comes from uncultured Rhodospirillaceae bacterium, assembly GCA_963976395.1. Classification (GTDB taxonomy): domain Bacteria; phylum Pseudomonadota; class Alphaproteobacteria; order Rhodospirillales; family Rhodospirillaceae; genus UBA11612. The sequence goes on from CAXBLG010000002.1 coordinate 100,103, forward strand.
CCGCCGTTGAACCTGACGGCACACACACGATCACCAATGGGCTCGCGAAACTACGCCTGTTATGAACCTTGCGGATGAAATGCTTGATCATTTCTTCCGACACTTCAAAGTCGGCAATAACGCCGTCCCTGAGCGGTCGGATGGCCTGAATATTGCCTGGCGTACGACCAAGCATAAGCTTGGCTTCATTCCCGACAGCCAAAACCTGCTTGCGGCCCTTGACTTCGGCCAAAGCAACCACTGAGGGCTCGTTAAGCACGATACCGCGACCTTTCACGTAGACCAGCGTATTCGCCGTCCCGAGATCAATGGCCATGTCGGCCGATAACCACCCCGTCAATCTGGAGAACATGCTGACTTATTCACCCCCGAATGAGATTTTAAAAAACATAGCGTCCTAACTTTCATGCTTGCCATCGCAAGCCAATATTCGCTTTTAATATCTTGCCTCGGTCCGACCATCTATAAAAGGCCGGACCGAGGCAATTTTCTATGCTGTCATTGCTGCCGGTTCGGACTTCTCTCTCTTCACCAGCAGCTTATTCAACGCATTAATGTATGCACGGGCAGAAGCGACCAAAGTATCCGTATCGGCACCCTGCCCCATGACCATTTTACCGTTTTCTTCCAATCGCACCGTCACTTCCGCCTGGGCATCTGTGCCGCCTGTTATGGCGTGAACATGATAGACCTTTAATCGTTGCGTATTCGTTGTCAGATCCTTGATGGCGTTAAAGATCGCATCCACAGGCCCGTCGCCGGTTACTTTGGCTGTGGTTAATACGCCGTCGATTTCCAGTTCCAACTCTGCGGTCTGTTTTTTGACTTTCGTTCCACAAACAACTTCCAGCGAAACGAACTTGATACGGTCGTTTCCGCGCACCACCGTATCATCGACCAGAGCCACGATGTCCTCGTCATAGACATCCTTTTTCCGGTCCGCCAGATCTTTGAACCGCTTGAAGGCGTGGTTTATCGCATTGTCGCCCAACTGATACCCTAAATCTTCGAGCTTGGCGCGAAAAGCGTGACGGCCCGAATGTTTGCCAAGCACCAAATTCGATGCTTTTAAGCCTACCGATTCCGGGCTCATGATCTCGTAAGTTTCGGCATTTTTAAGAACACCGTCCTGATGGATTCCTGCCTCGTGGGCAAACGCATTGGCTCCGACAATCGCCTTGTTAAGCTGGACGGGAAAACCCGTGATAGTTGACACCAAATGGGACGCCCGAGTGATACTTTCGGTCCGAATATTGGTCTCGAAAGGCATATGGTCTTTGCGCGTGCGCAAAGCCATGACGACTTCTTCCATGGCAGCATTGCCGGCACGTTCGCCGAGCCCGTTCACCGTACATTCCACTTGGCGCGCGCCGGCCTGGACCGCCGCGAGCGAGTTGGCAACGGCCAGTCCGAGGTCGTTATGGCAATGCACCGAGATGGTCGCCTTATCGATATTGGGCACCCGGTTGAAAAGCATACTGATAAGCGAATGAAATTCATCGGGCACAGTATAACCAACCGTGTCCGGAATGTTGATGGTCGACGCACCCGCATCGATTGCCGCCTCAACGCAGCGGCAGAGAAAGTCTTTGTCAGTACGCGTGGCATCTTCCGCCGACCACTCCACGTCATCCGTATAATTGCGGGCCCGGCTTACGCTATCGATGACCGCCTGATAGACCGCATCAGGCTCCATCTGCAGCTTAATCTTCATATGAAGCGGGCTCGTGGCGATAAAGGTATGAATCCGGCTGCGTTTTGCCGCCCGTAAAGCTTGCGCCGCACGGTCGATATCAGCTTTTGCGGCCCGGGCGAGGCCACAGACCACGCTTTCTTTGATTTCCTTGGCAACGGCCTCGACCGCATCAAAGTCGCCTTGAGAGGCAATCGGAAATCCGGCCTCGATGATATCCACCCGCATCTCTTCCAAAACTTTGGCGATCCGGATTTTTTCTTCACGATTCATAGACGCGCCGGGAGACTGTTCGCCGTCCCGCATGGTGGTGTCGAAAATCAATACTCTGTTGTTATTCATGGTTTTTCTCACGACTGGGGTCAAAAGTACGGTTCGTGAGCGACCCACTTGAACTCCATCCCCTAAACGCCTGCCGCTCGATAAAACGCGTTTAGGGGTGGATAAGTCGCAGACCCCGGTCCGTAAGACGCAGCGCAAGGCCCAGTGTGGCATCCGCACGCAGCAACGCAGCCGGAATCACGGCGGAAGCCGTACCGGTTATGTCGCCAATCTGTGCGATTGTATTCACCACAAGGGCACCTTCTCTCGAACGCCGCGTTTTTTCCCACAAATCAATGGTTTACATCATAGTCTTTAGATGCAGCCGTTCCAGACCGCTTTGAGACTAAAATGACGCAGCGACAGTTAATTTGTCATGAAGGACTAGATAAGGGAAGGGCAGCAACTCCTAAAAACTAAAGATTTATCCTGCTACGACCCATATTGAACAAGACCGACAGTCCAACAAACATAAGTTGTGTAAATATTATTATCTAATTAAGAGGGTAGGGCGCATGTGGTCGTCATGTCAGTGATAACTCCGGCCCCCACGTTATTGACTAGGTGCTGCAAAAACCCGGTCAGAGATGGGGCAGCCTCTATAACGTAGTGGAACTGACCTTGAGCGGGCGTAATCCCTAAGGCTGACTCAATGGACAGAACCGGGACCGTCAAATGACCCTTCGGCGGCACAGCCGCAGAGGTGTATGTGGTTCCACCAAGCATGGCCCCTGTGCTTGCGTCATAAACTGTGAGAACTGCGGCAACCGCGGTGTCGCCGGTATTGTTGATCACAATCGAGCTTGGAAAGCCGTTGTCCAAAATTGAAGTATGCACACCGCTCAAACTACGAGGCGCGGCGGTCACGCCAACACGGCATGTACTGAGATTGGTGAGAGTCCCGTCTATCGGCCGGTAAAGAACATGCTGAAGGTAGCCAGGGGCGCTCGACTCAATACTCAAGGAATAATAATCGGGCTTCGGCTGCGGAAGATTCAGAGCGCTCTCGATAGTCCCGATTCCAAACTGTACTTCGGCATTCGGCGCAACTTCGGAACTGATCCATTGGCCAAGAGACTGACCGGTCGCATAATCCCGCGCGGTGGCGGTGATTGTACCGTTGCTCGCCCCCGTATTGTGAAACCGCAGGTACGATTGCGAAGTGGCTTGCTGTGTCGAAAATACAGCGCCAAGCCGCAATGCCGAAGTCGCTGCGACGGTCGCAGACCCATCCAGGGCGCAAGCCGTTGTCATATCGGTAATAACACCCTTTCCGGTGTTGTTGACCAGATGCTGCAAAAAGCCACCAAACTGCCCCTCTGCTTTGATGACGTAGTGGTACATGTTTGCCGCTGGCGGCACGCCGATACTTGCCTCCATCGTCGTCATCGCGACGACGGCTTGTCCGTTCGCGGGAATGGACGGGCTAACATAGGTTCCACGTTTGACCCCCGTGAGAGCATCATAAATCCCCAGTGAAACTGTCATCGCCGAAGATGCAGTGTTATTGATCACCACGGAACTTGGAAAACCGGTCGCAATGAGCGAACTATGCACGCCACTGAGGACGGTCCGGTCCGCAGTCACACCTGCAGAGCACGTGCTTAAATTTGTAAGAGTTCCGTCGTCAGGACGGTATAGAACGTGTTGGGTATAACCCTGGAAGGACGCTCTGACACCTACCGAGTAGTAGGCCGGCTTCGCAAAGGCTGGTACAATTTCAGACTCGATACTTGTTACCGCGAACTGAAGCTCCGCGTTGGGCGCGACATTGGGACTAGTCCACTCGCCCCACACTTCCCCCGCCTCGGATAGAAACGTAACCGTCGCATTCCCCGTCGCTGCTCCGGTATTGAGAACTCTCAAGAAAGAGCCTGACTGCGTCTGCAAGCCGGAAGATACTCGGCCCATACGGACGAGCGGCTCGGGCGTTAAATAAGAATCGAACTGCGCGACAACTTGCGCAATCTCACCGACTTTGCGGGCGCTATTAGCTGCTGTTGGTGTCGTGTCGTCGATGCCCGTGGGTCGGCCATTAAAACTTATATTCGGATTGCTAAAATATTGAATTGTGGGACACGATTGATCTACCTCGGCGCATTGATCGTCATAAGCCATGATGTCGCGAAAAAAACCCAGATCGACATAACCGTAGTTGTACCCCTCGGGCCCCGCCACATCCTCGTCAACAACAAAACGGTCATGCTCTGAACCGAGATTGTGCCCGAGTTCATGTGCAACGGTATCGGTGAGACAGGCACCGCCAAAATCAGTGGTTACCACTGAAGAACCGAAGGAAGCCAAAGATGTAAGATTGAGGCCCGGCTGATCTGCATCCGAGAGTAAGTATCCTAAACCGCAATTATCCGGCGATCCATTTGTACCGATCCAGAACTGAACCAAATCCGCGCCGAGATTCGCGCGTAATTTTTGTATGCGCGCGTAATCACCATTGCCCTCCTGAAAATCCGACAGCACCGTCCCCATCTCCACGCTAGATTCGTCGAGATCAATTTGCGCAATACCTGCAAGAGTAAATTGGACACCCGTTTCCGAATTGCTGTGAGCGGTGTTCGTATATGCGACGGCGAGAGATGCCGCTGCACTGAGGCTCTCAACCTGAGCGGCGGCGGCTGTCGTGTAGACGATCAAAAGCTTAATCGTGACCGGCGTTATAGCTGCCGCTTTTTCGAAGTCCGCCACCGGCGGTTTCGACGGCGCCTTTACTTCCGGCGACAGGGATAGGGGCGCTGTGGGCACGGCGATCGCATCATTTCGACCGCGCGGTCGTTCTGCCGGATCAAATTCAACGATGCGATGAGCGTCCCGTTCAGGCTGTATACGAAAGGACCGCGTTCCGGCCCGCACCGCGCCTGTAATTTGATCGCCATCAATTACAAACGTCGCTTCGCCGCCGCCAATAACGGCACCTCGCCACACCGCATGACCCAGATCGTCCCGTGTCATGTCGAGCATTACGACGCGGATGCTGAAATCCTCAAATAGCGTCAGCGCATGCGCGGCGGGACTGCCAATTATTCGGCCTGCGGCATTGATGCGGAGTGCGTCGGCGTCTGACAGAAGCGCGAGATCATCCGTTGAAACAATAGCGCGGCGCGTGCGCGCCAGCGCAGCATTCACCGTTGCCGGCGCTTCAACCGCCAGCTTACCAGGCTCCACCAATAGCAAGCCTCCGCCGGATGCGGTGGGCAAAGCTTCAAGTTCGGTATTTAATTCGAAGAGCTGCGCCGGGGTCGGAAGGACGGAGGTTTCGTTCGGCGCAGTTTGCGCAGCACTTAGCATCGACGCCCCGGCGCCCAACGCCAGCACCATCAAGCAACAGAACACCCCGCGCAACAACATGAAAGCCCCCTACAACATTGCAAAGCCCTGGCTAGAATACGCCTCGGGCATTGCGCCGTTGCAATTATTGCGCGCCGCGCTGCCCAAAGCGAGAGGTCAGTTGCGGGCTTTGTCCACCAGTTTGCCGCCTTTAAGCCAGGGCATCATGGCCCGGAGTTTTGTGCCGACCTCTTCGATGGGGTGATCCGCCCAATTCCGGCGCATCGCCTTAAAGCTGGGTTGCCCGGCCTTGCACTCTGTCATCCAGTTGCTGACGAATTTGCCCGACTGAATGTCAGCCAAGATTTTCTTCATCTCTTTCTTTGTCTCATCCGTCACGACACGAGGGCCCGACACGTAGTCGCCGTACTCAGCTGTATTCGAGATGGAGTAGCGCATATCGGCAAGGCCGCCCTCGTAAATAAGATCTACGATCAACTTCACTTCGTGCAGGCATTCGAAGTAGGCCATCTCGGGCGAGTACCCGCCTTCAACGAGCGTTTCAAAACCCGCACGAATAAGGCTTGTCACTCCCCCGCAAAGCACCGCCTGCTCGCCGAACAAATCGGTTTCGCACTCTTCTTTGAAGTTCGTCTCGATGACACCTGCGCGGCCGCCGCCAATTGCAGAGGCATATGACAACGCGATTTCCATCGCGTTCCCCGATGCATTTTGCGCAACCGCAACCAAGCACGGCACACCGGCCCCGCGCAGATATTCAGAACGCACTGTGTGACCTGGGCCTTTTGGTGCAATCATAAAAACATCCAAATCGGGACGCGGCTCGATAAGATTAAAGTGCACATTAAGACCGTGCGCAAAGGCGAGAGCGCCGCCCTGCTTCAAGTTGTCTCTAATGTCATCCTTGTATAGGTCGGCCTGAAGTTCATCAGGCGTCAGAATCATCATCATATCGGCCCATTTCGCCGCTTCCGACGGCGTCATCACCTTTAGCTTTTCCTGCTCGGCTTTGGCGCGGGTCGCTGAACCTTCTCGCAAGGCAACCACGATGTCCTTCACGCCGGAATCGCGCAGATTGAGCGTATGCGCATGGCCCTGGCTTCCGTAGCCGACGATGGCGATTTTCTTACCCTTGATTAGATTCACGTCGGCGTCACGATCATAATAGACTCGCATAACAATCCCTTTCCGTTTTTATCCTGCTGCGCTAGCCAGTGGAGCCCGCGCTTAACCGATTAACCTTCAATACCCACGGCGCCGCGAGCGATGGCGGCAACGCCGGTACGGGACACCTCAAGCAAACCGAGCGGCCTCATGAGGTCGATAAAGGCGTCCACTTTTTCGGTGGTTCCGATCACTTCAAATACAAAAGACCTGGTGCTTGAATCGACCACGTTCGCGCGAAAAATGTCGCCGATACGCAAGGCTTCAACACGTTTTTCCCCGACACCGGCAACCTTGACCAGCGCAAGTTCGCGCGCAACGGACGGACCTTCATCCGTCAAGTCCCTAACGATGTGAACAGGCACCAATCGGCCGAGTTGCGCTTTCACCTGCTCGATGACCTGCCGCGTACCCGATGTGGTTACGTTGATGCGCGACAGATGTTTACCTTCATCCACTTCCGAAACCGTCAAGCTTTCAATGTTGTAGCCTCGTCCAGAAATCAGGCCGATGACACGCGCAAGAACCCCGGCCTCGTTATCCACCAGCAACGAGATATAGTGACGGTAAATATCCTTATCCTTAAGGCGCGCGACCGGCACCATCCCCTCGTAAATATTGGAGGATTGCTCGTCCTTTGCTTTCACAATCCGTTTCGGCCTTGCCTTGACGATTTTGCGAGCAGTTTTTCCAGATGATTTCTTGACCATGACTGTTAGGCGAGCGCTAGACCAGCGCTTTGCCCTCTCCTTCAATTGCGGTGCTCATTTCCGTCTCCGGTCCCAGCAACATATGATTGTGAGGTTTTCCGGATGGAATCATCGGATAACAATTTTCTTTTTGGTCAACGCGCACGTCGCAGATCACGGGTTGATTGATTGAGATCATTTCGCGAATGGTGTCATCGACTTTGGCAGGGTTATCAACGCGCAGTCCGATACAGCCGTAAGCTTCCGCCAACTTCACAAAATCGGGCAATGATTCGGTATAGCTTTGGGAATAGCGACTGCCGTGCAGCAACTCCTGCCACTGGCGCACCATGCCCATATATTGATTGTTGATAATAAAGATTTTCACCGGCAGGCGGTACTGAACAGCCGTCGAAAGTTCCTGGATATTCATCAGGATTGAGGCTTCACCCGCGATATCAACCACCAAAGCATCCGGATGCGCCATTTGAACGCCGACCGCTGCGGGCAAACCGTAGCCCATCGTACCAAGCCCGCCGGATGTCATCCAACGATTTGGATGTTCGAAACGGCAGAACTGTGCCGCCCACATCTGATGCTGACCCACTTCGGTCGTGATATACGTTTCACGGTCCTTGGTCAGTTCGTGCAAACGCTGAATGGCATACTGCGGTTTAATCACTTTGCCGCGCTGTTCGTAGCGCAAACAGTCGCGCGCGCGCCATCGATCGATCTCGCGCCACCACGAATTGAGCGCTTTCTGGTCGGCGCGATACTTCCGCGCTTTCCACACCGCAAGCATCTCTTCCAGGACTGCGGCACAATCCCCGACAATTCCCACGTCAACAATCACGTTCTTGTTGATGGACGATGGATCAATATCCACGTGGATTTTTTTTGAACCGGGCGAGAAAAATTCAAGATTACCGGTCACGCGATCATCAAACCGCGCACCGATATTGATCATCACGTCACAGTCATGCATGGCCATATTTGCCTCATACATGCCGTGCATGCCCAACATACCGAGCCACTGCTTGTCGGCCGCCGGATAAGCCCCAAGACCCATGAGTGTCGAGGTGATGGGTACCCCGGTCAGCTTCACCAACTCTCGCAACAATTTCGATGCGCGAGGTCCCGAATTGATAACCCCGCCACCGGTGTAAAACAGCGGCTTTTTTGCGCCGGCTATAAGCCGCATCGCGATCTCGATCAAAGCCGGATCGGGTTTTGTTTGCGGCCGGTAGGTTTTGTGTTGAGCGCGCGACCCTCCACGCGGCGCAGACGAATACTGGCCCTGAGCCATGGCCACATCCTTAGGCACATCGACCACCACTGGGCCAGGCCGGCCCGAACGCGCAATGTAAAAGGCTTCATGAATTGTGGAGGCCAACTGATCGACGTCACGCACCAGATAGTTATGCTTTGTACACGGCCGTGTGATGCCGACCGTATCGGCCTCTTGAAATGCATCATTGCCGATCAGATGAGTTGGAACCTGACCCGTTAGACAAACAATCGGGATTGAATCCATCAGCGCGTCAGTCAGCCCGGTAACGGCATTGGTCGCGCCAGGGCCGGAGGTCACGAGAACGCAGCCGACCTTGCCGGTGGACCGCGCGTAGCCTTCTGCCGCGTGGACCGCGCCTTGCTCATGACGCACAAGCACGTGGCGAATCCGGTTCTGCTTAAAAAGCTCGTCGTAAATCGGGAGCACGGCACCGCCCGGATACCCGAACACCACATCGACACCCTGCTCCTCCAATGCTTTGAGGATGAGCCGGGCGCCGACATATTTCTGGCCGGATCTAGTATCTGATTTCCGGGTTCTTGCCGTTCCGGCGGCCATAACCGTTTTCCCAATCCCATGTGCGTGTGCCGCTGGCCAAAGCCACGGAAATGGCGGCTTAGCCATGTAAGAAGCGGCGCAAACTAGTGGCGCAGGGTAGTTAGGTCAACACCCAATGACGAATATTTGACAATATTTCTTCAGTTTTTCTTTCCGAATATTGCGTACTAATTGACAAACTAGCATTAAACTGACCTTTGAACCACGTGACTTGGCGCTTAGCGTAGTGCCGCGTCACGGCCTGCGCGGCCGCAATTGCCTCATTTAATGTAGCCGCACCCGACAGATAGGATGCAAGCTCCCGGGCGCCGAGCATCTTCATAACAGGCATATCCAGTGACCCACCGGAATCCAAAAACACCCGAAGTTCTTCAACCACACCGGACTCAACCATCTGATGAAACCGAGCGTCACAAGCCCCATACAGAGCCGCACGCTCCGGCACTGTCACAATGGAATAGTACGTGGCGCTTAGCGGCGGCGATGTCGGCGTAGTTTGCCAGACGCTCAAGGACGTTCCTGTAGCTTCAATAACATCCCAAGCGCGGAGGAGCCTGTGGGTATCGCCCGGCGCCAGTCGTTCAGCGATTTTTGGGTCGCGCTCGTTCAACCGCCCATGAAATGCTACATGGCCGATTTCAGCCAGGAGGGCTTCCGAGGAGGCATGGATTTCGGCCGGAATCATCGGGATATTGATGAGCCCTTCCATAAGCGCCCGTAGATATAAGCCCGTCCCTCCAACGACGACGGGTAGGAGCCCCGCGTTAACAGCTTCAGTTATTTCTCTTGCGGCTTTTTCCGCCCACTCGGCCGCCGACCCGGTATCCTTCGGGCCGAGGTCGCCGAACAGCTTATGCGGAACGCCTGCCATATCTGCAGGAGTTGGCCGCGCCGAGAGAATAGGAAGATCGCGATACCGCTGCTGACTGTCCGCATTAATGACAATGCCGCTCAAAGCGTCCGCGATTTTTACCGCCAATCGCGACTTGCCGGTCGCGGTCGGGCCCGCGACGATAACCACATGTGGCGCGGCGCTCAAACCCGCGTCAGTCGAGGACGTGGCTGACGAGACCGTCCGCCAGCTTCGGCTCGAACCATGTGGATTTAGGGGGCATCACCTTGTCCGCATCAGCGACGGCTATGAGTTGCTCCATGCTTGTCGGAAAAAGAGCAAAAGCCGCCTTCATTTCTCCCGAGTTCACCCGCCGCTCTAATTCGCCCAAACCGCGAATGCCGCCAACAAAATCAATACGCTTGTCCCGGCGAGGATCATCAATCTTCAGGATAGGGCTGATGAGATTGTCTTGAAGCAAGCTGACATCAAGGCGCGCAACGGGATCAGTCTGCGGCACAAACTGAGGCAGAATCTCCAGCCGATACCAGGCCCCGGCCAAATACATTCCATAGCGACCCGGACCGTCGGGCTTCACCTGACCCGCCGCCTTTTCAACAGTAAAACGCTCTTCCACTTTTGCCAGAAAATCGGCATCGGTTAGGCCGCCGAGGTCGCGAACCACGCGGTTGTAATCGAAAATGCGGGTCTGATCGTGGGAGAACGCAACCGTCAGAAAATACTCGTGACTGTCTGTCTGAGGTTGAGAACCGCGCCGCGCAGCTGCGACCCGAGATGCTGCAGCTGAACGATGGTGACCGTCGGCTATATAAAGCGCGTCCATTCCGTCTACCAATTGCGTCAAACGACCGACATCGTCCGGCTCGTTCATGATCCAGATTGTATGAACGATACCGTCATCGGCCGTCACCTCGTACAAAGGCGCGCCGGTTGTGACCCCGGCGACAAGATCATCAACATTCTTGTCTGCCTTGTAGGCAAGAAGCACGGGTCCGGTCTGCGCGTTGAGCGCGTCGATCTGGCGAACCCGGTCGTCTTCCTTGTCCGGCCGGGTGAATTCGTGCTTGCGAACACGATTGGCATCATAAGCTGACACCGACGCAACAGCGACGATCCCTGTTTGGGTATGAGCCCCCATGCGCAAACGGTAGATGTAATACACGGGGGTCTCGTCACGGATCAGGACACCGTCCGCCACCAACTTCGCGAGGTTTTCGGCGCCCTTAGCATACACCTCGGGGGAGAAAGGATCAGTACCCGGCGGAAGATCAATTTCCGGCTTTGAGATGTGCAAAAAGCTATAGGGCTTGCCGGCGACACGCTCGCGGGCTTCTTCCGTGTTAAGGACATCATAGGGTGGAGCCGCAACATCAGCGGCCTTTTCCGGCATCGGCCTGAGCCCTCTGAAAGGTCGAATAAGAGTTTTCATGGGCCGTCTCCGTGTGGTCGGATTTGCGAGGTTTTGCGGGTGTTTAGCCTCTGGACGCGTGAGTCGCAACGTGGAAACCCGAGAACCCGTTATTTAGCTGTCCTGCGCCCTTACTTGGAACGCGATACATCTTTAACAAAAATGCAGTTGCGATACTGAAACCTATGGTTATGTTTTCAGGATATTGGTTCGCTCGTTGGGAGAAATAATAAAAATGGCTAAGAGTAAATCGGAAATCCTCAACGATTTTCAGGACTTTATGGGCCGTCACGGCGGAAATTACAAAGAATGGTATGTGGGCAGCGCTGCCGACCCCAAAGCTCAGCTTTTCAACGTTCATAAGTTTAAGAAAGGCGACAAAGGTCTGTTTCGTCAGGCGGTATCGGAAATTCAGGCCGCCGAGATTGCTGAATTTTTCACCAACCTCGGCGCTAAAGGCAACGACGGCGTCACCCGTGACGCGGACTTCGTCTATGCGTACAAGCGCTCATCACACACTAAGCCCTGAGCATAGAATCCCGCCTAGACGCTAAACTTTATCCTTCGCAGTTGTCGGCAATAAACCGGTTCAACAGCCTCACGCCAAATCCGGTGCTGCCTGGATCCGACAGAACGGTCCCCTTCTCGTTCCACACGACGCCGGCGATATCCAAATGCGCCCAGCGCGTATCTTTCACAAACCGCTGCAGGAATTGTGCAGCGGTGATGCTGCCCGCTCTTGGACCACCAATGTTTTTCATGTCGGCAATAAGTGAGCGAAGTTCCTTGTCGTATTCTTCACCCATGGGAAATCGCCAAAGCCGCTCATCCGCCGTTTGACCGGCTGCGGTTAACTGCGCAGCCAGATCATCATCATTCGCGAACAATCCGGCGTAATGATTGGACAATGCAGCGATCACCGCACCGGTCAGAGTCGCAAGATCAATCATGGTCTTCGGCTTGAAGCGCTCTTGCGCGTACCACAGCACATCAGCCAGCACGAGCCGCCCCTCAGCGTCGGTATTTTGCACCTCGATGGTTTGGCCGGACATGGATGTGACCACATCGCCCGGACGCTGCGCGGCGCCGTCCGGCATATTCTCTACAAGACCGCACAAGCCAACAACATTCACCTTTGCTTTGCGCTTAGCCAAGGCGCACATTAGTCCGGCGACGACACCTGCACCGCCCATATCCCACTTCATGTCCCACATACCGCTCGGCGGTTTCAGGCTGATACCACCGGTATCGAAGCACACGCCCTTGCCCACGATCGCAATTGGAGGAGCTTTTTTATTCTTAGCGCCCTCCCAGCGCATAACCACCAACTGAGATTCCCGCGCCGAACCATCGCCAACACCAAGCAAAGCGCCCATGCCAAGCTTGCGCATGGCGGCTTCGCCCAAAATCTCAACTTTCACGCCGTCTTTCGCCAGGGCTTTGGTGCGCGCCGCAAATGAGGCCGGATAAATCACATTGGCGGGCTCGGAAATAAGATCGCGTGTGAAGAAGATGCCGTCCACTACCGCTGAGACTGAGGCAAAACTCGTCTTGGCGCTCGCCGAAGCCGCGCACTGAACCACCAAGGTCTTCAGCTTGGGTTTCTCGTCCTTGCCTTCTTTCGTTCGGTACTTGTCGAAACGATAGGATCGGATTCGAACGCCACCCGCAATATGTGCAGCCAGCACACCTTCACCGGCTGCCGCGCCACCCAGGACGTCTAAAACAATTGTTGCCGACGGTTCTTTCGCAACGGATTTATAGACAACGGCACCAACCCGTTCGGCGGCTGTTTCGCTTAAAGACTTCAGATCACCTAAACCGACGAGAACCACCTTATCCAACTTTGTTCCGCCGGGTGCGAGAATCTCGAGAGTTTGCTCCTTCTTCCCTTTGAAGGAAGCCGCTTTCATGGCCCGACTCAAAGAGCCGTTCGCGCGCTTATCCAGTTTAACCGCCTCCGGACCAAGCTTTCCGTTGTCGGTCACGCCGAAAACAAGGGCGCCTTGGGGTGGAACAGAGATTTTTGCGAAAGATATTTTCATGTGAGTCCCTTAGCGAAAATGACCGGGGTACAAAGCCGGGAAATACTGGATGTAGGGATAGCGTATGTAGGCCTAACACGCGAATCAACACCTCACCGTGCAATGGCCCAGCCCTAGACAAAAGGTCGGCGCACGTTATGTTTCGGGAACAGACCAAGGGCGAGGACAAAGCGATGGGCAAATTTGGCGTCGGACAATCCATACGGCGGGTTGAGGATCAACGGTTTTTGACCGGTACCGGCCGGTATACAGACGATATATCAGTTCCCGGACAGGTTTTCCTTTATGTGCTGCGCTCCTCGCATGCCCATGCCGACATTGTCACCCTGGACGTCTCACCAGCAAAAAAAGCGCCCGGCGTTATCGGTGTTCTCACCGCAGCGGACTTGGGAGCACTTAATGTTGGCTCCATTCCCGTAGAGTTCATTCCGCCCGACAGGGACGGCAACATGCCCAAACCGCCGGTGCGTCCGGTCTTGGCAGAGGGCCGCGTGCGTTATGTAGGCGAACCCGTCGCAGCGATCATCGCCGAAACCCTGGCCCAGGCCAAAGACGCCGCCGAACTGATCGAAGTCGATTACAAAGATATCGCACCCGTATCCAAACCTGCTGAAGCTGTCAAAACAGGAGCGCCGGTTCTTCATGCCGAAGCCCCCGGCAACGTGCTTGTCCACTGGCATATGGGTGACAAAGCTCAAACCGACGATGCTTTCGCCAAGGCCGAGAAAGTTATCTCTATTGATGTGATTAATCACCGCATGGTGCCAACAGCTCTGGAACCGCGGGGCGCTATCGCTCAGTACGATCCGGCGACAGAACGCTACACCCTGACCCAAGGGTGCCAAAACACCCACAAGCTAAAAGAATGGGCAGCGAAGACTCTTCAGATTGATCAGCAGAAAATCCGCGTTCTCTGTGACGATGTCGGCGGCGGATTCGGCATGCGCTACTTTTTCTTCAACGAACCCGCGTTATGCATGATCGCCTCTAAGGTCTTCGCAAAACCCGTTAAATGGACCGCCGACCGCTCGGAGAGTTTTCTCGCCGATGGTCATGGCCGAGATCAAGTGAACCACGCGGAGCTTGCCGTGGATAAGGATGGCACGTTCCGGGCCATTCGCGTTTCATCTCTCGCTAATCTAGGCGCCTATCTCTCACAGTTCGGCGCGATGGTTCCGACAGTGGCGGGCTGCGGCATGCTGGGGGGCGCTTACCGGATCGGCGCCGCCTGTGTTGACGTAAAAATCGTATTCACCAACACCGCGCCCGTTGACGCCTACCGGGGTGCAGGCCGCCCCGAGGCGGCCTACTTGGTCGAACGCCTTGTGGAAAAAGCCGCGCGAGAACTCGGCATGTCTTCCGTGGAGTTGCGCCGCAAGAACCTCATCCGGGCCGATGAATTTCCATACAAGACCGCCCTGGGACCGGTTTACGATTCCGGCCGCTACGAAGAGCTTATGAATGCCGCCCTAAAACGCGCCGATGCCGCCGGATTTGAAGCGCGGCGCGCCGAGGCCAAAAAGCACGGTAAGTTACGCGGACTTGGTGTCAGCTACTACGTGGAAGCCTGTTCCGGCGGAAATCACGAAACGCCGAAAATGTTCTTCGACAAGGACGGACGACTCACCATTTTGATCGGCACTCAGTCTACCGGTCAGGGCCACGAAACAGTTTACGGCACCGTAGCTGCAGAAGCCTTCGGCATTCCTTTAGACCAAATTACGGTGAAGCAGGGCGACACGGATCTAATTCCCACCGGTTTCGGTACGGGCGGCTCCCGCTCTGTTCCGATTGGCGGAAGCGCGGTTATGAAAGTATCGCTGACCATGATCGAACAGGGCAAAGCTATTGCCGCCGATCTACTGGAAGCCTCTGCGGTCGATATAGAATACGAGAATGGCGCTTACAAAATCGCAGGGACAGACCGCAGCGTCAGCCTCAGAGAGGTAATTGCAGCATCGTTCGACGACAGCAAACGCCCTGAAGGAAAAGAGCCCGGCCTCTGCGAGAGTGAACGCTATAAACCGGAAGGCAACACCTTCCCCAACGGATGCCATGTTTGTGAAATCGATATTGACGAAGAAACCGGGATTATCTCTTTTGTCAAATACACAATCCAAGACGACCTCGGCTATGCGATGAACCCATTGTTGATGGAAGGACAAATCATCGGCGGCGCGGTTCAAGGTCTAGGCCAAGCGCTTTTCGAAGAAGCTGTGTATGACGACGCAGGTCAGTTAGTGACCGGATCTTTCATGGACTACACCATGCCGCGCGCCGACACCTCGCCCGCCATGGACTTTGCCTACACCGAAGTCCCGACGACCCGAAATGCGCTCGGCATTAAAGGAGCCGGCGAAGCCGGCACCATCGGAGCCACACCCGCCGTTGCAAACGCGGTCGCCGACGCCCTATCGGCCATCGGCGTCGGTCATCTCGACATGCCCTTTACACCGCTGAAAGTTTGGCAGGCTATTCAATCAGCTAAGAGCCGAGCGGCATGACAACCCCTCAGCCCGGTTTTTCGCTTCTCTCCACCTGGGCCGATCAACTGCGTCCAATTGCCGAAGCCGCGGGACGGGCGATACTTGACGTTCGCGCCCGGGGTTTCGATGTGGATAAAAAAACCGACGCCTCGCCGGTGACCGAAGCTGACCGGGTTGCCGAGGGCATAGTAGTTGCCGAACTTGAGAAACTCTCACCGGCCTTTCCCATTATTGCGGAAGAAAAAGTGTCGGCAGGAGACATCCCCGAGATCAACGGCTCAGCCTTTTGGCTGGTTGACGCCTTAGACGGCACCAAGGAATTCATAAAGAACGGCGCCGACTTCACCGTCAACATCGCCCTGGTTTACGACGGAGTTCCAATTTTCGGAATTGTGCACGCCCCCGCGCGTAATGAAACCTTCGTGGGAGTCGTTGACCCAAACGGCTCAGACCGGCGCGCCGAGGTGTGGCGTGACGGCAAGGCGTCGCCGATCTCAGTTCGGACGCGCCCGCCAAAAGTTGTTGTCGCCGGCAGCCGGTCTCACGAAGTCGCCGATGAAATGGATGCGTTTTTATCTAACTATGAGGTGAGTGACCGCGTTGTTATCGGCTCGTCGCTTAAGTTTTGCCTTGTGGCGGAAGGACTTGCTGATTTCTACCCGCGCTTCGGCCCAACCTGCGAATGGGATACCGGCGCGGGACATGCGGTGTTGCGAGCTGCCGGGGGTCGGGTTCACACCTTCGATGGCGCCGAGTTGCCTTACAAAAAAGCCCCAAGCTTTTTGAACGGCAAGTTCCTGGCCGACGGAGGCCCGTGAATACGCATCCGGCAACACCTGAGACGATTGCCGAAGGCGCGCGTATTCTTCGGGCCGGTGGCCTTGTCGCATTCCCAACGGAAACCGTTTACGGCCTGGGTGCGGACGCGACACAGCCCGATGCGGTTGCGCGCATATTCGAAGCTAAAGGCCGCCCGACCTTTAATCCTCTGATTGTTCATCTAGGTAGCGCGGACTGGATTACGGAAATCGCGAACCCTGACGACCGCTTCCACAAACTCGCACAAGCTTTTTGGCCGGGGCCTTTGTCACTGGTGCTTAAACAGGCAAACGGGTCGCCTATTGCTCAACTCGCGACAGCCGGGCTTGAAAGCATTGCCGTGCGATGTCCTATGGGCGTGATTGCCAATGCACTCTTGAACGCTTCGGGCCGGCCGCTCGCCGCGCCCAGTGCCAACCGTTCAGGTGCCATCAGTCCAACACACGCAGATCATGTGGCGGAATCTCTTGGTAATAAAGTCGATCTCATTCTCGACGGTGGGCCATGCTCTATTGGTCTTGAATCGACGGTTCTCGACTTGACCACGGCGGAAGCCGTCATATTAAGGCCGGGTGCCATTACACCAGAGCAGATCAACGCCGTAATCGGCGCCGTCACAATGGCCGCGAGCACCGAGCATACGCCCAAATCACCAGGCCAAATGTTGAGCCATTACGCGCCCACATTACCACTTCGATTAAATGCAACGACAGTTGCGCCTCGGGAGGCCTACCTAGGATTTGGCCCCACAGCGGGGGCCACTCTCAATCTCAGCGAGGGTGGCGATCTGTCGGAAGCTGCAACCAACCTGTTTGCCATGCTGCGATCACTAGATGACCCCCGCCGTTTCATCGCGATTGCAGCCGCGCCGGTTCCGGAAACCGGATTAGGCATTGCCATCAACGACCGACTGCGCCGCGCCGCGTTCCAATAACCACGGGAAGCCGATAAACCGCTGCAGAGACGTTGCCTTACGGCCACGTTTGGCCCATTTTGGCAACCAATACTATATCCTCGGAGCCCTCAAACGTGCCTTTTGATTCAACACTCATGAGCCGTCTGCAAGAAATTGTCGGCGCCGTTCATTGCATCACGGACGCCTCATCGATGGCGCCGTATCTCCACGAAGAGCGCGGCCTCTACACCAATAGCGCCGCCGCCGTGGTCGTAAGACCCGCATCCACAGCAGAGGTGGCCGCAGTTGTAGAGGCTTGCGCCAATGCCGATGTCTCCATCGTTCCGCAAGGCGGAAACACTGGGTTGTGCGGAGGTGCCACGGCCCGTGAAGACGGCAGCCAAGTAATCGTAAGCCTTGGGCGGATGAAGAAAGTCCGCGCCATAGATCCAATCAATTTCAACATCACCGTTGAAGCAGGCTGCATCCTTGCCGATATTCAGCGCACGGCGGCCGACCACAACAGTCTTTTTCCGCTCAGTCTTGCGGCCGAGGGAAGCTGCCAAATCGGTGGTAACCTCGCGACAAACGCCGGCGGTATTAACGTTCTACGGTACGGCAACGCGCGGGACTTGGTGCTCGGGCTTGAGGTCGTCTTGCCCGATGGCCGGATTTGGAATGGTCTTAAGTCCTTAGGCAAGGACAACACCGGCTATGCTCTGCGCCACTGGTTTGTCGGCGCGGAAGGGACACTCGGAATCATTACCGCAGCCGTATTGAAACTTTTTCCCCGTCCGACAGAAACATCAACCGCACTCTGCGCGCTTAGCGACTTAGAGAGCGCGACCAAATTACTGAATTTGGCCCGCGCATTGTCTGGAGACGCGGTTACCGCCTTTGAACTCATTCCGCGAACCGGATTGGAGATGTGTGCAAACCATATTGCAGGTGTCACTGACCCTTTCGCCGCACCCTACGCTTGGTATGTATTGATAGAACTCTCAACTTCGCGGCCCGACGCAGCAATCCGGCCGAGCTTTGATGCGGTGCTAGAAAAGGCATTCGAGGACGGACTCATTGCCGATGCGGTGATTGCTGAGAGTCTGGATCAATCACAGTCTTTGTGGCGCATTCGGGAGTCCATACCCGAAGCGCAGAAATATGAAGGCGGAAGCATCAAGCACGATGTGTCTGTACCGGTTTCCCGCGTTCCTGAATTTATTACCAAGGGCACGGACATCATTGCCAATCAGTTTCCAGGTGCGCGGCCCGTTCCATTTGGGCATTTGGGAGATGGCAACATTCACTTCAACATCTCCCAGCCCATAGGCACCGACAAAGCCGCGTATCTCGCGCGGTGGACAGAGATGAACCGAGCAATTCATGATTTAGTTGTGTCCATGGACGGTTCTTTTTCGGCTGAACACGGCATTGGTAAGCTCAAGGTCGAGGAGATGCGCCACTATAAAGACCCGGTCGAACTGGACCTTATGGCCCGCATTAAACGAGCAATTGACCCAAAAAACCTAATGAATCCCGGGAAAGTGGTCGATCTAGGATAATCCGAATCCACCTCTCCGCTGTTTTCAACCGCAACGCGGAAAACAACGCGCAAATTATTCCTGTGTGTGCTATCAATAAAGCTCGTTCGAACCCTATAAAGCATCGTGACTTCAGAGGGTTAAGAGGTTCTCGGGCATTAATTATTTTCTGCTTCTGTAGGAGTTACACACATGAGCAAACTAAACCGTCGGCTCTTGGCAATGGTTGCCGCCGCCGCCGTATCGTCACCTGCTATCGCAGCCGATGAACAAGGCCCGTACATCGCCCTCGGCTTCGGTCTTCACGAAGCGGGAAACTCAAACGTCAGCGCCGAGAGCCCGCTGGGCAGCGCTGCGGTTCAAAACCGCGTCACGTTCGACTCTGGCTGGGCTACTCACGGTGCAGTCGGCTACAAGTGGCCGCAGAGTTTCCGCAGTGAATTCGAGGTCGGCTACCGTAACACCACGGTTGGAACCGTTTCGGGCGCTGCATGGCTGGGCCGGCAAAGCGCTGTCACGCTCATGGGCAACTTATTGTTTGACGTTGGTACGGGCACGCTATTTCAACCCTATGTCGGCGGCGGCGTGGGTCTCGCCATTACAAAATGGGACGGCGTCCGCGCAGCCGGCACTCCGACGTTCGCCGATCGCAGTTCTAAATTTCAATGGCAAGGTATTGTTGGCGTTACGGTGCCGCTGCGTGAACGGCTCGCGCTGTATGTCGATTATCGTTACGCCAATAGCCTAAACAACAGGTTCGATAGCGCTCCCGCGGGCGCTCGTATCAGCGACCACGGCGACACAAGCCACAACGTGTTCCTCGGTCTGCGCTATACTTTTGGCAAGAAGGAAGAACCGGCCGCTGCTCCGCCGCCGCCGCCTCCTCCGCCACCACCACCGCCGCCAGCACCCAAGGCCGCACCACCGCCGCCGCCAGTGCCGCAGAACTTCTTGGTCTTTTTTGATTTCGACAGTTCAAATCTTCGCGCCGATGCGGAAAAGATCGTAATGGAAGCAGCCGAGTACACCAGAAAATCGGGCAAGTCGGTGATCACTGCAACCGGACATGCGGACACATCCGGATCTGCGGCTTATAACTTGGGGCTATCGGAACGGCGCGCACAGGCCGTGAAGAAAGCTCTGCTCGCCCACGGCTTCTCGGAAGCCGAGATTATTGTGTTACACAAAGGCGAGTCCGATCCGCTGGTCGCAACAGGTGACGGGGTTAAAGAACCTCAAAACCGCCGCGTTGAAATCATAATGGAATAAGAGAATGAATCGCCGCGAGCTTAACAACTGCTCGCGGCGATTCATCGTTCCTAAAGGGCGGGCCGACTAGCGCCAACATCACTACCCCAATATCACTATCCGTTTTTTTCTCCCGAAACGGTCTTTTTGCAGGCTGGTGGCCGCGCCACAGACTTGATCGAATTGATGGCCGCAATTTTTGCAATGTCTAGCGGCGCCTGCTCCAGTGACCAGAATAGATTCCACGCTTGATTACAAAAAGACGTCGGGTTTTCAGCTCGGCGTAAACCTGCGGCGTTTGCCAAATCCGTCACGTGTTGATTGATCGCGCTCTGTCCACCGCCGGCCCGCACAAAATATCTGATTAAACGATCTCCCGCATCCATCAGATAAGGCCGAAAACGAGTCACGAATTCGTTGTAGGCATCCCGTTGATTGCAGGCGAGCGCTGCGACCATAAACCGGCTTTGAAGGTGCCGCACGTCGAACGCAGCGTCTTCATCGGGCGTTACACATGGTAACGGGTCCGCGGCCCATACGACCGTCGGCGCAGACCCTGCTGCCAAAAAAACAAAGAGGGCCAATCCAACAGTTTGTGCATATAGACGCCTCATCACGTCTCCCTCGCTCTTAGGCCGGGGCCACATTAAATCAGCGCCAGGTGTCTTGCAATTCCGCCCACCGGCTGCAGTGGCTTGCAGCGCGCCCCTGTTAATGCGCCGAGCCTCGTCACCACTGTTTGACATAATCTGCCAAAAACTTTTCTAGACCAACTGCAAATAGCGACTACCCATCAAATCTCTGGGCAACATAGTGAACTGCCACAAACTTCATTTCACATTCACCGCTATCTTCCGAGCGCCCTGCGCATCAGGTCGCGTACTCGGCGCTGGTTTCAAAACCCTACACAACACTATAATCTAGCGCGATGTCAGGCATCACTTCGTATATATTTCGGCAGCTCATCATTGGCACCGTCCTGGTGAGTGTCGCTTTGGCGTTTATCGTCTGGCTAACTCAGTCTTTGCCGTTTTTGCAATTTGTCATTAACAAGGGGCTAGGCATCGGCACGTGGCTCAAGCTTACAACGCTCCTGCTGCCCTGGTTCGTGTCAGTCATATTACCAGCAGCCTTATTTTTTGTTGTGCTGTTTGTTTACAATAAACTTTCGGCGGACCGGGAATTAGTTGTCGTTCAATCTGCCGGCGTCAGCCTTTGGGGCATCGCTTCCCCTGCTCTGTTAAGTGCGATCGTTGTTATGATTGTCGGATACAGTTTAACCTTATTCGTCGTGCCCGAAACCCACCGGTCATTTAAAGAACTACAATGGTCCATTCGGAATGATGTTTCCCAGATCCTGTTGCGGGAAGGCGCATTCAATCAATTGGCAAATGAACTCACAGTCTATATTCGTGACCGGGGACAGAGCGGCGAATTGCGCGGAATTCTTGTCCACGACACGAGAAACGCGCCCAATAATGTAACCTTAATGGCCGAGCGCGGCATGATCGTCAGCGACAGCGGAAAGCCCAAGATTCTACTGGCCAATGGAAGCCGTCAGGAATTAGAACAAGGCTCAGGTGAGCTATCGGTCTTATATTTCGACAGTTATTCTTTGGATTTTGGATCACTATCGCGTAGTACCGAGGATCGATTTGCAGACAACCGTGAACGGAATACGCGTGAATTGCTCAACATTTCGGAAGCGGACGGTGTCACTGCAATCAACGTCTCCCGCATGAGAGCGGAAGCGCACCAGAGAATCGTATCGCCTCTTGCACCTGTCGGTTACACCATCGTGGCTTTGATATTTCTTTTACGCGGCAGTTTCGACCGTCGGGGTCAAACCGGCCGAATTGTTGCGGCTATACTGACCGTTGTAACCTTGCAGGCCATCAGCCTGGGAGCGGCCAATGTGGCGTCACAATCAACGTCGCTTGTCGCGCTGATGTATCTTGCCGCCATAGCCCCTATTGTCATTGGCTTTGCCATCCTCGGCGCGCCGCGGTGGCCGTCGGCCCGACGGCACGCGCCGTCCTTGGATGCCGGCGCGGCATAAAACGTATGCGATGACAGACGTACTTTATCAATTTCACACTGGCCGTGCAGGCAGCCTGAACGGACGACCCCGCCACCGCCGTGCGGCGGCGATAATCCTTGCATCGACTGCGCTCACGTTCGCGTGGACTTTAATTGGAGCTATCCCAGTCGCGGCGCAAGAGACCGGTGTACAAACGCTGCTCTCGACGGAACGCGATGAACACTCATTGCTGCTGGCTGATGAAATTCAGTATGACGCGGATGCAGATACGGTTACGGCATCCGGCAAGGTTGAGATACAACGCGGTGCACGCATACTGCTAGCCGATAGCATCGTTTACAATCAGACGACTGACATCGCCAAAGCGACCGGCAACGTTTCGATTTTGGATGATACGGGAACGGTATTCTTTTTCGAAAGCATTGAAATTACTGGCGACCTAAAAGAAGGGCTCGCGCGCGAGGTGCGGGTCCTGCTGTCCGACGGCTCGCGTATGACCAGCCGCACATTTCTTCGCCGTCCGGACGGAATCGCCGAATTGCACGAAACCGCTTACACAGCCTGCGACAGCTGCGAAGGAAACGAACCGTTTTGGCAAATCAAGGCTGATCGCGTCCGTTACGATTCCGACGAAGAAATGGTCTATTACCGCAATGCGTGGCTTGAACTGGCCGGCGTCCCTGTTTTTTACACGCCATACCTCGCGCATCCCGACCCGACGGCAGGATCGAAAAGCGGCTTGCTTCTGCCGACTATCGGTGGTGGGCGGAATTTAGGTGTTGCCTATCAGCAGCCCTACTTTTTTGCCATCGCACCGGACAAAGACGCAACCCTCACCCCCTTCCTCACCTCTAGCGCCGGCAACGGGGCGACCGGTGAATACCGGCAGGATTTTCGGCAAGGGCGGGTGCGGTTATTCGGCAGTTTGATGGGTGGAGATCCTGAATTAAACGAAGATGTTCGCGGGCATATCGATGGGTGGGCGCGCTTTGATATAAACAAACATTGGCGCGTGGGTACCGACGTCAATTTGGCGACAGACCGCACCTTTTTGCGCCGCTACAGCTTCGATGCACCAACGTGGTTGACGACAAACGCGTTTGCCGAGCGGTTTTCCAAGAATACATACTTCTCAGCCAACGCTTACTACTTTCAACGGCAACGGTTGCCGATTGCCAAGGGCTCAGTGCCCATAGTCGCGCCGGTTCTAGATTTTAATTACACCAGCGACCCGGGATTTCTCGGCGGCTATTGGGATGTCGATGCAAACGGTCTGGTTATCGTTCGCGAAGACGGGACCGACACCAATCGACTATCGACAAAAGTAGGCTGGAACCTACCGGGGACAACGTCCTTTGGCGCATTATACACATTTCGGGCCAGCGTCCGCGCCGATGGATACTACGTTCGCGACTTCGAACGCCCTGTTCAAGGCGATGTGTTCACAGGAACCGTTGGCCGCTTTGTGCCCGAAGCCTCTCTGGAATGGCGGATGCCTTTCGTCAACGATCAATGGGGCATTCATCAGGTGCTTGAACCTATTGTTATGGGGGTCGTTAGCCCCATCGGCCTCAACTACGACAGCATCCCGAACGAAGACAGTCTGGATTTAGAATTTGACGACACCAATCTGTTCCAGAGCCAGCGGTTCGCGGGTCTCGACCGCGTTGAATCGGGCCCCCGCATCAATTACGGGCTACGCTGGTCCGCATACAACGGGCAAGGCGGGACGGTTTCGGCTTTGGTTGGGCAAGTGTACCGGTTCCACGACGATCCGGCTTTTTCACCCTTATCGGGCCTGGACGGACACCTGTCCGATTATGTTGGCCGCATTGATGTTTCGCCCCACCCGTATGTGAGCCTGCAATACAGATTCAGACTCGACAAAAAGACGCTGGCCAACCGGCGCAGCGAAGTCAGCGCAGCGATCGGGCCAAGTTTGCTTCGCCTCCGTGCCAATTATGTTTTTCTGGAAGCAGACACATCACCTACGAGCCCAGGCGATACCGAAGAACTTTATGTGTCGCTGTCCAGCCGCCTTTCGCGCAATTGGAGCGTAATGGCCAGCCACCGGGAGAATTTAGGACCCGGCGGAGGCGGAATCCGCACCAATCTAGGTCTTACCTATGAAGATGAGTGCGTTATCATCGGCCTTGATGTCGCCAATGACAGCACTCAGGACCGTGACTTCCGGCAGGGCGTGTCGGTGCTGTTTCGCATTAACCTAAAGACCATTGGGGACATTAGTTTCAATACGGACATCGGCGCCCGCAGATAGAGGCCTGCGTATCGCCTATCCCAAGCCAACCGGCTAAAAAACATATAGGGTATTGAATAGTAAGTATAAATTCTTAGAGTCCCTATCTGGTTTTCGCCATGGTTCCCGCGTATGTTACGGCGCCGTTGCAAGCCTTACGGTCCCTTACCCGAAAGAAAGCGATGCGCGTATTTAAAGATTTATTCTCCCGTTGGCTGCCTCTCCTCGGCGTGTCTACTTTGCTCATAGGCGCGGCTTTGCCCGCGACAGCCCAGCAAAACAGCCCCGCCATAGGCATCGCGGCCGTTATCAACGAAGACGTCATCACTATCTTTGATGTCCAGTCGCGGCTTGGTCTTTTTCTCGCCACGTCGGGCATACAAAACACTGCTGAAGTGCGCCAACGGCTTCTCCCGCAGGTTGTCGATGCTCTGGTCGAGGAGCGCCTTAAAATCCAAGAAGCGCGGCGGCTAGAGATTGAGACAACCGAGGAAGAAATCCGTAATGCTGTCGCGGGCATTGAGGCCCGCAATGGTATGCGGCCTGGCTCATTTCGCACTCTGCTTGAAGAGCAGGGTGTTAATGTGGGGAGTTTCTACGGACAAATCGAAGCCGATGTTGCTTGGAGCAAGGTCGTCCGCGATGTACTTGCCCGCGACGTCAACATCGCTCCCGAAGAAGTTGATACAGTTCTGGATAAATTGCGCTCCAACCAAGGTAAGCAAGAATACTTCGTTTCGGAAATCGACCTCCCAATAAGCCCTGCTGCGCCTGAACAAAATGTCCGGCAGTTGGCGGAAGACCTAGTAACGCGTGTGCGCGGCGATACACCATTCCCCGCGCTGGCACAGCAGTTTTCTCAGAGTCCGACCGCAGCCGTCGGGGGAGAACTTGGATGGATTTTGCCCGGTGAGTTGGATCGGTCACTGGACAGAGCGCTGGCGCGCATGGAACCAGGCCAAATTTCCGACCCCATACGCACAGCAACGGGCTATCACATCCTGTTTCTTCAAGACCGCCGGGCTTCAGGCGCTCCCAACCCTTTGAAACACATTGTAGGACTTAGCCAAATCTATTTGCCGACCCTCGGTGGACGCGCCCTGACCCCAGCCCAACTGGCTCAATACAGCGAAAGGGTTCAGACCGAGGTCGGAAATTGCGAACAAATGAACAGCCTCGCCGAACAGATCGGTGGCCCAGGTTCGGGTCAAAGGCCGCTTTTGTACGCCGGTTCACTGCCCGCGAAAGTGAGGGATGTTGTAACGCCCTTACCGGCTAACCAGGTAAGCCCGCCTATTGAAGTGACTGGCGCACGCCTATTTATAATCATCTGCGAACGACAGGACGATACAGGCCTACCTGCCCCGGGAGAGGTCTATGCGCAACTTGAGAACGACAAGCTACAGAATTTGGCGCGGCAGAAACTTCGAGACTTACGGCGCCAAGCCCTTATCGATATCAGACTATAAAATCCCATTGAGATAGCTGCGCAATGGGAACGTCTTTTTTGCGCCGACCGATCGCCGTGACCATGGGAGAGCCCGCAGGGATCGGCGGAGAAATAACCCTAAAAGCGTGGGCCTCAAGGCGGGACGACACGCCGCCGTTCTTCGTTATAGACGATGCAGCCAGACTAAAGGCGATAGCTCTTCGCTTTGGCATAGACTGTCCTATTATAGCCATTCACACACCAGATGAAGTTGCTGCTGCATTCAGAACTGCGCTTCCGGTTTTGCCGCTGGCCCAGAAAATTGAGGACGCGGTTACTTTAGGTACGCCGTCGCCGGAAACCGGCACCGCGGTAATCGCCTCGATCACGCAGGCTGTAGACTTGGTAAGAGCCGGCGCAGCTAGTGCCGTGACGACCAATCCCCTTCAAAAATCCATTTTACGCCCAGACGAGTTCCCTTACCCCGGGCACACCGAATATCTCGGGTACCTTGCGGGTGGCGCCTCCCCTGTGATGATGCTTGCTGTGGACGGTCTGCGGGTTGTTCCGGTGACCGTCCACGTCGCCATTAAAGACGTGGCGAGGACGCTCACCACAGAAGCCATTGTCCATTGTGGACGCGTCACAGCATCAGCCCTTCGTGGAGATTTTGGCATCCAAACCCCGCGCCTTGCTATTGCGGCTCTTAATCCTCATGCTGGCGAGCAAGGGCGCATGGGGGACGAAGAAACGCGCATTATTATGCCCGCCGCCGAACAACTAAGAACCGAAGGCATTTCGGTGTTTGGGCCGGCCCCGGCCGACACTCTGTTTCACGCAAATGCCCGGAGAGAATTCGATGCCGCTCTATGCATGTATCATGATCAGGCGCTCATTCCATTGAAGACAATCGACTTTGCGGGCGGCGTCAATATTACCTTAGGGCTTCCGTTTGTCCGCACATCGCCCGATCACGGCACCGCATGCGATATAGCGGCAAAAGGGATCGCCGACCCCTCCAGCCTACTCGCAGCCCTGCGGATGGCGCATGCCATTGCAACCCATCGCGCGGAAGCTCTTCAAAATGAATGACGCCCCCACACTTCTTCCTCTTCGCGACGTCATCGCACAGCACGGACTCACGGCGAACAAGTCCCTCGGACAGCACTTTCTGCTCGACATCAATCTAATCGGCCGGATTGCACGCGCAGCCGGTGACCTTTCGACAGGAACGACCATCGAGATCGGTCCAGGACCGGGCGGATTAACGCGTGCGCTGCTTGCAGCCGGTGCGACGGTTATCGCCATAGAAAAGGACAATCGGTTTGCCGGCCCACTTGCGGACCTGCAAGCTGCCTATCCAGAGCGCCTCACGATTGTTCCCGCCGACGCCATGACAACAGAAATATCGCGTCTTGGTCCTTCACCACGACGCATTGCCGCAAACCTGCCCTACAATATAGCGACTGAGTTGCTATTGCAGTGGCTGAAAGACATTACCGCCTTTGAGTCTTTAACGTTGATGTTTCAACGTGAGGTGGCCGCCCGGATCGCGGCCCCGCCGGGCACAAAAGCATATGGACGTCTGAGCGTAATTTCTCAGTGGCAATGCGATGTTGAAATTTTGTTTCACATCAATCCGCGTGCTTTCCTACCCCCGCCCTCTGTGGAATCGACCGTCGTCCAGCTGATCCCACTGTCTGAGCCGCGCTACCCGGCTTCACGCGCCATGTTGGAAAAAGTGACCGCAGCAGGTTTCGGACAACGTCGCAAGATGCTCCGCCAAAGCCTAATGCCGCTTATTTTAGGAACACCTTGGGATAATACTGAAAGTCTGTGTCGTTTTGCGGACGTTGACCCGACCGCGCGAGCTGAAACATTGTCGATTGAACAGTTTTGCAAATTGGCAAACGCTATATCCAATCCACCATAATTATTAGGCGCCGCGCATTGAGTTTACGAATGCCGCAAGCCCCTTCTGTCGATCACGCCTCAAACGTTCTGCCGTTAATATGGCCCGTGCCTGCTCTATACTCTGATCAATATCGCGATTGACGATGACATAGTCATATTCCGGCCAATGGCTCATTTCACCAGCCGCGCGGCTCATCCGACTTCGGACTACATCGTCAGCGTCCTGTCCACGTCCTTTTAACCGCCGCTCCAATTCTTCCAGCGAAGGCGGAAGAATAAAAATGCTAGCGAGATCGTCGCGGGCGTTGGACTTAAGTTGCTGAGTCCCCTGCCAATCAATATCGAAAAGAACGATCCGTCCGGCGTTCAATTCTTTTTCAACGTGAGCGCGCGGTGTGCCGTAGTAATTATCGAAAACATGGGCGTGTTCGAGCAACTCGCCTGCTTTGACCATGGCATGAAATTCGCTTTCCGTGACAAAGTTATAGTCTTTGCCGTCTTCCTCGCCGGGGCGCGGCGCACGGGTGGTGACGGAAATAGACATCACGACGTCCGCCTCCTCCTTCAGAAGAGCCCGGGAAATCGTTGTCTTCCCCGCACCTGAAGGCGACGAGAGGACAAGCATAAGGCCGCGACTTGTGATGGTAGGCTGAGTCATTAAGATTTGAATTCCCCTGCTATGGCATTGCTGATAAATCGCACGGCCAAAGCACTTTAATTACTATTCGATATTCTGAATTTGCTCACGAAATTGATCAATTGTGGACTTAAGATCGAGGCCGATCCGGGTAAGCGCCGTATCCGGAGATTTCGAGCATAGCGTATTGGCCTCTCGATTGAACTCCTGACATAGAAAATCAAGCCGCCGGCCACAAGGTTCGCCTTTCGACAGCAGCGCTCGGGCTTGTGCGATATGCGCCGTTAGACGGTCCAATTCCTCACGCATATCGAATTTCACCGCCAGCAGCGCAGCTTCCTGGGCGAGTTTCTCCTCAGGAAGAGCCGGACTGGCACTCATGAGCTCCCGGATCTGCCCAGCAAGCCGTGCCTTTAAGGCCTCCGGCTGCAACACCGCGAGTTGAGCCGCTTCCTCACACAACCGCTCAATCGTATCGAGATGACCTCCCACAACACTTGCCAACTGAGCGCCCTCTTGGCGCCGGGCCGAGGCCAGAACTTCAAGCGCTTCGGAGAGGCCGGCAATGAGAATTTCGGTCTGTGCGGTTTTAGCATCGGCACCAATATCTTCTGCCGGTTCACGGCCTTGGGCCAATGCCATCAGTCCATCCAGACGCGCAGGCGCAATAATGTCACCTACAATCTTTGGGCCTAATTCTTCTGTTTTGCGATGAGCCAGCTGAATCAAGGCATCCAGAACAGTTTCATTGAGACCCGCCGCGTTCCCCTGCGAATCGCCCGTTATGGTCAGAGCCAGGGTAAGAGCGCCGCGCGTGAAAACCCGTGCAGTAGCCGTGCGGACAGCAATCTCCAGCGCATCAAACCCATGGGGCAAACGAAGCCGTATATCCAGGCCCTTACTATTGACGCTCTTAGCTTCCCACGCCCAGGAGAAGGCCACCGGCACTTCCGCGCGGCCTTCGGCACGGGCAAAACCCGTCATACTCGTAACAACAACAGACATGGCAGGTCCTTAATGGCCCGGAAACCGCCACTTATATTGGTTACAAGGAGCGTTGCATAGCCAACGATAGGATATTCGCTGCCCTCAGACGGACAACGAGACCGCAAGCAGCCTACGCCGCTAACTTTTCAGTCCGGAAAATGTACCGACGAATCGTCGGAACTCAGCTGGGGGAAGGGGTTTGGAAATGAGGAAACCTTGAATTTCCTCGCAGCCGCGCTGCCTAAGAAACTCAAGTTGCGCCTCGGTTTCAACGCCTTCGGCGACTATAGCAAGACCCATGCTCTGGCCTAGACTGACAACGGCTTCGACGATTTTCTCATCTTCACGATTCTTGCCGATTCCCATCACGAACGATGCATCCACCTTCAGGCGTTTCACCGGAAACGCCTGAAGATTGGAGAGTGATGAGTAACCTGTTCCGAAATCATCTAATGAAATCGAGACCCCGGCCAGCGTAAGTTGATCAACGTTTCTTTGCACCCGATCGCTACGTTCCATGGCGACAGTTTCCGTGATCTCAACATCTATCGCATCGAAAGGCAATCCCGACGCAGCCAGGCCGTCAATAATCTGACTGACTAAATCTCTTTCACGGAACTGTACACCGGAGACATTGAACCCTAGCTTCAGGGGCGGAAGGCCAAGCGCGAGCCATATCTGCGCCTGGCGGCAAATCTCTTCGATGACCCAATCACCAATCGGCAAGATCAGTCCCGAGGCTTCCGCTATCGGAATGAATTCTCCGGGTGAAATAATACCATGCTGCGGATGTTCCCAACGCAACAGGGCCTCGGCCCCAACAACTCGGCCTGTGGCCAGGTCAATTTGCGGCTGATACGCGAGCCATAACTGATTGTCGTCAACGGCGCCGCGTAAATCGGCTTCCAACGATACACGGCGGCGAATCTCGGCATTCATGTCCGGGTCAAAATAACGGAACGCATTGTTACCTTCCGCTTTCGCCTTGTACATGGCGACTTCGGCTTGACGAATCAGCGACGAAGGGTCCGTTTCATCCTTAGGATACGCCGCCACACCGATTGAGGACGTCACATCCACCACATGGCCGCAGACGGTAATGGGTTCGTGAAAGCGGCCTAGTATTGAACGCACGCTACGGCTGGCCGCCGCCATATCCGTCACACCTTCCAACAACACACCAAACATATCGCCGTTGAGTCGCGACAGTGTATCTGTCGTCCGCATGAGCTTTGATATACGGGCAACAACAGATACCAGGAGCGCATCGCCGACATCATGGCCCAGCGTGTTGTTCACTGACTTGAAATTATTTACGTCCATAATCATTACAGCGACCATGGCATTGGATCGGTCAGCCCTGACCATGGCCGCTCGCAGACGGTCCATAAAGACCCGGCGATTAGGCAAACCCGTCAACGTATCGTAGTCCGTGAGACGGGCAAGCTTGTCTTCCGTTTTTAATCGTTCGGAAATGTCTTCTTGAATGGCTACGAAATGAGAGAGTCGACCGGCGGCGTCACGAATTGGGGTGACGGTTTGCTCAACCGTATATCTATACCCGTCTTTGCGTCGGTTGATCCGTCGGCCGCTCCAAGACGAATCCGGCTTAAGACCGGGCCAAATGTCAGCATACGAGGCTGTTGTTGATATTTCCGAATTCATGCCCGTATGTAGGATAGACGCCGCGCAATTGACGAGCTCGTGACGACTATACCCGCTCATACGTTCAAGAGCCGCATTCGCCCAACGGATTGTGCCGACAGCATCTGTTATAAACACGCCATTGGCGATCGCCTCAAGCGCCATTGTATGCATTCCAAGATGCGCCTCTGCTTCATGCTGATCCGTTACGTCGCGCAATGAAACCTGAGTCGCGTCTTCTGTATTCCATATTATTGGAGTCGTTCGCATTTCGGCAAAGCGCGGATTGTTGCCGGTGAAAATTTCAAGCGGGGTTACTTCGGTGTGCGCGCCAAGTGGAAATCCGAAATCTCGGCCGGTTAAATCTTCCGCTGAGGTGCTAAACAGTTTGGCGGCCGCTGAATTGCAATACGC
The DNA here is from genome assembly GCA_963976395.1 of uncultured Rhodospirillaceae bacterium. Classification (GTDB taxonomy): domain Bacteria; phylum Pseudomonadota; class Alphaproteobacteria; order Rhodospirillales; family Rhodospirillaceae; genus UBA11612. Next base: position 131,740 of record CAXBLG010000002.1, read on the forward strand.
CACACACCCGGCGCGATCGACAATCGCAATCCCATCCTGGGATTGCTCGACAATGGCCTGAAACAACGCAGCTTCGTCCGCACCGATCAACGGGTCTATATCGGTCTGCCGACGATGAGCGCGATAAGAAATAGAGTTCATCCCAGATTTTGAAACACAGATAACGTTGGACGCTTGATTAGCGGCGATAGCCATTGATCTGATCCTGCAGCTTGGCGAGAGACCTCCTTGAGTCCACAGACCCGTCTGGTCCCCCTCAACCCCGTGGCCTTCGTGCCAAAAAGTGATGTATTTGGTTTTTATTCGAAACTATAATGAAGATCAAGGCTTCAAAGTTGTAGTTTGGGGTGGAAGAGACTAGGACCAATGGATGTAAAGCTCCCAGCCAGCCTCAGTTGCAGGCAAACGGCGGCGATTCCCCGCGAAACAAGGACATAGCCGAATGAAACGGATCCTTGTGATCGATGACGACGAGAACGTACGAGAATCGTTTCTAGCGACCCTCAACTCTCTCGGCGGCTACGAGGTCACCCTGGCGGGCAGCGGCGTTGAGGGACTCGAGGCTGCTCGGACTCATCGACCTGACCTCATCTTCCTAGATCTTAAGATGCCGGAGATGAGCGGCGCGGAAACCCTGGAGCACCTTCAAGGCATCTGCCCCGGTGCCCCGGTTTATGTGATCACAGCTTTTTACGCCGAGTTTCTTAAACCCTTAAAACGACTTCAGGGCCGCGGCGTATCTTTTGACATCGCCCGCAAACCACTGTCGGTGGCTGAGATTCGGGCCATCGTCGAAGGCGTCCTCTCGGATCCGGCATCGTAACGGGCGGGAGAAAACAGTATGGAACCAATTATCCTGCGGCTTTATGTGACGGGCAACACTCCGAGCGCCGCGAAGGCCATATCCACCCTCACCGCCCTCCGCCACGACTTGGGGGAAGACCGTGTGACCTTGGAGGTCATAGACGTTTTGAACGACCCTGAAACCGCACTAAACGACGACGTATACGCGACACCCACCGTTTTCCGCATAGCACCCGAACCGGTGCGGCGCGTGTTCGGCAATCTATCGTCTAAGGAAATGCTCATTGTCGGGCTACAATTGACCACGGCGACAGAGCAGGATTAATCCACTTACCTGCCCAACACATCAACTTAGGTGACGCCATCAATACTTTTAAACATGTGCTAATTACCGGCGGATCGTCCGGAATCGGCGAAGCCCTGGCCCTTACCTATGCATCTTCGGACGTCTTACTGAGCTTAACCGGCCGCAACAAGGACCGCCTTGAGTCTGTAGCCGAAGCCTGCCGCGCAAAAGGTGCAAAAGTCACCCACACCACCTGTGATGTGACAGATACGACGGCACTCGTCGCCTGGATCAATCAATGCGATCAAGCCTCGCCTCTTGATCTCGTGGTCGCCAATGCCGGTATGTCGGCAGGAAGTGGTGGATTCTCTGAAGACCCAGCCCAGACCCGACGCATCATGGACGTCAATGTGAACGGCGTCATGAACACTGTATTGCCGGCCATTGACCTGATGCGCCCGCGTCGCCGGGGTCACATCGCAATTGTCAGCTCCATGGCTGCATTTCGCGGCCTTGCCGGCGCACCGGCCTACGGCGCCTCAAAAGCAGCCGTCCGCGTCTGGGGAGAGGGTCTTCGTCCGCTGCTCGCACGCGACAATATTGGCGTCTCGGTGATCTGCCCCGGATTTGTTGTCAGCGGCATGACAGCAGTTAACAAATTTCACATGCCCTTTCTGATGGAAGCCGATAAAGCCGCACAGATTATTCAGCGCGGTATCGCAGCCAATCGCGGTCGAATTGCATTCCCATGGCCCATTGGCGCGGGGGTTTGGCTCATGGCTGCGCTTCCCGACCGCATTGCAGACGCCATCGGCCGGCGATTGCCGTTCAAGGATTAGTCCGAGGACCAAACCTAAGGCCCGGACGCTCCACCCCCGCCTTCCCGTTTTTCGCTCTTATGGCGCGCCCAGATATTAAGGGCTTCCACCAGTATCGAGAACGCGATGGCCGCATAAAGATAGCCGCGCGGGATATGGAAGTGAGCAGCGTCAGCTACCAAAGCCATCCCCACAAGAATAAGGAAGGCCAGCGCCAACATCTTCACCGTGGGGTGTCGATTGATGAATCCGGAAACAGATCCCGCCGCAAACATCATCACCAGAATGGCGATTACGATGGCTGTGATCATCACCGGCAGATTGTCGGTCATACCCACAGCGGTCACAATTGAGTCTAGGGAAAACACAAGATCAAGAACCATGATTTGCACGATCACATTGAAATAAGACGCGCGCGCTTTGACCGCAACGTCACCACCGCCTTCAACGGATTCGTGTATTTCCATCACCCCCTTGTAGAGAAGGTACAAACCTCCGAGACCAAGGACCACATCTCGCCAGCTCACATCGAATTCGGCAATCGTCACAAGGGGCGTTGTCAGAGCTGCAATCCAAGTGAGAGTAGACAGCAAGCCGATGCGCATGAACATGGCCATAAACAGACCAAGACGCCGAGCAGAGGCTTGTTGTTCTTTCGGCAATTTACCGGAGACGATGGCGAGGAAGACAAGGTTGTCGATACCAAGAATAATTTCGAGCACCGTCAAAGTAAGCAGTGCCGCCCAAAGATTTGGATCCATCAAAAAATCAAACATCAGATCGAAAGCGTCCCTATCGCGCTGTCACTGGTGAACTGCATAGCACTCGGCGTCTGCCGCACGGCATCAATCGGCTTTAGAGTTTCGTTGCGCTTGTTGAAAACGACGCCAATTTGCCACGTTTTGATTATGCTCACGCAATGTTCTCGCAAAAGCATGACCGCCGCTACCGTCAGCGACAAAATACAGTTCCTGCGAGTCCAGAGGATTTAAAACAGCCGCAATTGCCTCGCGCCCCGGATGACAAATGGGGCTGGGCGGCAATCCGCTGATCACATAGGTGTTGTATGGAGTAGTCTGAGCCAAATCCGCCCGAGACAACGGTCGCCCGAGTTTTCCGCTTTCCGGCACCAATCCATAGATAACCGTTGGATCGGATTGCAGTTTCATCCCACGCCGAAGGCGATTTATAAAAACGGCGGCTACCCTGCGGCGTTCGGTATCAATGCCCGTCTCTTTCTCCACGATGGAAGCCAAGATCAAAGCCTCGTCAGGAGAGTTGAGAGGCAAATCCGGCGCACGCGCCTCCCACAATTGCTCCAATGTTCTGGTATGCGCCGCGCGCATTCTCTCGATGAGGTCTGCACGCGTATCGCCCCACTCGTAGCTATAAGTCTCCGGCAACAAGGATCCGTCTTCAATCGTGGACGGCACTTCTCCCACGAGCGCGTTTTCGGCATTTAAGACACGCACAATCTCAGATGAGACAACACCTTCCGGGACAGTGACAAAATGCATCACAACATCCCGCTCGACGATCTTCTTGAGAACCTCCGCAACGCTAACACCGGCCTCAAATTGGTATTCCCCGGGCTTCAAGGCCCGCGTTTGGGAAGTCCGACGAGCTTCAAGTTGAAAGAGCCATGCACGATCGAGGACATTCGCGACCGTCAGACTCTGAGCAATCGCCGACAAACCCTCACCGGGGGCAACAATAACTACCGCCGGCGCCTGCAACGGACCGGGGGCCGCGATTGCACGCATGAACCATATGTAGGATGCGCCCGCACCAGCACCGGCAACAAAAAGAAGAATAACAATTACAACAAGAGCAAGGCGGGCGCGGTTCATAAAACTGAAGAGCGCTGCAAAAAATTAAGGCGCGGGACCAATGACGACCGCCGCATTTGTGCCGCCGAAGCCAAAGGAATTGGACAATACGTACCGCAACTTCCGCTCCTTGGCCTTGTGCGGCACCAGATCAATATCGCAACTGTCGGATGGGTCATCGAGGTTCAGGGTCGGCGGAACAAGCTGGTTCTTCAGCGCCAGAAGCGAATAGATCGCCTCAACCGCACCCGCAGCGCCCAACAGATGGCCGATGGCAGACTTCGTCGATGACATGGACAGCTTGTAGGCGTGATCACCGAATAGACGCTTTACTGCGGCCAACTCTATCTCATCACCTTTCGGCGTGGATGTGCCGTGCGCATTGACGTAATCAATTTGATCGGCATTCAGACCGGCATCGCGGAGCGCACCGCGCATGGCTCTAAACCCGCCGTTACCGTCTTCTGCCGGCGCTGTTAAATGATACGCATCTCCAGAAAGCCCATATCCCAGAATCTCCGCGTATATCTTCGCGCCGCGCTTTTTGGCGTGTTCATAATCTTCGAGCACTACAACGCCCGAGCCTTCACCCATAACAAATCCATCGCGGCCTTTATCCCATGGCCGGGACGCTTTTTGCGGTGTGTCATTATAACTGGTGGACAGGGCCTTCATGGCCGCAAATCCGGCAATGCCAAGTCGGCACATCGCCGCCTCAGCCCCGCCGGCCACCATCACATCGGCATCGCCGTATTTGATAAGACGCGCAGCATCGCCGATGGCGTGAGCGCCCGTGGCGCACGCCGTGACCGGCGCATGGTTCGGTCCTCTAAACTTATGGCGAATTGAAACCTGCCCGGAGGCAAGGTTAATTAAACTCGCCGGAATGAAGAACGGTGAAACGCGTCGCGGTCCTTGAGAGGCAAGTGTTTTGGCCGTGTCGTCAATTGTCTCCAGACCACCAATGCCCGAGCCGATCATCACGCCAGTGCGCTCGCGGTCTTCCTCTGTGGGGGGAACCCAACCGGAATCCTTTATTGCCTCTTCCGCCGCGCCCATTGCGTAGACGATGAAATCGTCCATGCGGCGCCGCTCTTTAGGCGCAACGATGCTGTCGACATCAAATCTGTGAGGATGATCCTCGTCCGTCGGCACGGCACCCCCGACCCGACATGGCAGGTCATCAACCTGAAATTTGGTGATCTGACTAAGTCCGGATTTGCCGGCCGTCAGCGCAGCCCAATTGGCATCGACCCCTGCGCCAAGCGGCGTGACGAGACCGAGACCGGTGACAACAATGCGTTTAGTGGGATCAAAGGCCATGGCGGACGAGCTTCCGTTTTACAGTGAGGCCGTACAGCTACCGTTATTTAAAGACGGCTATGGGACCTGAGTAATCACTCAAGGCCCCATTGCTCCAAACATGCACAACGACCGGCCATGACCTGGCCTGGTTCGCAGACTATTTGCTAGCGTTCGCCTGAATAAAGGCAATCGCATCTTTAACGGTCAGAATCTTTTCCGCCGCATCATCCGGAATTTCGACACTGAATTCTTCTTCGAAGGCCATGACCAGCTCGACGGTATCTAAGCTGTCGGCACCCAAATCATCAATAAAGCTAGCGTTATCGGTCACCTTGGACTCTTCGACACCCAGATGCTCCACGACGATCTTTTTTACGCGGTCAGCGACATCACTCATTCGTCTTTACCTCAAGCAGTTTTTCATTGGTTATGATGGTGTCAGCAGCCCGCAACTTCACAGCTATCGGGAAGGCGGCGGCCCTCAAAACACCCGGCACTCCTCCCGGGCGAGGTGTCAGTAGCATATAACATTTTTCTTGGCTAGGGCCACAGACGAGGAGACGCCCAAGTCCTTAAATCATCGCCATGCCGCCATTTACGTGCAACGTCTGACCGGTCACGTACCCGGCCTCGGCGCTGGCGAGATAGACGACCGCGCTGGCGACATCGGACCCGTCCCCAATCCGTCCTACCGGAATGCCCGCAAGGTACTTGGCTCTTTGGTCATCCGTCAGCTTGTCGGTGATGGCACTTGTGATTAGGCCCGGCGCAACTGCATTGACAGTAACCCCGCGATTCGCCACTTCCAGCGCCAGCGACTTGGTCAGACCGATGAGGCCTGCTTTAGACGCGACGTAGTTAACCTGCCCCGGATTGCCGGTCACGCCAACCACCGAAGAGATATTGATGATGCGGCCACCGCGCCGTTTGATCATGCCCCTAATAGCGCCGCGGCAAAGCCGGAAGGCCACTGCGAGGTTCACATTGATGACGTTCCAAAAATCTTCGTCCTTCATGCGAAGCGCCAGTCCGTCACGGGTGATCCCTGCGTTGTTAACCAAAATATCGACCTGACCCATTGCAGCTTCGGCGTCTGGCACAACCTTTTCCGCAACCTCGTCGCTCTCGGAAAGATTCGCGACAACAACGTGAACACGGTCTTTAAGTTCCGCAGCAAGAGCATCCAGGGCTTCGCGCCGTGTTCCGTGCAGGCAAACAGTCGCGCCTTGCGTGTGCAGCGCCCGGGCGATGGCTGAACCAATTCCGCCGCTCGCACCGGTTACGAGCGCGCATTTGCCGGTCAATTCGAACATAGAAGGTCTCCTGTACGTAGGTGATTTGAGCGAATTAGCTGCGCTTTAGAAAATCTTCAATATCCTGCGGTGTCTGCAAACTGACAGCTGTTAAGTCGCCATTGATACGCTTAGCTAAGCCCGTCAGCACTTTCCCTGCGCCCGCCTCAATCAATGTATTAACGCCGGCCTCGGTCATAAGATTGACACTCTCGCGCCACCGCACCATCGCCGTGACTTGCTCAACAAGAAGACGGCGGATGTCCACAGGATCTATCACCGAGGACGCCGTCACATTAGCGATAACTGGCACCGCAGGCGATTTTACGTCGACCGCGGCCAAGGCGTCTGCCATCACCGAAGCCGCCGGCTTCATAAGTGGACAGTGGAAGGGCGCGCTGACCGGCAACAGCATCGCGCGCTTGGCGCCTTTGCCTTTCGCCAGTTCAATCGCGCGCTCAACGGCGGCACGGTGGCCCGATACAACAACTTGTCCCGGCGCATTGTCATTTGCCACCGCGCAAACTTGTCCGTCCTCCGACGCATCACCAGCAACTTCCAGCGTCTGATCAACGTCCAGGCCGATCAGCGCCGCCATCGCCCCCTCACCCACGGGCACGGCCTTTTGCATGGCCTGACCCCGCGTCTTGAGAAGGCGCGCAGCATCCGACAACGTCAGAGAACCCGTTGCCGCCAAAGCCGAATATTCGCCAAGAGAGTGCCCGGCAACGTAACGGGCGGTATTGCGGATTGATATTTTCCCCTGAGTTTCCAATGCCTTAATCACTGCCATGCTCACCGCCATTAGGGCAGGTTGAGCGTTTTCGGTCAGAGTTAGGTCATCTGCAGGCCCCTCGAACATCAACTTCGATAAATTCTGTTTTAAGGCTTCATCGACCTCGCCAAAAATTTCGCGGACCTCAGGAAACGCACCGGCCAAGTCCTTGCCCATACCTACGGTCTGCGACCCTTGGCCCGGAAACACGTACGCCCAACTCATAACGCCCCCTATCAAATGAGATTTTCAACCTATTGGTCGGCGCAGCCCTGCCCGAGCCGTTCGAGACTGTCAAGAAAGCCTAAAAGGCTTCACCAATACAGTATTTCTGAATACTATATATAACATATTGTATTTATTATATATTTTAAGAAACTTGCCTTTTGAGTGCCCGCTGGCACGCTGCCTTAGCACTCTCATTTGAACCATAAAGTCATTCCACATCACGAGCCCTTGTTCGCCTTGAGGGAATGTGTATATTCCGCGCCTTCACATAGCTCCTTGCCGGTCATTTGGCCGGCTATGCCTGCCAGCACCGATGGGCGGTGTCGGACCAGGACGAGACAAGCCGAAAGGAGTGCTTGATCCATGCCCTTATACGAGAGCGTGGTGATCGCTCGTCAGGATATTGCCACCACACAAGTGGACAGCTTGGCGGACGAACTCACCAACATCATCACTGAAGGCGGCGGTAAAGTTGCCAAACGCGAAAGCTGGGGACTCCGGTCCCTGACCTATCGCATCAAGAAAAACCGCAAAGGCCACTACATCCTTTTCAACATTGATGCGCCGCCTGCGGCCATCAATGAGTATGAACGTCGCATGCGCTTCAACGAAGACGTGCTGCGGTACATGACCATTCGCGTCGAGGCCCTCGAAGAAGGCCCGTCAGCAGTCCTGCAGAACAAAGACCGGCCCAGCGAACGGGGCGGCTTCTTCGGTTCAGGGCGTCGCGGTGGACGTGAAGATGGCGACCGTGGTGGTCGGGACGGCGGACGCGAAGGCGGACGTTTCAGTTCAGGCCGCCGTCCGCGGCCGTCAGAGGACGGCGAATCAACCCCAACAAGTGGAGGTGAGTAATGCCGCCAGCAGCAGGACGTAAACCCTTCTTCCGCCGGCGCAAAACGTGCCCCTTTACCGGGGCCAATGCGCCTGTGATCGATTACAAGGATACCAAGCTGTTAACGCGGTACATTTCCGAACGGGGGAAGATCGTCCCCAGCCGCATCACAGCCGTTTCCACCAAGAAGCAACGTGAATTGGCGCGTGCGATTAAGCGGGCTCGCTTTCTCGCGCTGTTGCCATACGTCGTCGCAACCGGATGATTTGGTTTGCCGTAGAGACGGGAAATTCCCGCTCTCGCGGCTGCCGAACAAGGAGCAACAGGTGACCCGCTTTAGCACAATCGCGGTTGTTGCCGGAGCTCTTGGCGCTGTGTTGCTGGTTGCGGCCATGCGTCAGTCTTTGTTTGGTGTGATGCTGGGCGCAATGTTATCGCCGTTGCCTTTGGCTATGGCGGTCTTGGGTCTTGGAGTTAACTTTTTACCGTTGGCGGTTGTAAGCGGTGCGATCACGGTCATGGTCCTGACGGGATCTCTTGCAATGGCATCCGTTTATCTTGTTATGGATGCCGCACCCGTCGCACTTTTGTCGCAGTTACGCAGATTTGCGGAACCTGGCAAAAATGGCCTTACCGTTTCGGGCGCGGCCATCGGTCGGTTGGTATGTTGGTTGGTTTTAAGCGCGGCGGTGGCCCTGGTTATTGGTCTTTCGGTGTTTCCGAGCGGACCGGACGGGATCGAGGCCGCGCTGCAAGAACAGCTTAAGGACGTCTTGGCGGCGGTCACCGCGACGACCGCCGCGACACAAGGCGGAGAAGGTACCGCAGAGGCCCGTGATCAGATGTTGCGGGTTTTGGCGGGAATACTGCCGGCGGCCGTCGCGGTGCATTTGTGCCTAAGAGCGATACTGAGCACAGGTCTTGCTCAAATCGCGCTGTCGCGGATGCAACTGGCACAGGGATTGGCCCCCGACTATCGCCAATTCGCTGTGCCGACTTGGTTCGTTGCTCCTGCCGGCGCATTGGTCGCGTTGGCATTGGTTGCGACCGGAGACGTTGGATTTGTTGCGGCCAGCGCAGCGGCGGTCTTGAGTTTGCCGCTTGCGTTGCAAGGATTAGCGGTGGTGCATTGCGCGGTGGCGCAAACGCGGCAACGCATTGTTTTGTTGGTTGTGTTCTACATTCTGGCCTTACTCATGGCGAGCGTAACTGCGGTGATGCTCGTGACGGTCGGAGTGGTGGAGCAGTTTTATGAAATACGTGCACGGCATTTCGCGACACGTACAGGAGGTAAGTGATGGAAGTGATTTTATTGGAGCGCATCGACCAGTTGGGACAGATGGGCGATATTGTTAAGGTAAAGGCCGGTTTTGCGCGCAACTATCTGTTGCCAAAAAAGAAGGCTATGCGAGCCAACAAAGAGAGTCGCGCCTTCTTCGAATCCAAGCGCGTTGAGCTTGAAGCCGCCAACCTTGAGCGCCGCGGCGAAGCCGAAGAGGTCGCCAAAAAGATGGACGGCACCAAGCTGATTATCGTGCGTCAGGCCGGCGAAAGCGGACAACTCTATGGTTCGGTAACAGCGCGCGATATCGGCGATGCGCTGAAGGAAGAAGGCTATACCGTTGACCGTGGCCAAGTGCTCTTGCACATACCCGTCAAGATGCTCGGCACGTTCACAACCGCCGTTCGCCTTCACCCTGAGGTGCAAGTCGATGTGGAATGCACCGTTGCCCGCTCTATCGAAGAAGCCAACATGATGGAGCAGAAGGCGGCTGAATTTCTGGAACGCCAAGAAGACGCGGATAAGCTGGCAGCAACCGACGGCGGTGAAGAAGCTGCCGATGAAAATGCCGATGCTTTAGAAGACGTGCCCGCGCTCAATGACGAGGATGATGCAAACGCCTAAACTTAGGCGATTTCGTTGAATGTGTGAAACCGGCGCGGCCCCAAGCTGCGCCGGTTGCATATTTACCATTTGAGAATTTCCGTTTTCCATCGTGTAACGCTCACGAGTCCCAAAAGGACGTGCGTTTTGAGAGGGCCTGCAAATGACCCAAGACACTCTTCAGAAAATCCCCGTCACTGTTCTTACGGGGTATCTGGGCGCGGGGAAAACAACCCTGCTCAATCGCGTTCTCAAGGAAAATCACGGGAAGAAGTATGCGGTCATCGTCAATGAATTCGGCGAGATCGGCATCGACAACGACCTCGTGGTAGGTGCCGATGAAGAAATCTTCGAGATGAACAACGGTTGCATCTGTTGTACCGTGCGCGGCGATTTGATCCGCATCATCGGCGGCCTGATGAAGCGCAGCGATAACTTCGACGCCATATTGGTTGAAACCACCGGCCTTGCCGATCCAGCGCCCGTCGCCCAAACGTTTTTCACCGATGAAGATGTGCGCCGCCGGACAAAACTGGATGGCGTCGTAACCGTCGTTGACGCGAAACATGTCGCTCAAACCCTGGACGACGGTGGTGAGGCACGAGAGCAAATCGCGTTCGCCGATGTTATCCTGGTTAACAAAACCGATTTGGTCGAACCGGCTGAGATCAAATCCATCGAATCCCGGATTCGCGCCCTGAACCCGTATGCCAAAATTCATCTGACTGACCGCTGTGCCATCGACTTAAATCACATTCTCGATCGCGGCGCCTTCGATTTGGATCGTATTCTCGAGATCGACCCAGAGTTTCTTCATGATGATCACGCCTCTGATCATGGGCACGATCACGAGCATAATCACGAACATCGTCACGATCCAAATCCGGTTCACAGCAAAGACATTCGCAGTGTGTCCTTCAGCACGGACAGGCCCATCAACCCGCAAAAGTTTGATGCTTGGGTCAACGACATTCTGATGTCCCAAGGCCAGGACATTTTGCGCACCAAGGGTATTCTCAATATGGCCGGTGATGATCGCCGTTTCGTTTTCCAGGCCGTGCATATGATGTCGGAAGGCGCGTTCACTGGGCCTTGGCCTACCAGCGACAACCGTGGCAGCCGCTTGGTGTTCATCGGCCGAAACCTTGACGAAGCCGCGCTAAAACAAGGCTTCGAAGCCTGTGCAGCCTGAGCACGTTTGATGGTACCCGCAGACACACATCACGCTGGACGAACACGATCGTTTTCTTTTGGCGATTATGTGGTGGGCGCTGCGTCCAACGGCCGGGTCTTCGGCTGCGCCTTCGGTGACGGCACGGTTCGGCTGTTCGACAGCCTCACACCAGATGCCGAACCTGTATGTATCAAAGCTCACGCCGGCGCCGCGCTCTGCATCAGCGCCGATATCGACAAAGCAGCGTTTTTAACCGGCGGCGATGACGGCATGTTGGTTCACACGAGCATGCTTGGCGAAGCCAAGTCTCTCGCCGAACATAAACATCGCTGGGTCGATCACGTCACGGCTCATGCGGGCTCCGGCTATCGTGTTTATTCCGTGGGTAAAGACGCCTACGTGATCCCTAAAAAATCAGCAGGAGAGCCGCGTAAGCTCAATCATAAAAGTTCGGTTGGGGGCCTTGCCATCAATCCCAAAGGTCGCCGTCTCGCCGTATCTCATTACGACGGCGTAAGCCTATGGTGGCTAGGCGCAAAAGACTCAGGCCCCACGCTTTTGGAGTGGAAGGGCTCTCACCTTCAACTGGCTTGGTCACCGGACGGCACGCATATCATGTCGGCAATGCAGGAAAACGCGGTGCACGGCTGGCGCTTATCGGATGGTGAGCATATGCGGATGTCGGGCTACGGCGCGAAAGTTCGCTCTCTCGCATTTACGCGCAAGGGTCATTTCCTTGCCACCGGCGGCGCCGACACCGTTGTGTGCTGGCCCTTCACCGGCGGCGGACCCATGGGAAAAGCACCCGCTCAATTCGGTGACACAGAAGGGGTTGCCGTCACGGCCGTTGCCGCCAACCCAAAGCTGGATCTTATGGCCGCCGGTTTTGAGACCGGCGCGGTTATCCTCGGCCAGCCGGGTCAAGACAGGACAGTGTCTGTCGCAGGAGGTGGAGGCGGATCGGTCACGGCGCTTTGCTGGAACCCCGATGGCGACGCCCTCCTAACCGGCACCGAAACCGGCGAAATTCACATCACAGATTTCCGCGCCTAGAGCAGAGCCTCTTATCGCAGCGTCAGGACCGCCAGCATCACCGCACCGATGATAATGCGGTAGATGGCAAACGGCACATAGCCGTGGCGGGATATGAATCCAAGCACACCCCGCACAACCACCATCGCCACAATAAAGGCAGCGGAAAATCCTACTGCAATAACCGCAAGGTTGTCCGTCGTAAGAATGTCGCGGTTCTTATAAAGATCATAGACCGTGGCCGCGAGCATGGTCGGAATGGCGAGCAGAAACGAAAACTCCGCCGCGGCGCGCCGTTCCACTCCGACCAGCAATGCCCCCATAATCGTCGCCCCGGACCGCGAGACGCCCGGAATCATCGCCGTACATTGAAACAGGCCAATCGCCAAGGCCTTCAACGGAGGAATTTCTTCCGGCGTACGGTAGCGTTCGGACTGTTGCAATCGCTCGATAAGGATAATCGCAATGCCGCCTACAATAAGCATGGCACTTACAACCCAGGGCGAAAACAAGACGCCTTTGATGAAATCGTACGCCAACGCTCCAATCAACATCGCCGGTAAAAATGCAAGCAGCAGATTAAGTGTGAACCGTTGCGCGCCGGGCTCTCGGGGCAGCCCGACAACAACGCTAAAAATTTTAACGCGATACACCCAGGTCACCGCCAAAATCGCCCCGAGTTGAATGACGATCTCGAAAAGCGCTCCAGGCGGTCCCTGAAAGCCGAGCAAGTCCACCAATAAGATGAGATGGCCGGTGGAAGAAACCGGGAGAAATTCGGTCAGCCCTTCGATAAGACCCAGAAAGACCGCTTGAAAAAAAGTAAGTAAATCCATGGCGCCGTACATACTTAGTCCGCAGCCCAGCGCCGCGAATGATACGCATCAGGGCAGAGCGAAGGCCAAATGGCAAGGGCAGGCCGCATCAGTTATGGCGGCCGATCTGGGAAGCCCCTTTAAAGCATACGTGCTAACTTCCGCAATCTTGACCTTCCTCATAAACAACAGAGATCGGTCCGAGACAGATTATGTGCGTAAAGTTTACCGCGTTTGACAGGTGCCGACGATGACCCTGCCGACTCTTTTCATAGGCCACGGCTCGCCTATGAACGCGATCGAAGACAACAGCGTTCGCCGCTCATGGCAAGACATTGCGGCGCGCATTCCGCGTCCCAAAGCCGTGCTGTGTATTTCCGCCCACTGGGAAACACGCGGCGTTCACGTCACCTCGGCAGACGCGCCTGAAACCATCCATGATTTCGGCGGGTTTCCGCAAGCGTTGTTCGACGCACAGTATCCAGCACCGGGAAATCCAGTGCTCGCACGCCGCATCGCCGAGCTTTTGGCTCCAGAGTCTGTTGGTATGGATGAAACTCGCGGACTGGATCACGGAGCGTGGTCGGTCCTAATGGCGATGTATCCGAATGCCGATGTACCTACCGTGCAACTCAGCCTCGACATGACCCAACCGCCGGCGTTTCATTACGACCTTGCAAGGCGCCTCTCCCCCTTGCGCGATGAAGATGTACTCATCATGGGCAGCGGCAACATCGTTCACAATCTCAGGGTCTTCTTCAGCCACGGCCATATGTCTTTTGAATGGGCGAGGCGGTTTAACGACACCGCCAAGAGCCGCATTGCATCAGGACATCACGACGATCTCATCGCCTATGAACGCCTTGATCCCGAGGCCGTGCTATCTGTCCCGACGCCCGAGCACTATCTACCGGCGCTGTATCCACTTGCCCTGCAACGCTCGGACGAGGATGTTATATTTTTCAGCGATACCGAGCCCGACTCGTTTTTTATGACAAGTTTCGTTATCGGCGCGATGCATAAATAAAAGCCGCTAGGTCCAGCAGAGCCTGATCGTCGTAGTCCAAGGTGGTGTGGTCAAAAAGACCCGTCTCTAGATCGCTGATGCTCTCTATGGAGTCCAGCGGCAGTGTTCGCAAAACCGGCAGAGCCGACGTGACGTCGAAATAACGAATATCTTTTCCGGTCTCCGACTCTTTCAAACCAACATGATGCGCTCCGTCCACCGCTTCAATCTCAACAGCGGGAAACCGAGAACTAGCCAGCTTCGCGGTGGTCAAAGCGCCGTACATTTCAAGAGGCGTCGTACTTAAGTCTGCAAGGTCGGGTCCCAACGGCGCGCCGTTCCCATTCACACGATGGCAAGCTCGGCATCCTGTGATTCGCGTCGTATCGTAAAACACTTCGTACCCGCGCAACGGACGCCCTGTGTGAGCCCCGATAGTCACACTGTCCGGCATATCCGCGAGGGACGGTGCCGCATCTAGGCGCGGGGCTGACATCTCCACGATCTGCTTGGGCTGATCGCCGCCGGAGGAAATCGACAATACAAACGCCATGACTTGAGCCTGCATTTCGGGGTCGAGTAACTCGCCGAACGGCGACATCGCAGTCCCGGGCCTCCCTTTTTGAATGACGGTCCGAATCGCATCAAGGGTAAGGCCCGTATTCTCAAGACCCGGCCCTTCCGCGCCGACCCCGCCGGAGCCATGGCACATGGAACTTGCACATGTGGTTTCAAAAACTTGCCGGCCGGCGGCCACCTGGGCGGCTATATTCGGCGGCAGAGACTCTAACGCTTGAGCCGCTAGACTCCACAAAACTACCGCGGCACCAATCCAGATTGCTTTCACGGTTTTTTCTCCGGCAGAGCAAAGACAAAAATAGACGAGCCCGCCGGCGGCATGCGCGCCGCCATCTCTGGCCACAGCCGCGTTGACAAGCCCGCGCTGGCCGAGAGTGCCCCTGCACCTATCGCCACGTACTGACGCCCGTTTACGGCATAGCTGATCGGCGCGTTGGTGACCCCCGAGCCCATATTGAACGACCACACCTTGGTGCCGCTTCGTGCATCAAGCGCCCATGCAAACCCCAAAAGATCGCCGCCGAAAATCAGGTCGCCGCCGGTCGCCAGCAACGATGAGCCGTTCACAAGATCTGTCTCGAAGGTCCACTTGCGCTCGCCTGAGATCGCGTCAAACGCCGCGACATGCGGTGGCGCCTCCGGTGAGAGCACCGCGATAAGGCTGGCCGCGTTATAAAACTGCCCCTCTTTGGGTGCGCCGGGGTCAATGCGCTTCACCATCGCGCAGCTTTCAAGGGACGTCGTGTACCACCAGCCGGTGCGCGGGCTG
>CAXBLG010000003.1:0-129478 GCA_963976395.1 uncultured Rhodospirillaceae bacterium
TCCGCTCTCGGTTAAATTGTCAAATATTGCCCTCAAATCACGCCTCGAGATTTGCCGTCCCTTTCTGTTTCCCAACTTCGGTCGGATATATGTGCGCATCAGCGCGTCCGCCTGTTTCCAGGACTTGTTGTTCTTGCGTGCATACCGCTCCACGTAAGCGTCGGCTATGTGATTCAGCGCATCGCCTATTCTTGCCTGCACTTTCTCGGCTTGCGGGTCTTCCCCCAAGGTTGCTCTAGCGCGAATGGTCTTAGCTGTGTCTCGTGCTTCTGCGAGTCCGATGGCAGGGTATTTATCGATAGTGTACCAGCGCAACCGCCCTTGATGGCGATAGGCAACCTTGAATGTCTTGGTGCCAGTTGGCCGAGCTTTGAGAACTAGCCCGCTTTGCAAAGTGTCCCAAATCATAACTGCTTTGCCGGTGGGCACACTTAGGCTGCGTATGTAGGCGTCGGTGAGCCGCCTACGGTTTGGCGCTCGCTTTTGCTTCGACATGGCTCTGCCCCCTCGATTTGGACTAACGCCGGACTAACAGCGATCAGCTAATTGCTGTTAACGCCGTATTAACCGTTTTAACTACCTAAGGCCATGAATTATTGGGAATAAGTCTGTTAGCCTAATGAAGTTTTATGGTGTGAAACGGGAGTTTTCTTAAAGCGTTGTTAACCGCCCTCGGCGAAGTTGTGGATTACGCGGGCGAGTCTCCTTTTTCCCGGTTTTCCGGGGCCTAAGAGCCTTTTCACCCGCCGGCGGCTCAGGGGGCTGAGCCGTGGCGCGCCTTAAAAAGCGCGCCGACTTATACGGTTTTCGAGGCAGGAAATGGCGGAACAACCAGCATCATCAAATCCGGCACCGAGCAGCGCGCCAGCCGCGCCCGCTCAGGGCACGGCCGTCACCCAGGCCAATCCGACTGGCGCCCCGGTTCCCGCCGGAACCTTGTTCGACTTCAACGATTTCGGCGATCGGGTCATGGGCTCGATCAGGCGCGGCGAGCTCGGCTTCGCCCTCGGTCTTGTGACGATCCTTGTTGTGCTCATCATGCCGATGCCGGCGTGGCTGATGGACATCGCCCTTGCCATGTCCATGACCATCGCCGTTCTCATTCTTATGACCGTGGTCTTTATCCGCAAGGCCATGGAGTTCAACTCGTTCCCGGTTGTTTTGCTCGTCGCCACCCTCATGCGTCTGGCCCTTAACCTGGCCTCCACCCGGCTGATTCTCACAAACGGTCATGAAGGCACCGACGCTGCGGGCGCCGTCATCGAGGCCTTCGGCGGCTTCATCATGGGCGACAACTTCATCATCGGTATTATCGTGTTCGCGATTTTGACCTTGGTGAACCTATCGGTCGTGACCAAGGGCTCGACCCGTATCGCCGAGGTCACGGCCCGCTTTACCTTGGACGCCATGCCCGGCAAACAAATGGCCATCGACGCCGATTTGTCCGCCGGTTTGATTGATGAGGCCGAAGCCCGCGAGCGCCGCGACGAGTTGCAGAAAGAATCCGATTTCTTCGGCGCCATGGACGGTGCGTCCAAGTTCGTGCGCGGCGATGCCTCCGCAGGCATCATCATCACCGCCATTAACGTCATCGGCGGCATGCTCATCGGTATGGTTCAACGCGACATGACTTTCATCGATGCGGCCGAAACCTATACACGCCTGACCGTCGGCGACGGCCTTGTCACACAAATCCCGGCTCTCATCGTCTCCACCGCCGCCGGTGTGATGGTCTCCAAGGGCGGCATCAGCGAAACCGTCGATAGCGCCTTTGCCACCCAGTTCACCCGCTACCCCAAGGCTCTTGGCATGTCGTCGTTCCTCGCGCTCGCGCTCGCGATGCTGCCGGGCACGCCCTTCTTGCCGTTCTTGATGCTGGCCGGGGCCACAGGCGGCATGGCCGGATACATAACGTTCAAAAACAGCAAGGAAGAAGACAAGGTTACCGAGCTGGAAAAGCTACAATCCACCACCGATATGCCGGTGGCCGAAGAGCCGATCTCGCAGGCCATGAAAATCGACATGGTGCGCCTCGAACTCGGTTACGGCTTGCTGTCGTTGATCAACAACGAAAACCGCCGCCTCACCGACCAGATCAAATCCCTGCGCCGCGCGCTGGCCACCGATATGGGATTCGTCATGCCCGCCGTGCGTATCCAGGACAACATGCAATTGCCCGCCAACTCCTATGCGGTCTACATCAAGGAAGTCGAAGCGGGCAAAGGCGACCTGCGCCCCAACATGCTCTTGGTCATGGACCCGCGCGGCGAGGAAATATCTCTGCCGGGCGAGCGCACCAAAGAACCGACGTTCGGCTTGCCCGCTTTGTGGATCGATCCGGCCAATCGCGAAGAAGCGTTGTTCCGCGGCTATACGGTTGTCGATCCGCCGACCGTCATCACCACGCACCTTACCGAAGTTGTGCGCGACAACATGTACGAACTGCTGTCCTACACCGAGACTCAAAAGCTTCTCAACGAGCTCGACAAGGATCAGCAGAAACTCATCGCCGAAGTGGTGCCGCAACAGATTACCGTCGCCGGTATCCAGCGGGTTCTGCAAAATCTGCTCAACGAGCGCGTCTCTATTCGCGATCTGCCGACCATTCTCGAAGGCGTGGCGGAAGCCTGTGCCATCACCCGCAATGTGTTGATGATCTCCGAACACGTACGTGCACGTCTATCGCGTCAGCTGTCCGATACGGCGGTGGACGAGAACGGTGTCATTCCGATGGTCGCCCTATCGCCGGAATGGGAGCAGGAGTTCTCCGAGTCGCTGGTTGGCCAGGGCGACGATCGCCAACTCTCCATGGCGCCGTCCAAGCTTCAGGAATTCATTACCGCCGTGCGCCAAAACTTCGAACGCTTTGCCATGCAGGGTGAAACCCCGGTTCTGCTGACCTCGCCATCGGTACGGCCTTATGTGCGCTCGATTATCGACCGCTTCCGCCCGATGACGGTGGTCATGTCCCAGAACGAGATTCACTCCAAGGCAAAGATCCGCACGGTCGGCCAGATATAGGATGGCCGAGGGTGCTACGAAGATAAATAATCAGTCACCCTTGGTCCCGTGAGGGGCCGAGGGCCCAGAGTTTTTTGTTTTTAGGTTTGTGAAACGGAAAAAGCCCTGGATGCTCGGCCCTAAAGAGCCAAGCATGACGACAACGACTAAAAGAGCATGTGAGCGCCAGACGATCGGCGACGGGGAACGGGATGCGGCTGAAATCCTATAATGCGCCGACCATGGCGGAAGCCATGCGTTTGGTACGCGAGGAACTGGGGGAAGACGCAATCATCGTCTCGACCCAGCGGGCCTCCGACGGCCAAGGTGTGCGCATCACCGCAGCCCTCGAAGAAATCACCGACGACGACGATATCCACCGCGCCCTCACCGGCAGCGATAGCACGCCGTTCGCCGACAAGGTGCGGGAGGCGCTCGAATATCACGGCACGCCCGCGCGGCTCGTGGACAAACTGGTGCGTGCTGCGCAAACCGTCGAAGTCGGCTCGCCGACCATGGCCTGCGCAGCGGCGCTCGAAGATATGTTCGACTTCGCCCCCCTGCCCGAACGCAAATCACCGCGCCCGTTCATGATGATAGGCCCGCCCGGCTCCGGCAAAACCATCACCACCGCTAAGCTGGCCGCGCGCGCGCGGCTCGCCGGACGGCCTGTTGGGCTGATTACCGCCGACACTATTCGCGCCGGTGCTGTCGAACAGCTCACTGCTTTCACCGGTATTCTCGAAGTTGAGTTGCGCCAAGTGCGCGGTGCCGACGGCCTCGGCCTTGCCGTCAACGAGATGATGCAGATGTACGATCTCGTGTTCATCGACAGCCCCGGTCTTAATCCCTTCAGCCATCACGACATGGACTTCCTAAAAACATTGGTGAACGCCGCCGATGTCGAGCCCATTTTGGTCATGGCCGCAGGCGGAGACGCGTCCGAAGCCGCCGATATGGGCGAAGCCTTCAGCGCCTCAGGCGCAACCCGCGTACTTGCCACACGCCTTGACATGACACGCCGTCTCGGCGCCATTCTCTCGGCGGCGGACGCAGGTCAGCTCATGTTCAGCGAAGTCAGCTTAAATCCGCATGTTGCAACCGGTCTCTGCGCCGTGAATCCGGTATCCATGGCGCGCTTGATTTTGCCGCCCGAAGAAGAACTTCAGCCTCGCGTGGACGAACCGCCCGCGGAAGTGCTGCGCCCCACAGGTATACGTTCCGAGGTTAAACGATGAGTTCCGATACCACAGCGCCACCTTCTTCTATACGCGCCCGCGCGACGGGGAGCTCTAAAGCCGGCGCGGCCACGCCTGCGTCACCGCGCCTTGCGGGTCGGCCTGCGGTCGGTACAAAACGCGGCAAGTTGATTGCCGTTGCCTCGGGTAAGGGCGGCGTCGGCAAGACGTTCTTCTCGATCACTCTCAGCCAAGCGCTCGCCATGCGTAACCAAAAGACGTTGCTGTTTGACGGCGACCTCGGCCTTGCCAACATCGACATCCAGTTGGGTTTGATGCCCCAGTACGATCTCGGCAGCGTCATCACTGGGAAGTTGTCACTCAATCAAGCGGCGATGAAATATGACACCGGCGGTTTTGATGTCATCGCCGGACGCTCAGGGTCCGGGAGCCTTGCTAACATTCCATTGTCGCGTCTTCAGATCATGGGCGAAGACTTGGCGTTGCTCGCAACGCGCTACGACCGCGTCGTACTTGACCTCGGCGCGGGCGTGGAAAAGTCCGTACGGCAACTGGCCAAGGCCGCCGACACGATTTTAGTCGTAACCTCCGACGAGCCTACCTCACTCACCGACGCGTACGCCTTCATCAAGATCACCGTGCTGGAACGTCCGAACACGGACATTCGCATTGTCGTCAACGCGTCCAACTCGACCCGCGAAGGCGAGCGCACCTATCAAACACTGCACAAGGCCTGTAACGGCTTTTTGAAAATCTCACCGCCGCTGGCGGGCATCATCAGACGCGATGCACGGGTTCGCGAATGCATCCGCAATCAGATGCCCATCCTCACCCGCTCGCCGTCGTCCGAAGCGGCCATGGATGTAAAAGCCATCGCGGACCGGCTGCTGGCGCCCTAGGTCCGCCGTCGTCATGAGCACCGTCGCGCCGCCAAATCCTGCGTTGGTGCAATTGCTCGCCCAGGCGTCGAATGCACCGCCGGTGCAGATTGTTCAGCCGCCGCCAGCAATCGCCGCACTTCCGGCAGGCACCATTGTTGAAGCCGTCGTCCTCCCGCCGCCGCCGCCCTCCGCGACAACCACTCCGGCGCAAACGCCCGCTCCCAACACACCGCCCCCACCGCCCGTCACTCCGAATGTGACGCTTCAAACCGGGGCAGGCGTAATCACGGCGCGCACACCGATCCAGCTTCCCGAAGGCACCCGCGTCGAATTGGAAGTGGTCCGAACTGCAAATAATCAGGTCAGTGCACGGCTCATCACCGTGAACGATGTTTCGATTCAAGGCGCGCGGCCCTTACCGGTGCAAAATGCAGCTTCTAGCGCGCAGAATACCGTTTTGAGCGCACAAAACCCGGTAGCGAGTGCACAAAACGCGGCTTTGAAGGCGCTAACACTGCCCATCGGACACGCCTGGAGCCCGCCCGGACCGGTTCAAATGACCGCTTTAGGCCCCATTTCGGCCTTCGTTATCCTCGGATCGTCCGCACAAAACAACACTTTGGGTCCACAAACCGGCCAGCCGGGTGCTCAAACCGGGCAAACGGCATCCCCAGGCGCTACGGGAGTGCCGCAAACCACGGCCCAAACCGCACCCGCCTTCCAGTTTTTAACCGGCGGCGATCTCACGGTTCGCATTACGTCCGTACAAATTCCCGGCGCTCAACCCGCACAATCCGCGCCAGGGCCGCTTGGAATGCCTATTGCGCAACCAACTCTGACGGTTCCGGGACAGCCAGGCGCCGTTGCAACCGCCCAACCGCAGCCGGGATTGGTACTGCCGGGCCCAAGCGGTCTGCCGCCCGCAGCCCCGACGCCGCCGCAAACCGTACAGCCCGCGCCGATTCTGAGCACCGTGACCGGCACCGTCGCCAGCCTGTCCGCCGCCGGCGCACCCATTGTGCAAATCGATACGCCGCAATTACAGGGGCAGATTCAACTGAACGCGCGCGCGAATGTGCCGGTCGGCACTCTTGTAACCTTCGAAGTCATCGCACAAGCGCCGCCGCAAACCGGCGCGGCGGTCGCTCCGCCAAACCCGTTTTCCGCGCTTCCGCTCAGCGGACCGGCGGGCGCCATGGTCGGCTGGCCGACTTTGACCGAATCTCTAACTCTGCTTCAGCGCACCGATCCCGCCGCCGCGCTACAACTTGCACAATCTATTCCCGACGGCGGCCCCCGCACCGCCGTTGCCGTGATGGCGTTTGCGCAGGCTTTAAGAACAGGTGATCCGCGCCAATGGCCGGGCGATACCAATCTGCGCGCGATCGAGCGCGCTGGCCCGCGCGGTGCACATCTGGCCGCGCAGTTATCCGGCGAAGTTTCGGAATTGGCCGCGCGCACCCGTGATGTCGGCAGCGAATGGCGCTCCATCCCGGTTCCCTGGAACGCCGAGGGCCGCATTGAGCGCATCGCGCTCGTCACCCGCCGCGAGGAAGCGCAGGACGATGACGACGATAAAAAACAAAAAGGCGGCAAAGGCACGCGCTTCTTGATCAATTTAGATTTGTCGCGATTGGGCTCGTTGCAGCTCGACGGCATGTTTCGCAAGGAAACGCGCGGCTTCGACATGATGATCCGCACCAAGGAAACGTTACCGGATTACATGCGCCGCGATCTTACGGGCATGTTCGCCAGTTCAAACGCCGCTATGGGCCTCAAGGGCGGCCTGACGTTCCAGGTGGTGAAGAAATTCCCTGATCCGATCAGCGAAGAAAACCCCGCCGCGCGCGATAAATCCGGCCTGTGGGCCTGAGTTAATCCTGCTTTTGCTTTAGGACGTTGAGCGGGACAGTGTCAGTTTGCGCGCGCGCTTGGCGGTTTGCTTCCATCGCCGCAAGCGGTTCGCATTCACGTAGCGAGTTCAGACAACGTTGCGCCAGTTCCTGATACTCGCGGGTGCCCTTGGCTTTCCATGCGAGCTCCTTGTCGGACATTTCACGCACGATCTTTGCCGGCGCCCCGGCCACCAGCGTGCGCGCCGGCACATCAAACCCTGCTTTCACAAATGACATCGCCGCGACAAAACTGCCCTCGCCGATGATCGCGCCGTCCATGATCACCGAATTCATGCCCACCAACGCGCCGCGTTTAACCGTGCAGCCGTGCAGCACTGCGCAGTGACCGATATGCCCGTCCTCTTCCACATGTGCTTCGTTGCCGGGGAAGGCATGCATCACGCAATTGTCTTGCAAATTGGCGCCCCGGGCGAGTGAGACCCGGCCAAAATCACCACGCATGGACGCGCCGGGCCCTACATAACAGCCCGGCCCGACAACGGCATCGCCGATCAGCGTTGCGGTGGGGTGCACAAAGGCAGTCGGGTCAACGACCGGAATGAAGTCCTCAATGGCGTAAAACGGCATAAGAGTCAGCTTTCATCAAATGTTTGATAGGATTGGTGTATATCGCACTGACGGCTGGTTTGGCGCAACTGCAGGCCGCATTTTAACCAATCCTTACCGGCTTTTTGCGAGGCTGATGGACTGACCGGGCCGCAGCGGGCGGCCCGACCAACCGTTTTCCGCAAGACCGGCAGGCGAAAGGCGCGCCCGTGACCAACCTAAACCGGGACCCCAAGGGCTATTATGTGGCCCTCGGCATCGAAGAGACCGCAGATGCGGATGCCATCAAGACGGCGTTCCGCCATAAGGCGAAGCGTCTGCACCCGGACTTCAATCCATCGCCCATCGCCACCAAACAGTTCCACCGTTTGCATGAGGCGTATGAGACTCTCAGCAATCCGGCAAAACGCGAAGCCTATGACCGGCCTTGGCAAAATTCGCGCAAGGCCGACCCGCAAGCGGCCGGGGCAGCACGCGCTTATCGCAAGAGCGCCAAAACCAAACGCACGGAAAATTCGGAAAGCGAAAAGCCCACGGAGGCCCCAAACGCTGAGCGTAAATCAAAATTCAAAGCCAAGCCTAACCCGAAGACAACAAGCGCAACGGATCAACCGGCTATCTGCAAATGCGGACGGATCACCGCCCAACCGCGCTATATCATTTTTGATCTGGTCTGGGGCCGTATCACACACGCGCACCGCCGCGGAATTTCGGGTATATTCTGCCGCAGTTGCGCCGACCGCACAGCCATTCGCGCATCTCTTCTTACCTGGATCGCCGGATGGTGGGCCTGGCCGAACGGCCCGAAAGAAACTGTAAAGGCCCTGCTGTCCAATATGCGCGGCGGACGCAAACCGCCCGAGCGCAATGCCAAACTCCTGATCCGACAGTCCCGCGCGTTCCGGGCGCGCGGCGAGATGGAGCTGGCCCGCAATGCGGCCGAGCAAGCCTTGATATTTGCGACAACGACCGCCTTGCGGCGCGACGTGGATAGTCTTCTTTTATCGCTTAGTGCTCACCCGTCACGCACCCTGAAAAATAGATGGGCCAAGCCCGGCTGGGCGGCGACGGTTCAGGTCATGCCGCTGGCCTTTATTGTCGCGGCAATCAGCATGATGGCAACAGTGTCGGCCCCCACATCCCTAACCGACGCCCTACGCAATGCGTTTGTGCAGGGAAATGAAACCGCACCACTTGCCGGATCGGCATCTGTGCAAAAAGCAACCGAGGATGTGGTGGGGCGCGTTTTCAGCATCGCGGATGAGACGGCGAGCCTGCGCACCGGCCCCGGCCTGAATTATCAACTCGTCGCGGTATTGGCGAAAGGTACGGTGGTGTTGGCAACCGAAGCAGACCCCGGCGGCGCATGGCTGCGGGTTACAGCCGCCGACGGAACGGCCGGATTTGTGAACATCGAACAACTGAGTTCGAACGTGCGCGCTGAGTCGGTAAAGGCTCTTGGCGGACTTGGGAAAAGCCCAGCCCCCATCGAAACAGAAAGCCCTTAAGCATTCCGACTGGAGCCTGAATTGAATCTAAGGTGGCTTGTCTCCCGGCAGCAGTTGACGAATGAAAACAAAGTCATCTCGGCACGGCGCACAATTTTCGCAATCAAAAAATCCCGGCATTCATAAGAACGCCGGGATTTGGGTTGCTTCGCAGACAAAATGCGTCGTTTCTGCTACCCGTGCGGTAGTAAGCCTACAATACCAACGACAATAAGATAACCCGCAACAATGTAGTTCAGCAGTCGCGGGACGGCGAGAATCAGAACGCCGGCTATGAGTGCGACTATGGGTTGGATGTACACTGTACTGAGCATCATGGTTTTCTCGCTAAGGTAAAAAAGTGCCCGTTACTGCAGTGACGGCACCGTTCACTCCAAGATAATTTCAACGCGGCGATTCTGCGGATCTTTTACGCCGTCGCCGGTGGCGTTCAACGGATCGGCTTCGCCTTTCCACTTCACGTCAACTTCTTTGCCGGAAATGCCGAACTCTGACAGCGTAGCTTTAACGGCTTTCGCACGACGCTCGGATAAACTCATGTTGTACGAGACTGAACCCGAAGTGTCAGCGTGACCTGTAATATGAATAACGGCTTTGCCATTCTTCTTGGCATAGTCGGCCGCTTCCTCAACGATTTTCTGCGCATCAGTCTGCACACTCGACCTATCGTAGTCGAAGAACACAAGGAATTTAGACGGCCCTGGCGGGGGAGCTGGTGGAGCGGTCGCCTTGGGCGGCGGCGGCGGCGGGGGCGGTGGAGGCGCTGCTTGTGCCATCGGCTTTGGCGCTTCGACAACCGGGGCCGGGCGCGGGGCATAAAGCGCAAAACGGAGACCAACCAATACGTTGTGGCTTTCGTCCGTGTAGCGACCGACACGCGATCCCGACGGCTGACTATCGAAACTGTGCTTACCTGAATTAATATAACGATAATCGACGAAAACGCCCACGCGCGGGCTCATCTGCATGCTGGCACCCGCGATGCCCTGCCATTGGAACGCGGTGGAGCGATCGTTAAAGGACGGAATGCCTGTTGTGGCTACGCGCTTCCATTTATCTGAACTGATACCGAAACCTACGCCAAGATACGGCGTGATCGCCGACTCGTTGTCAAAGTCGTATATTATATTGGCAGATATGCCGATCCCTTTTTGGATCCCATTGGCTGGTGTGCCGTTAACCTTATTAAAGTCGCTTTGGCGGTATGCGGCTTCCAGCTCTGTACGAACATGCCCGTCCCACTTATAGCCAACACTGCCGATACCGATAAATCCTGTATCGAAGCTACTTCTGAATGGGGTTGGGTTCGCATTCAACGGTATATTCGCATCTGAGGTCGCGTCCGTGGGTACGTGTACGCCTACGCCGACACTTACGTACGGACCCGTTTCAGTCGCATACGCCGCGGATGATGCGAGTACACTCGCCGCGGTTATAAAAAGGGCATGCCTAAATTGGATAGTCATCAGAGACTCCAGGTATTTCATTGTTGAATAGAATGAGAATAATTGCAGGGAATTTATTCGGCTTCTTTCTCGATGGCGCCGCCGACGCTTTTAATATCGGCACCTGCGCCGCCGATGGTATTGCAAGCCGACAGAACGCTGAGGGTCATTGCTGCGCCGATCAGAAGTGAGGCGATCCGCTTTAGTGATGCTTTTGAGGTGGACATGATAAAAATTCCTTCATAAGTAAAATTTGTCGCGGCCCGATTTCGCGCCGCATCTGTATAAATCTGTGCCTATCCAACCACTCGCGCTGTCCAATACAGAACACCAGATGATTTGAGGCGAAGCAAAACGGCAAGGCGCGCGAAAAAAGCGTCCCGAATCAGATTGGCAATCCGGGCCGTCAACCAAGAGCTAGTAATATGAGATGATGCCGTGGGGGCGGCATCGACGGCGCGGAACCTCGGGGCGCGTGAGGCGGTATACTCCGCGATTCTCTATCTTGTCGTTCCAGCTCTTGTTTCGCTACGACGGAGTCGTTTTAACAAGGGGCATTTGTACGAAATATGGTCGCCGACGGCTGTTCAATATTGAACGTGTATAGAGATTTAATCGTGAACAATGACATTTAGAAGCGAGGTATGAACCTTCATGGTCCCGGCTCCGTTGTAATCAATGAAACCAAGTTTACGGAATTTATTCATAAAGAAGTTAATTCGAGACCGCGTTGTTCCGACTCTCGCGGCAAGAATCTCTTGATTGACCGATGGTATGGTTTCCATTCGCCCTTCAGTACCCATGTTGGCTAGCAATAGTAGGATGCGTGCGAGCCGTTTCTCGCTCGAATTAAAGAGGTGATCGATCAGGTCAGCTTCGACTTGAACATTGCGAGATAACAGGAACGTCATGAACATCTGCGAAAGTGTGGGTTCTTCGCGAAGTACCTTGATCATAGTTTGCTTCTCGATTCTTATGATCGAGGACTCCGCCGTTACCGCCGCAGTTGAGATGTGCAATGGCTGGCCTGCGAGGCATCCTTCGCCGAAAAATTCTCCAGCGCCCAGAACAGCAACCACGCCTTCCTTGCCTTGCTTGGACACGACGGTGATCTGCACCTTGCCCTTTTGGACGTAAAACACCGCGTCGGCCGGATCGCCCTGCAGAAAGACGACTTCACCTAGCTTGTATCTGCCTATGAATCGCCCAACCCCGACGGTATCCAGAAAGGTCTGTGCATCGAAGTGGACGAGCGATTTTAGACTCGACACTTTGGTCTTGCTCGGCCGCGATTTCGCCGCCTTCGACTTTGAAACGCTCACCTTTGGTGCTGTTTTCTTTACTCGTTTTCGCACTATTTCCTCCTACTCCTCATGGAGCCAGATGATGGATCCAGGCCCATGCTTTCTCTATCGGCCAGACTCATAGCCCATCAACAATAGCGGAGGATTTGCGGTTGGGATGTGCTGTATGGGACAGCACGATCATCCTTTGGATTTGACTTAAAGCCCCGGTATTCATCCAATAGCACGGCTAAAGGGCGAATTTCGCTTCAAATTAAGGGCGACTGATCGCCTCTACGATTCGTCAAATCGTTGATCAAAAAATGTGCTGTTCGCGGCGCCGATGCAAATTGAGACCGATCTCATCGAGGTCTTCCTGCTCAAGCCGGTTGGCTTCTTTCTCGTCTTCGGCATCCCGCATTTTCTGCGTTTCTTCGATAGGCTTGAGTTGACGAAAGGCTTCCGCAAGCTCTTCCTGAGCCTCAGCCACGCGACGGCGAATTTCCTGAAGTATGGCCCCTAGTTGCTCCCGGTACCCCTCGCACCGCTTGAGATAGGCCGACAAAGTAAAGCGCTGTTCAGTCGGCGCTTCCGCGGTAAAGGCCATCTCACGCTTGATTTCTGCTTCAAGGGCCGCTTGGCGATCCATGACCGATTCTTCCTGACGCAGCAAAACGGCAAGGCTGCGTTGCTTTTCATCCACGTCCCATTTACGGATACGGATTAAAGTATGAAGGTCGGTTTTCTCCATTGTTTATAGGCCCTATTGTGTGGGCTGAGAAATGATGCGCGGCTGACCGGCGCGGGGCGCCGCACGTTTGCCCGGATCCAACAACTCGGTCGGCTCCGGCTGGGGTGTCAAAACCTCTTCCAAAAGACGGTAGCAGGTTTCCAGATCTGTCTGATCATCCTTGTTCTGACGCAAGAACTCCTCAATGCGCGGATAGTAATACATGGCCTCGTCCACATCGGGATTCGAGCCCTTGCGGTACGCACCGAGGCGAATCAGTTCGGCCATGTCCTCGTAAGACGAAACCATCTTCTTCGCACGGTTGATGAGGAGCGTCTCCTCATCCGTATTGCACCCCGGCATTGTTCGCGAGATAGACCGCAAGAGGTTCACCGCAGGATAGCGTCCGCGTTCGGCAATCGTGCGGTCCAATACAATGTGTCCATCAAGAATGCCGCGCACCGCATCGGAAATCGGTTCGTTGTGATCATCGCCTTCAACCAGCACCGTAAAGAGTCCGGTGATATTGCCGGACTTGCGGCGACCAGGACCGGCCCGCTCAAGTAACTTGGGCAATTCGGCGAACACCGACGGCGTATAGCCTTTACTCGCCGGGGGCTCGCCCGCCGACAAGCTAATTTCACGCTGAGCCATACAAAAGCGTGTCACGGAATCCATAAGACAGAGCACGTTCTTGCCCTGGTCACGGAAGTATTCGGCGACCGCCATGGTGACGTAAGCCGCCTGGCGGCGCATGAGGGGCGGCTCGTCCGATGTTGAAACGATCACGACGCTTCGCGACAAACCGTCCAGCCCGAGATCGTCTTCAATAAACTCGCGCGCTTCGCGGCCGCGCTCGCCGACAAGACCAACGACAGTGACATCGGCATTTGTATAGCGCGCCATCATCGACAGAACCGTCGATTTACCGACACCGGAGCCGGAGAAAATTCCCATACGCTGACCATGGCAGCATGTTGTGAACGCGTTGAGCGCACGTACGCCGAGATCGAGCTTACCGCCGATGCGTTTGCGGGTATGAGCCGGCGGCGGCGATGTTTTAATTGGATAGGACTGCTCGCCGGTGCCCAAGGGGCCACCATCATCTACAGGTTTGCCCATGGCATTGATGACCCGACCCAGCCATGAGTCGTCGGGAAATATAGCCGGTGACGCTTCCGCGATTTCAGCCCGGCAGCCAAGGCCTATGCCTTCAAGGGCGCCGAATGGCATCGCCAAAGCCTTGCTGTCACGAAAGCCCACGATCTCACAGGGCACCTTACGGCCGTCGCGGGCAAAGACGTTGCAGCGATCCCCTACGGACAGGTTGTTCTGCACGCCGGAGACTTCGACCAACAGCCCCTGCACGGCGGCAACTTTGCCATACACCTGATGGGTCGCGAGCCGGCCTAATTCGCTTTCAAGAGTTGTTATATTAACCACAGCCCCTCACCGCCCTTCGAATCCCTGATTTCCCGCAGCCCGGGCAGGAAGCCTTTATTAACGAACTGGCGTTAACGGCCCGTAAAATTAGGGAATTTTCACCCCTCCATCGAGTCGCACCAGAGCGGAACCTCTGCGACTCGAAGGTTTTGTTAGGATTCCTTAGCATCGCGTGTTAATATATTAACCTTAATGTGGTGGGCGGACTACAGCGGGGCACAATATCATGCGTATATTATTAGTTGAGGATGATCCCTCAACAGCTCAAGCCATTACAACCATGCTTAAAAAAGAAGATTGGGTGATCGACTCGACCGATATGGGCGAGGACGGCCTCGATCTTGGAAAAATTTACGATTACGACCTGATCATTTTGGATCTCATGCTGCCGGACATGGACGGCATGGACGTTATTCGCCAGTTGCGCAGTTCTAAGGTCACAACGCCGGTTCTGATCCTCTCGGGGCTGCAAGAACCCGATAAGAAAGTGCAGGGCTTTGGTCTCGGCGCAGACGACTATCTCACCAAACCCTTTAACAGAGACGAGCTTTTGGCCCGCATTCAGGCCATTGTTCGGCGCTCTAAGGGCCACGCGCAGCCCAAAGTGGAAGTGGGTCGGCTTGCAGTCAATTTGGAAGCCCGCACAGCCGAAGTGGACGACAAGCCCCTTCATCTGACGGGTAAGGAATACGGCATTCTTGAACTTCTGGCTCTGCGCAAAGGTACAACGCTGACCAAGGAACAGTTCCTGAACCACCTGTACGGCGGGATGGACGAGCCGGAACTAAAAATCATCGACGTTTTTATATGCAAATTACGCAAAAAGCTGGCCGCCGCCACCGGTGGAGAGAGCTATATCGAAACGGTCTGGGGCCGTGGCTACGTGCTGCGTGAAAGCAATGCCGGTGAAATCGCACCCAAGAAGGTCGTCAACGGCTAACAACTACATCTTTGGGATTACACATTAATTAGGCGCTGCCGACCTGACAGGGGCAGCGCCTAATGCTATATGGGCGGCAGAACGGCAGCCGACCGGTGATCATGAACACTCAATTCCACGAAGATTTGCGCCGCGACGAAGACGTCCCCCGCGCCTCGGAACGGTCCTTCGGCGTTTTATTTGCCGTTGTTTTTGCCATCGTAGCCTTGTGGCCGCTTTTAAGCGGCGGCACACCGCGCACGTGGGCCGGCGTTCTTGCCGCAGGTTTTGCCGCACTGGCTGTAGTTCGCCCCCAAATCCTCAAGCCGCTGAATAGCGCATGGTTGGCGCTGGGCGGCGTACTTCACCGGATTGTGAGCCCTCTTGTGCTTGGCCTCATCTATATAATCGCGGTGGTGCCAACGGGTTTCTTTTTACGCGTGAGCGGACGTGATCCCTTGCGCTTGAAACTGGACCGCAATGCGACGACTTATTGGCAACAACGCGACCCGCCCGGCCCTCCACCCGGTTCCCTCAAAAATCAGTTTTAGGTTCCGATATGTCTTTTATTGCTGAGTTTTGGCGCTTTCTCAAAGTCAGAAAAAAATTCTGGCTGCTCCCCATGCTGCTGATGCTGGTGTTATTCGGCGGCTTGATTGTGCTCGCTCAGGGCTCGGCGATCGCGCCTTTTGTCTACACCCTGTTTTAGGGAAGCCAGGCGGCTTTGAAAATTCTTGGTCTTTCTGCGCTGTATCACGATAGCGCCGCCGCGCTTATTGAAGACGGGTGTATTATTGCGGCTGCTCAGGAAGAGCGCTTCACCCGCAAGAAACATGATGCGCGCATGCCGCACCAAGCCATCAAGTCTTGCCTTGAGATCGGTGGAATAACTTTAAACGATGTTGACCTCGTTGCCTTCTACGAAAAGCCCTTCGTCAAATTCGAACGCCTGCTAGAGACCTACGCGGCCATGGCACCGGCAGGCTTTACATCCTTCCGCCAAGCCGTCCCTCTTTGGATCAAAGAGAAGTTGTTCCAAAAAGATATGCTGATCCGCGAACTCAAAAGCATAGCGCCGGATGCAGACTGGGCTGAAAAGCTGGTGTTTTCCGAGCATCACCTGAGTCACGCAGCCTCGGCTTTTTTCCCATCTCCCTTTGAGAGCGCCGCAGTTCTTACCATGGACGGCGTCGGCGAGTGGACCACAACATCACTAGCGATAGGTTCCGGGGCCAAGCTCGAAATCCAAAAAGAGATTCATTTTCCTCACTCACTAGGTCTTTTGTATTCGGCCTTCACTTACTACACCGGCTTTAAGGTGAACTCGGGTGAGTACAAAGTAATGGGGCTTGCGCCGTATGGTTCGCCCCGGTTTACGCAGAAAATATTCGACCATTTAATGGATTTAAAGGCCGACGGAACCTTCCGCCTCGACCAACGCTACTTCAATTACTGTACCGGCCTGACCATGACCAATGCCCGGTTCGACAAGTTGTTCGGCGCACCGCCGCGCAAACCGAACGAGCCTCTGACGCAATTTCATATGGATTTGGCTGCATCGGTACAGGCCGCCGTGGAAGAAGCGGTGTTAAGGCTGGCCAGAAGCGTAAGGACGGAGACCGGCGCGAAAAATCTGTGCCTGGCCGGCGGCGTGGCCCTCAACTGCGTCGCCAACGGCAAGATTTTGAAGGAAGGTATTTTCGAAAACATTTGGGTCCAACCCGCCGCAGGCGATGCAGGCGGCGCGCTAGGGGCAGCTTTATCTGCGTATCACCTTCAATGCGATGGTCCGAGAGTCATGCCGAAGTCGGGCGATGCCATGGCGGGATCGTTTCTAGGACCGGCCTATGACCAAGACGATATCGAACAGCGACTGAAAGCTGCCGGAGCGATCTTCACCGTTCATGACGAGGCCGAACTGATTGCCGAAACCGCAGCATCCCTTGCCGACAACCAGGCCGCTGGTTGGTTTCAGGGACGTATGGAATTCGGACCACGAGCCCTCGGTGCGCGTTCAATCATCGCCAACCCGGCCTCGCCCGAAATGCAGCGCACATTGAATTTGAAAGTCAAATACCGCGAAAGTTTTCGCCCCTTTGCGCCGGCAGTTCTGCGCGAAGACGTATCTGATTGGTTCGACATGAACTGCGACAGCCCTTATATGCTGTTTGTCGCCGGCGTTCGTGACACCAAGCGCTTAGCTGTGGACGACACGGCTAAATTCGGTATCGACAAACTCAACGTCGCGCGTTCGCAGATTCCGGCGGTGACCCATGTAGACTACTCGGCGCGGGTGCAAACGTTGACAGCGGATGTGAACCCAAGATTTCACGCGCTTCTTTCTCGGTTTAAGTCTCTGACCGGAATTCCAGTGCTGGTGAACACCAGCTTCAATGTGCGCGGCGAGCCCATTGTATGCACCCCTGAAGATGCGTTCCGGTGTTTTATGGCGACAGAGCTTGATCTTCTGGTGATTGGAAACTGCATCTTGAAGAAATCCGCACAAGATCCGGCGCTGAAGTTGGACTACACAAACACCTTCGATCTGGATTGACGGAACAAAAACAGCCCGAGAACGATCAGGGAGCCTTGGCCGCGAGGGATGAAGACGATGGGTGCCCGGACCGCTGAACGGCATAAATGCCCTGATCGGGCACGATTGAATGGAAATTGCCCGATACACCGCTGGCAGCGTCGTCGAGACCCAGATACAAAACGCCGTCGTCCGCCAAGACCCGCGATATCTTTTGCAAAACATCGAGTTTTGTCTTGAGGTCGAAATAGACCAGGACGTTGCGACAGAGCACTACATCGAACCGTCCTAGGGGATAAAGGTCTTCCAGCAAATTCCAGGTCTTGAATTGGACCATGCCTTGAACACCGGGATTGATCTTCCAGTGTTCACTATCCTTAGTGAAATAGGTCAACAGTTTGCGAACCGGAAGACCTTTCTGAACGTCGAACTGGCTATAATTGCCGCTGACCGCATCAGCTACTGCCGCCGAAGAAATATCGATTCCGACGATCTCCGCCTTCCATCCCGAAAGCGACGCGGCTGCGTCCCGCAGAGACATCGCGATGGAGTAAGCCTCCTGACCGGACGAACATCCGGCGCATAAAATTCTGATATTTTTCTTCGCGCTACGCGCACGAATAATATTGGGCAGCACCACCGACTGAAAATGCACGAAGGGCGTCCAGTCTCGAAAAAACCCAGTATCTTTCGAGATCATGGCGTCAACAACCGCAGTGCGCAGAGCCGCGGCGCCGTTTTTCACCGCTTCCGCCAAGTCCGTAACCGACTTGAACCCGAACTCGCGCACAACCGGAGCCAAGCGGTTTTCAACCAAGTAGCCTTTGTCCCGGGTAAGCACCAAACCTGATTGTTCGCGTAATAACCGGGCGATGAATTCAAAATTTTCAGGCGACATGCGAGCGCCAAGATAAACTACAGAACTCGTAGCAGGTCGCATGCTGCTTAAGGTGTTGTGCATTGACCATGATCAGAGAATTCCAAGCAGCAAAAACTTGGAGCGCACAATCTCACTATCAAAGGGCTTCATGATGTACTCGT
The DNA here is from genome assembly GCA_963976395.1 of uncultured Rhodospirillaceae bacterium. Lineage (GTDB taxonomy): Bacteria > Pseudomonadota > Alphaproteobacteria > Rhodospirillales > Rhodospirillaceae > UBA11612. The sequence goes on from CAXBLG010000003.1 coordinate 18,445, forward strand.
CCACCCCCGCCTCGAGTGCTTCGTTAATGCTTTTGGGGTCGCCGCCGATATCGCAAAAAATAGTCACCACTCGGCGGCCAGCATCCATCTTGCGTAATTCACGCACGAAGGTAAGCCCGTCCATGACGGGCATATCCCGATCTACGATAGCCACGTCGGGCATGCGAATCGTGGAGGCTTTAAGTGCCTTCTCGCCATTGTCCGCCTCTTCCGCCTCAAAGCCGAGGCCCTCGACAATCCTGGATGCAACCCGGCGGATCACTCGAGAGTCATCGACAATCAGGCAGCGCTTCATGACATCGGTTCCGCGAACACGGCCATGATGTTCACACCCTGCGGCCCCGCAGTGTACGCAATGGTACCGCCCAATGACCGTACGAGCCGACCTGTGACATAAGCTTGAACGGTCTTCGCCGACACCGACAGTTCATTTTCACCCGTAATGGCGCTTGTCATGTCTTCTCGCAAGGTGGGCGCGCGATCTGGACTACCGGTGACATCAACCGAGATAGTTAACGAAGATCCTGCGGCGTTCACTGCCAGTGACAAAGTCCGACAGCCAGGCTGGCTTTCCAGAGCAAAAAGACAAAGATTGAGCAATATCTGATTCAACGCCGCGCCAAGCGTATTTTCTGCGACCGATAACGCCGCAGGCGCGGGCCAGCTGACCTCCACCTTCCCGCCCATACCGGCCATTGCGCCGAGATACCCGTTGAGCAACTCTTCGACATCGTCTGCAGAACCATTGGCAACGCCCAGAGCCGCGCGCAAGAATCTCAGCTTGCGTGACGCCGCCGTCGAACTGTCGCCGATCAGGGCCAAGGTCTCCTCATCGACTTGCGAGGGATCATCGCCAATAAGTTCCACGCCGGCGGAAACCGCCCCGACGGGTCCTGCCAAGTCATGGCAAAGACGCGTACATAAAAGTCGCGCCAATTCCAGGTCTGCTATAGTCATATCTCCTACCCTGACTTAACTCAGGTTCCCAAACAGGTGTAGCGCGCAATCTTAACAGGGCGAACGGCGCCCGCCAAACCCGTTAATGAAGGAAAAGCGTGGCCTTACAGTACGATAACGAGAAACTACCCCATGGGCTTTGATCTCGTACCGGGTGCCTTAGTGCGCAATCCCGCTGCACCCGACTGGGGGTTAGGACAGGTTCAGTCCGCGGTCGGCAACCGGGTAACCGTTAACTTTGAGAATATGGGAAAGATGACCCTCAATGTCGCGGTTATCTCGCTGGAGATTGTAGATGAACCGCCGGATATCGAGGCTGACGCCTAATAACTCATGGGTAACGATCTGCGGCGCTTATTTTTTGGCTTAGGCGCGATCATCAGATACCATTCAGATGCCATCGCGAACTCTGTCCACAGACTGGTTTTTATATGATCGATCCCTTCGGCCGCGCCATCACTTACTTACGGGTTTCCGTGACAGACCGCTGCGATTTGCGGTGCGTATACTGCATGGCCGAAGACATGACGTTTCTACCCAAAGCAGATTTGCTGTCGCTTGAAGAGTTGGAGCGGGTTTGTAGTGCTTTTGTAGATCTCGGTGTACGCAAATTGCGGATCACCGGCGGAGAACCACTGGTCCGTAAAAATGTCCTCAGCCTTTTCGAAAACCTGGGACGCCACCTTAAAACCGGAGCGCTGGACGAACTCACTCTGACGACAAACGGCAACCGCTTGGCAGAGTACGCCGATGCCCTGCGGGCCGCCGGCGTCCGGCGCGTCAACGTCTCTCTCGACTCATTAGACCCCGGCCGTTTCAAAGACATCACCCGCTGGGGTGATCACGCTAAGGTCTTGAACGGCATTCGCGCCGCCAAGGCTGCTGGCCTCAAAATTAAAATCAACACGGTTGCTATGCGTGGCGTCAACGAAGACGAATTCAACGATCTCGTCGCTTGGTGTGGCGATGAAGGCTTCGACCTTGTCTTTATCGAGACGATGCCCATGGGCGACATTGATGGTGACCGCACCGACCAATACCTGCCGCTCTCCCTTGTGCGGGCGAACCTCTCGCAACGCTGGACTTTGGACTCTATAGCCGACAACACCGGCGGACCGGCGCGATACACCCGCTGCGCGGAAACCGGCGGACGCGTGGGATTCATCACACCCATGACTCATAATTTCTGCGAATCCTGTAATAGGGTGCGCCTAACCTGCACGGGCACACTTTATATGTGCCTGGGGCAAGATGATGCTGCGGATTTGCGAACGCCGATGCGCGCCAGCGAAGGCAATGATCTTCTTGGCCAAGCGATTCGTGAAGCCATTACCCGCAAACCCAAGGGGCACGACTTTATTATCGACCGGCGTCACAACAAGCCCGCGGTCGGCCGCCACATGAGCGTAACCGGCGGCTAACAGCTAACCTTCTGTGGCGACATCTATCCCGCCAAGGCCGAGGTAGCCTGATGGGATGACTTGTGTATACTCGCGCGCCATCCGAACACTTTGTCACTTAAGAGAAATTCCATGAGTTATTCACGTGTCGCATTCGTTGCCGATGATTCGCCGCAGGCCGAGGACGCTTTAAAATCTCTGACCAAAGCGTATGGGCAGAACGATGTGAAAAAGGCCGATGTCGTTGTTGCCCTGGGTGGCGACGGCTTCATGCTGGAAGCTCTTCACACACATATGGATAAGAACGTTCCCATTTTCGGGATGCACCGGGGAACGATCGGCTTCCTGATGAATAAATATGACGAACAGGATTTGTTCGAACGCCTAAACCAGGCGGAGGAAATGGTTTTTCATCCATTGCGCATGACGGCCCTGACGAGCGATGGGATCAGTCACGATGCTCTTGCCATCAATGAAGTCTCCATGCTCCGGCAAACCCGACAAGCTGCGAAGATCAAAATTTTTATCGACGGCCGCGAACGCATGAGCGAACTGGTCTGTGACGGCGCACTGGTGTGCACGCCGGCAGGGTCTAGCGCTTACAATCTATCCGTTGACGGCCCGGTTCTGCCGATAGGCTCGGACATTCTTGCTCTGACGCCGATCAGCGCTTTTCGCCCGCGCCGGTGGCGAGGCGCCATACTGCCTCATACCGCTATGGTTCGGTTTGTAATTCTGAATCCAGAAAAACGCCCAGTCAGCGCGGTTGCGGACCGCGAAGAGGTGCGCGACGTTGTAGAGGTAACTGTGCGGGAAGACCGGTCTATCGGCATGAAGATGCTCTTCGACCCAGAACACAATCTGGAAGAGCGCATCATCGCCGAACAGTTCCAGCCTTAGTCGCGCCCAACCGTTACCAGAAAAATCCAGGAATGATAGCGGCCGGACTGTGTCCCTCGGCAACCGCCAATGCGGATGCCTTCTCGGGATCAGCCGCTCGACCGTATTCGGTGCCTAAGGCTTCCGCATGAATGCCGCCTGTGCACCATATGGACGGCATTCCTGCAGCGGCCGCGCCCTTCACGTCCGTTTCCAATGCGTCACCGACCACCACTATGCGCGTAAGGTCTGACACTCCAAGACGCTGCGCAGCTAAGCCGTAGATCGCCGGATCTGGCTTCCCGCGATAGGCAACCTTACCACCCAATGCTTCGTACCTACGAGCAATTGCCCCCGCACACACCACCGGTACGCCGCCCCGGATAACAACCAAATCCGGGTTCGCGCATACCATCGGCAGATCTTCGGAGCGGGCCGCCGCCAAGACATCTTCATAGACGCCCACTGAATCATCAAGATCGACAGGGCCGGTGTTCACGACAAACTCAGCGTCGGCGACCCTGCCGACAATCTCCACCCCCGTATCTTCAAAAATACTCCGGTCGCGCTCAGGCCCCAAATGATACGCCTTCATACCCAGGCCTGTAAAAAATGGGTCCGACCGCGCCATGAGTTCATCGCGTGTTGCTTCTCCTGATGAAAACACTTCGCCGTATAGGTCGCGCGAAAGACCCATTTTGGTCATAGCATCAACAAGCGCATACGCGCGTCGCGGTGCATTGGATAACAATAAGGTCTTTTTTCCTGCGGCCTTTATTTGTCGAAAGGTCTCCGCAGAGGGCGCGTACAATCGTTCACCGTCATGGACAAGCCCCCAAAGATCGAGGATGAACGCATCATAGAGGTCAGCGACTTCCGCAAGACCGGATATAGCCCGCAACATTATAGCTCCTGTTTAGTTTGATGAGTTGGCCCGATGATCCGCGCCAACGGCATCGGCGATAGATGCATAGCCGTCTCGTTCCAACAACGCCGTTAAATCACGCTTAATCCTAGAGAGAATGGCCGGGCCTTCGAAAACCAGCGCCGTGTATAGCTGAACCAAAGAGGCCCCTGCGCGAATTTTAGCGTAAGCATCTGCTCCGCTGCCCACGCCGCCAACACCAACAAGCGGAATCGATCCGTTCGTCAGTTCGTACATCCGCCGCAATAATCGCGTGGAGGGTTCGAATAAAGGTGCACCGCTCAACCCCCCCGCCTCAACTTTCTCGGGTGCATTCAACGATTGTGGGCGGGCGAGTGTTGTATTGGACACGATGACGCCATCCAATTTTTCATCAAGAGCCACTTTTGCAATATCGTTAACTTCAGAAGATTCAAGATCGGGCGATATCTTCAGGAGCAGCGGCGGTGGGTTTGTGGCAACAGCCATATCGCGTGCCGACCGGGCCGCGTGAATAATTTCGAGTAGCGGCTCGATGCTTTGCAAGGCGCGAAGACCCGGTGTATTCGGTGAGGATACATTGATCACAAGAAAGTCCGCAGCCGGCGCGAGTTCACCCGCCAGAGCGGAATAGTCTGCCGCGGCGTCTACCGACTCTTTATTTTTTCCAAGATTTACACCGACTAACCCAGCCGTTTTGTCTCGCGCCCGTAGGCGCGACGCCACCGCGTCGAGGCCGTCGTTATTGAAGCCCATGCGATTGATAACAGCCCGGTCCACGTTAAGTCGAAAGAGTCGTGGTTTTGGGTTGCCAGGTTGAGGCTTGGGGGTCACACCGCCAACTTCGACAAAGCCAAATCCCATCTCGAGGGCCGCCTCAAAGACCTCTGCGTTTTTATCAAACCCTGCAGCAAGCCCGATGGGGTTTGAGAAGACCCTGTCCCACACGACAGAGCGCAAAGTAGCGGGATCAGCGACCTGCGAGAAAACCCTCCGCACCACACCGTGCCGAAGCGCGGCTAGAGCAAAGCCGTGCGCTTTTTCGGTGTCCACCCGGCGCAATATCGGCCCAACGAGCCGGTAGATATCAGGCATATAACCGTCGCCCCCACAAACATCCTCGATATTGCTGGGATACCCTAGTTCTCATGGCGCACCCGCAATACTGCCGTACATGACACAGGCTCTTGACTTATACATTTAAAATCTGGGCGCGAATGACCATGACACCTGTCCGCCACATGGTGGCGAAACAGCCCATATCTGCCCATCTTTGATGCCAAATCTCTTCTTGTTGGTCCAGTGAGAGGGTATATTGCCCGCTGGATAAACATTTAATTTCAATAGTTATAAGACAAGTGCGCAGCGATCCAAAGCTCTCCACCCGCGGTTTGGCCCGTCTCATCGAGCAGGTCGGAAAAGCCGCCTATAATTTAGGTTACACGCCGGGACTGAATCCGGCGCAGTGGGCCGCGTTACGCTATTTTGACGAAGCAACTCTGGAGAGGCGCACGGTTACGGGCTTCGCTCAATTCCAAGGCACAACAAAAGGCACTGCATCGCAAACAGTTGCCGCTTTGGTCCGTAAGGAATTCTTGCAGCGCGTCGGCGATAAACAGGACCGACGCGTTCATAGACTGGTGCTGACGGATAAAGGGCAAGCCCTGCTCAAAAACGACCCGCTTCAGGATCTGAGTCACGCTTTAGAGATTCTAAACCAAGAAGAGCGTTGGGCGCTGGCTGTCAGTATGGAAAAAGTACTGCGTCAGGTTATCAAACTTTAAACAGCGCGGCCGTTTGCCTAGCTGTCGGATAACGCCGAGGCCACCGCCGTCAAAAGCTCAGCTTTCTCGAACGGCTTATAGACGACAACATTTGCGCCGAACGTCGCCGCTAGCGGTGCGGTATATGTCAAAGGTGCATTCGGCGCGCCGCCCGAAATCACGACAACAGGAATATTATTTCCCGCGCCTCTGATTTCCTTCAAAAGCGCGATGCCATCCATCTCAGGCATCCAAATATCGCTGACGATAATATCAAAAGAGCCAGCGGAAAGTCGCTGCAGAGCATCCTTCCCAGACACCGCGTCTTCAATCGTATGGCCCGCTGACTCAAGAATTTCGCGAACCGACATGCTGACTTCGGGAGAATCCTCTACCAACAGTATATTAGCCATGGATCACCCCAGTTTCCGAATCGATGGCGATTCGCGAGTTGCGATAGGAATGTATACCATCGCAGATGTTCCCTTATCAACTTCACTCTCTATTGAAAGGGTGCCACCCCAACCGGTTGCAATACTATAGGCTACCGAAAGGCCCAACCCGGTTCCTTTACCCGCCAATTTAGTGGTGTAAAACGGCTCAAAGATACGCGACAGCGTGTAGGCGTCCATACCGCACCCGCCGTCAACCACGCGCAAGACGACCCATTGTCCAGGCGACAGCGTCAACGCCGCCGCAGCCGGTTCAGAAAGGTCTACACAGTCCAATGACACCGATACGGTTCCGCTGCCATCCATAGAGTCAGCGCCATTCTTCACAAGGTTAAGAACAATCTGAGACACTTGTGTTGAATTCACCACAGCCTGGATATCCACCACATCAATGTGGCGCTCCAGTTTGATTTCAGGCGGCAAACTGCTTTGAAGAAGGTCCAAGGCATCGCCGACCAATGAAGCGATCGGATACGGCGCAAGTTGAGGGGCATCTCTACGTGCAAAAGTCAAAACCTGTCGGACGATATCTCGCGCCTTTCGGCCGCTAGACGAAATGACATCAAAATATTTGCGCACTTTCTCGGGGTTCGTATCTGCGATCTCCGCACCCAGTTCCGAGAGCGCTAGAATAGGTTGCAACAAATTGTTGATTTCATGAGCGACGCCGCCCGATAGCTGTCCAAGAGCTTCCATCTTCTGGGACTGAAGGAGCGCCTCCGCCCGCTGACGATCTATCGTGATATCGCGTAAATTTAAAACAAAGACGTTGGCCACTTGCCCGGGATGATCGCGTACCGGCGCTACTTCCACATGCGCGATAAATGAGTCACCGTTGCGCCGCGCACAGGTCAGTTCAAATGCACCGCTAGAGGACGAAGACAGCGCATCCAAAACATCATCCCAGCCGTCACCTTCATCGGCCGGTCGCAATGCATGAATGCCCGCCTCACTCAAAGAGGACGTATTGTGCCGCGTGAGATTTTCAAACTCCGCATTAACGTAAAAAAAATCCGGAATATCACCGTCCGTCGTAACGACGGCAACACCAATCGGCGAGGCATCGAGAGCTTCGTAGAGTATCGTATTCCGCCGCAGAAGGTTTTTAAGTTCTTGTTCGCGTTGTTTGCCTTCGGTGACATCCTGGCACGTCCCGAACGACGCATAGGGTTCGCCCTCCGCGTCAAATAGCACCCGGCCATCCAATCGCAACCAGCGAACGGCGCCATCTTTTCGAACAATTCGATACTCCGCCGCGCGGATATGTTTACCGCTTAGCTGATCTTCAAGTATACGGTCATAGGCCTCTCGATCCTCGGGATGCACAAGACGACGGTAACTTTCCGCCGAATGCGCATGAGTATCGGGCGTTAAGCCGTGCAAAACATACATGTGAGGCGACCATTGAGCCGACCCTGTATCCCAAAATAATTTATAGGTTCCAAGGCGAGCAATGCGTGTGGCTTCTTCAAGCCGCCCCTCACTTTCACGTATTGCGAACTCGGCGTTTTTAGCATCCGTCACATCGGCTGCGACAATAACTTGCAGGCTTGCACCAACACCGGAGGACTGAACCGGGAAAGCGACAACCGCATACCATGCGTGATCGAAATAATGTTCAAAGTGCGCGGACATGCCACCGGCTCGCCGCGCACGCTCGAGAAAAATACCGAACGCGCCGGTCGGGTGCTGCCCAATTACGTCTGCACCTCGCTCTCCCAAAAGCGCGTTCGCGAGGGTGTTGTACCCTACGACTTTGCCAGCGTGATCAACAACAATAGTCGCAGCCGGAGCGCTATCGAGTAGTATCTGAGCATTAAGCGTGGCCAGATCTTGTGGGGCAGGTTTCGAGCCGTCTACTTCAAAATTGGGAATCACAGCCAACTCACAAAGATAGTTCCAATTTCGACAACTCTATTTTGCGGGCACCGTGCCTAGCGACTTAGACGTATGCGGAAAGGTTTAATCATCTGCTTGATTTCGTCGCCAACCTTCTCTTTCCCGCTTGTCGATTCAGGAAACAAGGGTTCGCCGTAACCTAGTTCCGACTCATAGACTATGCTCTCAAGGTAATCGGCGACGCCAAGCAATTCCGCGGCACGTTTCTTATCAGCCACCGCCGCCTGACGCACATCGGCAGCCGCCTTCATAATTAGAATCGCCGCTTTTTTATCGTCGTTGCTCATGCTCTGCTGCGCCCATTACATACTCGAAAGCAAACCGTAACCACCGCGTTCAGCCAAGGCCTGCGTATGAGTGTACCATTTAACGTGCTACGGCGACCAAAAGTTAATGTTTAAGGCCCCCCGCGGCTCAAGATCAGCGCTGTTCCACGAAAATCGCGCGAAAGTCATTCACATTCGTGCGGGTTGGACCGGGCGTCACAAGATCCTTCAGGGCACCAAAGAATGCCGCCGAGTCGTTGGCCGCAAGGTCTTGCTGCGCATCGCGCCCAGCCGTACGGGCTCGTACCAATGTGTCCGGCGCAAGAAACGCACCCGCCGCTTCTGCCGCACCATCAATCCCATCCGTATCGGCAGACAACGCCCAGACGCCAGCAGTCCCCTCAAGCTCCAAGGCGAGAGCCAATGCAAACTCAGTGTTCGGCCCGCCGCGTCCTGTCCCTCGGACTTCCACCGTGTACTCGCCTCCGGAGAGAATCACGCATGGTGCCTCTACTGGCCCTTGGTTCTTGATGATCGTTCGGACTATCGCAGCCTGGTCCGCCGCGCCTTGACGCGCCGCCCCAGTGCACAAATCACCTAGATTATATACATTTAAGCCTAAGCGAGTTGCCAGCCTCGCGGATGCGGCTAGGGCGTCCGCAGGCCGAGCAACAATATAAGCGGACCCGTTTGTTGATAGCGCTTTTAGTGTTTCCGCTTTATTCGATTTCAAATGGTTTTCAACGTGCTCGGATGGGGCAATACCGTAACGCCGAAGAACAGCCAATGCATCTTTGCAGGTTGTAGGGTCAGGCACCGTAGGGCCAGACGCTATGACCGCAAGATCATCGCCAACAACGTCTGAAACAACCAAAGTCAGGATGCAAGCCGGCGCTGCCATACTTGCGAGGCGCCCACCTTTCACCGCCGAAAGATGTTTGCGCACACAATTAATCTCATTGATAGACACACCTGAGTTAAGCAAGGCAGTGACAATCGATCGCTTCTCTGCAAGCGGCACACCAGCAGCAGGCGCGACCAGAAGGGCTGATGCCCCGCCGGATAAAAGACAAATGACTGTGTCGCCGCCTTTTGCCGCCCGAACCATATCCATGATCCGCGCGGTAGCACTTACCCCCCTCTCATCCGGAAGGGGGTGACCTGCCTCGGCAACATCAATGCGCGTACAGGGCGCCGCGTACCCGTCTGGAACGATAACTAACCCGGACACCTCACAAGACACGCACCTTTCGACGACCTGAGCCATTGCGGCGGCCGCCTTGCCCGCGCCAACTACAATTGCGCGCTCAGCCACAATTGACTTCAGGTGTGACTCAAGCATTGCTCTCGAACACGCGGCATCCAGCGCAGTGTCGAATAGGTGGCGTAACAAAACCCGGGGGGATACTTCTGAATACTTTGCAGTTCGCTCAGAAATCGGCGGCATGGAGTCTGACTTAGACTCGCGACGAGGTCACGAGGCCGTGAGCAGCGTGTCTATTCATGTTATTGCGCCGCCTGCACTTGCAATTCCGCGATAGGGAGATACATAGAAAAGCAAGTGCCGCGCCCCTCCTTGCTATCAACAATCACTGTTCCACCCCAACTTTTAACAAACCCCAGAACAACGGACAGACCTAAACCGGTGCCCTTACCTTGCGCTTTGGTGGTAAAAAATGGGTCGAATACCTTTGCGAGATGATCAGGAGAAATGCCGGTTCCATTGTCTTCCACATCCAGCCGACAAAAACGGCCCGGAGCAAAACCCAGCATCACCCCCATCTCGGCAGATACTTGTTCCTCTTCAGCTCGCACAACAATAGTGCCACCTTCAGGCATCGCCTCACCCGCATTGGTGATAAGGTTAGTCAACGCTTGAGCCAGTCCTGTGCGGTCAACAAGAACCTGCGCGTCCGCCACATTCTCATCGACAACCAGAGAGACTTTTGACGCTAACATAGTCTCGACAAGTTCGGCGGTTTCAGAAACAACCCCAAGAATACTGACATTATCGCGCTTTGGCTGCCCTTCCCGGGCATATGCCAAAACGTTTTTTACGATCAATGTCGCGTGTTCGGAAGCGCGCGCAATGCGGCTAAAATATTTCTTTATAGTCTGCGAGATGCCCGGCGTTGATTCGCCAACCGTGGCATAGATCAGTATGGGCTGTATGAGATTGTTGATTTCGTGAGCTAGGCCACCAGCCAAGCGACCTAAGGCTTCAACCTTACGACGATGCTCGGCCGAATCCTGTTGTCGCTTGAGTTCGGTAACATCGCTCCCGGCTCCGCGAAACCCGGCGAAATGTCCGTCCCTATCGTAGCGAGGATTCCCGCTTACCCGCACCCAATGCTTCTCACCTCGCGCATCTATAGCGGGGACGATCAGATTACGAAACTTCCGTCTGTTAGATAGTGCCTCGTGCAATATCAGCATGTCGCCGCCGGAAAGAGAATTGTTTCTATAATTAAAAATGGAGCGGTGCCGGCCAATGACGTCCCCGAACTGACTGGCTTCATCACCGGTGAAAAACGTCAGGAGGCCGTCGATATTGGATTCCCAAATATAGTCGCTTGAACACTCGATGATGTCGCGCAGTCGTGTCTCATCGTCCCGGATGGTATCTTCGGCGGCTTGCAACGCCGTCACATCTTGAACAACTCCGAACGTCCTTCCAGGCGAATTACTTTCATTCTCTAGAATCTTCCAGCTATACCGCATGTACCGCAATTCACCGTCCGGCCGGATAATACGGCACACTGCTTCACCATAAGGCACGGGATTGTCCAACGGACCCCACCTGCTCGTTATTTTCGAACGGTCTTCCGGAACCACCAACTCAAGGAACGCTTCTCTGGACGGCGTGAATGATGAGGGGTCAACGCCATGGGCGGCGTAGGTATCATCGGTCCAGGTCATAACGCCTGTACGCAAATTTCGTTCGAAATAGCTAACGCCGCCGAGCCGTTGCGCTTCTGCGAGACTATGTTCGTTCTTGAGCAATTCAGCTTGTACGATTTGCTCGGCTTTGATGCGTCGTACGACCCACCACGTCAGAAAAAGAATCATGGCAATGCCAATAAGTGCAGAGCCTGCGAACAGATAGCTGTCCGCACGCCAATTGGCGAGAACATGACTCCATATGGCGCTCACTGTTATGACAATTGGGTACTGCCGGGATTCTCGATACGCAACGAGATGCTCGATCTGCTCTGAAGCGCTAAGCGCCCGAAAAACACCTGATGGCGACTCTCGCAACCTTTGTGAAAAAAGCGGCCGGTTCGCAACTGACACTCCGAGTTCAAGTCCGGGCGGCTCTAGATACAGTCGAACACCATCACGTCTGAATAGATTTACCGATTTATAAGCAGCAGGCAGCAAACCCCTGTACAGCTCGGCAAACGTCTCAAGAGATATAGTGACGAAACACACACCGCGAAATTGACCGTTTTGATCATAGACAGCCTTCGTGACAGCGATAACCATACCCGGCGATATGATCTCCGGCACCGGCTCACTGATATAAACCGCGTCCGCTGCTGCCACCGTGGCGGTTGAATGAACATTGAAGCCGAAGCGCTCTGAAAAATCCGCGTTTAGATCCATGCCCTGCATAATGCCGTCTGAGCGACGGACGACAATACCGCCAACTTTGCCATCTTCTTTTATATAAGCAACCGAGTGGACAAAGTTCCACGGGTTGGCAATTGCGACAAACCGATCTGTCAGGTCCTTGTAAAGTCCCGGAATCGCTTCCTGGTCCAGCACCTCTTCCGCCGCATGAGATAAAAGCAAATCGACGGATTGGAATGTCGTGCTCGTGCTCGTTTCTAGAATCTGGGCAAGTTGTTGTATTTCGGTCTGATGGGTATCAACCGTAATCGTATAGGCATGACGCACCTGGTAGGCAGCCATACCCACAATAACCGTGACCGCGAGACCTGCCACAATCAAAGTTCGATGAATAAGATTCGGGCCTGCTTGTGTGGCCATTGGTTTTTCCGCTGAGATTAGCTGGCAAGCCTATAGGATGAACCAGCCAAACGCTATGAATCCCACCGCCCTGCGAAATATCACACTGCATTTAGAGCTAGCACGCCGGCAACCGCAAGGCTTTGCGGCGCGGTCTGATTAGTATATATTTTTCAACTAATTGTAGACAGCGGACTGTTCGTCCTCGGGCGCGGCTGAGTCAGTTCCATCTATGATCTGCAAGATTGTTATACACACGTGCATTGATATGAAATCGAAACAGGCAAAATTCAAAATCGGACAAGTCGTTAGGCACCGCCTTTTTCCATTCCGCGGTGTTATATTCGATGTGGACCCTGAGTTCTCCAACACAGAGGAATGGTGGCTCTCTATTCCTGAGGACGTGCGACCTGATAAAGAGCAGCCCTACTACCACTTGCTCGCGGAAAATGCGCAAACACACTACGTCGCCTACGTATCTCAGCAAAATTTACTTGAAGATGAGTCTGGAGAGCCTGTGAGGCACCCGGAAATTCCAGCCTACTTTGGTGAATTCAAAGACAACCACTACGTGACACGGCCCTCCTACGCCAATTGACAGGCACGATAACGCTGCAACAACCCCTCACCGCGGCTAAATCATTTGGAAATTGAGACTTAACTGCTTACCTTAGGCGCGTAGTCGTTCTAGCGTGAATCCTATAGATTTCACTGATTAGAACGCAAATCCACCATTTCAGTGACGCAAGAGGATATGATGACAATTAAGCAAGGCGACAAGCTGCCCGCAGGCGTATTCAAGGTTATGACCGAAAGCGGCCCGACTGATGTCTCTACAGATGATCTGTTCAATGGCAAAAAAGTAGTTCTGTTTTCAGTACCCGGCGCGTTTACGCCCACATGCTCGAACCAACATCTGCCCAGTTATCTAGAGAACTATGACAAAATTAAAGCACAAGGCGTGGACACTATCGCTTGCATGGCCGTGAACGATGCTTTTGTGATGGGCGCCTGGGGCAAAGATAAAGGCGTTGGCGACAAAATTAAAATGCTGGCAGACGGAAACGGCGAGTACACCAAAAAGCTCGGACTGGAATTGGACGGCACTGGCTTTGGTCTCGGCACACGCGGCAAGCGGTTTTCGATGATCGTCAACGATGGCGTCGTCGAGAAACTGTCTGTGGATAATGGCGCGTACGAGTTGACTGGTGCCGAGGCAACTTGCGGGCTCAACTAATATGCTCTTCATGCAGATTTGTGATGAGTCAAATTGAATCACAAGTCTCAGCGAATGCGGGGGACGTTGCGGCGCATAGACCGCCGTCCCCACGCATAAGCTGACACTGACCGCACCGGCAGGAACCGCTCGATGACGGCAAAGACCATTCTCGTCACCGGCGGGGCCGGCTACATCGGCAGCCATGCGTGCAAGGCTTTGGCAAAAGCCGGCTACCAGCCCGTGGTCTATGATAATTTATATCGCGGGCACCGGGATTTCGTGAAGTGGGGCCCGTTTGAAGAAGGCGATGTTGGAGACCGAAAACGTCTAGACGCCGTCATCGCGCGCCACAAACCATCTGCTGTCATGCATTTCGCGGCTCTGGCTCTTGTCGGAGAGTCGACGGCAACTCCTCTGCCTTACTACAGTACCAACGTCGGCTGCACGACCACTCTCACGGCCGCACTCTGCGAGGCCGGCATAAACAAGCTAATATTCTCGGGAACCTGTGCTGTTTATGGACTCCCCGACGTTACGCCGATTACGGAAGAGGCGCCTCTCGCACCCGTTAACCCCTATGGACGGTCAAAACTTATGGCAGAGGGCGTGCTGGCCGATGCACACGCCGCGCATGGGCTTTCTCACGTCACCTTGCGCTATTTCAATGCGGCAGGCGCCGACCCGGACGGCGAAATAGGCGAAAAGCATGATCCGGAGACACATATCATTCCCAATATCTTGAAGGTCGCGGCGGGAGACAGTTCCGCGGTCACGCTCAATGGGGATGACTACGCAACCCCTGACGGCACGTGTATTCGCGATTATGTCCACGTAACCGACATCGCACATGCTCATGTTAAAGCGCTTCAGTACTTAGATGATACTCCGGGCGCTCATGTCTTTAATCTCGGGACCGGCACCGGGTTTTCTGTCCGCCAGGTTATTGAAACCGCCCGGCAGATCACAAAAAAAGACATTCCTATCCGTATCGGGCCGAGGCGTGAAGGCGATCCGGCCACCCTGGTGGCTGATGCCAGTCGGATACTGAACACCTGCGGCTGGGCCCCAAACAGATCATCGCTTGAGGTTCAGATTGCTGACGCCTGGGCATGGCATCAAAAAAACGGCTTCTAATGTCTTTTGACAAAGTCGTAAAAGGCGGCGATTGAGGCTGGTTGCTTTGACATATACATTCGCGGGAGCTTATCTCTGATCATGGCCATGCTTACTCAGCCTCTTCTCGAAATCACGAAGCAGCTTGCGCCGAGCGTTGCTAACTGGCCGCGCCGCCAGCCCGGCATGTTGATGGTTGATGGCAAAGCGTTGCGCTATAGCGATCTTCACAGCTTTTATCATCAAACCAGACAGATTTTTGGCGATCGGCTTTACGACTTCCAAAGCGACAGCCCTGCGCCTTTTATCCTCGATTGCGGCGCCCACATCGGCCTTGCATCCCTGTACTTTAAAGAGCGCTATCCCGCCGCCCGCATCAGAGCGTTTGAAGCCGACGCGGAGTTGGCGGACACGTGTAAAGCCAACCTCTCGACCTTTGGCGCCGAAGACGTTGTCGTTGAAGACGCCGCGGTTTGGACTCATGATCAGGGTGTAAGTTTCGATAGTTCGCATGACGATTCCGGTCATATCTCAATGGCGCATGACGGCACGAACGTGCGTTCGGTGCGGCTTCGGTCAATACTGGAGGACGGACCTGTTGATCTGCTTAAGCTGGATGTAGAGGGCGCGGAATTTGAAATATTGAAAGACTGCGGAGAAGCTCTGCGTAATGTTTCGCATATGATTGCTGAAGTTCATGCTATGGACGAGCATCAGTCGAACATCGGAGAGTTGTTAAGTCAGCTGGAGACGCAAGGATTTCGCTACGTTCTGGGTGATCTTCATCAGGCGACGTGGGTGCCATCGACTACCACACCGCCGTTTCGCTATTGCCGCACGGACAGATTTATCCTCACCGTTTTTGCTTGGCGGGCGTAGGGTTGAGCCCGTCATAGATCTTGAAAGTACGCAGCTAAGGCATTGCGCCCATAGCGCGTAGCATGGCGTGGCTGTGAGTATGACCGCGCATGGTGCGCCTTGTGAGTCCGGCCTGCACCGAACTTGCGCCATGACACATATCCGTATCAAAAATAAATAGGGTTCCGGCAGGACCGCAAATAGGTATGGATGGCACGAGTGGTTCGGGCAGTACATTGTCGATATCATTGAGAGCTGTACGCCGCATCGCATCTTCACGCACCGCGCGATTATGCACGTTCGAGCCAGGCAGAGCCCGCATTGCGCCGTTTCGCTCATCGGTATCGGTAAGATATATAAAAAATTTAAGCACGTTGCGCTTGTCGAAATGCAACGCAAAAGGCGGCTTTGTTTGAGGGCCTTTTGTTTCCGTTATTTCAGATACAAATATTTCGCCATTTAATCTGTAATTGTCCGCGCCGTAATAGGCATCGGACACTTCAGACATGAGTGGGCCTTCGAAAAATGATGCAGTTTCTGGGTAATCGGCCGAATTAAGGTCATTCCGCCTGACGCGCACGTTCGCGATGTTTTCATATTCATCGACGGCAAAACCGAGCCTGCTCCGGTTAGTCACTAGACTATCAAATTCAGTGTTCAATTTTATGAGCTGATTCCCTTGGATATAACCTGGGAACACGATGATTCCCCACCTCTGGACTGTCTCGACAATGTCCTCTACCGAAGTAAAAGAGTTTCGGTAAATAGGGGTGGTTTCCACCGATATATCGGATTGATGGTAGATAACATTCGCATCTGCCATAACGGAGTTCTGCCTTTACTCGCTCGGCTTAGGGGGTCGCAATCCTGCGAGATTAACAACTTTTCCTTAACGATTAGCTATCGTTCACAGCATTTGTACGACCATAGGTCCTTCATTGCGATTTTGTTAACCGATTGCCCTCTACCTTTGCCAAAGAGTTTTGGTATCGTCAATTGTTTCAAAGACTTGGGACGAATAGAGGGCTTGCCAGATCGCTGATCCTATGGGCCCTATAAAAATCGACAAAAGGAAAATGTGATGCACCCGCGCATCATTGCCGAGCTGGGAATCAACCATAATGGATCGGAAGACGTAGCGCGCGCGCTTATTGATGCCGCCGCACGGGCGCGCGTTTGGGGCATCAAGTTTCAGTACCGAAATCTCGCCAATACTTATGCAGCGGACGCCCGGCAGATCGGGGACGAAATTCTCCAAAAGGAAATCGTCCGGAACTATCTTACACCCGAGCAAATTACTAAATTGAGCCGATATGCTCACCGTCTGGGCGTGAAAGCAGGTATTAGCTTTTTCACACCCGAGGACATAGACGACTTTGGATCAAACGCAAACGTTTTTGAGTTTTTCAAAGTCCCTTCAGTGGAATTTACAAACCTAGCCCTGATTGAACGGTTAGAATCGTTCGGCAAGATTGGGGTTTTATCAACTGGTGCTTATACGGAAGCCGTTGTAGCCAAAACGTTAAAGAATCTTAATCGCGAACGCTGGACACCTCTCCATTGCGTATCGAACTATCCCGTTGCTATAGCCAGCCCGAAACTCGGGTACATCAAACACTTGCAGCGCCTTTGGGGCGCGCCGGTTGGGTACTCCAGCCATGACGATCATTGGGAAACGTGTCTGCTTGCCATGCAGCTTGGCGCGAGTGTCATCGAGCGGCACATCACAACAGATAAGACCGCTGAAGGACTTGACCATTCCTCAAGTTCTACGCCCGATGAGTTTGAACGACTCTCGCTATTCGCTGAAAATATGGAGTTACAGCTTGCCGGTGACGGGCCACGCATTCCCAATCAAGGCGAGCTTCTTAATTTGCAAAATCTGGGCCGATCTTTTTATGCAAGCATGGGAATTGCCGAAGGCCAGGCCGTTACAGCCGATAAGCTGGGTCTGAGAACCCCGCGAACCGGCCTAGGACAAGAAGAGATTGGCGACCTTCTCGGCCGTCCCGCAGTACGACGCGTTGAATCAGGTGAAGTTATCGACCGGTCCGTATTCGAACCATCCTCACCACCCGACGATGCGGTAATCGAATTCGCGCACGCCAACAAACTCTCTCTGCCGGTACGGTTTCATGATTTGGCTAGTCTGGAGAAACGCTTTCCAATCGGCCGATATGAATTTCATCTATCCTTCGGTGACGTCGAGAGCGCAATCGATACGTCGCCTATAAATCGTACAAACCGATACAGTATTCATCTCCCTGACTATGTCAGCCCGACGTTGCTCATGGACCCCTTTTCCTCGAATGAAATCCAGCGGCGCGCAAGTGAACAGGTTCTCAATCGAACAGCAGAATTCGCCGAGACACTACAACAATTGACAGGCGCCGAAGTTCCGGTCGTGGGCAGTTTCTCGGTGCTCAATACCAATTTAGAGGACTTCTATAGTCAACATGCTGCACTGTTGGCAGACTACAAGGCCCAGGGCGTAGTCATTTTGCCGCAGTGGCTGCCGCCGGTCGCGTGGTATTTTGGCGGCGCGGTTCGCCTCCACGCCATGAATAATGCTGCCGACATAAATCACATCAAGAAATTAGATTTGCCTATCTGCATGGATGTTTGTCATCTCTGCATGGGCGATAAGGTTTTTGATTTTAAGGCTGCCGATGTAGTCCGGGATTTAGCCCCTCAAACCTACCACGTGCACTTGGCGGACGCCGGGGGCTATGATGGAGAAGGCCTACCGTTTGGAGAAGGCGACCCGGAGAATATGGATGCCATCCGGGCTGCGTGGACCCTCGATTGCGTAAAGGTCATTGAAGTTTGGCAAGGCCACCTCCACGGAGGGGCCGGGTTCGCCAAAGCCCTGTTGGACCTTAAGGAGCTGTTCGATGACCGCGCATAGAAAGGGAAAAACGGCCCTAATATTAGGAGTTACCGGCCAAGACGGCGCGCACCTTGCCGCCGACTTACTCGGCCAAGGATGGATCGTTCACGGCGGTTTCCGACGCGGGCATGCGACGAAACTCTGGCGCCTAGAAGAACTCAAGATTCTGGACAAGGTGAACTTAGTCAACCTTAACTTACATGAGCCTCACCAGGTTATCGAGGTCATCAGCCGACTTCGTCCTGACCATTTGTATCACTTTGCGGGAGAAAGTTTTGTCGCCGACTCGTTTCAACAACCGCGTTCCATTTTTGAAACTAATACTCTGGGGACGCTTAATGTTCTTGAGGCAATCCGCATTTTTTCGCCGGATACACGGCTGTTTTTTTCCTCTAGTGCGGAGGTATTTGGAACTGGCAGAGCCAAGACACTCTTAGACGAGAAAAGCCCTCTACATCCTATTAATCCATATGGAATTTCCAAACTCGCGGCGCAACAGCTAACCGGCGTTTACCGTCAGCGCCATGGTATCTTTGCCGTTTGCGGAATTATGTTTAACCATGAAGGCCCGTTGCGAGCGCGCAACTTTGTTACCAGAAAAATCACATATCATTTGGCCCGCCTTCGATCGGAAGGTGGACCGCCGATGCAGTTAGGGGCCTTTGATTCCGCTCGCGATTGGGGCTCGGCCGTTGACTACGCTCACGTCATCCCGCAGACCTTGGAATTGGATACTCCGCAAGACTTTATATTTGCGACGGGCAAGGAAACAACTGTGGGTGAGTTCTTGAGACTTGGCGCGGAAGTGGCGGGATTTTCACCGGAGTTTGAGGGGGAAGGTCAATCTATGACATGCCGAGATACGAAGTCGGGGCAGGTTCTCGCGATCGTTTCTCCGCAATACTTTCGGCCATTTGACACCCCTCCTTTAATCGGCAATCCAACACTCTTGAAACAAGCCACGAGTTTTGCAGGCTCGCGTGATATATCTACGATCGCGGAAGAAATGGTCAACACTGACATTCAGCGGCGAGCAAACGGAATGATTCATGTTTGATGTCATCAAGGAGCGTCTTCAAGGGTGCGTGTATACAATATTCACCCCTTTTGATGAACGCGAAGAGATAGATTACGAAGCGCTTGATCGCTATCTGGAGCACATTTACCGCACAGGTGGGCGAAAGTTCTACGCTATGGCTTACAACTCTCGCTATTCACAACTGGCTCATGCGGAAATTTTAGAACTCAACGCGTTTTGCATCCGCAAGGTGAAGACGCTCGATCCCCACAATGTCGTGATCGTCGGCGATCCCATTCACTGTTCCACTAAAGAAACGATTGAATTTTCCAGGCACGCGAAAGACGCCGGTGCCGATTTAGTGTCTTTGCTTGTCCGTGAAAAATACTTCAGCGACGATCAAATTCTAGATCACTACGCAGAAGTCGGTAGAGATTCTGGCATCGGCATCCTCGTGCACGAGATGCCATTTTTGTCCGGCATGGATGGAACACAAATGCACTGGCCACAGTCTCTTTTTAAGGCGCTGCCAAAAGTGCCAGAAATCGTGGCGCTCAAAGAAGACGCCAAAGATTTCAAAACCACGTGTATGGCGCTGGAGCTTGAGCCGCTCATTCGCGTGGTCATCGCCGGTCGAAAGTCAGGGTTTATGCAGTACCGACCTCATGGCGCACGCGCTTATCTTAATGGCATTTCAATGCTAGATGCCCGGATTGGCGAGGCGTTCTGGGCGGCTTATGAATCTGACGACCAGGACACGATCTCGTTTATTCTTGAAAAGGTAGAAGCGCCTTTCTTTGATCGTTGCGCCGCCAAATACGGATGGCACCGAACCAACAAAGCTTTATTACAAGCCGCCGGGTTTATGAACCGGCGCGACCGCATGCCTCTCAAACATCTTGATGACAAAGATTACGCTGTAGTGGAAGACGTATACAATGAAGTCCAGGTTGCCTGCCAAGAGTTGTTCCGCGCATGAGTATGGCCGCCTTTGTCCCGGCCCGGTCGGGCTCCAAGCGCCTCCCCGGCAAAAACATAAAAGACCTGGCGGGCAAACCGCTTGTTATATGGACTCTTGAAGCGTTTGCGCGCGCACCGAGTGTGGATCGCGTGATTTTCTCCACCGACTCAGAAGAATACTGGGCTTTGGCCAAGCGCTATCTCGGTGAAGAAAAGCTCGTACTCGACTTCCGCGCACCCAACGAGGCCGGAGATAAGGTAAAGATTTTTGATTACATCAAGGACGCGCGCGAGAAGATATTCGAGCAACACTTTTCAGACTTTGTAATGGGTTTGCCCACGGTTCCCTTCCGCGGAACCGCACATGTGGAAGAAGCCATTGCGCTGTACAAAAATACTCGAAAACCAATTTTTTCTGCGACGGAGTATGGCTTTCCAATTTCGTTCGCTTTCCATGTCACCGACAATGGAAACTGGGAACCGGCCAGCAAAGAGAGTCCGATGACAACCGGAAACACCCGCAGCCAGGATCAGCGACCGGCCTACCACCCTAACGGGGCGATCTATGTACGCTCGGTCTCCAGCCTCGCCGACCCCAACCTCAAGACATTGTATGACGGCGCCCTGCCTTATGTCATGGATCGTAAGTTTTCCGTCGATATAGACAATGAAGTGGATTTTCAGGTGGCCGCAGCCATGGCGCATGCCGGAATATTTAGCTAAGCAGAAACTCAATGCATGCTGACGCCATCAGAATCATTAACGACATCGAAGAGCGGTGCGATACACATAAACTGCTCTACCGAGGGGTGTCATATTGGCCCCTATGTCGTCTTCGGCTCTGGACAGCGCTTATGTGCACCTTGGTCCTGGCAAAAAAAGCCGGCGATCCTGCCAGCATTGCCAATACGCCGCCGAGTTTGCCGAACGCCGGGCAAGTCAATGCTGAGTTTTTTGGGCCCCAATCTCTTGGCCTGCTGCGAACTCACCCAAACGGCCGCGATGATCCGCTAGACAGCGGCAACCGCACCCCACAGGCGCTGTTTTTTGCGCGGCCCGAAGAGTACAGCGATAAGATTCACGGCAAGGCCTTCGCGAAGACAATCGATAGCGTTTTTGAGAACGCTCTCACTGATTATTCCGCCACTAAACTTGAAATGGCCGATCCCAAAGCCATGGGATTTGACCGGCACTATCCGTCTTTGTTTCTACACCTCGAACACGCAAGCCACGGCGTTATATTCGAGCCTCCAGGCAAGCTCGAACATTTCCCTCTTCTTGAAACTGCGCTCGAACAGAGCGGTACGGGACTACACCTTAATCCCGCCGAACTTACCGCCGATATGGGCAAAATTTTTTACTATGCCCGCATATTCGAAAAGACCCTTAGGCTTATGGGCCCACGCGCATTTTTTCTATCCGTTTACTACCACAACATTGGCATGGCCTGGATGCTGGCGTGCAGCTGGGCTGGTGTCACATCCGTTGATCTGCAGCATGGACGTCTGGGGCCTCATCACGGCGCTTATACGCATCTATCCGCAGCGCCCGCAGAAGGATACCACCTCATGCCTGACGTCATTTGGTGCTGGGGCGATCAAACCAAGCACGATATTGAGGTGGCTAAAAATGAAGCCTGTACGCGGCACGGTGGTATCGTTGGCGGCAACGCCTGGCTGCACAAATGGCGCTATGGAAATACCGAGGGTCTTGAGCCACCGGAAGCTGCCAAATTCGCATCGGAAATAAGCCCACGTAAAAAGATACTCGTTAGCCTTCAGCCTCTGGAGAGTCCCATCAATGCCACGCTATTGCAAGCCATGCAGCAATCGCCACCTGATTGGTTGTGGCTGATAAGACTTCACCCATTGCGCCGTCATACAGCACCGGAAATTTCTGCTATTTTGAATAATGCAGGTGTCAGCAATTTCGAAATTCAGCACTCGACAACCCTGCCGCTGTTCTCGTTGCTAAAGATCGTCGACCATCACGTAACAGTGTTTTCGTCGGTGGTAATTGAAGCCGCCGCATTTGGGGTGAGGACAAGCCTGATCGGAGAAGAGGGGCGTGATATATTTAAGGCTCAGATTGAGCAAGGTATTTGTCGATATACGACGAAGGGGGTGGATTTACTCGATCACGTCAAGGAGGCCGCTCTCATTTCACAACTGACTACGACCGACGATTTTATGGACATGAGCGAATATTTGGTGACTGAAACGCTAGAGTCAATTTTGTAGGACGATCACTAATTTTGTGCGTTTGATCTTCAGACACTCCCCCAGTATTTAAAATCTTATTAATAATTCATATATATCAATAACTTAATGATTAAGCCAAACTTCCTAAACCCGCGACAAATCGACGACAATGACCTGGAATCGAGTAGTTAATACTTGGTTCAGGTATAGTTTTTATAACATATAAATTACCAAATTAGTACATAGAGGCGGATTAAACCAATGAAAGTCTTCATTACAGAAGACGACATGTGCACTACGCAGAAATTGAATCTGGCGCGTGTGCAAAAATGGCTGGAAACAAATAGCGCTTCAGTAGTTGAGGACGTTGCCGAAGCGGACCGCATTCTCTGCATGACGTGCAACGGCTGGTCTTTGTTGGAGCAGCGGTCATACGACAGACTGAAAGGTCTTGATCAGAGATTCCCAGGCAAAGTTATTTCCATGGGGTGCGTCAACGACGCTCATCCGGACACTGTCCGGGGTTTGTTCGACGGCCCAATGGTACGCACTCGAAGTGATCAACCGCTTTCATTCTCGGATATCGAAGCGCAATTTCCTGAATTCAAAATACCACTAGCCGATATTCCTCCACAATCTACTTTCAGACGCAAGGAAGACTACCGAGAGTATAATCTTTCGAAACGATTTATTAATATCGCTGAGGGCTGTTCTTTCCACTGCTCTTTTTGCACACACAAACCCGGACTCGGCCAGCGGCGCAGCAGGCCACTTGATGACGTATTACGGCAAGTAGAGGGATGCGTGCGCGACAAAGTCAAGATTATCAACTTGATGGGCATGGAAACCGGATTGTACGGCCTAGATGTTGGCTCGAATTACGCCAAGATGCTTAAAGCGATTTTAGATTTAGACCAAAGCTACCAAGTTCATATCGCACAATTCAATCCGGAAGGTATAAATAAATTTGGGGACGAGCTTCTCCCTCTTTTTCAGAACAAACGCGTCACAGATATTCAACTCCCTATTCAATCCACGTCAACTAGACTTCTTAAAATGATGAACCGCAAGAATCATAGTGACGTCCTAGGTCCGTTTTTAAAACAAGTCCGCGCCGTAAACACACGCGCAGTTTTGCGAACGGATCTTATTATTGGGTGGCCATCGGAGATAGCTGAAGAACGCCACGCCTCTTTGACTTTCGCTGGCGAGCACTTCGATGAAATCGCATTGTATACAATCGAATTAAGTCCGGATTTACCCGCGTGGAAATACCAAAATCAAGCCTTTACTAACGAACAATTGGAACAAATTCGAGTGGAGTCTCGTGCATATCTACTTGAACGTTTCGATGTAGTAGTTCATTCGGGGCAGCAAGATGATAGCTCCATGAAGTCCGCCGAAGAGCTACGCAAAAAGCTGCGCGCCCGCAAATTACAGCAAAGTGCTTAGATTAAATGGACCCCATTTCTGCGTTTTACCTAGAAAAGCAAACGTCACTTGCGCGCTACCCCCAGGACCCCATTCAAAAGCAATTGACTGCAGATTTTCTCAAATGGTGTTTCGACAATAGATACATGTACCACTTTGAGGCACTGGGGCGACCGATAATACAGTTCCCTGCGGACATTATTGCTATACAGGAAATCATTTGGGCTACACGGCCCGATTTGATTATCGAAACAGGAATTGCCCATGGCGGCTCCGTCGTAAACAGCGCTCATATGTTGGCAACACTTGATTTGGCGGACGCCATGTCATCAGGCGGACCTTATGATTGGGCGAATAGCAGGCGGCGCGTAATAGCGGTTGATGTTGATATAAGAACACATAATCAACAGCTGATAGACTCGCATCCCCTTCAACATTTCATCAAAATGATTGAGGGGTCGTCAATTGATATAGGGGTAGTTAAGGAAATTGAACGACTGGCGGACGGCTATGATAGAGTGCTAGTATTATTAGACTCACATCATACTCATGATCACGTGTTAGCTGAGTTAAATGCTTACGCTCCTTTGGTAAGCCCAGGTAGCTACTGCGTTGTTTATGACACTGTCATTGAAGATCTTCCACAAAACTACTTTTTAGATCGGCCATGGGAGCCGGGAAATAGCCCCTTTACTGCTGTAGAATCATTCCTCGCGCAGTCAGGCGTAGCTGAAGAGTTTGAACGCACCCATGAGTACAACACAAAGCTAGTTTTATCGGGGTGTCGAGCGGGATATTTGCAGCGTCGTGTCAAAGATCTCGAAAATTCTTAACGAAGCCGTCCATTCAAAGTCGATGAAAATACGAACCACCTCTATCGAACAGGCTATAGTGATGGAATGGCCCTCACATAGTGATGAGCGCGGTTATTTTCGGCGAATTTCTGATCCCAACGTTTTTGTAGCGAATGGCCTAGACATAGTCCCGCGACAGTGGAGTTTATCATCCAATAGTCGTCTGGGTACCTTTCGAGGCATCCACTTTCAGTGGCCACCCAATGAAGAGGGCAAGCTAGTTACATGTGTTACAGGAAGCATTTTTGATGTGTTAATTGATCTTCGCCCCTGGACGAAGACACGGGGGCAGTGCGCGCATCTTGAATTAAGAGCAAATGATGGACGAACTCTTTATGTGCCTCCGGGTGTTGCACATGGCTTTCTTTGCTTAGAGGACAACACAACTTTAGTTTATGGAATTACCGCTGATTACCGGCCAGACGCAACCTACGGCGTGCGCTGGAATGATCCCGCGACCACAATTGAGTGGCCAATAAAACCACGTCTTGTTTCCGATCGCGACCAGAACTGGTCAGATCTCGCTGATACTCTTGACCGAATGGCCATTCTCTATAAAAAACATTCAGGGCACGTCGTGGCGGCCCAAGAAGAAAAAGAAATTGGGCCTGATGATGTTTCGCATAACCGCCAATCTGTCATAGGCTGCAAGTAACTTTGCAAGGCGCACTGTGGTTGCATCGTCAGCCCGAATTCCACCCAATAGTCGATATATAAAAGAGGCTCCCGGCTCATAAGCTAATTCAGAGAATTGGGCTCGCAGCACCTTTAAAATCGTACCGCCATCCTGTTCAAGGTCATTCGGAGATTGCCCCGATTCTTGAGGATCTCTCTCTTCGCTGTACTCAACCAAAACCGAACGCGCGCGTTCCGCTAGTCCACAATCAGCAGCCATTAAGTTTGCGCCTTCGGCGGGCTCATACCAAACACCGACGGCTTCTAACAGCGCGCGTATAAATGCTACTTGCGCAGCGTCCTCTTCACGCCAAATTTCATGGCACGGCTCACAGCACAATAAAAACCCTCCCTTTTTTAGCAACTTACGCACCGCTTCTATTGTGCCGTCAATGTCAGGAAAGTGGTGTAAGGATACAGAAAACAAGACAACATCAAACTGCCCGGACACCCCCGATAGCGGCAAGGCCGAATACTCGAGACTTCCAAAGTGATCATCTTTAATTGTCGTCTCACAAGTATTT
Organism: uncultured Rhodospirillaceae bacterium; assembly: GCA_963976395.1. Lineage (GTDB taxonomy): Bacteria > Pseudomonadota > Alphaproteobacteria > Rhodospirillales > Rhodospirillaceae > UBA11612. Next base: position 44,680 of record CAXBLG010000003.1, read on the forward strand.
TTAGCGACGTCTATGCATTCTGCTGAGATATCAATGCCCAAAACCCGATGTCCTGCCCTCGCGAGTTCGAGACTGATGTAACCAGCTCCACAACCAACATCCAGAATTCTTAGGTCGCGCCCGCAATGCTGTTCCAACAGTCGAAGATAGGTTCGCGACACCTCACCCTCATACAAATCCACGAACAAGGGGTCGCGCCAAAAGCTTTTGTAGAAAAACTCGCAATGCACCGCATTTTGAAGGTCCGGAACGAAACCCGCCGCGACGCGCTCTTTAATCCGCCGATCAAACGCGACCGCCTCCGGCCCTAGAATGGGGTCATCGTAATGCGCGGGTTTATCTACCACTATCCAACCTTCCTCAAATTTTCGTCAAGAATACCCGCTTCAACATGGGACTCTAGAGTTTTTAAACGTACCGTTTGTGGCCAATTACCCTCGTCAAAACCGTCCATGCGGCGCGTGATATTTATACAAAGGTCTTCTATCGCATCATCAAGTTGAATTCTTGGATACGCGCTAGGCGCAATTGCTTTCAGACGAGAAAAATTAACACTGTAGGATCTTTTGTCAGGAGTTGCGTTGCGATTAATGCTGACCTCTACGCCCGACAATCGAGCTGCAACGCGCGTTGCCAATTCCCCTATACGAACATTCATATGAGGATGCCCAACATTTAAAACACACCAGGAGTTATGCTTATCAAGCTGTCTCATCACCGCCCACTCTATTGCCCGCGCCATGTCAGAGACATGGATAAGAGGGCGCCAAGGCGTACCGTCACTTAACACACGAATTTCGCCGGTTTTTAACCCCGTCAAAACAAAGTCATTTAATACAAGATCGCTTCTAAATCGCCGCGTCCAGCCACACGCGGTCGCAAATCTTAAACTACACACCTGAAAGTCGGGCACGGCTAGCGATTGCAAAATGCCTTCCGCGCGCGCTTTGCCTTGCGCATATGCAGTCAGGGGATTGAGTTCATCATCCTCTTTTCTCTCGGTATCACCAGCCGCACCATATAGACTACACGAAGATGCAAATATGAAACGCTTCACTCCTGCGGCCTTCGCCAAACGCGCCACGGAACCACACGCGTCTCCGTTAATTTCTGTAGTTGCTGGACCGAAACTCTTACCGATCGGATCATTGGAGACGGCCGCCAGATGAATAACAGCGTCAATACCTCGAAGACATCCGTCCGGAAGGCTGCGAATATCTCCATGCAATTGTATCAATTTAGAATTTTCAACACCTTGCGGATCCGTTAAGCAACTTTCAAACCAGCCGGCGTCCAACCCGATCAATTGCTCAAAATTGGGATTTAGGCTTAGATAGTCAGTTAAATATGAACCGACGTAACCAAGATTTCCAGTGATTAGCACACGCATAAATCGTCCAACTTCTTGACGACAAGAAAGCGAAGAGATGAAATGCTAGCAATCATATCCGGAATTGAATTCTTTAAATTACAGCATTGAGGTGAGTATTGGTTAAAACAGCAAAAACTTCCTCGCCACTCCCTCCAGCCGTCATACTTTGTGGAGGTCGAGGAACACGCCTTCGAGAGAAAACTGATCATGTACCTAAACCGATGGTGGAAGTTGGGAGCCGACCATTACTTTGGCACATTATGAAAATCTATGCACACTTTGGTGTGCGAGATTTTATCATTTGTGCGGGGTATAGGTCCGATTATATCTTGGATTATTTCATGCGCTATAGGTACGCTCAAAGTGATGTAAAAATAGATCTGGCTAGCGGAGCCATTGATACCTTAGGCCGTCCGGCAGCCGAGGAATTGAACTGGCGCGTGATTGTAGCGAATACAGGCGAGGAGACGCTGACTGGGCTTCGAGTGAGCCGTATTCAAAAGTATATTAATCATGATCGATTTTTTCTCACCTACGGTGACGGTGTAGGCGATGTTGATATTGCCGCAACTCTTTCCACCCACATTCAGAGTGGAAAGAAGGCAACAATATGCGGCGTTAGGCCTTCTTCACGCTTCGGAGAACTTTCCATCGAAAGCGGAATAGTAACCAGCTTTAAACAAAAGCCTCAAGTTACAGAAGGCTGGGTCAACGGCGGCTTTATGGTCATTGATACAGATGCCTTATCTCAGATTCCGCCGGGCGCGGATGTTGCTTTAGAAGAGGGATTTCTTGCCCCTTTGTCGCAGAGGCATGAGGTCGGAATATATCAACATTCCGGATTTTGGCAGTGCATGGACACATATCGCGAAATGGAACTTCTTGAAGGTCTTTGGCGTAGTAATAAAGCACCATGGAAAGTATGGTAGGCTCTTTCCCAGCTATGCTTGGAAAAGTTCGAGCTTTGGTACCGCCACCACAAATTTTCCGCCCCAATCGCGCACGCATATTAGCTGCCTGCTAATTTCGTCCTTCAAGTTCCATGGCAAAATAAGAACGAAATCTGGTTGAGCCGCAACTAACGATTCGACTGATACAATCGGAATAGCACTTTTCGGCGCACATCGCCCCTGCTTTGCCGGATTTAAATCCGCGATAGCCGGCAACTCAATTGACGATATGTTAGCATAATTCAGAAATGTTATCCCCTTTGCAGCCGCGCCATAACCCATAACCGTTTTCCGAGCCACACTCTGATCAGACAAAAACTTTTTCAGCCCGTCACGCGCATGGCGAGCATCATGATCAATTGTGCGCAATCCGCGTGGTTCAGCGATAAAGCGGCTCGTTTCATCTTCGAGCACTGTTTGTACCGCCGGATGAATTTCTTTATTCGCTGATATTAAACTACCCCACACTCTTAATGACCCTCCGTGTGTAGGAAGCTGCTGAACTTCAATTACTTTAAGACCGGCTTGATCAAACATTTTTTTCACCGCACTTAACGAAAGATATGAAAAATGCTCGTGATAAATTGTGTCGAATGCCGCTGAATCGATGAGATTGGAGAGACTGGGAAATTCGCATGAAAAGACGCCTTCGGCGGCAAGTAGGTGCGCCACGCCACGTAAAAGCCCAATTGGATCAACAACATGTGCTAGAACATTATTGGCAATTATCAAATCCGCCGAGCCACGCTCAGCCTGCAATTTAATAGCCACGGATTCATCAAAAAACTTCTGTATGGTTTCGATGCCTTTTATGGTGGCGGCTTCCAACACCGACTCCGCCGGATCAATTCCTAGAACTTGGCATCCAGCTTGCTTAAAGTACTGAAGTAAATATCCATCGTTAGACGCTATTTCTACTACGAAGCTACTTTGTGATAACTCGAGTTTTGACACGGCTAATTTTGCAAAATTCTCAGCATGTAAAAGCCATGTACTAGAAAATGACGAAAAGTACGGATAATCGGAAAACAACTCCTCTGGCTTACAGTCATACATAAGCTGCGCCAGTCCACAGTCTTCGCACTGGCCCATGACAAGAGGATATTGTGCGAGGTTTCTAGATTCTTCAGCTGTTTTACAGAGTTTATTGGCCGGCGGCATAGCACCCAAATCTATAACGAGGGCAACGCCAAAATTGCCGCAACCACGGCAGCGGGTTTTACTAGGAACAGATTGCTTGGAAAGTGACATTAGATGCTGCAAACTTTAATATAAATTTGGCATGGCATTTCAGTCGACTCAGTGAGCATTTTTACGTGTAGTGTTGGGTCTGCAGCGGTGATGCGTGCACAGCCTTGAGTTGACAGTAGCACCCACTCCGTTGGTTCGATAAATAAAACATGGCCGATACAACTATAATTATTCCGACTCACGAGCGTCCACAATATCTGCGGCGAATCGTTGATTTTCTTAGTCCTTCTGATAACGAAATTTTGGTGGTAGATTCATCACCTGAGTCATGCAGAAATATACTTCCCTCCAACGTTCGCTATTTTCACAAGCCGGACCTGTATTTAACCCAAAAAATACTGTTTGCCTCCAAAGAAATACATACTTCATACGCTGCAATATGTGCAGACGATGACTTTTTAACCGTGAGCGGCATAGAGCAGGCGTCTCAATTTCTTAGTGAGAACCCGCACTACGCCTGCGCCCAGGGCCTGACTATGACCTACATCGTGCCGGACCAAAAGACCGTATGCTTCTTCCCTAAATACCAGCACTTGGCACTGGCTCGGCTTCAAATAAATCCCGAGAGTTCGGATCCGAAAATCCGTCTCACCTCTGCTTTTTGCCCCTTCCTTCAATGGATATATGCTGTTCATAGGGTCGATGCCCTTCGTCAAACATCAGAAATTTTATGCGCTATCGAGAACCCACCCCGGTGCTTCACGGATCGTGTTTTTAGCTTTGGTCTGGCCATAAGTGGTAATCTTAAATTACTACCAATTTTATTTAGCGTACGCGAACATGCCCCGATGTCTGTCCCCGCAAACGAAAAATTTTGTGTCTTAAGGAAATCTGCAAATCCGGCAATACAAACTGAGTTCCAAATGCTGACCCAACATTTACATCATCAATGGGATGAGAGAATTGGAGACGCACCTGCGATTGAGTGGCTAGAATCTCTTTTTGACTTATATTGCCGATCAATAGAGCCCGAAAACTCACCCAAGTCTCCCGAACGCGGATCGTTGGAGCAAGTACAGATTAATCACAAAGAGAAATCTATAGTTAGATGTTTCTCGCCTGCAATACGACAATACGGCGGAGGAAATGAACATGATATTGCTACGTTGCGGTTGGTATCGGAAGCAGTGCTCGGAAACTTTACGAGTGGGTTGCTGGTAGAATCCAAATTTCCCGGTCAAATTAATTTCGATTTTTGACCTAGATTATATCTGCTTTCTACCTTTGAAGTTGAATTGAAGAACTATCAACTTGAAGTCTAGGGGGGGCGACTCTCGACCAATCGACTCAGAAAAAGGACAATTCGAATGCTCACTGGCCAGCTTGGATTAGATGCGCTCAGAACGGCGATGGAGAATAAACATCGCTTCTTCGATGCCAAGGGTGACAACGTAAACTCGGGTGGCTATCGTCGCAAGGTGCCCGGACTTTGCACTATTCATCACAGCCCTAAATTTGTTTTAACCAAATCGTCAGAAATATATACGGTCGGAAGCTGCTTTGCGCGAGAAGTCGAAAACGCTCTAAAGGAGCTGGGGGTTTCGCTCACGAGCGATGGATTGGAATTTCCCGTGCAATGGGTTGACCCGAATCATGCACAAGCCAGGAACAAGAGCACCGAAGAACTTGAGAAAACTTTTGGGAAAAGGACCCCTATAAATCGCTATTCCACGCACTCAATTACCTACGACTTTGAGCGCGTGTTCACAGATCGGGGAAGCTTTGAGGAAACGATCTTGGATCTAGGTGACGGCAGCAAATATTGGGATCCACAAGTCAAGAATATCAAACTAGGGGACCTAGAGCACACGAAATCCGTTCGTGAACTCTTAGACAAAAATATACTAAGTGCTAAGCGAGCCAATGTTATAATTATTACATTGGGAATGACCGAGACGTGGTTCGACAGCGCGCATGGAGCTATTCTCCCTACCCCCCCCCTCCATTCGCCGTTAAGTCCAATCCTCAGCGATTTAGATTCTTCAACGCCAGTTACGATGAAGTTTCTGAAAACCTTGACAATTTGTACACTTTACTAAGATCGCACATAAATGATGCGGTCAAAATAATCATAACCACGTCTCCGATACCTTTAGGCAGCACCTATACTGACAAAGACGTTATCGTGGCAAATAGCCGTTCAAAATGCATCTTGTGCGCAGCGGCCCAGGACTTCGCGAATAAAAATAAGTTCGTCGATTATTTCCCCAGTTATGAGATGGTGACTAATTCTCAACTAGATGTCTGGGAAGAAGACGGTGTTCACGTAAAAAAACCGTATGTGAAAGAAATCATGCAGAGATTCTGTGATATCTATTTTCCCTAAAAGCAGACTGTGACTTGTTCTCTATCCGAGCGCGCCGCTGCAGTGGTGGCCGATCAACAAACACACCCCCTAGACTCGGCACACACCCTTTGCTCAAATAAATTATTGTAACCGGCATCGATTGGCTCGTAATTTTATGCAACTATCCGTCGAGCGGTACACCTTCACTTATAAACATTCGAACGCGATGGTTAGTCGTCGAGTGAGATTCAGATCTTTAATAAAATAGCCGTGCGGTCTCAAACATCTCGAAGTAACCGACACACCCAATTTGGTAACAAGTATGAATTTTCGGAACTTAAATTCTCTCGTTCGACAGCGTCAGGAAGAGTTTCGCATCACCTTGCCCCGGGCTGGTGACACGATTTACGGTCAGGTTTCCCCGTTCTGGAACGGTCTCCTGCAAAATCGACAAAATTTCCTCGAACCATATGAGTTCAATTTCTTTCGGAACCCAGGTACTTCGGGCACTTATGGCATAGGTGATTCAAAAGATGTGGGCGACGACAAAAAACTTTTCGAAAGCTCTATCTTAGAGATCGTAGATTCCTATGGAATTCCGGATAATGTCATTTCAGAGATGTCAGAACCGTTTCTAGGTTCTCCGACGGTGCTACCCTATCGGGATAACTTGTTCAGCCAAAATTTTTTAAAGAGTCTCGCGGCAGCATGGCGCGTTCGGCAAATTCTTAATCAACAGGGGGTGTCAAACCGACCACTTAGAGTGTGCGAAATCGGCGCAGGATTTGGCGCAACTGGCTTGGCCCTTCATCACTTGCTCAATATTGAGCATTATACAATCATAGATATCGCTGAAAACCTCTATCAGTCATCTATATTTCTTCCTCTTTGTCTGCCTGATCGAAGCCATCAATTTGTAACCAATTCTTCGAGCGCATCACTCGCATGTTACCCTCAGCTAAACTTTTCACTACCGAGCTTTACCGACGCTCTTGGTGGCACAGAATTCGACTTGGTCTTAAATAACGCCAGCTTTGGAGAAATGCCGCGTACTACGGCTCAGGCGTACATTCGTTGGATTCAAGATCGCCTCTCGGAAAACGGCATTGTCTACTCCCTCAACAGACACAACGCACCTGGAGTAACTGGGGTTACATGTCTAAGTGAATACGGCTTCCAGAATTTTCACATTCACTCTTTGTCACCAATGAACCGCATGACCCGGCCACAGAATCAGATCGCATCTGAAATCGTGGCATCGCTAAAACGTGGGGATGTAGCCATCGACGAGACAAGTCTTGATGCTATAGGCGATCTAATCATGTGTGGCTTTGAAAATCAGATCGAACGCGTTATCCAACTCACCATCCACGACAAGCTGGATGCTGAGACACGGCTCGCCCTTCATCAAATAGCCGATTTCTTTCGACTCCCTAAACTTCTAGACAAGTACGGAGTTCTTCAGCAAAACGAGCTGGCGATTTTGCCCGAGATTAAGAAGATATTGCTTACAGTTATAGAGCTTGTTGCACGCTTAGATGCCGGCCCGACACAGAGAAAGGAGGAAGTTCTCTCTATGGATTTAGGGACGAAAATGGATATGCGATTGCGCGGTCTCTACGCCGAGCGTGAAATGGAGCGCGGGGAAGAAAACTGGCGACGCACGCTGAATCCTATACGCGAGTACTCGCACAGCCTACATGGCATGTCCGAACGAATAATAGCGCAAGGTAAACGTGGGTTCGCGTCAATGTTCCTGCGCGATCTAAAAGTTTCCCCCCAAGTTCAATAGACGCTTTTCTACTACAGCACGTCTCCAGGAGTTTTCAAAATTACGGGCCAAGCTCTCAAGGCTGCAGTATATACTCTAATCCTTGTACGCATTGTACATCAGCATTGGATATGCTTTCACGGCACGCAACTCTTCAAACGGCCGATGGAGCAACCAGTCCGCGCGATCCACTCGGAAACCCACCGCCTCCAGTTGGCTTGAAAAGTCGCGCCCGTAAGCGCGGACATGGTCGTGAAACCCAGGGTCAGGAATTACCCATTCTGAGGTCTCTTCAAGATAAAGCACCTCAGGCACCGAGATGTTCAGGACGCCGCCTGGTTTGAGTACACGGTACAACTCTTTGTGCGCGGCTGCACCATTGATGACGTGCTCGAGCACCCGATGGCATATGATGGTGTCGAACGAGTCGTTCTCCGCCATCATCTCGGAAAGATCCTCGTACCGGTCCATTCCGGGCTGGAATCCGTCGATCGTTGTGTAGGTACATTCGAGAGACTCAATTCTGTCAGTTATCCAAGCACGACACTCTCGTTCAGGTCCCACGTGCGCAACGTGCCGCCCTTTAAGTAGCTTTGGATGGGCAGCCAAGTAGTAAAGAACAGTGTTCCCGCGAGTTAACCCAGCATAGTTATGGATATTCAGCTTAACGCCATAAGCGTCATCATGTTGCCGAATTAGGTTTTCGGCCTCGGCGTACAAGGGATCTGTTGAGTCTACCAATTTCGCAACGTGGTGCGCCAGACCGCGCTCATTATAGAGTCGAGCCAAAGCTCTTACCGGACCATTTCTTAACCCGGACGCTTGCGGTAGCTTCGCGAGTTCGCGATACATTTCCATAAGCGTCAGCACACCGGCAGTCTGATCAATGAGCTTAATGTGCTCGATGTAGAGCTTGAGAGCCATGTTGGCAGTTTCTGGCCGGACATCCAGCTCAAGCTCCCTCAATACGGGATACCTTTTCTCGAAATAGGCACAATTATTCATAGCGATACGCAGCGCGGATGCTTGATGTGGCTCCAGAGCCATAGTGCCGATTTCCCCGATGTTCAGCATAGATGCCGATGTGCCCAGAGCATGTGTACCTCGCAGCCGATAAACAAAATATTAATGCGTTGGCGGCAGAATTAGATACGTCAAAGAGGTAGAAAATGACCGCTCGAAGTTCAAAGTTTTGTATTGCACCGTTTACCAGCATGCATATTGCCGGGAACGGAAATGTCTATCCGTGCTGTAACTATCAGGGCTCGGATGTCGCTGTTGGCAACATCTTTAAAGACAGCGTAGACGACATACTTTTGGGAAACCGGGCTGCGACTAACCGGCGCCGATCGATGGAACTGAGCTTGCCTTGCAATTCATGTAATTTCCCTCACAAAACAATCAATCCAAAAAACATCACGGTTGACAGTTCTCATCTGACGGATTGGCAGCACAAGAATCTTGGAAAACTACAAGTCGAAATCGGATACTTCTGCAATTCAAGATGCAGTTTCTGCGAACAACCCCATATGACGAAAAGGTCTGTTCCTCTCGAGAAATTGAAAGAGATTGTACAGCGGTGCGAGCCCAAATCCATCGTCCTGCAAGGTGGAGAGGTGTACTACAATCGCGGCGGCGCAGAATTCATAGAATGGCTTGCGGAGAACAAGAACGGCGCAACGGTTTTCATGCACACAAATTGCGTTCTCCCGAAGAATTTCGCCGAAACATGTTTTGCCGCTATCGACGAATTCTCACTGAATATGTACGGCGCCTCGCCATCCACTTTCGCAGCTGTCACCGGCCTAAAATTCGAGAAGGCAACAAGATTTATCGAAGAACTCGTATCTATCAGGTCCAGAAACTCCGGTAAGGCTCAGTCGCGACTTAGGTTTAAAATGACGACTTGTCCAACTACGTTTCATGAAATTCCCGACGCTATACTACTTGCGGAACGATTGGGTCTGGATGATGCTCGATTCAACTTCGACTGGTTTGTGGACGATTTCGTAAAGAGATACAAAAATGAATTCGTCGCCCGAATTTGGGATCTTACAAACGAAGTGTTAAATTGCGCATCCATCCCAGTCGATACAACGAGTCTGGTAAAGTACGGCTTTGTACGCGGAAAAAAAACACTGGCGACGGTATCAAGCGCACTCAATGCACGGCGTAATGAGGAACATTTCAGAAACGCTTAGTAGCCGTGCGCAGCGCACATGTCACCCCCCCGATTTATCTCAATGCACAGAAACCAGTGTTAATTACGATGCGAGAGAATTGTGGTGGGGATACGACTCCATGCTTCCTTGGTGCGAGAAATAAAGTGAACAATCCAACAGCATAAGAAGGCAACCATGATTCCAAAGAAGAACTATACGGTTAAATTACCGCTCGTCGGGGGTGGTAGAGGCGAGGTGACCTTTCCGCTGGACGATGGAACATTTCTACTAAATCCAAAAAGCTACGCGTACTGTCAAGATGGTTTGGCGACTTGGCACAATGCGGATTTCATGCGCGAAGAACGATTTGCGAAGGCCTATGACTCAGGGGTCTCAGCATCCCCTGGTAAAACAGTCCACTGGCGCATTCACGTTGGCATCTGGGCGGCGTCTCGAGCACTACAAATCGAAGGTGATTTCGTAGAGTGCGGCGTGTTTACGGGAGACTTGTCAAAAGCCATCTGCGAATACTTTGACTTTGGAGCAATAGCAGATCGACAAATGTATCTGCTTGATACCTACGAAGGTATGGTCGAAGAACAATATATCGAAGAAGAAATAAATTATTTGAGCGCGACAGGCCGGCCAACCAATGCCTATCCCGAAGATTATTTCCATAGCACACGAGAAAGGTTTAAGTGCTATTCAAATGTAACCCTCATAAAAGGAAAAGTCCCCGACACCCTCCAAAAAGTTCCATCTGAGAAAGTCGCTTATCTTCATATTGATATGAATTGTGTCATTCCCGAAATCGCGGCCGGCGATTTTTTTTGGCCCAAACTTTCGTCTGGCGCATTCATCTTGCTAGACGACTATGGATGGGGAGCCCATTGGCCCCAAAAACTTGCCTGGGACAAGTTTGCAAAAGAAAGGAGCGTCATGATTCTTTCACTCCCAACCGGACAAGGCCTGATTGTGAAACCCTAGGGGAATGTGTCATAGAGTATAAAGAGGCGCCTCGCACAAAATCGGAATGTAACCGAACACGTAGGATGGACTACATGTCAGTTGTCAAACTTTGAAATAACATATGGATCAGCCACACACTAAGAGTCGCCCCACGCAATACTGATGACCAGTAAGATTGAGACCGATTTTGTGCTGCGTACCATTGCCTGTATTCAGATTGTCCAAAAACTGAGTAGTGCCTGAACCTTACTTGGGCGCGTCAACAATGTTGCTGAATACTCCAACCTGCTTATCTCTATCTCTATCTCTATCTCTATCTCTATCTCTACTTTTACAGTCGGCGGCTACTTGACCATTCCAGGAGTGGCAACAAGCCTTCCAGTTTCAAACGGTTACAAACACCCTCGTCCCACACCCCCACTTCCCTCTTGTGCCTCCCTGCACGCATATGCTTCAGTCCTGCCTCAAGCTTAGAGAGTATGGCCTGATCGCGGCTGCACGGCGGGGGATAGTCGGCAGCAAGTCCAATCGCTCAGCGGCGCGAGGTCAAATAGGGGAGGATTTTCCATGACACCTACTGGTGCGACTTCTTCACGTCCAGACGTGCAACCGCTTGATGTCGGCGGTGCGATATATGCCATCGGCGGTTTTGCCATGGCTGCGTTTTATATGCTGCTTTGGTATGTGGCCCCTGGATTTATGGAGGCCTCCCTTTGGTCCGGGAGTTCAATACCCTGGAGCATGCTGCTCGGGACACTGGTCATTATTGTGCCGGTTCTTCTGGCCTGGCTATGCTCCCGCAAAGACGTCGAGAGCGCATCTGACGAAACATACGAAGTCGCCGGCCACTAAGGTCTGGATAAGGGGAGAAGATTATGGAGTCCTCAGTAAACACTGTGGCTATTGGCTTTTTTTTCGGGGTTATCGCCCTCACGCTGGTGATCACGTATTGGGCGGCGCGGCGGAGTCATTCCACGAAGCAACTCTACGCGGCTGGTGGCAACATTACCGCAACACAAAACGGCCTGGCGATCTCGGGAGACTTAGCGTCAGCGGCTTTATTTCTCGGCGGCATCGGCATGTTTTTTACATCCGGTTATGACGCCACGCTGTACTTCTTTCCGGCTATGGCCGGCTTTATCATTATGCTGGGATTTGTGGCCGGCCCCATGCGCAAGCTGGGACGATTTACGTTCACGGACGCGGCCGCAGTACGCCTTTCGCCGGTTCCTATTCGGGTTATCGCGGCGCTGAGCGCCCTTGCCATAACGCTGATGTATCTCATTGCTCAAATGATCGGCGCCGGCGGTCTGATCCAAATTCTATTCGGCATTCCCTACTATGCCTCAGTGCTGATCGTCGGTGGACTGATGGTGATCTACGTCTCTTTCGGAGGCATGCTGGCCACAACGTGGGTACAGATCATCAAGGCCGGCCTTTTGTTCGGCGCCCTTCTTGTGATGTCGATCATGGCCCTTGCCCAAACCGGCTTCAGCCTGGACGAACTTTATGCCCGCGCTGCGGCTGTGCATGAGCTTGGTGCAGATTTATTCCAACCCGGAGGGCTTGGCCTGTCTCAAGGCCAGATGATTTCGCTGGCCCTTGCCATTGCCATTGGCATTCCCGGCATGCCTCACATTTTGATGCGCTTCTTCACGGTGCCTAGCCCCGTCGTTGCTCGTAAATCGCTGGTGGTCGGCATGGGCATGATGGGTATGTTTTATACCATGGTGTTCTTGGTTCTAGGCGCGGCCGGCGTTGCGTTTGTCACAGGCAACCCTGATTTCTTGATGGCCGACGGCTCGCCGCGCGGCGGCACGAACATGGTCGCTCTGCACCTTGCTGCCTTCCTCGGTGGAGACATCCTCTTTGGGGCTGTCGCAGCGATAGCCTTCGCAACCATTTTGGCGGTTGTCGCCGGACTGACCGTTGCCGCCGCCTCGGCACTGTCTCACGACCTTTACGCCAGTGTTATCGCCCGCGGAAAAGTCAGCGAACGGCGAGAAATGATTGTCTTTCGCTCTTCAGCATTGGCAATCGGCGCAGTTGGCATCGGCCTTGGTATCGCTTTTGAAGGACAAAGCATCATCTATGTTGTCGGCATGCTTTATTCGATCGCTGCCAGTGCGACCTTCCCGATATTGGTTATGTCGATGTTCTGGAGCCGGCTCACCACGATTGGGGCCGTTGCTGGCGGATCTGTCGGGTTGATCCTATCGGTGGGCCTCATCATCGTCGGACCCAGTGTATGGGTACAGGTCTTGGGCAATCCGGAGGCGTTACTGCCGTTCGATCAACCGGCCATCGTATCTGCACCGGCGGCCTTCGCCGTGATGATCATCGTATCATTGCTGACGCGGGAAAAAGGTTGGGACGCGCCAGCCGTGCAAGCCGCTGAATAAAGGTGAGTTAGGGGCGGCGACCTAAAAAGTTGCCGCCTCACCTTTCAGAGGTGCAGGGCCGACTAGCGGCAGCATGCGCGAGCGCCGCCTCAAGGAGGCCTGACGTCACATACACACACAGCCCGACGACGTTGGTATAAGACCCGTTAATCGAGCTCACAAAAGCTGCGGCCCGGCCCTGGATGGCATAACCACCCGCCTTACCCTGCCACTCTCCCCACGCGATGTAGGAGTCTATGTCCTGCGCGGTCAGGCGCTTGAACTTTACCATTGTGGAAACCCGCCGCCGCCATAACTTTCCACCACGTGCAACGACCGCGATTCCTCCATGAACTTGATGACGTCGCCCGGACAAAAGCTCCAAACAGGCCCGCGCTTCGTGTTCTGTTTCTGCTTTGGGGAGCGCCCTGCGGCCGCAGGCAACAACCGTATCCGCCCCGAGTATAACCGCGTCTGGGTTGCCGAGTGCAACGACCTCGGCCTTTCGCACAGCTAGGCGCAGCGCCATATCGGCCGGCGTCTCGTCAGGCCGGTGCGATTCATCGATATCGGCAGGTATAACCAATTCCGGCGGATGACCTATCTGCTGCAACAGGGCAAGGCGGCGCGGCGATCCGGACGCAAGCACAAAGGAATGTGTCATCAAAGGTCTCCACCCCATGTCTCCGGGTGACGAACTCCGGCGATAGGAGATTTCTATTTAAAGCGGAACGTGATTCGCCCTTTGGTGAGATCATAGGGCGTCATTTCAACATTCACGCGATCACCCGCAAGGACGCGGATTCGGTTTTTTCTCATCTTGCCCGAGGTATGTGCCAGCACCTCATGCTCGTTGTCTAACTTCACCCTAAACATGGCGTTGGGCAGCAACTCCGTCACCATACCGGGAAACTCAATCATATCTTCTTTAGCCATTCAGCCCCATCACATTTGCGACCACATGACACGGCGGCATGGTGGTTGGTGCCAAGACCGCCGGATGACCAGCAATGTGCGAATCCCGCGGCATCTGGTCAAGCCGAATCAGATGGAACCAGGTCCAGGTGGTGCATTTTTGGGATTGCTTATGGAGACGTACAGCCAGGCCTAACCTGGCCACCGAACGATCCTATCAAAACTGAGGATGCTCTGGCACTGGAAACAAATCCAGGATTTGGCGCTGTATTTGATCCCTTGCTTGGCGATAAGCACCAAGACGCGCCTCGCGTTTTCCTTCAACTAAAGTCGGATCAAAAATATCCCAGAACCGTGCGTCACAATGCATGTACTTTGTCAGATCTTCGGCGCAATGCCGCGCCTCCGGCGACAGTGAAATAACGAAGTCGAACGAATCATCAGTGAGATTTTCGAAAGTCTTCGGCGTATGCCGAGACATATCGACACCGATCTCCTTCATCACCTCAACCATAAATGAGTCGAGCTTACCCTGATAAGCGCCGGCTGAATCTACAAATATACGGCTACCGTGAAACCGCTTCATAATTCCTTCCGCCATAGGCGATCGCACCTCGTTCATGGTGCAGCAAAACAAAACGGATGAGGGGAGAATTTGCATTGTGAGACGCCCTTAGCCTCGCATGTGCAGAACGCAAAGAAGCGTGAAAAACCGCCGCGATGTCGGTTGATCTATATCGACATCAGTCTCCAACCGCTCCTTAAGCATTTGCGCACCTTCATTATGCAAGCCGCGCCGGCCCATATCGATAGCCTCAATCTGCGAGGGTGAGGATGTCTTAATTGCGTCAAAATAACTCTCGCAGATCAGAAAGTAATCTTTGATGACGGAGCGGAAGGGTTTCACCGGCATGGTAATTTCCTGCTGCGGAACATCTTTGGTGTCACACAGATCGAAAACCAAGCGATCTTCCGCCAACTTGAGTTTTAAATGATATGGACCGGGTGAAGCTCCTTCGCCTTTAAGAACAAATTTGTTCTCTTCCAACAGATCAAATAGCGCGACTTCACGTTCGTGCTCGACCTCAGGACGGCGGCGCAGAAAGGATTTCTCATCGAGTTGAATCTTAACAATAGAGCGCGGGCGCTGATCTTGATCCGTCGGCGTCATATTGTCGCCCGGAGCACTCATCACCCAAGCCTGCTGTTGAGTCTTAAGGAAATGGAGTTTGCATGAGCCTCGAGCGATTCCGCACGCGCCAGGGCCAAGGCGTCGGGCCCAATTGCGGCAAGCCCTTCAGGACCGCAGCCGATGAGCGAGGTGCGCTTGAGAAAATCGAACACCCCCAGTCCCGATGAAAAGCGCGCCGCGCCGGATGTCGGCAGCACGTGGCTCGGTCCGGCAATATAGTCTCCAAGCGCTTCCGGAGAGTGCCGCCCAAGAAAAATTGCGCCGGCATGCCGAACTTTATTCGCGAGCGTATCCGGGTTCTCGACCGCGAGTTCTAAGTGTTCGGGTGCAATCTCATTGATCAATGCAACCGCCTCTGCAAGCTGACTCACGACAATTACGGCGCCATGGTTTTTCCAGCTTTTTGCGGCGGTCTCGCCACGCGGCAGAGTCTTGATTTGTCTGTCCACGGCTACCATCACCTTGTCCGCAAACGCTTCATCGTCGGTGATAAGAACAGACTGAGAAGAGGCGTCGTGCTCTGCCTGCGCGAGCAGATCAGCGGCAATACACTCAGGGTCATTAGTGCTATCCGCCACAACCGTCACTTCGGACGGCCCGGCGATCATATCTATGCCGACCGTGCCAAACACTTGCTTCTTCGCAGAGGCCACATAGGCATTGCCAGGCCCGACGATCTTATCAACGGGCGCAATTCCTTTTGTGCCATACGCCAACGCGCCAATCGCCTGCGCCCCTCCAATACGATACACCTCGTCAACACCTGCAATCGCACAAGCGGCCAGCATCAACGGATTGGTTTGCCCCCCAGGGGTCGGCATCGTCACAACCAAACGCCCAACGCCAGCCACCTTGGCCGGAATCGCATTCATCAGAACAGAGGAAAACAACGGGGCCGTACCCCCGGGCACGTAAAGTCCGGCAGAATCGACCGGCGTCCAGCGCCACCCAAGACGTACACCCCCAGCATCGGTATACTCTTCATCTTTCGGCAATTGCCGTTCGTGGTAGTCGCGAATTCTTTGGGCAGCTGTTTTGAGGGCCGTCAGAGTTTCCGCGTTACAGTGCGACGCCGCCCCTTCAATTTCCGCTTTCGTAAAAGCTAACGTCTCGGTGGTTAGAGTCTGTAAATCCCAGCGCGCTGTATATTCAAATACAGCCTCATCGCCGCGCGTCTTAACATCAGCCAACACTTCGGCTACAACACCATCAACGCTTAGCTTATCCTCGCGTCCTTGCTGGACAAGTGCGGAGAACGCTGCGGCAAATCCTGGGGCTTTCGCTAAAAGTTTCTGAACCATGGCCTCACGGCCCTTCAGCTGCGGTACGGAATTTATCAATCCACCCGCTGATTTCCTGCGACCGCACTTTGAGAGCCGTGCGATTAACGATAAGGCGTGAAGTGACCTGAGCCAGTGTATCCACCTCTACCAACCCATTGGCTTTGAGCGTATTCCCGGTGGAGACCAAGTCTACAATGCGCGGACATAAGCCCAGCACGGGCGCAAGTTCCATGGCCCCGTTCAATTTGACGCATTCCGCCTGGATGCCCCTGTCTGCAAACCAGCGGCTGGTTGTGTTTGGATACTTCGTCGCAATACGGACGTGACTGAGTCGCCCGAGATCGAGGCCGTCGGCGAGATCTTTCGGCTGTGCAATCGACAAGCGGCATTTGCCAATCCCGAGATCGAGCGGGGCGTAAATCTCTGAGTAATCAAATTCGACAAGTACATCGTTACCGGCGATGCCCAGCTGAGCCCCACCGAAGGCGACGAATGTCGCTACATCGAACGAGCGGACGCGAATCAGGCTGATATGTGGATGATTCGTCGCAAACAACAGCTTGCGCGAACTTTCATCCGCAAATGCAGGTTCTGGGTCGATGCCCGCCGCGCTAATAATCGGCAGGGCCTCTCCCAGTATCCGCCCTTTCGGGACGGCGATGACGAGAGGGTCTTGGCTCATGGGGCGCTCAATATTGGCGCCCGTACAATAAACGGCGCGCTGGCTGGCCTTTTACACTATTTTTGAGAAGAGTCACCACCCCGGGGGCCACCGGAATGTAGGTGCATTGGACGTTAAGCACCTGGAATACGCTCAATTCGCGCGCCGCACGCCGCCAGCTTCTCTTCCAGCCGCTCATACCCACGATCGAGGTGATAGACGCGGTTGACTAGGGTTTCACCCGCTGCCGCCAATCCCGCAAGAATGAGCGAGGATGAAGCCCTCAGATCCGTTGCCATGACCGGTGCGCCCGACAATTTAGCTGCCCCCCGGATAATCGCGGACGCGCCGTGGACATTCACATCGACGCCAAACCGGGTCAGCTCAGGTACATGCACGAAGCGGTTCTCGAATATCGTTTCGGTGATCATGGCCGCACCGGTTGCTGTGGCCATCAAGGCCATCCACTGGGCCTGCATGTCGGTGGGAAATCCGGGATAGGGCTCGGTCATCACATCAACACCCGAAAGTCCATTTTCCGCCGAGACCGTGAAGCCCTCGTCCGTCTGCTCAATTTTCACGCCAGCTTGGCGCATCGCGTCTAAAACAGACTCCATCAAGTCGTAGCGCGTCCCCTTTAAGGCGATACAACCTCGGGTAATCGCGGCCGCAATGGCGTATGTGCCCGTCTCAATGCGATCCGGAATGACGGCCACCCGAGCGCCGTGCAATGACTTTACGCCGCTAATCCGCAGCGTTCCCGACCCCAGGCCAGAGATTTGCGCTCCCATAGCGTTCAAGCATTCGGCGAGATTGGTAATTTCCGGCTCGCGCGCCGCGTTTTCCAGAACCGTTTCCCCTTCGGCGAGCGCGGCTGCCATGAGGAGATTTTCTGTCGCCCCGACGGTCACTTTTGGGAAAACAATATTGGCCCCTTTGAGGCCACCCGGTGCCGAGGCGTGAATATACCCCTCTTTAAGGGAGATGCGTGCGCCAAGGCTCTCCAGGGCTTTGAGATGTAGGTCCACAGGGCGCGTTCCAATCGCGCAGCCGCCCGGCAGTGACACCTTGGCTTCACCCATACGCGCGAGAAGCGGGCCTAATACCAAAACCGACGCCCGCATCCGGCGCACCAGATCGTAAGGCGCGGTAACGTTTGTGATGTTGCCGCCGGTCAGAGTCATTGTACGGCCGGTCGCGCCAGCCGCACCCGTTTCGCTACCTGCCCCCACTGCGGACTGATCAATGTGCACACCATGCTGCCGCAGCAGATTCGCCATCGTCCCGATATCGGCGAGTTCAGGCATATTGGTCAGAGTGAGCGGCTCGTCGCTTAGCATGCCGGCCGCCATTAGCGGCAGCGCGGCGTTTTTGGCACCACCAATCACAATTTCGCCGCGCAGCGGTATTCCGCCGTGTATTCGAATGGCGTCCACTGGTTTTTTCTTCCTATCTGAAACTTGCGACCAGACCGGCCACCCACACGTGTATATGAACAGGCTTTTGCGGCACACTCATGGCGCTATAGCCGCGGCAATGTGACGCCCTTTTGGCCTTGATACTTGCCTTTGCGATCACTGTAAGAGGTTTCACAAACACTGTCCGCTTTCAAAAAGATGAACTGCGCCGCTCCTTCATTCGCATAAATGCGGGCGGGCAACGGCGTTGTGTTGGAAAACTCAAGGGTCACGTGCCCCTCCCATTCCGGCTCTAAGGGCGTAACATTCACGATTATACCACAGCGGGCGTAGGTTGATTTACCAAGGCAGATCACAAGGACGTCCCTGGGAATGCGGAAATATTCCACCGTCCGCGCTAAGGCGAAGCTGTTTGGAGGAATCACACACACCTCGGCCTTGCGATCGACAAAGCCGGTGGAGGAGAAATCCTTGGGATCAACGACAGCAGAATCAACATTGGTGAAAATCTTGAAATCATCAGATACGCGAGCATCGTATCCATACGACGATACACCGTAGGAAATGACACCTTCACGCTGCAGACCATCGGTAAAGGGCTCAATCATCCCTTTCTCCGTGGCCATTTTACGGATCCAGGTATCCGGCATCACTGACATTGGCGGAAAATCCCTCGTGAGAACACCATGGAAGCGACGTCCACGGCCCTAATCCACATCTTGTAGCCCAGCTTAGAGTCCCCCTCAAGCTATGGAGAGTCCTCCACCTTTGTCGGGTCCGTCTTGGTTTCATCTGGGCTGCCGGCACTCCTTGCCCGCTTCTGAGCTTTCCGGCGAAGCAGGTTTTCCCGCAATGCGTCCGCGGAGCGCTGCTGGGCTTTGGGATTGGGTCTAGGTCCAGCAGATGGCGTTGATTTGCCCAAGGAACATACCTCTTGTTGTGGATAAGTACTGTGCACGGCTAGAAGGGCTGTGGCCGGCCGGATAATAACCCATTTTTCCTCGGCCGACAGGCAGTTGCGCACCCAGAAGGCCTATGGCATGTTCCGCGCCTTCTTGGGCGGGGCTCATCGCCCTTCTCGCCCTCTCGGCGCTGCCGTAGCTCAGTGGTAGAGCACCCCCTTGGTAAGGGGGAGGTCCGCAGTTCAATCCTGCGCGGCAGCACCATTTTCCTCGATTAATCAAGGCATCCCGGCAACACCCGGCCAAAGGATTTACGTTAGTCTCTGGTAAACATTGTGCGGTTATAGATGGCGCACACCGGACCGGGGAAACGGGACGCCGCATGGCCACTAAGATTTCGTTGGTAACACCGACCTTTAATCGCGCGGAGATTCTTCCTGCGACACTGGACTCGATTGCCCAGCAGCGCGGGCATTACGATCTTCAATATGTCGTAATGGACGGCGGCTCTACGGATGGCACACAGGAGATCATCAAGGCCCGCCGCGATATTGTCACCGATTACATCTCCGCGCCCGACGATGGAATGTATGACGCCATCGTCAAGGGGTTCGCCCGCTGCGATGGGGACGTCTTCGGCTGGATCAACAGCGATGATACTTTGTTTCCGTGGACTCTCAGCCTTGTGAGCCGCCTGTTTGAGGAAATCCCCACCGCGCAATGGATCAGTACGTTGACACAGGCCGCCATCGACGCAGCCGGGGACATTATGTATTTACGCAAAGTGCCGGGCTATTCCCAGCAAGCGTTCTTCGACGGGGTATACTTCGGTTTTGGCGGCGCAGGCGATTCCCATGCCACCGAATTCATCCAACAAGAATCAACTTTTTTCCGCCGCGCGTTGTGGGAGAAAGTCGGTCCGGCCGCGCTTGCAAGCCAGTCGTTAGCCGGGGATTTTGCCCTTTGGACAGCGTTCATGGCCGAAGCACCGCCGCTCGGTGTCGATGCGCCCCTGGGGGCCTTTCGGGTTCACAGCGCCGGGCAACTCAGCCGCGGCCAACGCGACATCTATGTGCAACAGTGTAAAGACGCATTGAACACGACCCGCACCCGCCTTCAGTATGTTCCAAAGCCCGTAGAGGGAGCAGCCACGTACACCGGCCTATATGCCGAAAAACAATCCCCCGAAGATAAGGCAAGCTCTTGGAGTGTCGCCGAGCGTCAGTTTCATGTTCTGCCGCCGGGAGATTTAAAATCGGCAATCAAACAGCGGCGCATCTTTTAAGCCCTACAAAGAAGGCAGCGACAATGGACATTCCCAAAAAGACGGCGGAGAGAGCACTATGGGCGCTTACGGAGTCCGCAAAAGAGATCGTGGAAGCCAACCCGCTTGAGTTCATGAAGCCGGTCCTGTCGCACTACAATGCCCTTAAGCGTATAAGAGACAGAGGCGTCGATGTAAAAACCGTGATCGACTTAGGGGCCGCGCGAGGCTCATGGTCGAAAATGGCCCATGTGGTTTGGCCGAAGTCGCACTGTCATATGATCGAGGCCAATCATAGCTGGGAACGGGAGTTGCATGAACTCGCCGCCGACCCTGCCTACAGCTACGTGATCGCTGCGGCAGGTCCAAAGAAGGGGGATGGTCACTTCAAGTTTTCCGAAGACCCCTACGGCGGCGTCGCAAGAACCGAAGAAGGTGAGGGAACCGGGCGCGTTCCCATGATTACCGTCGACTCAGAATGCGCCGAACGTGGTTTTGATGCCCCCATCCTGCTGAAGTTCGATACCCACGGCTTCGAACGTGAAATTTTGGCAGGCGCGGGAGAAACACTGAAGAAAACCAGTCTTATCGTGATCGAGGCCTATAACTTCGGCATGCGCGAGAAGCGCTTCCCGGCCATGCTTGATTTGCTGGAGGACTTGGGATTTCGTTGCATCGACATCGGCGAGCCGCTGTTTCGCGATTACGACCGCAGCTTTTGGCAAATCGATTTCTTTTTGGTGCCGATTGATCGGCCGGAATTTCAATACGGCGGCTATAAGTGAGCGATATGCCACAATTAAATCGGACGGACGCCCGATGAAGATAACACTTATCAACACCCTAGACGTTCAAGGCGGTGCAGCACGTGCCGCTCACAGACTTCACAAAGGATTATGTGAGATCGGCGCGAACAGCACTTATTTTGTGCGAGACCGCCGCCTGAAAGACCCAACGGTTCGTCAATTCATTCCCGATCCGTCGGACGCCGCCGTGGCTTACCGTAAAGAACGGAAAGAGGCTCTGACCGCCGCCTATGACGCTTATAAAGATACGCGCGACCCCGACATCGAGCAGTTCAGTCAGGAGCGCGTGGACGGCGACGAGAATTTTTTCATCCAGCGCCCGCCCGCAGATGTCATCAATCTCCACTGGGTTGCCGGGTTTGTGGATTACCCGTTATTTTTTACACCCGAGCGCACACGCAGCCCGGTGGTATGGACGCTGCACGACATGAACCCGTTTACCGGCGGCTGCCACTATGACCTCGGATGCGAGAAGTATACGCGGCGCTGCGGGGCCTGTCCGTTACTAGGGTCCAATAAAGACGACGATCTAACGCGGCAGATATTCGACTCTAAAGCGAAGATCTTCGAGTCCTGGCCGTCACATATGTTGCACATCGTAACGCCAAGTCACTGGCTTCGAGACACGTCCCGCGCAAGCGCGCTGTTCGGAAAGTTCGACGCCACATGCATTCCAAACAGCATAGAGACCGATGTTTTTCGGCCGATGAATAAAACGCAGGCGCGCGCTGAACTTGGACTGCCGGCTGATGCGCGAGTAGTTTTGTTTATGTCTCATCAAGTGGGACTGGCGCGCAAGGGCTTTCGCGATCTGGTCCGCGCACTGTCTTTGATTCCCGATACCGACAACCTTATCCTCCTCGGCATTGGCGACAAAGCAGATGTGCCGGTTGACGCACCGTTTCGCGTTATTCAACTCAAATACATCAGCGGCGACCAGCAAGTCGCTCTCATCTATAACGCGGCCGACGTCACCGCGGTACCGTCACAGCAGGACAACTTGCCTAACACCATGGTCGAATCCTTAAGCTGCGGCACACCTGTCGTGGGATTTAATGTCGGCGGAATCCCTGATCTTGTGAAAAACGGTGAAACCGGATTCTTGGCGACCAAAGGCAATATAGGGGCGCTAAGCGCTGCATTTGTCGAAGCATTCGCCGACGCAGATCGATTGCGCAAATACGGTCTGCAAGGTCGCAAGCTTATTGAAACGATGTGCGCTTCAGACGTTCAAGCGAAGGCGTACCTCGCGTTATATGCGCAAGTAATAGAGTCCGCACATCGAGGTGGCAATCACGGAAGGTAAAAGTAAGGTTTATGCCTTCTTTTTTCTGAATACAGTCAACCCCTCTGCATTTCGACTTAACAACGCGGTATATGCGTTGGCCATGTTTTCCGCCTGGCGCTTAGGCGACGTAAAGAATTTAAGCGCGCGATCAGACATTTTCTTTTGAAACTCAGCTAACGCGACCGCAGTGCGTTCACGCTTCTGGTTAACAAACTCGATATACTCCATGACTTCTTCGTGAAGAATCGTCGCCATGTCTTGCTCAATCAAAAAGCCTTCAGAGCGGAGCAGGAAGCGAATGAGGGTAGGCGAGTAAACATTTATGTGCCCATAGCTCAGGCAATGCTCGTATTTTTCGTCAATTCCTTCGTGATAATCGAGAGGTACTTCAAGTATGCAACGGGGCGCAACGCGCCGAACTTCTCGCAACAAAGTGCGTTCATACTCCACATGTTCAAGCACATGGCATAGAACTACAGCGTCAAAGGAGTCATTTTCATAGGGGATTCTATAGCCATCGAAGCGTTCTGCGTTTTTCAGATTTGGAATTCCCCGCGCCTTGATAACTTCAACGCCCGAATGCGCAATTTCAAGCGCATGTAGCTCATCTCCAAATCCGGCACTACTCAAATGCATGAGGACACTGCCTTCGCCAGCCCCAACCTCCAAAATCCTCGACGGCTTAAAACCTGCACGGTTACAGACTTCAATCAGGTTTTTTGCTTTGTACTTGGCTCCGAGATCGCGCCACGGGCTTACCCCCGAATACCTCTCGTCGTAGTCCGCGTTGATCGTGCTTTGTAGAACGACTTGCGCCTCGGGCTGCGGTTTACTTTTCATGCTGCATTCCCAGTGTTTTAGATCATTTCAGAGCAACAACCGTATTTTGAATACCGGTAAAAGGTTTCACTTTCCTTTATCAGTTGCTGTTACTCTGGAAGGCTCATACCGGCGGCTTGCCGCTCCGACCGAGGTCGGGCATACAGTGTCATCAGAATACTACCGGAACAAACCACACAATAGGCCGTGCGACGGAGCGAACGCATGCGATTCTTGCAAATCAACACGTACTATCCGGCCTATCTTCAGGATTTTTACGCGGCGCGCCCGGGTCTTTTCTCGGCTGATTACGTGACCCAGATCGACGCATTGCTCAATGACGGATTTTCCGATTCCCACATCTTTTTCCGGACATTGAAGGATCACGGCTTCGAGACTTTCCAAGTCGCCATCAACAATCCGGTCTCACAAAATGCCTGGCTCGCCGAGCACGGATTGCCCCTTCGGCCCGACAACGAACACCCCCTGACCACCTTGCAGCAAATCGAGCATTTCGCACCTGACATTGTCTACACAACGGACGTCGTCACACTGAGCTCATCGCTCCTGAGGCAGCTTAAATCAAAGCCGCCTGTTGTCGCGGGCTGGCGGGGATATCCATTGCCTGAGAAAGCAGACCTGTCTGCTTACGACCTTGTTCTCACAAGTTTCGACCGCATATTCGAAGAAGCGAAAGCGCGCGGCGCGAAAGCCGTGGAGAGATTTCACCCGGGCTTTCCGGAAAATATCCCCGTTCTCAATGAACCTCGAGGGCAAAAGTGGGACGTCGTATTTTCCGGCTCAATAACGCCGGAACATAAACGCCGCATCGCCCTTCTGAATTTGCTCGCGGAAATTAGCACTGATCCGGCTTCCGCGTTTTCACTGGGCATCTTCATGCCTGACGCCAAGGCCCTTTCGCCCCATGTGCAACGCCTGAACCAGCCCGCGGTGTGGGCCCATGATATGTTGCGTTTGCTGCGGAACTCTAAAATCGTTGTCAACATCGACGTTGATGCCTTCGGCGCGCAGCCGCCCAATATGCGATTAATTGAAGCCACCGGGGCCGGCGCTTTTCTTCTGACACCCTTTCACCCCGAGCTTCCACAATTCTTTGAGCCGGGCGTGGAAGTGGAGACCTTTAGAAACGAGAATGAACTCGTTTCGAAAATTCACTACTATCTCGCGGACTCCGAGGCCCGAGAAAAAATCGCGCGACAGGGACAGGAACGATGCCTGCGTGATCATAACCACAGCGCGCGCACCGCATGGTTTGCAGATATTTTCCGCACAGCATTAGCGAATAGCGGCAAAACCGCTTCATAATTCATTCGAGCACGAGAAGGTATAGACCTCTACATGAAACCGACCAACAGCACCTTTTCCGCAGCCGGTACGACCATTTTTGAGGTGACCTCCCGTCTGGCCGCCGCTCATAAAGCCATTAATCTCGGGCAAGGGTTTCCCGACCACAAAGGTCCGGAAGACGTGCGAGCAAAGGCGCGCGAGTTTCTTGAGGACGAGCCCAATCAATATCCGCCAATGATGGGGGTTCCTGTGCTTCGCCAAGCCGTCGCAGACCACGATCGGCGATTCTATAAACTAGACGTGGATTCAGAACGCGGCGTAATGGTCACTGCTGGCGCCACGGAGGCGCTGGCAAGCTGCCTCTTCGGTCTTATTGAGCCCGGCGACGAGGTTGTTGTCATTGAACCGCTGTACGACAGCTACTTGCCGGTCATCCGGCGGGCCGGTGGTATCCCCCGCATCGTCCGTCTAACACCTCCCCTCTGGGAGTTGCCAAGAGATGACCTTGCGAACGCCTTTAGCGACAAAACCAAGCTTCTGATTTTAAACTCACCCATGAATCCCAACGGCAAGGTTTTTTCTGCTGATGATCTGTCGTTTGTCGCCGAACTATTGACCCGACACGACGCATACGCGGTCTGCGACGAAGTATACGAACATCTGGTCTTCGACAGCAAACAACATATACCGCTGATCACGTTGCCGGGTATGGCAAAACGGTGCCTGCGCATCGGTTCTGCGGGAAAGACATTCTCACTGACCGGATGGAAAATCGGCTATGTGGTAGCCGACCCTGCTTTGTTGCAGCCCGTTGCCAGAGCTCACCAGTTTATTACCTTTACCGTCGTTCCCAATCTTCAGCGCGCCGTGGCTTTTGGTCTTGGAAAGCCCGAGGACTATTTCAAGTCCCTCGCACATGATCTGCAACAGAAGCGAGACTTCCTATCCGACAAGCTGACTACGATCGGGTTTTCTATCCTTCCCTGCAACGGCACCTATTTCATTACCGCCGATATTTCTCCGCTTGGCTTTGACGGAAATGACTCTGCGTTTTGTGAACATATCACCACAGAAGCAGGTGTAAGCGCGATTCCCGTTAGCGCCTTTTATGAAAGCGCACCGCCGGAGAATTTCGTACGCTTTGCATTTTGCAAGGACATCAAGGTCCTGGGAGAAGCTGTAGACCGGTTAACCCGGCACTTCAGAAATTAAATTGATAGGAAAACTCATGAAACCGGGCGCCGCATGGACATACCGTTATAGATTCTTCCCTTTGGCCACCATCGTGCCTTTACTGCTCCTTATCACCGGCACCCATGCCCCCGCTGCAGAGACCACAACCACGTCAATCGAAGCCCCGGCTGTTGGCTTTGCACCCACGGGCCGGAAAATTTATCTGCGCCGCTGTGCCGAGTGCCACGGCCGCGACCTTGAGGGCGCCGGTGGTCCGCCTCTTGCCGGCATTTCTTTCCAGTCACAATGGAATGGACGCGCTGCGCATGATCTGCACACGATCATCACCGACACCATGCCGCCGGATGAAATCGGCAGCCTTACAGCCGATGATGTCACTCATATCTATACATACATTTTGACCGCCAATAACTATCAACGTGACTCAGCTGTTTTAGAATCCGACCGTTCTATGCCTGCGGCCGTAGCGAACTATGCGGTGCCGGTCCCTGATACTCTTCCGGCAGCACCAAACTTTTTCGGCGCCGCCACTGAAATGATACCCACCTCCAGTGAATTGGCCGACGTCGCCGCCTCCGACTGGCCAATGTATAACCGCGACTACAAAGGGCAACGCTATTCGCCGTTAAGTCAAATTACACCCGCCAACGTCGCATCGCTTGCGCCGAAATGTATTTTTCAAGCCGGTGAAGTCGGTGCATTTCAAGCGTCTCCGCTGATTCACAACAGCCGGCTATATGTGACAACGCCGTATTTCACCTACGCCCTTAACGCGACCACTTGTGAAAAGCTTTGGGAGAATGAGCATATTCCCGAAGGTCCATCCGGCTCCGCCGTCAATCGTGGCGCGGCACTCTATGCAGGTAAGATTTTTCGCGGCACGCCTGACTCGCATCTTATTGCTATTGATGCCGCGACCGGCGCTACTCTTTGGGATGTTTGGGTTGCCGATAGCCGAGAAGGCTATCGGCTAAGTGCGGCTCCCGCTGTTTTCGACGGCAAAGTTTTCATTGGTGAAGGGGGAGCCGACGTCGGTGCATCCGGCCACGTTCATGCTTTTGACGCCGAGACCGGTGAACGCCTCTGGACGTTCAATATGATTCCAAAGAAGGGCGAGCCCGGTTTCGAAACATGGAAAGACGGCATTGAATATGGCGGCGGCTCGACCTGGTCCCATATCACCGTCGATCCGCAAAGCGGGCAAATATATGTACCGATCGGCAATCCGGGATCGTCTTTGGATGGCTCCGTGCGCCCCGGCGCAAACCTTTTCACCAACTCAATTGTCGCTCTTGATGCCGATACCGGAACCGTGAACTGGCACATACAGCAAGTGCCGCACGACGTATGGGATTGGGATACGGCGGCCGCGCCGGTCCTCTACGAAGCGAACGGGCGTGCGCTGATGGCCGTCGCGAGCAAAGACGGCTGGCTCTACCTTTACGATGAAACCTCGCGCGAACTCCTTACCAAAAGAGAAATCAGCACCCACGTGAATGCGGACAAACCGCCGACCGTTGAAGGGTTACGCATTTGCCCAGGAACACTAGGCGGCACCGAATGGTTTGGTCCGGCGCTTGATTTACAAACAAACAGTTTGTTCGTTAATTCAGTCGATTGGTGCACAACCCTCTATGTGCGCACCAATCCACGCACGCCATTCGCCGGCACCATCAAATTCGATCCGATAGACACCGCCAAGGGATGGCTGCGCGCCTTCGACAGCGCCACCGGGCAACCGAAATGGGTTTATGAAGCCGACACACCCATGCTTGCCGGCATAACACCAACCGCTGGTGGCCTTGTCTTTACCGGAACCTTAAACGGGGAGTTCCTGGCGTTTGATGCAGAGAGCGGAAAAATTCTTTATCGCTTCAATACGGGCGGTGCGATCGCAGGTGGAATTTCGAGTTATGCCGTAGAGGACCAGCAATACATTGCAGTCGCATCAGGGAACGCATCGAAGACAATCTGGAGCACCAAAGGCGCAGCTACGGTTGTTATTTTCGGCCTTCCTTAAACGGTTGACTTCGCCTCTCCGCCCACAGCACCATTTGCAACGTCATCGCCCTTTGGCTGGCTGTCCTTGAAGGGCAGCGCGGGGATAAACCAAGTAATCACAAACGCGGCCAGAATAATCCAAAGCCCGATGCCGAAGAGCCCGGTGATCGCCAGTGAAAAGGCTTCCTTAATCCCGTGTTCGGTCGCGGCCACCAAGGAATCCATCTGTTGCAACATAGATTTCTCAATCTCCGGAAGCTTTAAGAGGTCTGCGCTTGATGCTGCTTGACCCTCTAAAAGTGGTGCTTTGACATTAGTTGGAAGAGACGCATCTTCGAGCACCTTCACTGCCGCTTCGGCATCGCCGCGGTAAGCGCGTTCAATGAGATTGAAACGGCTATCGACTGCCGCGGAAATCTGGTTTCGGACGCGGCCCGGATTCATGGCCTGAGCTTGTGCTTCGCTCAAATCAAACTCTGCGGTCTTCATACCCGGAATGTCCGGAACATGACGCGGCAGCTCCACGGTCAAATTGTGCGTCAACATCGTCCCGAAGATGGCAATGCCCACGACAGAACCGATTTGCCGAAAAAATTGGCTGGCACTGGTGGCAACGCCGAGAACCGTCACCGGCACAGCATTTTGAATCGCGATATTGAATATGCTTTGCGATGGGCCAAGCGCAAAACCGGTCAAAAACATGCGCCAACTGACGTCGAAA
Source organism: uncultured Rhodospirillaceae bacterium (assembly GCA_963976395.1). Taxonomy (GTDB): domain Bacteria; phylum Pseudomonadota; class Alphaproteobacteria; order Rhodospirillales; family Rhodospirillaceae; genus UBA11612. Next base: position 73,595 of record CAXBLG010000003.1, read on the forward strand.
GACGACGAATCCGGCCCAATACTCATCAGCGTCACCATGCTAACGACCAGCAAGGTCATGCCGCCGATCACAAACGACTTATAGTGCCCCGTTCGCGACACTAGCAGACCGCACACAGTTGAACTCAAAATCATTCCGAACATAAGCGGCATCAGCGCTATGCCGCTTTGAGTCGCGTCCACCCCGAGAACAAGCTGCATAAAAAGCGGTAAAAACATAACAACGCCCAGAAAGGCCATTCCGGTAAGAAACCCGGCCAGATTGCATGTGGCGAATACGCGGTTACGGAATAGATCAAGCGGCATGATGGGATCGCGAACCCTCATTTGGATCGCAATAAATATCGCAAACGAAATAATAGCCGCTAGGAAAAGAGAAACCGTTTGAGCAGAGGCCCAAGGATATTTGTTACCTCCCCAGGTCAACGCGAGAAGGAAGGGCACAATCGCCGCGACGAAGAAGGCGGCGCCGAGGTAGTCCACCTGGCCTGTCGTTTTTGGCGGAAGATGCGGCATCTTCAAGGAAATTAGAAAAAGCGAAAACAAACCCAGAGGCAAATTTACGTAAAACACCCAGCGCCACCCGGCGACTTCCCAGCCAAATAACGTCACAGTTCCATGGTCGGTAAAGAATCCGCCTATCAAAGGGCCAACTGCGCTGGCCAGGGCAAAAACCGAGCCGAACAGCCCGGCAAACTTCGCGCGTTCCCGCGGCGGATATAAATCGGCAATAATTGTGAAGGCTGATGTGAACAATGCTGCGCCGCCCAGGCCTTGCAGCGACCGGAATACGATGAGTTGCACCATTCCCGATCCCAAAATCGGAAGGTCGCCAAACTCTCCGCTAAGTCCGCACAATACCGATCCGATAAGAAAAATGACCACGCCAGCGATAAGAATGGGACGGCGGCCATATAAGTCACCCAGCTTGCCGTATATGGGCACCATGACCGTCGAACTCAGCATGTAGGCCGTGGTCACCCAAGCGTAGAGCTCGAGCCCCTGCAACTGTTCGATGATGCGCGGCATGGCCGTCGCGACGATGGTCTGATCGAGCGCACTGAGAAGAAACACAACCATGAGGGCGGCCAGCGTCAGCCGCTTCTCCTCCGCTGTAAACGTATGCGGAGTCATTATGATTCTATTTCGCTCGCAAGGTCTGAAAGCACCGACAAAAATGTTTGCCGGCGGTCTGCCGGTATACGGTCCAACTGCACATCGACAATCCTGCTGAGCGACGCATCGGCGTCTTGCGCGACGCGCTTTCCCTCGTCGGTTACAATCAGACGAATACGCCGCGAATCATCCGGATCAAGGCTTCGCTGCAACATGCCGCGCTCGACCAGCTGGTCGATATGCCGGGTGATGACGCTGTTGGGTAAATGCGTGGCCTGGGAAATGGCGCTGGGGTGAATAGCACCTTTCTCAATATACTTGAGAATAAAATAGAGCCGGAGATCGATTCCGTGCTCACTTTCAATGATCGGCGTTAGCCTGCGCACAATTCCGCGGTTAAAGTGGTGCATATTCCGCAAAAATGTGGAGGCTTCTTCCGACGGCTTGGCTGAGCCGGATTTGGATTGTCTTTTAGAGGACATGGTGATTCTTCCGTCCCATCTGAGTAGCTTCGCCTATTGTTTCGCAATAGGAAATATTCTACTGGGGAAGGAAATGCAAGGCTAAGGTCGGATCAACGCGGTTCCCTTGGGCTGCGCTACACATAACACGGAGGGGAGCCGTAATGAAATTTGGACTGTTTTACGAACTGCAAGTACCTGCACCCTGGGACGAAAACTCGGAGTTCAAGGTCTACCAGGAGGCCCTGGAACAAATTGAACTGGCCGACAAGCTAGGATTCGACTGTGCGTGGGAGGTCGAGCACCATTTTCTCGAGGAATATTCTCACTCCTCCGCCCCTGAGGTTTTTCTCGCAGCCGCATCGCAGCGTACAAAAAACATCCGACTAGGACATGGCGTTATGCTGATGTCGCCTAAGTACAACCACCCTGCCCGGTCAGCTGAACGGATCGCGGCCCTTGATCTTGTCTCCAACGGACGCGTTGAGTGGGGAACCGGCGAGTCTGCAAGCGCTATGGAACTAGGTGGATTTCACGTTTCTCAAGCTGAAAAAACAGCCATGTGGCAGGAAGGCGCCGAACAAGCCGCGAATATGCTGGCGATGACGCCATACCCCGGCTTCAAGGGTCAGTATTTTGACATGCCATGCCGTAACATCATTCCAAAGCCGAAACAAAAACCGCACCCGCCGATGTGGATGGCGTGCTCACGTCGCGAGACCATCCACCGCGCGGCGCAAAATGGCCTTGGTGCGCTCGGCTTTGCCTTTGTGGAGCCCGACAAGGCCCAAAAGTGGGTGCAAGACTATTACGACATCATGAAGTCCGACGAGTGCGTGCCCCTTTCTCACACTGTAAATCCAAACATCGCCCTTGTAGCGGGGTTATCGATTCACGAGAACGAAGAGCAGGCAAACTTGCGCGGGCTAGAGGGTTTCAAATTCTTTGGATACTCCCTTGGTTACGTCGGCGCTTACGGCCGGTACCGGCCAGGGCGTTCCGAAGTGTACCAGCAGTTCGACGGCGTCAAAGACACGATGAAAAACCAAGGCGCGCGCGGTGGCATCGGCACTCCCGACCAAGTGCGCAAAGTGATGATCGAATACGAAGATATCGGCGTTGATCAAATTATCTTCGTGCAGCAATGCGGCAAAACCAAGCATGAGGACATCTGCGAGTCCTTGGAGCTTTTTGGAAAGACTCTTATTCCTGAATTTAAAGAGCGTGATGCCATCCGCCAAAAGAAAAAAGACGCCGAGATGGAGCCGTTCATCGAAGCCGCACTGAAACGTAAAAACCGCATGCCCGAGATGAAAGACGAAGATATTGAAGTCGTAGAATCCTTCGGCCTCAAGAAAGAAACCAGCGTCGGCGTTGCCGACAGCGCCACTCTTGAGGACCGCGGCGGCGGCGTCATTATTCCTCAGAAAGAGGCCTATATACCTAAGAAGTCTACAGGGCTTTAGTTCAACGCCCCAATGATCCGGACAAATGAGACGCGACGATGACGCTTGATCCCGATGTTGCACAGTTGCTCGAAACCGTACGGCTCGCGGGACGGCCACCGTTTGAGTCTCTCTCGCCTGCCGAAGCGCGCGAAGCCTACGCCAAGACACGCACCGCATCCGCACCGCCACCAGCCGATGTAGAGCGGGTAGAAACTCTCCACATCGACGGGCCGCACGGACCTATTCCTATGCGATTTTACTGGCCTAAAGACGGCGGGACCGCGTCACTTCCGCTTTTAGTGTATTTTCACGGGGGCGGTTGGCTACTGGGGGATCTCGACTCCCACGACGGCGTTTGCCGTCATCTTGCGAACGGCGCCACCTGTGCCGTACTCTCAGTGGACTACCGCCTTGCACCCGAGCACAAATTTCCCGCTGCTGTAGATGACGCCTTTGCCGCGACAACATGGGCGGCACACAACTCTACAAAACTGAACATCGACCCCGATCAGATCGCGGTTGGAGGTGATAGTGCCGGTGGAAACTTAGCTGTTGCTGTTTGCATGATTGCCCGAGACGACGGCGCACCGAAAATTCGGTTTCAGCTTCTGTTGTATCCCGCCCTCGATTTTTCGTTCGACTCACAGTCTCACCAGAACTTTGCCGATGGCTATTCACTCACACGCAACAGTTTGATCTGGTTTCGCGATCATTACCTGCGCTCTCCGAACGACGAGACCGACTTTCGCGCATCACCTTTGCAAGCCAAAAGCTTAGCGGGGTTGCCGCCCGCTTGCGTTCTCACGGCTGAATACGATCCCTTGCGCGATGAGGGCGAGGCCTATGCGGCCAGACTGGCACAAGAAGCTCACGTGCCTGTAACCTTCTGGCGAGCCGCTGGACAAATTCACGGGTTTCTTCCTATGGGCAAATTGATTTCCGCGTCAGCACCAACTCTCGACGCCCTGGCGCGCACCCTAAAATCGGCTTTCTTCAAAAGGACCAACACATGAACGGACTTCTTGAAAACAAAGTTTGTCTTCTGACCGGCGCATCGTCGGGCTTGGGACGCTCCGCCGCCCTGCTCGCGGCAAAGGAGGGCGCTAAACTGGCGCTTGGGGACTGGGACGACGAAGGTGGGCGCGAAACCGTTCGCCTGGTTGCAGAGTCCGGCGGCGAAGCTGTCTTCTTGAAAACGGACGTGACCAAAAGCGAAGACGTTAAAGCTTTAGTTAGCAAGTCAATTGATGCTTACGGACGCATTGATTGTGCCGTAAACAATGCCGGGGTTGAAGGCGCGAGGAATAAAACCTCAGACTACGATGAAGCTGAATGGCGTAAGGTTATCGACATCAACCTCACCGGCGTCTTCTTGTGCATGAAGTATGAACTTCCGGAAATGGTGAAAGCCGGCGGCGGCGCTATTGTAAACGTCGGCTCAACCGCTTCGATCGGCGGCGTGGCCACCATGCCCGCCTATGTCGCCTCCAAGCACGCGATTTTGGGCCTGACGCGTACCACCGCGATGGATTACGGCGAACACAACATTCGCGCAAACATCATTTTTCCGGGCTCGTTCCGCACGCCCATGAGCGAACGGCTGTTCGGCGTCGATACAATTGAAGACACGGTGAAGCCCTTAACCCCCATGCGCAGACTAGCAACCGCCGATGAAGTCGCGGAATCTATTATTTGGCTGTGCTCGGATCGTGCGTCCTGGGTGTCCGGCTCCGGCATGTCCGTCGACGGCGCAAAACGAGCCGGTTAACGAGCGCTGCAAAATCACGCACATTTTGGGAGAACGCTGTCATGACATTTTCACTAGAGAACCGCATTGCCTTGATCACGGGAGGAGCCAGTGGCATCGGCGAAGCCTGCGCTAGGCTTATGCATGAGCGCGGCGCAAAAGTCGTCATCGCCGACATGAACCTTAGCCAAGCCGAGGCCGTGGCCAAAGACCTTGGCGGCGTGGCCATTGAGATGAATGTCCGTGAACCGGACTCTATAAATGCGGGTGCCGCGAAAGTCGAAAAGGATGTCGGCCCAACTGACATCCTCGTCACCAGCGCCGGTGTTACGCAGTTACCCGTTCCTGCCGAAGAGTTGCCCGTGGATGTATGGGATCGTATGCAGGAAGTGGATTTACGCGGCACATGGCTGTCAGCCGTCGCGTTCAGTGAACCCATGATCAAGCGCGGAAAAGGCAGCATTGTCACGATTGGCTCGATCACGGCATCCAGATCGGTTTCCGTTCATTCCTATGCGGCGGCCAAACGAGGCGTCACCAGCATCACCGAAAGCCTAGCCGCGGATTGGGGCCGCTCGGGTGTGAGGGTTAACTGCGTGTCACCAGGCTTTACGCTCACGCCCTTGTTGCAGTCTCTTTTCGAACGCAAAGAGCGCGACCCAACCAATATGAAAAACGACACCGCATTGGGACGTCTGGTGGAACCGAAAGAAATTGCCCAGGCCGCAGCGTTCCTGGCCTCCGACGAAGCATCGGCGATCACCGGCGTAAACCTGAACGTGGACTGCGGATGGCTTGTGTCCACGTCCTGGCACACCTATGGCGGCATTCGACCCGCTCGGAAATAGCCTCCCGCAGAGGCGCGCTGAACGGGCATTGACTCGCGCGGAGTTTTGCCCGACCACCGCCCTATGGATGCCATTGCCAAACGTACACTGCGAACGCCCGACGATCTTTTGAGCGCAGGCCTAATTTCGCCCGACCAAATTGCGACGCTAACCCAGGTCGCAGATCGCTACGCCACGGCTATTTCACCCTCCGTGTTAGACCTCATGGGCAGTGAGGCCAATCCGGCCCCTCTCATCCGGCAGTTTGTACCATCAGCGGAAGAACTTCACACTGCGCCTGAAGAACTCAGCGATCCTATCGGCGATCACAATCACAGCCCTGTCAAAGGGATCGTCCATCGCTATCCTGACCGTGCGTTATTGATGCCAACTTTAGTCTGTCCTGTGTACTGCCGGTTCTGCTTTCGCCGTGAAGCCGTGGGGCCTGAGGGTGGCGCACTAACGGCCGCACAACTTGACGCAGCCATCTCCTATATCCGCAAGACACCGGAAATTTGGGAAGTGATTCTGACCGGCGGCGACCCGCTCATATTGTCTGCACGGCGAATCTCAGAAATTCTAACGGCCCTCGAGGGCATTCCCCACGTCAAGATCATCCGCATCCATAGCCGGGTTCCGATTGCGACGCCGCACAGCATTGATGCCGCGCTCATCTCCGCGCTGAAGAATATTTCCAAGCCCGTCTATATCGCCATTCATTGCAATCATGCATCGGAGCTGTCGCCGGATGTTACGGAAGCTTGCGCCCGTCTCTCTGACGCGGGCATTCCTCTTCTTTCGCAAACCGTACTTCTCAAAGGCGTCAATGATTCCGTAGAGGCTCTGGAAGCGCTTATGCGCGCGCTCGTCGCTTTGCGAATTAAGCCGTACTATCTGCACCAGCTTGATTTCGCACCGGGTACAAGCCACTTTCGCGTGCCGTTGGACAAAGGTCAGGCCCTGGTCAAAAGTCTGCGCGGGCGCCTTTCGGGCCTCGCCCAACCCACATACATGCTCGATATCCCGGGCGGTGCGGGGAAGGTGCCCCTAACGCCCAGCCACATGAGCAAAAACCAGCAAGGCGTCACCTCTATCGAAAGCCCAAATGGCACCGTTCGCCCTTACAGCCCGCCCACATCCCATTGAAATAGCGCAAGGATTGCCCACAGCCCCTGGGGCTCTATACTGGCAATGAAGAATTGTTGGGGGATTTAGGATGGGCTTGGAAACGGGACTAACGGCCGTCAGTGATTTTCTCTGGGGGCCGGTGACGATGATCTTGATTCTCGGCACCGGGCTTTATCTGTCCATCGGCCTACGCGGCATATCCATCCTCCGCATCCCCGAAGCCCTGAGATTGATGATCAGTCCCGCCGCCCGGGGCGAGGCCAAAGGTGACGGTGAAATCTCACCGTTTGCAGCCCTCATGACAGCACTGAGCGCCACAGTCGGCGTCGGCAATATAGCAGGTGTTGCCACCGCGATTCACTTGGGGGGACCCGGCGCGCTTTTCTGGATGTGGATGACAGCCCTTGTCGGCATGGCGACGAAATACGCCGAAACCATGCTAGCGGTCCATTACCGGGAAGTTTCACCGCGCGGGCACTTCCTCGGCGGGCCGATGTATTACATCAAGCACGGTTTGGGGCCGAAATGGGCTTGGCTTGGAACCTTATTTGCGATCTTCGCCGCCACGGCGGCATTTGGCGTTGGCAATATTGTTCAAACCAATTCTATTGCCGATGCCCTTGGCGCGGAATTCAACGTTCCGTTTGGGGTTACGGCAGGAGTTCTCACCGTTCTCGTCTTCGCGGTCATCATTGGTGGTGTAAAAAGAATCGCGACGATTTCCAGCACGCTTATTCCGCTCATGATCTTACTCTATTTTGTCGGCGGCATTTTCCTGCTTATCGTCAACGCCACTGAAGTGCCGGCTGCGATTGAATTGATCTTTACCTCGGCTTTCAACGGAACGGCTGCTACCGGTGGATTTGCAGGCGCTGCAGTTGCCGCTGCCATCAGATTCGGGGTCGCCCGCGGCATTTTCTCCAACGAAGCCGGACTCGGCACAGCCGCAATCGCTCAGGCCGCCGCCCGCAGCGACGACCCCGTGCGCAACGGCACCATTGGGATGCTTGGCACCTTCATCGATTCACTGGTGGTCAATTCCATGACCGGCATTGCAATCATAACCACTGGCGTTTGGATGTCGGGTGAAACCGGCGCGCCTCTCACGGCCATGGCCTACAACGACGCACTACCCGGTTTCGGCGGCGCGATTGTGTCTATAAGTCTGATCTTCTTCGCCTTCACCACCATATTGGGGTGGAGTTTTTACGGCGAACGCTGCGCCGCCTACCTTTTTGGGGACCGCGCCATTGTTCCCTACCGATACCTCTGGACCTTCGTTGTACCGGTCGGTGCACTTGCAAAACTGGAAGTGGTCTGGATTTTTGCCGATATCATGAATGCTCTAATGGCGGTTCCAAACCTCATTGCACTACTATTACTAAGCCCAGTCGTCTTTAAGATGACCCGCGACCGCCTCAGTGGCGGACAGCCCCTGATCACGCCAAAGCCCACCTCCCCCAAAGAATAGAACGCCCTCGCACCCGCCACTTGTAAGCGAGCGGCCAGAGTGGTGAGATGGCTGCACAACGGCGCGGCAGCGATGTATGCCGCCTAGAGACAGGAGTGCATAATGGCCCAAGATCGGCATCATCAAATTCTCATTATCGGCGGCGGCGCGGCAGGCATAACGGTTGCAGCTGAATTGCATCGGCAAGACTACAGTCATGCACTCGACATCGCGATTATAGAACCCTCGGATGTGCACTATTATCAACCTGCGTTCACGCTGGTTGGCGCAGGCGCCTATTCCCTGAAAGCTACCCGCCGACAGGAGAAAACCCTTATCCCGACAGATGTCGCTTGGATTAAAGAATCGGCGACAAATATTCAGCCTGAGTCCAATAGCGTGACCCTCGCGTCGGGACAAACAGTGACCTACGACTACCTTGTTGTATGTCCTGGCCTTCAACTGAATTGGAGCGCCATCCAGGGCCTGAAAGATGCGGTCGGCCGGAACGGTGTGTGCAGCAACTATTCACCGGACACGGTGGAATACACCTGGGAGTGCATCAAAGGATTGAAGCCCGGCTCGAAAGCCCTCTTTACGCAGCCGGCCATGCCCATCAAATGCCCGGGTGCGCCGCAAAAGGCGGCTTATCTCGCTTCCGATTATTTGAAGCGAGGCGGAATTCGCGAGCAGTGCGAAGTGCATTTTTTTACCCAAACCCCTGGCATCTTCGGCGTTCCATTTTACGCTCGGGAACTGGTCAAGATTGCCGCCGCTCATGGCATTCCCCTGCACTACCAACACAATCTGGTAGAAATCGATGCTACTGCGAAGAAAGCCATTTTTGAATTGACCGGCGGGGATCAGCAGGGGCAACGAATCAGCTTCGACTACGATATGATTCATGTCACACCGCCTCAGGGTGCACCGAACTTCTTGAAAGGAAGTCCGGTTGCCAACGAGGCTGGATTTGTTGACGTCCACGCCAACTCGCTTCAACACACGAAATACAAAAATGTGTTTAGCCTGGGCGATGCGGCCGCGAGCCCTAACTCAAAAACCGCAGCTGCAGTCCGCAAACAAGCGCCGGTCGTAACGCGAAACATCCAAAATCTTATTGCGGGCGGCGCGGTGGAAGAAAAATACGATGGATATGCGAGTTGCCCGCTGACCACCGCCTACGGCAAAGTGCTTATGGCCGAGTTTATCTATGGCGGAAAGCCGACACCGACTCTGCCCCTAGATCCGGCCAAAGAGCGTCGTGTGAATTGGATTATTAAGAAAACCGGACTGCCGATTTTCTATTGGGATTACATGCTCAAAGGGCACATCGCCTTCCCGGTACACAACACTAGCTTCGTCGATCCCGGCGCTTGATGGATTCGCCCTAGGAGAAAGTTGCAATGCGCCTCCGGGTGGCAGCTATGGGTTTATTGTTGTTTATCGAGACAAATGCGGCGCTTGCTGCGGATGACGCGGTGTGCGGCAACATCAGGCTTTCAGCGACCGAACAATTTCAATGCCGATACCGTCTCGACAATGCTCTTGGTCCGGGGGATGCCCAGCGCACCCGCGAGGAGTATGAATACAAAGCGCGCGCCGCAACCAACGCTTTGATTACACCATCCGCACCGTTGAAGCCGCTCCCGGCCCTTCCCGATGCAACGTTAAAGCTTCCCGACACACCGGACACCGTGCCCCGGGAGAGCGGCGCACTGCGTTTGCCCAAGACACCTTCTTTAGTTCCCGAAAACGGCGGTATGTTACACCTTCCCAATACGCCCTCAGGCGCACCGGTCACACCAAAGTCCCGAGATGCTCAATAGAGCTTGGTAAAATTTTCACGAATTCAAAATCCAAATCGCCGTATTTAGCGCAAGGGCAAAAGCCACCCACAAGCCATAAGGCACGAAGAGAAACGCAGCCAGTTTGTCTACAGGACGAAACAACCAACCCGTTGCAATAATCGCGACAAAGAACACGACCATTTCAACCAACGCCCATCCCACGAGCTGCAAACCGAAGAATACACCCGACCATGTCAAATTAAGGGCGAGTTGGAATCCGTAAGCAGCAAAAGCGAGCGATGCACCGCTAAACCCAACCTTGCGCCACACCCTCCAACCCGCAACCGCCATCAGCACAAAGAGAGTCGTCCAAACCGGAGCGAAAAGCCAGTCAGGCGGATTAAAGGGGGGTTTAATGAGCGTTTGATACCAAGTGCCAACGCTGGATGCCGTAATAGCGCCGCCGATACCAGACACAACAAAACTCAGCGCCAGGAAGGCAGCCAAGCCAGCAATATTTTTGGTTTGTGACGCAACCATACATAATTGTAAGGGGGTCTGTAATAAAGGGCTAGGGGTGGCGTTACACGGCAAAGGCATGGTAGAGCGCCAAGGCAAATAATTGCGGCAATATTGATCAGATGCGTCCCGGCTGCCGCAGTACCGGGAAAAGGACGGGCGATGAAATCAGCTCTGACCGCAACAGTACTAGCATCAGCAGTTTTTCTGTCGAACTGCGCGACGCAAAATCCATACATGATCGACAACGTGCTTGATGCCCGGGCAGTTTCCGACCACGGGCTTGATCTGTTTGTTGAAGGCGACTTCGAGTCCGCGATTGCCGCGTTTGACGCCGTGATTGATTTCGGAACCATCGACAATCGCGACTATAAGCGGCGCGCGGCAGCCTACGGCGCCATAGAAGAATACGATGTGGCCTTAAGGGATACCGAGCAAGCTTTGAGGTTGGCGCCCGACGACTGGCGCACACATCTTCAACGCGCGGTTTTTCACCAGCGCACTCATCGATTTGATGAAGCCATCGAAGACCTAGACCATGCGCTTGAGGTCAAGCCTTATGAAATAGAGTTGTTACGCAGGCGTGCATATCTCAAGGTCGTCGCCGGGCGGTATCTTGATGCCGTTGCAGATTACGACTCCCTTACGCAAGCCCTGCCAGGTTCGGATACCGGAACATTGGGCCGGGGTGTTGCGCAATACCTCGTGGGCGATTGGGGCTCTGCGGCAAACGCCTTTGCAAACATATTAGAAAAATCACCCAACGACGGCCTGGCCGTGCTCTGGCTTGCAAAGTCAACGTTGCGCGCCACACAGCCAATAGGCTGGGAGGAGTTTGCAGATAACGTCGGCCCCGAACGGGAATGGACCATGGCTCATCTTCTCGTTACCGCGACAGATATCAACGATGTAGAGGACACTCTGCTTGTACTATATGGCGGCGATCACACAGGAAAATCGGACACCTGCGAACACGCATTGTTTCTAGGTACATGGCGATTGATTAAGGCCGGTGGCGATGGTGCTGAACGCGCCTTCGACTCAGCAGCAAAAAGCTGCCCTATCGATAGCATCGAAGGTGCGGAAGCGCGCGTGGAGCTGGAACGCTTGAATGGCGTCCGTGAGACGAACTAAGGAATCCGGTTGAGTCTTGCCCTTTGCAACTGGCGCTCTGCGTCTTCCGGCAAAAGGTACCTCGCGGCCACCAGCGTTTTCAAATGTCCTTCCACCTTACTTAGATAATCAGCGCTGTCTTCATACATCTGATGCAAAACAGAGTTTGGCAGGGGCGCTTCATACGCGAACATACCGCACAGGCCGCCAGTGGCCGCGATGGCAGCGGACTCGGGAACTTCCTCACTGACCGGAAACACGCGAGAGATTGGAACTTCAACCCAATATGGGCGCAAGCCACCCACAGCATTTCCGTGAGTATCTCGCTTCACCTCATTATTCACATCCAACGTCAACATTCGGCCAGGCGGCGGCGTGGAACCTTCGCGAATCCAAGCCTCAAGATTCGCAAGAGCAGCCGTAACAAAATCGTTTTTCACCGCAACATCGGAAACCGGAGCCGCACAACGAATCGTCGTGCGCTCTTTAGCGCCGATCAGTTGAAAGGCCGGTGTAAATTGGGACTGGTCTCCCCAGTTCGCGTGACTAACCCCAGCCATCTCGTACCATCGGAACCTTACGGGACCGTCCTGGTCGGGTGTGCGTAACGCCTTAAGACGCTCAGCTGATCGGCCAAAATCTCCCTCCGCGACAATAGAGATTACCGCAGCATCGGCGGGAAGGTTTTGAGGACGCCCGCTCACCAGTATGAGATATCCGTCCATGACGGGTCCGCCGTCGGCACGGCGCGCACGCGCGTGATGGCCGTCGTCAATGAACGTTGATTGCATGCCTCCGGTGAGCGATGTGCCGGTCGAAATAACTTTAAGGCCGCCCTTTAGAGTCTTTGCATGGTCAAGAAATCCAAGTTCGCCGAGCGGCCCTTCCGAGCTCCGCATCAATGCCCCAACTTGGGCCATAAGATCCCACCTCAGCCCCTCGTGCGGAATGCTGAGAGAACCATAGCGGTCCGCATCATAGCCGAAGAAGAAGTCTGCAAGATTTGCTTTGGCCATGGTCAGCGCAACAAAAACATCGCCATGATCGATCATACGGGGCGCAGCCGCCGGCCACGTTGTCGTCCATTCATTCACATCGCGGGACGGTTCAATGATGATGTTTCCGCTGAACGCGTTTTTGTTCGCCGGCCTGCGAACAAGGATGCGGGAAACATAAGGCACGTCAGCCTCCACAACGCCCGTGCCATCGGCGGCATACACATTCCCGTGCCCTTCAATGAAGTATTCTTCCTCCACGTACCCGCGCGCGGACAGATCATAGACATTGGGACCATCAAGGCCCGGCCCCGTATTCACCGACCCCATCACCGGGCGCTTACCGATCGGTTGCAACCGCCATTCAGGCAGCGGCGGAACACCAGCTACCGGCAACGGCGCAATCACAGCCCCCTCACTGTAATAGGGCGAAGTCGTAGTTTGTGCGTTGACACCGAAGACCAGCGCAACGGTTACCGCAGTACCGATAACCGCTGTAATGACCGAAACATTTATACGCATGAAATTTCCTCCCCCTCTGTTCCTCACAACATTGAAGCTGCCTGACGCTGGACATGAAATTCGATGGGCACAATCAACGTCACCGGATTCCCCGGAATGACCCGCGGCGGTGGCGGAAACGGCTGCGCTCGCCAGACAACCGCCAAGGCCTCGTCATCGAGCGCTGTAAATCCACTGCTTTTTTCAACATCGACGGAAACCACCTTTCCCGCTCGATTGACCAAAACACGCACAAGAACGCTTCCCTCTTCTCCCAGCAATTTTGAACGCACCGGATATTCAAGCAAGCGGCTAAGGGTTTTTGCAAAAGTGCCGTAATAGCTTTCCGAACCCCGCAACCCCTCGGGCGTGGCTGTAATCGGTTGAACGACAAATTCAGGAAGGTCGGGAATCTCTATTGTGTCATCGACCACTAGCAACGGGGAGGACGGAGGCTGAAGATTGGGAACCTCGGGATCGCCCGCCTCTACAAAATCGACAAAGACGACTGGAACGTCGGGAGGCACCCGGCCCGGACCAGGCGGCATCCACCAGGCCAATACGAAAACCAAGTGCGCCAGCACGGTTCCTGCCACACCGAGGCCTCTCGAACGCCACGCTTCCTTTGGGAGAATCACGCAAGGCATGAAGGCTCCTACAAACCACAGGCGATCATACCAACAATTACCGGCCCGGGGATTAAATGCTCGGACCGACCTTCATTTTGTCGTCCGCGAGGGCAGCAGATCATATTTGCGTAACGCATTGCGAAACTGATGGTATCCAAGCCCGAGCCGCCGCGCAGCGACCCGCTGGTTGTGGCGGCAATCCTTTAGGGCGCGGGTCAATAAATCGCTCTCGAAGGCCGCGACAGCCGCTTTGAAATCAGTCGGCAGCGGGTTCGAGTCGGCGGTTGAGGGCGCCGAAACCTCCGAACGAGTCTCGGTTCCCATATCCTGCCCCTGAACGCCTTCAGTATACGTCTTTGGGACCGGACGGTACGGCGACGCGAACGGGTCGAAGATGATTTCATCGATAGGCTTCGACGTACTCGGCCAATACGCCACCGCACGTTCAACAACGTTCTTGAGTTCGCGTACGTTGCCCGGCCACTGATATTGCTCGAGAGCATCGAGGGCTGCTTCGGTAAAGCCGGGAAATCCTTCTGCGTCCATATCCGAAGCCATGCCCCGACCGAAGTGCTCGGCTAAACGCCGGACATCACCTTCGCGCGCGCGCAGTGGCGGCAGAGTCAAAACGTCGAACGCAAGACGGTCCAATAGATCTTCGCGAAACCGCCCGGCTCGCGCTTCTGCTGGAAGATCGAGGTTGGTCGCCGCGACAACCCGTACGGATACGGTCACAGTTTCGTTGCCACCAAGACGTTCCAATTCCCCGTACTCAATGACCCGAAGAATCTTCTCCTGCACCGCGAGCCCGGCGTTGCCGATTTCATCCAAGAATAAGGTGCCCGAATCGGCCAGTTCGAAACGGCCCAATCGTCGTTTTGAGGCCCCGGTAAAGGCGCCCGGCTCCACGCCGAAAAGCTCGGCTTCCAGCAACCCCTCGGGCAGTGCAGCGCAGTTAAGCTTGACCATCGGCCCGGACCACCGACGCGACAGATAATGAACACGCGCCGCCGACAACTCTTTCCCGGTGCCCCGCTCACCGATAATCAGAACAGGCCGATCAAGAGGCGCGACCTGGGAAAGGTGGTCAAGGTGCGAGAGAAAGGCCGGAGACTCGCCAAGTGGGGCAGGAAGATCGACCATAGGAATCCACATTATTCGCTAATATTTTTAGCAGGGTGTCATTTATTGGTAGAATTCACAATAAAAATAAAAAACGGCTCACAACTAATTTCATTTAAATCAATAACTTAGAAACTCGCCACCGTTGGCACGGCATTTGCTCTTATAGATCCTAAGACGCTGCACCTGTGCACAAATCTGGAGGGCCCCGATGGGTATTTTTTCTCGTCTCACCGACATTGTGAACTCAAACATCACCACTTTGCTCGACCGGGCGGAAGACCCGGCCAAGATGATCCGCCTGATTGTACAGGAAATGGAAGACACGCTGGTCGAGGTTCGGTCCGATGCCGCGCGGCTCATAGCCAGCCGTAAGGAGATTAGCCGCCGCTTGGCACGTCTAGCCGAAGCAAAAGACGAATGGCAAAAACGCGCCGAGCTCGCCGTCCAAAAAGGTCGCGAAGACTTGGCGCGGGCCGCTCTGATCGAGCGGGTAAAGCTGGTTGAGTTGAACAAATCGCTGGAGCAGGATGACGCCGCCCTTAAAGACCGCATGGGCGAACTTGAAAGCGACATTACAAGGCTCCAAGGCAAGCTTGCGGAGGCCAAAGCCAAACAAGCCAGTCTGATGTCACGCGCCCAAACCGCAAACGCCCGCTTTGCCGTTCGTGAGCAACTCTACGATGGCCGTGTGGATAATGCCCTCGCGCGCTTCGACTCCATTGAGCAAAAACTGGACGAAATGGAAGGTCGCGTCGAAGCCTTTGATCTGGGTCGCGGCGGAAAGTCGCTCGTCGATGAAATCGCCGACCTAGAGGCGGAGACTCAAATTGAGGATGAACTGCAGAAACTGAAATCAGACCTCGGACTGACCTCGGGTCCACGATCAGAGACGAGTCGCTCGGACGGATAAAGTTGGGCAGCAAAATATAAGCATTGAGTGACTGCCGATTGGCGCGAGGACGAAACTGTGGATGATATTGTACCGACGCTCAGCCGCGCCATCAGCGAGGCTTTAAGCCACACAGATGCCTCCACGCTCGTATTCCTGACGGTCGCTAATCTTGTTCAACTAGCCCTTATACTTTTTCTCGTCGTAGTCGCTCCGATCTGGATTATCCGGCATTATAATGCCAATCGGGATGATGCAACGGCCCTTGCGGGTCAGCAGAAGATGATTCTGGAAGAGCTTGAAAAGACCGCGAAACGCATGGAAGAGCGCATGACCACCTTGGAAGAAATTCTTGATGCAGATGTCCCAAATTGGAAGGAACGCGCGTGATGTCCCATCGTCGCCAATTTTATTTGAACAAGGAAAAGGCGAAGCTGGCAGGTGTCTGCGCCGGGGTTGCCGACTACTTTGACTGGAATGTGACCCATGTCCGCATTGCCTGGGTTATCGCCGCAGTCATTTGGCCGCCTGTGATGATTATCGGATATATATTTGCGGCTTGGCTGGCAGAACCGAAACCGCGCGAAGAGACCTTAGTATCGTCAGGCGATGCGCGGCCCTCACCGCGAAGGCTGATGGATGCCAAAACCCGCTTTGAACGCCTGGAAAATCGGCTGCGAACTCTTGAAAGCGTCGTCACATCGCGCGAATTTCAGATGGATCGCGAACTCAAAGGATCAGGCAGCCTATAGCCATGGTCACCAACAAGCTTGCGACGGGGATGGGTACATATGTCGTTCTTTGATTTCTTAGTAGCGCCTCTCATAATATTTCTGGTCATTGTCGCCCCGATTTGGCTGATCATGCACTACCGTCATAAAGAGAAAACGGCGCAAAACAACCTTCCGGGCAGCGAGTCCGAAATTGCGGAGCGCTTACTGACTCTCATTGAGAAAATGGAAAGCCGGATCGACACCTTGGAGAAAATACTTGATGCCGATGACCCCCGGTGGCGCGAGAAAAACAGTCAAAATGGCATATTGTAAACCGGTGGCTGACGCTAGACTCGGCAAGCGATTCGCGCCGGAGTTCAATAACAGGAACCCTTTCAGCGGCTCCCCGACCGACCGGATAAGAATCGAATAGGAAGCGAATCGTCCGCAAACACCGAAAATCGACCCCATATTGGGGTGAGGCAAGGGCCTGAGGGCCTACACAACCACAGATTAACGATTGACGATGAAACATACATCGTTGAGTGTTACGGCCTTGTCGCTCGGAGACCCCTCTAACTGGTCCTTGAGGGCACTGAACACGGCCTGATCCAACTATCGCCTCAACCGGGGTCTGGATTGGTCATTTATCATCAGAGCGCGCCTGCGGGCCGCGTGGCTAAATTTAGGCTGCTAAGACCGGTATGAAGAAGTTTGAAAAAGATAAAGTAGGCGATATCGAGATTTACCTTGGCGAGCCGAACGAGCAAGTGCGCGAAAGTATGCGCGCCATGATGCGGGACCAAGGACTACGCCGCACGCGTACATTCGCGCGAGTTGACGACCTTGTAAACGCCATCAAAGAAGTTCCGCCCGATCTCCTCATCGCTGCCGATGACCTCGATCCGTCGATCTACAGCATCGTGCGAGACATCCGCCATTTCAAATTGGGTCGCAACCCTTTCTTCTTGATCAGTTTGATGGTGAGCGGCGAGAAAGACGATAACGTCAAACGCGCTATATTGGCGGGAGCGGACGACGTTCTTATTAAGCCTGTCTCACCAGGAAAAATGCTTGAGCGCGTAGCTCATACAGCGGCAAACCGTACTCCGTTCATCGTCACAA
The DNA here is from genome assembly GCA_963976395.1 of uncultured Rhodospirillaceae bacterium. Taxonomy (GTDB): domain Bacteria; phylum Pseudomonadota; class Alphaproteobacteria; order Rhodospirillales; family Rhodospirillaceae; genus UBA11612. The sequence goes on from CAXBLG010000003.1 coordinate 91,167, forward strand.
CCGACTACGTAGGTCCAGAAAGAAGGCGTCAGTCAGACCGACCGTCCAAAATTCGCCAACTCAACGTGGTCAATACGTTCCGTGACAAAATGAACGGCAATCGCATGACTCAAGCCGAATTGGGTCGGGCGGTCGAAGGCTGTATGAACGAAGTCATGGCCGCGCGCATGGATAGTCATGGCTTAAAGTTAGGCTATTTTTGTAATCTTATTCTCAAAGCCTACGAAGAGAACCTCATCGACAAAGCTCTTGAGGAGCGCCTTCTGGTACTTGTCAGCGTCCTTGAAGATGCCGCGCGAACAGCCCGTGTACTCGGAGAAGCGGAGCTCTCGCAAATATGCACCCATATGGCTCGGCAAGTTGAAGAGTTGGCCGAGAAATACGACACTCCGTCCGATGATACTCTGGCGACCATTCGTAAGCTTACGAAGGCGTTCGAGATGGCCAAAACGGCGAACATTCCGCCGCCCGCAGCAGAAAAGTCCGAGTCAGACCCGCAAGCCGCCGCAGGATAGACTTAGACTTTACCTAGTCCGCAGCCTGAATCAGCCCGCCAATTTGCACCCGGTCTCTACGCTTCGCTTGGCGTCCAAAACAACCAGGGCGAGGCTGCCGGGTTGAAATAATGGCTGTAATTTCCATTCCTGAAACTGTTAACGATTCTGGCGTGCAAGGTGGTCACAAGCCCGGTCCGCCAATCGACCTTGCGTAAGACACGGCAATCCCTAATGATATAGCCTCGAAAGTAATCGGTGGGTCCGAAAAAGCGAAATATCAGCCCAAAACCCTTTGCAAGTTGTAAAAACTGCACGCAACAGAAGACCAACAATCCATGCCTCGCCTCGACCACGAAAATCTGAAAAAAGCGACCGTCTACATCGGCGAGAAAAATTACTACGAGCGCCAAGAGCTGCGCGAGTTGTTTTTGGCGCAGGGCTTGAAGCAGGTTGTTTGTCACGCAAATTTAGATGGTCTCCGCGACCTTATTGTCGAACTGCCACCCGACCTCGTGATCATTTCGGACGACTTCGACAAAGACATTTATCAACTCGTGAAAGACATTCGGTTTCAAAAAATTGGTGACAATCCCTTCATGCTTATCAGCATGGTGGTCAATCCTAACAATGGTGCTGCTTTGAACCGCGCGATTGAAGCCGGCGTCGATGACATCATTATAAAACCGGTGTCCGCCGAACGCATCCAAGAACGCTTAAGACTGGTGACCTTTCATCGTCGGCCATTCATCGCAACAGACGGGTATGTCGGACCGGAGCGTAAAGGCGAAGACCCGCGTCCGGTCGGAGTCAGACGCATTCCGGTGGTGAACACCCTGCTGGAAAAGGTCAACGGACGAGAGATGGATAAATATGCCCTCAAAGCGGCCGTAGAAGGCTCTCTCGAGAGGGTGCTCCAGGCTCAATTGGATTCGCAAAGTTTTCGATTGGGTGAGGTCTGTGAACGGCTTGTACAGGCCTATGACTCAGGGTCAATTACCGACGATGTGCAGACAGACCTGATGACCCTTGCCGACGTGTTGCGAGAAGCATCCGTGGTTGCTCAGAAACTTAAGGATGGCGATTTGTCAGGACTTTGCACATCCCTAGCCGGCAATGTGGATCAAATCGCCACGCGTTATTTAAATACATCTGAAAACGATGTTGACCTTATCCGCAAAATTACAACTGCCTTCAAAATGGCGATGAAAACACCTGAGCCGGATGGGCAGCCGGACGCCTTGCAATTAACCTAGCTAAGTCACCACGCGAGCACTTAAGAGTAGCTTCCGTGCGAGGTAAGCGCCGTCTTTAAGCGTGCCAATTCTGCATCAGGAAATCCGATACCTCAGGCTTGATATTGTACCAGCGGGCGTCGTTTTTGGTGGAATCAATCACCACAAGTTTGTCGTCCATGTTCATGGCCGCCCAGACCTTCTTTCCGACATATTCCGCGTCTAGTTCTCCATGTAAGTAGAAGACGCTTTTGCTGATGCGGGCCCACACGCATCCGAAGGCCTCTATTGTATCGAGAATTCTGTTATCGCCACGTTCAGGCCGAAACAATTCAAAGGCGACAAATATATTTCGGGTCTGCGCCATATTCGTATCCTATTCGCCGTGTCTCAGTATTAATCCCCACCCTCAGCAACGAAGGGTTGGCATTTCGAGGAGCCATGCACCTCTAGGAAGAATATGTTAAGGAACATTCAAATTAAATAGAGGGTGGGCCTGTTGTATGGAAGCAACTATAAGTTGAATATTTGATCAAACCACGTAGAGAAATCTTCCGCTCTTTGGCGGGAATGATTGTACAGGCTAGGGTCCCCGCGCCGGGTTTACAAAACAGCGAACTACGGTTGCCGCATAAGGCCTAGTTATTGCTATAAAGCAGCGCCTCGTTGCGCGCGCCCGAATTAAGGCGGTGCGTGTCACGAGGTATTTTATGATTCTGGTAAAGAGGGTTTGTTAATGAGCGCCCATACTTCGCTAAAAACTGTCGGGTCGATGCTCCTTTGGGCAACTGCCATATCGACTCTGACTGTGCCTTTGGCACATGCGGGCGATCTAACTATTAGCGACGCCAGAACCGAACCTGTTGATACGTCAACCGGTGATGGAAACGGACCTGGCACGATTGTCATCGATTCTACCGGGTCCGTGGCCCTGGGGGCCAGCGCGGGCAGCGGGCAATCGGCTGTGACCGTCAACAGCGATCACACAATCAGCAACGGCGGGTCGATAACAAACATCGGTGATTCTGCGACCGGCATTCTTGTCGATCTAACCGCCCTCGACCCTGACACCGGTACCGCTTCGGCAAGGAATGTAATCAGCACCGTCACCAACACAGGCCAAGTTGGCGTCGGCAATACCGCAGCCGACAATGTTGACACAGCCCTCTTCAATGCAGGCATTCGTGTAAACGGCCTTGGCACCTACACCGGCAATATTGTCAACGCAGGAACTGGCGCCATTGGAGTTGACGGCAATTCATCCTACGGCATCGCCATTCAATCCGATATGGTTGGCGACATTACGAACAGCGGCCTTATCCAAGTAGGTGGCAAAAGCGCGTTCGGCATCATGACAACCGGAGAGATTACGGGGAACCTTGTCACCGGTGGCTCAATCACTGCTGCTAATCACCAAGGCACCGGCGTTTATATCGGCGGTGGCTTGAACGGCACATATACCCACGCCGGGTTTATTAATGTCGGGTCAGGCTCACAGCTGGTTAGTGAAGACGGTTTCAATCTCACTCGGCTTCCCGCACTTCTTGGACGAAACGGCATATGGATTGCTTCGGACATAACGGGAGGCGTCTTGCTTGAAGGCAATGGCTTCACGTTGGACGAGGAGAGCGAATCTTTAGAAGCCTCTATCGCTCAGCCGTCCGATTCCAACATCAATGTAGTTGGCCAGGGGCCGGGCATATTCATAACGCCTGGCGGACCAAGCAATAGGGTCAACAACATTACTGTTGGGCCGCGCTTGGATGAAAACGGATTTAGTATCGTTAGTCGCGGCAACATCCTAGTGAGCGGCGCACAAGGCGGGGTCAGTTCAACAGGCTTTGATATAGAAGGTGTCGTCAGCAACGGCACCATATATACAGCAACACTTCAGGGCGGATTTTGGAATGATGGCGGCGATATCCGCGTCTCCACACTTGATGGCACGGCAACCGCTATGCGTATCGGTGATCACGGCGTAATTACGTCCCTGAAAAATGACGGTAGCATTTCTGCTCTTACGGCAGACTCAACAGCCCGACTTGTTGACGACTTTGTCGGTGAACTCGGCGGCAGCGGATACGGTATTGTCGTCGAATCCCTGGGCACCCTGAATTCATTTGAGAACACAGGAACGATCCTGGTGGAGGTTCAAGGGCCAAACTCATCCGCGTACGGACTATTAGACCGTTCGGGAACAGTTACAAGTTTCGCAAACAGCGGCACGATTAACACGACAAACCGGGAAGAGAGTACCGGCGAAACGATCGCGGTTGACCTGCGCACCAATACGGCGGGGACGACATTTGCGAACTCAGGAACAATTCTCGGCGATGTTTTCCTGGGCGCCGGCGACCAGTCTCTATCGATTACGGGAGGGACAATTAACGGCGACCTAACAGTACAAGCCGGCAATACAAAAACAGGCAACACGGCGCTGACAATGGACGGCGGCTCCATCACCGGCCTCGTGAACCTCGGCAACGGGAACCACAGTGTCTCCTTGTCAAACGGCGCGAATCTAAGCGGCGGCCTCGTACAAACCGGCGGCAGCATAGATCTCAGCGTCAACGCATCGAACATGAAAGTCCTAAGCACCAATCCGCTAACGCTAACGACCGGAAATATAGGCGCAGGATCGTCCGTAACATTTGACATCGCTGGCGGGGGAGCAGCTGGCGCCCCGATGCTCGATTCAGCCGGATCAATAACCATTGATGCCGACGCACGAATGACAGCTACTGTTTCCAGCATCATCCAGGACACCGAGGTCTATACAGCTATCCGAGCCGGTTCACTCAATATAGGCGCACCATTAGATCAACTCGTGACAGCGCCGGATTCGTATATGAACAATCTCGACTTCTCTATGAATCCTAATGATCCGAATTCAATTTTACTGACTGTCGACCGCAAATCCGCAACACAGCTAGGCCTCGGCCAGAATTTCACTGCCATTTACAACTCGTTCGCTACAGCGCTGAACAGCGACAAACCGGTCGCCACAGCCCTATCTTCACTTCAGACAGAAGAAGAATTCCGCACCGGTATGCTGCAGCTTCTTCCGGACACCAGCGGCGCAACACTGCAAGCCGCCTTGAACAATCAAGATATGGGCACCGGCATGATTCGCCGCCGCCTTGTGGCCGTTGCCAAAAGCGGATTGCCAAACCACGCGCAAGGTGATGTCGCAGGATTTTGGGCGCAAGCGTTGGGCGGATATTCGGAACAAGATGCAAAAGGCGAACAGCCTGGTTTCTCTATTTGGGGGCTCGGCATCGCCATTGGTGCCGACATGCCTGTTTTCGACACCGCGCATATCGGCATCAGTGTAGTAGAGTCGTGGCAATCCGCGACTCTGAACGTCTCCAATAATTCACCGGTAGAGTTTTATACAACGCAGCTGAGCACGTATGCCCGCCATCAAAGTGAACGCTTTTATACACAAGCCATTCTGACCGCAGCGTACAATACCTACGACACCGAACGGAAAATAGATTTCGGTGGACTAAACCGCACGGCGGTCGGTTCTTGGACCGGCTACCAATGGGGCGGAAGTGTCGAAACAGGAACCTTCTTTAATTGGAATCTCTACCAGCTGTCCCCTTACGTGCGCGCTGCCTATGTGAATATCCACGAAAACGGCTACACGGAAACATTGGGTGGCGATGGGATTAATCTGATCGTCGGCGATAAGAACGCCGATTCGGTCCGAGGATCGATCGGGTTTACGTTAGATCGCGATTTCCCCATCTATTACGATTCCTATGTCGAGACTGAGTTTCGTGCGAACTACACGCGCGACATTCTCAACGATCCGTTTACGCTCGCAGCCAATTTTGTTGCGGGCGACACTCCGTTTACCGTTGCATCAAACAAGCGTAACCCTAATCGCATCAATTTAGGTATCGGCCTCGCGCACAAGGATAGCTACTCGTCTGTCAGCGTTGACTACGATGCCGAACTGGCCAGCGGATATATGTCCCACACCGCCGCCATCACAGCCCGGTTCAGATTCTAAGGCCAATAACGAAATGACCGTCTCGGCAACGAGGCGGTCCGTTTCGTCTTTAAGCCAGACGTCTATTTAAAGCTGGGTTGGATTAGGCGCGTCGCCGTAAACGTCCTTTGGATCGAACGTCTTCTCGGATTCTTCAAACGCGAGATGCTCGACAGCCGCGTCCACACTGCCGCCCAAAGGCACGGACCGGTAGAAGCACGAGCGGTAGCCCACGTGGCAACTTGCGCCCGACCCGCCGACTTGAACGCGCAGCCAGACCGCATCCTGGTCGTCGTCGATGCGCATTTCCACTACGCGCTGCACGAGGCCGCTGGTCGCGCCCTTATGCCAAAGGGCGTTCCGGCTGCGACTCCAATAGTGCGCCTCAGCCGTCTCTATGGTCTTGGTGAGCGCTTCAGCGTTCATATAGCCATGCATCAGAAGTTCGCCGGAGTCCGCATCCGTGGTGACAACCGGAATAAGGCCCTGGCCGTCAAATTTCGGGGCAAGGGTTGATCCCTCTTCCACCTGTTCGACACTGAGTCGGCGTCCGAAAACGGATTGATTTTGGCTCGTCATGGTTCAATTCCCGTGATTAACGCTTGTGCCCCCGTAGGGACAGGGTGCTGATGCCGCCTTGCGCCACAAATGTCAACGCCGGCGGACAATCTCCCCGCCGCAGCCGCAGACCCACTCGGGTCCATTTAGGCCCGGCGCCCGGCTTTGCAATCCCACGGCCGATGCGCTATAGCCCGGCTTCAATAGCGTCCCCCCAGCCCTGTCCGACAAGCCGACATATGTCCTTGTTTCTTTACAATACTTTGGCCCGCGCAAAGCAGGCATTTGAACCGGCAAACCCTGACCGGGTCACGATGTATGTGTGCGGACCGACGGTCTACAACCATGCTCATATCGGCAATGCACGGCCAGCCGTAGTCTTTGACGTCTTGTTTCGCCTCTTAAGGCATCAATTCGGCGAAAAAAGCGTAGTTTATGCGCGCAATTTCACGGATGTTGACGACAAAATTAACGCGGCGGCGGCAGAGCAAGACGTACCCATCAGCGCCATTACCGACAAATTCAAAGGTATATACCAACAAGATATGGGCGCTTTGGGTGTTCTAGCGCCCTCGATAGAACCCTGCGCAACAGATCACATCCCTCAAATGATCGATATGATTGAGCGGTTGATCAGCACCAGCCACGCCTATGAAGCCGAGGGGCATGTCCTCTTTCACGTTCCGGCCTTCGATGGCTACGGTCAACTGTCGGGCCGCAACCGCGACGACATGATTGCCGGCGCGCGGGTTGAAGTCGCGCCCTATAAAAAAGACTCAGCCGATTTTGTGCTTTGGAAGCCTTCCGCGCCGGAACAGCCCGGCTGGGATAGTCCCTGGGGACGCGGCCGCCCGGGTTGGCACATCGAATGCTCCAGCATGATCGAATCTCACCTCGGCGAAACCATCGATATTCACGGCGGCGGGCATGATTTGATTTTTCCACATCATGAGAATGAGTTGGCCCAAGGCACCTGTGCCCACGGCGGCGCCACCTATGCCCGTGTGTGGATGCACAACGGCTTCCTGACCATGAACAAAGAAAAAATGGCCAAATCTGTCGGTAACATCGTGACCGTAAACGAGTTGCTCGACAGTCATCGAGGCGAAGCCATTCGCCTCGCTTTGCTGTCGGCTCACTATCGCCAACCCCTGGATTGGTCTGACGACACCATTCTTCAGGCACGGCGGCGCCTGGACGGTCTGTATGATTTTCTAGACTCGATCAGTGATGCACCGCACACGAACATTGAGCCACCTCCAACGTTCACCGAAACCTTGCTGGACGATCTCAACACCCCGAAAGCCTTGGCGGTCTTGTCAGAAATGGTGGGGCCCTCCGCTGTAAAATCAGCTGCAAAAAATCCCGGCAAGGCCAGAAGCGAGCTTCAAGCCGCCGGCAAACTTCTGGGCATTTTGCAAGAGACGCCTGACACCTGGCTCAGGTCGGGTCCGGACCGGGCCGAAATTCAGGATTTGGTCGACGAACGAGAAAGTGCGCGGACCGCTAAAGACTTCAGCAAGGCCGACGCGATACGCGCTACACTCACAGCACGGGGCATTGAAGTTCGCGACCGTGCGAACGCTCCACCCCGATGGCTTCGCCGGGCAACAACACATGGCTGACATTGACTCTCAAACTGCAAATTCCATCGCCATGCTCAAGAAGCTGGTGGCATTCGATACAGTTTCGCGCAATTCAAATCTGAACTTAATAAATTTTGTTCAGCAATTACTGCGGGATCATGGCGTAGAGAGTGAACTTGTTCACAACGCTGATCACACCAAAGCCAACCTTCTAGCGACAATTGGCCCGCCAGTAGAAGGAGGTGTCGTCCTCTCAGGCCACACGGATGTTGTTCCGATCGATGATCAAGATTGGTTATCCGATCCGTTCACCGTAGTCGAACGGGACGGAAAGTTTTACGGCCGCGGCACCGCAGACATGAAGACGTTTATAGCGATCATTCTCGGCGCTCTTGATACGGCAACAAGCGCTCCGCTTAAGACGCCCATTCATCTGGCATTCTCCTATGACGAAGAAGTTGGGTGCATCGGCGTTTCATCTTTGATCCGGGCAATCAAAAAGGCCGTGCCGAAACCCCGCGCGGTTATTGTAGGTGAGCCAACAGGCATGAAGGTGGTCAGTGCACAAAAGGGCATTACCGATGTCCGCACGATTGTGACGGGTCACGAAGCGCACTCATCCCAGACGCACCGCGGCGTAAGCGCAGTGATGGTTGCGGCCGAACTTATTCAATATATTCAGTCTCTTGCAGCGGAAATTGCCGCCAAGTCGGCTCACGATCATCATTTTGAACCCCATCATACGACCATCTCCGTCAATATCATCGAAGGCGGAACTGCCGTAAACATCTTGGCTGGACACTGCACTTTTCAGTGGGACATTCGTTCTTTGCCGTCCGACGACCCGATGGCTTACGTCGAGCAATTCAACAAATACTGCGCCGAGACCGTGCTACCACGCTTAAACGCCATCGCCCCCGGATGCCGTATAGATTCGTCAATTCAAGCGAGCGCTCCCCCGTTGCGATTTGAGGCAGAGTCCGGCGCCGAACAGCTTTGCCGGATGCTGACAGGCGACAACGAAGTGCGTGCCGTGAGTTACGCGGCCGAAGCCGGCCATTTTCAACAAAACGATCTTTCTGCCGTTATTTGTGGACCGGGGTTCATTGCACAAGCACATCAACCCAACGAATTTATTGAGCTTGAGCAGGTGAAAATAGGTACGCGATTTTTCCACGACCTCGTCGAGCACCTGAGTCGCTGAGTATCTAGTCGCTCCTAGATCACTTTTTGCCGGACGTACTACTGGTTTTGGCAGCCCCTGCGGTAGTTGACGGGACTTGGCGTTTAGTAACAATACTCTTACCCGTTTCGAATCGCTTGGCGAGCAGCTGATACGTAGTTAAAAGTGCGCCGTCGATCTCCTGGCTTCGAACCATCTGTAGATTCTTCCACTTGGCAATAACCGGGTCCCATTCCATGAGAATGTAGTGAAGATCATCCCGGGCCTTGCGCACGGACCGGACGACCTCTTCAATAGACATAAGCGCGCCGAGAATATCCGCAGACTCTGCGTCGACGTTACTCAAGATATCACTGAGTTCTCCCAGTCCCTTTGCAATCAGGATTTTAATGCGGCCAATGTCCGCCGAGGTGCGGATATCGTCACTATATATTTTAGTGAGCTTTTCAAGTCTGGCTCGGATCTTTCGAATCTCAAGACTCCGCTCCCTCAGCGCTTCGATATAACAAAGCTCTCGGGCCAGGGTCTCGATGTAGTCCACCACTTTTTCGGACTCTTTCTCTTCTAAACCCATCGCAAGCGCTGCTCGCTTAAAAGCGCCGACCAAAGCTTTTTTATTCTCGTCGCTGGAGATAATCTTTTGAATATCCTCGTGGCCACCGTACTTAATTGGCTCACCGTTCATCCACGACAGCAACTGAACCTGCATACGCTCACGAGCGATTTGCTTGTGCCGCTTGGCCACCGTCCACGATGCGGTGCCATCAAGAACTTCATTGGGAATTTCGTCACCAGGACGTATATCGGGGACGTATTTAAGCCCCTCGGCGGCACGATCGATCAATTTATCGTCGTGACTACCTTCCTCGATGAAAAATGTTTTTCGGAGATTTTTAAGCGTTACGTACCCTTGGCCCGACCCCATCTCGACGGCGAACATCACTTCCTTAGGATGCCCCTTTAACACGAAATGAGCGCCCGGCGCCTGAAACACGCGAGCTTGAAAGTCAAAATGAGTGCTGCGAAGTGAAGTGGGCTGTGCAGAAACGTCTGTGTCCTGCGCGTTTTCTGCTGTTGTCATCTACCCCTATCCGGAATTCTAGCGGGGCATTCATTGTACCCCTTCAACATATGGGCGACACAGCGCTCAGAAGTCAACGGGCGCTTTGCAATACTGTCATCTGCTTTTTTCGGGAGATGGAGCGGATGGAGGGAATCGAACCCTCGTCTAAAGCTTGGGAAGCTTTCGTTCTACCATTGAACCACACCCGCACCGGCCAAGCGGATTCCACATCGCCACCGAGCAGCGATTTCATAGCATAGAACATTACCGCCGCAAATCGAGGGAACCACACAATCAGGCCTTCGTCCGGCTTTGCTAACCACGTAAACTTACCTGACGACCATTTGAGGAGAAACTATGGACCTTTGGCCACTTGCCTGCCTTGCCGTGCTCTCGACAGGGCTGGTCGCCCTCGCCGTCATTGACTTCCGCACAGGCTACCTTCCAGACCCCTTACAAGCGATCCTCGCCCTTGCCGGTGTGGGCGTCGTCGCCATTGGATCTCCGGTAGGAATTGTTTGGGAATGGAGCGCGCTTGGTTTTGCGATTAATAGCGCCCTTTTCTGGGCCTTGCGCTGGCTGATTAGCCGTCTTAAAGGCCGTGAAGCCATGGGACTGGGAGACGTCAAACTGGTGGCCGTTGGCGGTATATGGCTCGGACCACTTGCCCTGCCCTATATCATGGCTGCCGGCGGCATCCTGACTCTGCTTGGGGCCGGCATTGCCACCCTGGCTACAGGCAAACCTGTATGGCGCGGCGAAATGCCCTTGGGGCCTGGTTTGGCTGCTGGAATCTTGGGTGTTTTTATCGCCGCCCTTTTGCATGCCCCCTGGCTGCAACTAACATATTAAAACCACCCAAAGGGTGTTAAGTAGCACTCGGTCAGCCTGGCGACGACGGCCAGGAGTTCTCCACTATATATTTAAGTCGATAGCCGTCACGTATTGGAACCGCCATGCACCGTCAATCAACGCCTATGATGCTTTGCTTCGCCCTACTACTGCTGCTGGGCACGATCCACGCACATCCCGCTGAAAGTGCTCAGTGCGTAAACGTTAACCTGCACGATTCCAACGGAACGATTGTGCCTACAAAAGAACCGGTGATCGGAATAATGCTGGGCGGCGTCCCCACCATTGAAGGGGAATTCCCTGAACACGCGACGACATCCGCCGGGACCGAAGTGCCTTGCCCCCAGGAACTCACGGATCTAATCACAAATCTGTTCACCGAAACCTGCACTACGTCGGAGCGCCGCACCGCCGCCGCGCAAGTTCACGGCGTTGGTCCTGAAATCATACAAAAAGGGTGCACGGATTTAAGTAACGCCCTCGAAACTACCGACTAGTCTTTTCAACATCAGTAACGCGCCGAGCAAACGCTATCAGCTCATGCCAACGATATGCGTCAATTCACCCACAACGCGGTCGACATCCGTGTTCACCATCTCTGGGAAAAGAGGCAACGTGAGGCAGGACCCATAATACTTTTCCGCGCCCGGGAGGGACTGACGCCCGTATAATTTTTGGTAATAGGGCTGCAAATGCACCGGAAAATAATGCACCTGGGTTCCGATTCCCGCTTTTTCCAGCGCGTTCATAACGGCCGCCCGGCTTTGTCCGATCGCATCAAAATCAATATGCACGACGTACAGGTGCCACGCCACACGCCCGCCCACACGACCGATCGGCCGCACGGCAGGCGACAGTGACCGAAGCGCATTGTCGTACTGAGCAACGAGGGCAGCACGTCTACTGACGGCAGAGTCCAGCTTAGTGAGTTGACTCAGTCCGAGAGCACAATGGATATCGCTGGCCCTATAGTTCCAACCGATCTCCGTCATCTCATAGTACCAAGGATTTCGGTCACCATCCGGAGACAGCGCAAATTCCGGCATCACCAAATTGGCCGAGGCGCGTTCCATGCCATGATTTCGGAGCCTGCGCATCGCAGCAGCAATATCTGAGTGATTCGTTGTGACCGCTCCGCCCTCACCCATCGCCACTGTCTTCACCGGATGAAAGGAAAAACATGTGGCCTGACTGTAGGCACTAGACCCGACCACAGACGTATCGGCCGGACTCGGGTAATATCCACCCAAGGCATGGCACGCATCCTCAATTATAGAAACATCATGGGCACGCGCAATTTCGGCGATACCCGGCATATCGCAGCACTGACCGTTTAGATGCACAGGGATAACCGCCTTTACGGACTCCGGCGGAGCCGCCTTCAGGGCACCCTCAAAATGTTTCGGCTCCATAAGCCCGCTGCAATCGTTGACGTCAGCGAAGATCACATCAGCGCCCGCGTAACGCGCCGCATTAGCGCTGGCGAGAAAAGTTAAAGCCGGCACGATTACGCGGTCTCCGGGACCCACTCCAAGTGCAGCCACTGCCAAATGTAAGGCCGCGGTACCGGATGAACACACTACGGCTTCTTCTGCGCCAGTTAGCTTTGTTAACGCTGATTCAAACTCTGTAACAACAGGGCCGTTCGTGAGCGCGCTGGAGCGTAACACCGAAACTACCGAGGCAATATCTGCCTCATCTATGGCGTGCTGGCCGTAGGGTATGAAGTCGGGGTGCTCACTCATAGGTCTGCAAAACTCTTCTGCATCTCAAACTTCCGGTATCAATCATGCTCGAGGAATAGTGGACAACAGGTTTTTACCTTCGCGTACTCACCGCAGTTGTAGCAGACATAGGTAAATACGGTATATGGTGACATTTTTAATGATGGAACGCAGATATGCGATTAGTAGATATTGAGGCACGCAATGCTGGAACCCTTGAAGCTCGCCAGCAACACCCGGAAGGTATTGATATCCAAAACCACCCCGATTTGGAGTTTTTTGGATATTACGAAGTTGATATATTTGAGTGTCCTACCTTCCTCATGTTTACAAACAACGATTGTCCCCGCGGATGGGATATCTTGTTTTCCCGCCACTTCGAACCTCAGTCCATGAAACTTTGGTGCCGTATGGCAAGGACCGCCACGGGGATTGTGGATATTGGCGCTCACGTGGGTACTTACAGCCTAGCCGCAGCAGCGCTCCGAAATGATATCAATATTCATGCTTTTGAACCCAATCCATATGCCTTTAGCCGCCTAAGGATGCACAAAACCATCAACAGTTTTGATAATATCGTCGAATATATAGTCGCCGTTTCCGACACAACTAAACTCTCTAAGTTTAGGTGGGTAAAAAAGAAATCACTGCAAATTTCATCCGGCGGAACTCTCATGAAACGTGATGACGCCGGAACCGAAAGCACAATTGTCCAAACTACAGCGCTAGACGGAACCGGCATTGCGTCCATCCTGGGAGACAGGCCGCTTTTAAAAATTGATGTTGAGGGCGCAGAGGCACAAACATTTCGTGGTATTCAAGAAATAATCGCACTAAAGCCCGACATTATATTGGAAACTTTCTCGCAATCCTCTTGCGACGCAATCAATGAAATGATCAAGCCGTTGGGATATAGCGTTTACCACATCCTCGAAAAAGAGCGCAGCATGGTTCCTCGCGAGGGTCTTGCGCCCTGTACTGTAGATTTGAATGGAAACTTTAATCAGCTCCTCACCACTCGATCGCCAACTGAAGTTGCTGAACTTGCGGCGCAGTAGTTAACTGATCTCTTGGCCACAACCAACCACACTGGAATCGTGTCGCCACATTACGAACCGGATGTTTTCTTCAGCAGAAACCACGTCACATCATCGTAAAAATCAAAGTTCGGATCACGATGATAGATAAACCCGTAATCAATGAGCTTTAGATTCACGTATCGATCTAGCATTTCTCCGCAAAAGTCTCTTTTGAACATCTTTTTCGCGTGGCCGCGATACTGCACCTCTATGGGAGATGTATTGTACTACTCAGCAACAAGAATGTACGCATTGCTATGGGTATAAAGAGCATCATAGGCGTCCTCAAGACGGTCTGGTGCGATGTGTATTAAAACACCCTTACAAAAAACCAAATCCCAAGACTGGCTTGATTTAAATTCCAGGAAGGAATCCACATATATATTTGCATTCGGTAAATTCTTCGCCAATTCGTCAGCCGCGTGCTTGTTTATTTCCACACCGGCTAATTTTATATCTGGTTTAAGCGCACTTATAGCGCGCAAATTCATTCCGGTATTTGGGCCAAATTCCAATACGGACTGCGGCATATCAATGAGTGAAAATACTTTCTCAAAGAAAACAACGTTTTCGCGAATGTAGGCCTCACTTGTGTTGCGCGCCATATACTCATCGCCGAACTGACCTTGCCAAAACAACTCCTGTTCGGTGTTGTATCGGTCAGCAGACGGATTATCATTAGACATCTAAAACCCTTTTCATCTATCAACGCTTATAGCATCCCTAAGCAACATAAAGTGATCTGTCACTTGCTTTTGATGTGCACCCATGCGGGTCAAGCCTTTATCAACCCTAAGCCGCACCACAATAAGATATGCGAACAATCTTCAGCATAGTATCGAAACAGGACAGCAGGAGCCGAACATTTCATTTCATAATAATTCAACCTGCCTTTAACTTCAGCAAATCCATACTGGATTACGAATGGCATGATCGACATTACTCGGAGCAAAATGCTTGGCTAAATTCTCACCCCTAACGACCGAGCGCTGCACCTTGGAGGACTTTACCGAACGTCACCTAACCCAGCGGTACCTCTCATGGTTACAAGATTTCGAGGTGATTCAGTTTAGCGAACAGCGCCACAAACAGCATGATATAGAGTCATGCCGCACGTATATGCACTCATTCACGGGCACGCCAAATTACTTTGTCGCCATCGTCGCTCAAGACTCTGAACTGGGTCATATCGGCAACATAAATGCTTATATTGACGAAAATAATGGGGTGGCTGACGTCGGCATCCTCCTCGGTGAGAAGCGAATTTGGGGACAGGGCTACGGCGCAGAAGCGTGGGAAGCTATGTGCCGATTCCTCCTTTTAACGCGCAAATTACGTAAAGTTACGGCCGGAACCAGCAGTACAAATGTCGGGATGCGCGGAATTATGCGCCGGACCGGGATGATTGAAGACGGCGTACGCAAACGACAACTTCTGATGAACGGCGACGAAATCGATGTGGTTTACGCGGCATTATTTCGCGAAAATCTTTGAGAAAGGTAGCGTCAAATCACCGTCGTTTTTAGGGCCTCAGCAAAAACAAGCTGTCATCAATTTTCTGAACTTTCACATTTATATAAGCACCTATACTGTTCAGAGCGGACTGCAATCGCGTTATTAACTCATCATCTTCAAGCTGAAATTTTTCTTTCACCACACCTGTACGACTGAAGCTCTTATAACCGCCATGACGAAATTGCGTAATCTCACTAATCGGCAGGGAAACGCCGTAGTCTTGCAAGAGCGCAATCAGACCATCTGCAATTTTCGCAGTCGCACCTTTTTCGTCCATTGCGAAGTGATTGTTTAACACCGATGCACGCTTCTCTTTCCCCTCAATAACCGGCCCATCACCTGACGCAAAATATCTGGACATCGCCGCCGCAGCGCTCTGCCATGTAGAGAAACTCGGATTGACGTGGTTGGTAATAAAATCAAACGTAGGATGAGACACCGGAACGAGATTGACCACAGGCTTATCCATGAGCGCAGCCTCCAATCCGGTGGTACATGTCGTATGCACAACCATGTCCGCTCCTAGAATCCACGGATGAGGATTTGAACGCGGAATAATATGTACGCGTTCACAATCACTAAATCTGTCCGTCCAGAAATTCGGCACTTCTCCGGGATGCGGACGTATAACTATTTGCCTATCCGGCAATTCATCTACAGCCCACCGAATAAGCCTAACCATTTCATCTCGATTCTGCCGTTCCCAATTCCATTTCGCCTTGTATTCCTCAACGCTGGCAGGATCGTCTACGTTGAGCATTCCGACGTCTGCCGCGATATTCAGGAGGTGCTTGCTATTCTCCCAGATACTGTTGAGCTGGGCATAGTTGGCATTAAATAGAATGTAAGGGCCATAGGTACTGGTTAGGTTTTGGACTTCAGGTCCGAAAGCTTCGCGTCGCTGTAAGGACAGGAAATCTACGCGCGCATTTCCGACGGTTTGTGTTCGACCTCTTAAGGATGGAAAGCGGCGCTCGACGACTTCTCGATGAAAGTCGCTTTGCGCAAAAAACAGATCGCAGTTCTCGGAAGCTAGTGGACTAAAGACTTCCAAAAAGCACTTGTCATCGGTGCAAACCAAAACCTCCTCGTCTGTCGCTGCCACGAGATGACCGTTTGCCCGGCACTTCTCCATGCTGCGCGCCTGGATTTGATTGACCGTCTTAAAAAGAACGACACCGGGAGGAAGAGCCTTTGCATTTCCAAACAACCCCCATTGCTGGCCCAGAAAAACAGCTACGCCCGCTTTCAGCAAATGGGCAGCAATCATAACGCGCGACTCAAGCTCCCGTTGCTTGATCTCCATAGCTAAATAGGCGATAGGTTCCATGAATTACTTAACACTCTTTGGTTGGCGCTCTCTGCCACAACCTATTTCAGATTAAATACTTGTGATCCGTTGGACAGGGCTGCAATTGATTTGAGGCCTACACTTGTCAAGACAGTCGAGAATCGACATAACTGCCTACCTGTTCGACGTTTCTATGGCACACTCGCCCACCGCATATCAACACCACTGAAATCGGACCCATCGCATGTTTGACAACGCGAATATTCTTGTTACCGGGGGAACCGGCTCCTTCGGACACAAGTTTACGCAAACTGTTTTAGAAAAATTCAAGCCTTCAAAAGTTATCATTTACTCTCGCGACGAGCTAAAGCAGTCGCAGATGCAAGAGAAATTCCAGCAACCTTGTATGCGCTACTTCATCGGCGACGTTCGCGATCGTGAACGCCTAAATATGGCCATGCGAGAGACCGATTTTGTTATCCATGCAGCCGCGCTCAAGCAAGTCCCCGCTGCCGAATACAACCCTATTGAATGCATTAAGACGAACATCAACGGCGCGGAGAATGTCATACACGCTGCCCTTGAGAACAAAGTAAAAAGGGTTATCGCCCTTTCAACCGATAAGGCCGCAAATCCGATAAATTTATATGGCGCGACAAAGCTTTGTTCAGACAAGCTGTTCGTCGCCGCGAACAACCTTGTTGGCAACCACAGCCCCACGCGCTTTGCCGTCGTGAGATACGGCAATGTTGTCGGATCGCGCGGTTCGGTTGTGCCTGCTTTTAGATCAATGATCGAGCGCAGAGTCGAACACCTGCCTATTACCGACCCCCGCATGACCCGTTTTTGGATCACACTCCAACAGGGCGTCGATTTCGTAACGGAAAGCTTCCAACGCATGCGCGGCGGAGAGATCTTTGTCCCTAAACTGCCGTCTGTTCGCATTTCCGATCTTGCCAAAGCTATGGCGCCGGATATGCCCACACAAGTGACCGGTATTCGTCCGGGCGAGAAACTGCACGAAATTATGTGCCCCTCGGACGATTCACACCTGACAGTCGAGTTCGATAATCACTACGTCATCCGTCCGGCGATTACCTTTTGGGAAAACGCCGATAACAACTACGAAACAGATGGAGCAGGCGCTTCGGGCAAACCCGTTATAGAAGATTTCGAATACAGTTCTGGCACCAATCCCAAATTTCTGAGTATCGAAGAAATTCAAGCGATAAATGCTATTGCAGACGCCTAAAGGGGTGGCCGCCTAGATAACTTCTAGCATTTCTAATTCTTCGACCAAATATCGAGATAAGGGCGCAAAGCGTCCCTGATCGTCTTTAAAAAACGATTTCGCGCCTTCGATATCTAAAACGTTGAATTTGTCGTATTCAACTGAACTCATATTATCCAGGGCCGATTTCGCTTCTTCCGTGGATAGATTGAGGACAACATCAGCGACGATGTCAAATAAGTGAGACGATGTGTCCTCGATTACATACCGAGGGCACACATTCGTGATCAACTCAGGCCTCAAGCCTGTTTCTTCGCTCAGCTCTTGCCCAATCTGATGAGCGATATTTATAGAACCGTCAGCTTGCCGCGACGAGCGGTCTATGCCTCCCGAGGGCACACACTCCCATAAACCTCGATCCTGCGTTACGTGGGCCGAGCGGCGTCCAAGAATAATTCCGCCGTCACATCTGCTGAGTCCGGTCACCGCCAACGGCCGAACCTGCAACTCAGAAAATAGCTCCGGGCGTCGGCGGACTGCGACAAAATATTTGTACTCAACAAAATACCCCGTGATGAGCGATCCCGTGATGTCCGTAACACTGAAAATCAACCCATTGAACAGCGCGGCACCTTGCTCTGCTTGCGCTTCATCCCAAATCTTGCCCACCTCCGCTGCTAGAGTCGGGTTCACACTTTGGGTCTCAAGCGGCATCTCTAGAACACGTGGGCATCCCTCGTAGCGCACGCTAAACATGGGCCGC
Organism: uncultured Rhodospirillaceae bacterium; assembly: GCA_963976395.1. GTDB lineage: Bacteria > Pseudomonadota > Alphaproteobacteria > Rhodospirillales > Rhodospirillaceae > UBA11612. The sequence goes on from CAXBLG010000003.1 coordinate 109,741, forward strand.
CTTGCTTCCGTTTATCCTACGCACCAAAGGAATTAACTGGTCCAGTCCGGTTATAGTTTTCACCCCCTCTGGCCAGTCAACCCGATGTGCGCTTTCGCTCACAAGCGCAAAAGCTGGCAGTCCCGCGCCAACTGCGCTGCGCACCCCGATAACTGTGTCTTCAACAGCTAGAGATACCGTTGCGGTGCATCCGCTATCACGAAGCGCCTTGATATACAGATCTGGTGCAGGTTTTCCCTTAGCAACGGTATCACCTGTCGCGATAACGGCAATGCTATCCGCCAGGCCAACCGCTCCAAGCCACGCCGCGACTGTATCGCCGACGTTAGACGATACCACGCTGACTACCCATCCTTCATCAACGGCCACCCCAATAAGTTCGCGTGCCCCTTTGTTCGGGGACACATGAGCATAGGCTTCACGAAGAAGTCCTTTATAGATGCGCAAAAGCTCATCAGCCGACGGAGTCAGGTAATGATCACGTTTCAAGATTTCCAACACATCCGACAAACTGGGTCCGTTTAAACGATCAAACTCCTCGGGTGATCCCGCTCGGCCGAACTCGGCAAGAAATCGCTCGTATATCTCGCGCATGACGCCCAAGCTGTCCGCAAGCGTTCCATCAAGGTCCAGGAATAAACCCGGCCTGCCTTTGGTCATCATACCTTTTTCTCGCTCGTCATACATTTGGGTCGTCTGTCGCCTGCGGTGATGCATTGGCCACGGCGTCAACCAACCTCATACCAGGTAAAGTCTCCGTGGATGCGCACAGCAGGGGCGCACCATCCATCAGAGTGTCCGCTATATTCTTCCAGACATACTGCATGTGGCGGACCGGTTTGTCATGGAACTCATAAGAACTTTGCGAATCAACGCCCGAAATTTGTGCGCGTATGCCGTCTTCGTTCCATACGCGCAGCCGGCTCGTTTCAAAAATAATGTCCACGTCGAAGACATTGCGAAGACGCCCATCGACACCTGTGATTGAAACAGGAACCGGGCCCGCCCGACCGCGCAAACCCAACGTCGCCGAAACTGTCAAATCCGTAGCTTCAAAGTCATCGAAACCGTCAGTGGACTTACGCGCTGATACGACGTCACAACCGAACGCCGCACCGATTAGGTCAAGACCATGGCACGCGTTGTGTCTCAGGCCGCGACAATACGTTAACTGCGCCTCTACCGGCGCCCCAAAGCCGCCGCGCGCCGCCGCGCTTAACCAAGTAGACACGCCTGGAATCCAGCGCCGCATAAAATTGATCACAAGCTTACACTCGGTAGCTTGCACCTTAGAGAGCAAGTCTTGCGCTTGTTTCGTGCTAGCGGCCAAGGGTTTCTCGCAAAGAATCAGTTTTGGCGTGGAAGCGAGGAAACGATCAACCCACTGCACATGGGTATCATCGGGTGTGGCAATGCAAACCACATCTACCGCATGACAGGACGCATTGTCGGGCACAACCACGCTCGCCCCCAAATTCCATTGATCGTTCACATCAACAGCCAGGGCATTATCAATATCGGAAACCCACGCTATACGCAGGCGGGGCTCCGCGAGGCATGCTTTGATATGGGTGGAGATTGCCTGTCCCGCCGGATCATCATATCCGTGGGCAATCTGGCCTAGCCCAAGAATGCCCACGGTCAACGGGACATTTGACGACATTAGACCGTCCCGTAGGAATTATGCGGCGGGTAGAGAGACATCGGCCAACTGATGACGGTTTTCATGAACCTTACGAAAGGCCGCGATAATTTCATCTATTTGTGTATCCGTCGGATCATAACTACACACCAAAAAGATCAGCATTTCCGACTCGTACAATCGCTCGGTGACCGGACACAGCCCAGAAGAATAAGTCTGCTCCGTCAAGTTAAAGGGAAATCCTTCACGGCCAATTGCTATACGTTTTTGGAATGTGGAAAGCATATAAAGCGGGCGAACATACCCCGTCGCGTTCGGCACGCCCTCCGCCGCCAAGGCTTTGGCGAAGATTTCCCGAGATACCCCCATCGTCGTCTCATCAAAGCGAGCGCCCCATAGATAATAGACGTGATTGCACTTCGCTCGCACCTTAGGTGCCTGAAGGCCTGCCAGACCTTCAACGCCAGCCGTCAACCGTTCGGCTATTTCAATACGCCGGACTGTGAGATCTTTCGCTTTCTTGAGTTGTTCGCGTCCGATCGCCGCGCTGAGCTCGGTCATCCTGAAATTGTGCCCGATGAGATTGGTATAATCGCCCTCGCCGAGATGGTCCGCAGCATTCTCTGCATGATTACGGATCATGCCCAGCCGAGCTGCAAGCGCTGCATCATCTGTGACACACATCCCGCCTTCTCCGGTATGAATGTGCTTGTGATAATTCAGGCTAAAGACACCGATATGCCCAATTGTACCGGCGTATTTTCCATCGTGGACCGCAAACGGCCCCTGGGCATTGTCTTCAATAAGATACAACCCGTGCTTATCCGCAAGGGCTCGGAGCGCCGACAAATCCGCAGGCTGACCAAAAAGGTTCACAGCTATAATAGCCCGTGTCTTCGGCGTAATCGCGTCGGCGACACACTGCGGATCGAGACAGAAGTAATCTTCGTCGATATCCGCAAAAACCGGGATGCCCCCATAAAAGAGCGGCGCCATGGCTGTCGCCGACATGGTGTAAGGGGGAACAATGACTTCATCACCAGGGCCAATGCCCACCGCGCCCATCGCTGCGATCAAGCCGGAGGTCGCCGAATTAACAGATACCGCGTGCTTAACGCCATAAGACGACGCCCATTCCGCTTCAAAGGCTTTTACCTCGGGGCCGCCCCAGTATTCCGGCGACCATGCCCCCAGAAATGCGCTGAGCGTGCCATCCCGCATGACCCGAAGAACCGCCTGTTCTTCCTCAACACCCGTTGTACGGTAGGGCTGCAGGGGGCTGCTTACCGCTGGGTTTCCACCCAAAAGTGCAAGTTTAGTCATTAAAATTCATCCGAACGGAATGACGCTGATAGACACAACAATATCATAGTTTCGGTGGGCGACGCGCACACTGATCAAGTCTTTAGTGCCGTACCATGGCCTTTGCATCCAAGGCAATAAGCCTCCAGTACGTAACAATGACAAAGCTGTAGTCAACGACGTGAACTTGATCAGTAAAACGCGGCCACTGTGGCAAACGGTCCCAACCTATGCCATTAGGCATTGATCATTGTGCAACAGCCGTTCAACACAGTATCCATGACCAAGAAAATACTCTTCGCGGCCGGAGATGTCGGAGGTGCCCGAGCCTTGATCCCGGTGATTCGGACAGCGAGTCAACGAGGTCATGACGCCTTGGTCCTACGACACGGCTACCTTGCGCGGGAGAGCGACGCTCAATGGCAGTGGGCCGTCCCCACCAATTTTGAGAATACCGCGCTGGATTCTTTGCTAGACATCACGATCCCGGATGTCGTGATATTTGCGTCTAGCGTAAAGGATAGTGCGGCACTGTCACTCGCTCGGCGCGCACAAATGCGCGGCATTAAAGTCCTCCACGTTCTTGATAGTTGGACCGCGTATCTGTCAAGGATGCAGACAGATGGAAAATCTGCACTATCTCCCGACATTTATGCGGTTATGGACACACTGGCTGCCGAGGCGGCTGAGGCCGAAGGCATTTCCCGCGGGTCGATTCGAATCACGGGACAGCCCAGCCTCAGTGACAACATGCAATCGTTTTTAACGGCCAGCGAGACTAAGCCGCGACAAGGCGGACCCAAACAAATTTTATTTGTATCTGAGCCTATCGGAGATGACCAAGGTTCATCAGACGAATCACCTTTCTATCGAGGGTATACTGAACCGGAAGTCGTGCAGCTACTTTGCCGTGCATTGCAGCCGTTGGCCGAACACGTTTATCTATCCCTGTTGCCGCACCCGCGCGAAGACGAAGCGAAACTTGCAGACATATGGCAAAAGAATCGGGGGGCATTACAAGGTGCCGTTCTACCTAAGAGCATAACCGCAACGCCCTTGAGGCCATACGATGGCATTATCGGAATGGCATCTATTCTGCTCTACGAAGCCTGGCTCATTGGTCGGCCAACACTCAGTTTACAACCTGGTCTACAGCTACAATCCTTACGTCAAATCGGTGTTCGGGCGGGCGTGCTCCTAGTCGATTCGGTAGAAGGCGCCGAAGCTAAAATTCAGGATTGGATAGAGATGCTCGAAATAGACTCACCCATTGTAATCCGCGCCGAGGCTAAAGCACATGCGAAAGCCACTCAGAACGTACTATCGTTGGCACTCGAATTGGCCAATACCGACACCTGCGATTGAGGACCCATGACCAAGCGTAAATATACCGTTGCCATTATACCCGCCCGCGGCGGCAGTAAACGCATCCCGAATAAAAACATTCGCTCCTTTGCCGGGCAGCCAATGATTAGCTATTCCATTCGCGCGGCCCAAGACTCGGGATTATTTGATCGCATTCTGGTATCAACCGACTCAGATGACATAGCTGCGACCGCGAAAACCTACGGGGCGGACGTGCCGTTCATGCGACCGGCGGAGTTGTCCGACGACCATACGGCAACCGCGCCCGTTCTTACGCACGCCCTGAGGTGGCTGGGCGAAAACGACACACCGGCCACTCACGCCTGCTGCATCTATGCGACCGCGCCATTTGTGCGGGCGCAGGACATCATTCAAGGACTGAGCACCTTGCAAAACAGCAATGCGGCGACGGTCTTTACCGTCACTTCTTTCGCTTTTCCAATTTTCAGAGCGTTGGAAATCAAACCCAATGGTACTCTTGCCATGGTCTGGCCGGAACATCGGCTGACACGTTCCCAGGATCTGCCCGAGGCTTACCACGATGCAGGCCAATTCTACTGGCTGGATGTTGCGCGTTTTTTGGAAAAGCCCGAGCTTTACAGCGCCGACTCTCACCCCGTCATTTTGCCTCGATATCTAGTGCAGGACATTGATACGCCGGAAGATTGGGAAACGGCAGAACACATGCACCGTGCGCTCATGCACACAGAGTCGTAGGCGCTTAACTGCCGACCGGGACCTCATCCACGAAGCCGCGATCTATCAAGACGTATTCATCTTCGCGCACGCCGGGAGCACGCGACGGCGTAATGTGGAAATCGCAATCCCCTTGCTTAGAAAGCTCCACGCTTTTGGCGGTTTGCGGTGTCGGCGCATCCACAACTGAATGCTTTAGAACCCACTGCCCGTCAGCACCTCGTGACCAAACGCGTGGATCACGATGCTGATTCACAAGCTCAACAAACTCACCTTCAGTCAGTCCGGACCATTTTAGAAACGGCTCCAGATCATTTGGCTTCTTGTTTTGGTACGCGCGAACAAGGTCAAGCCCCTGCTCCCGCGTTAATCGACCAAATCTGATTTCACGGCTGGCATGGTCACTAACCTTCCCATACCCAACCTTGAGAAACTTCAGGTGATCGTGAAGCCCGCTGTAGTGAATACAATCCACATCGTTATAGGTATCAAACGTGCGTTGCTGCGGCGCCGTTTCGTATCCGTAACGTTCAATCATGTCTTCGTGCTGTCGCTTGGTATCCCAGCGGATATAGTTTCCAAGATAAATACCGCGAACCCCGACATTCGCGAGTTCTTTATCGTGCGGATAAAAGTAGGCCTGTAGATCGCCCTCGGCCAAATCATCACTTTGAGCAAGCAGATCTTCCGCCTCCAGCCCCATGAGATCATGTTCCTTGCGGTACTTACGGCTCATTTCAACTTCATCGGTATGTGAAAACATCCCTACCTGATCTAAGCCTTGATGATGGCCCCAGATAATCAGAGGAATCTTGTGGCGAACCGCGACCTGCACCGGCCATACGGTTTGGCCTGCGAGAACGTGCCAGTACAGGCTGCCGCGAATCCGCAGCGTTTCCCGTGTGATTTTTTTGACGGTCTGCGGGTTGATGACCTGGGTATAGATATCAAGATCGAATAGAGTTCGTAGATACGCGAGATTTCTGTGCCCACGCCGGGTATTGTAATGCTTGTTGTAACTCACAAGTAGTGGATTGAGCCCCAGTTCTTTTCGTACGGTCTGCACAATGAAGTATGAGTCGCGCGCACCGGATACAGGAACAATACAATCGTATCCCGAGCCAGAGCGATTGCGATAAGAATCGACCAGAGCCTCCAAACGCTCTCGGCGCAAAGCCCAGTCCAGCGTGTCCTTTTCTTCATGAACCCGGCAACCACTGCACACGCCTTCACGATCGAAGGTAATGTTTAGGGGATGATTCGCGGGATAAAGACAGCGGCTACAATACTGCATGGAACAATCAGATCACTTCATCGACGTAGTGGATAAACAAAAGCTCTTCGAGATCTTCGTCGGCTCTTTTCCGAAGCCGCCCATACTCATCAAAAGCGTAGGCCCTATAATCTGCGTAACTGTCGTGGCGCAAATCGATGCCGGACGTCTGCAAGCCAGCCTTGACCACGGCGGCAGTATGCTCGGTAAAATGAAAGAAATTGCCCGCGGCCAGACCACTGACACCAGGCACTCGCGCTGCTTCAGCCATATGCACAGGCGTTCCAACACCGCCCAGAGCGATTACGGGCACGGAAACCGCACCAGCCACATCCGCAACCAGTTCCAAGTCGTAGCCCAACTTGCTGCCATCGCGATGTATGGCCTGAATGAGAATTTCGCCCGCTCCATGATCCTCCGCGCGCCGCGCCATATCTTTGGGCGACAACCCTGTTCGCCTGCCGCCGCCATCCACGAAGGTGTCATAAGCGGTGTCTGTTGAGGGCGCTGCGTCAATCGCCGCGATGATGCACTGAGTACCGAACCTCTCAGCCGCCCGTTCTATAAGTTTCGGATCATCAAAAACGGAGGTGTTGAGAACAACCCGGTCCGCCCCTGATTTAATAACGTCACGAATGTGATCAACTGACCGTATCCCCCCGCCCACAGCAAGCGGCACCAAGCAGTAAGGCGCGACATGAGCAACGCTTTGATCCAACCTTACATCGGCCAATTTTTGTGCCGATATATCCAGCATCACGATTTCGTCGATTCCCCATCTGTTGAGGTGTTCAACAGCAATTTCCGGCTTACCGATCGGCAAATATTTTTGGAATCCGATACTCTGTACGACGATCCCGTCACGAACCAACAGTACGGCGGCAACACGTTGTTTCAACATACGCGCTGCCCCTACCCGACCTGAACAAAATTGAGAAAGTTGCGCAGCAGCCGGCGACCGTTGTTCTGACTCTTTTCGGGATGAAATTGAACACCCCAAATATTGCTCTTTACGACGGCCGCAACCAGGGGGCGTCCGACATCAACGGTCGCCACAACACAATTGTCGGCGGTCGCCATACAATAGGAATGGTTAAAATAGAAATGACTATTCTGTGCAATATTCACACTGAGCGGTCCACCCCCTGCCCAAGTCACCTCGTTCCAGCCAATGTGCGGGATGCGAATGGATGAGTCTGGTGGAATCATCTCGACTTTTGAGTCAATCCACCCCAACCCTTTATGCAGACCGCTTTCCGTGGATTGCGTTCCCAACACCTGCATTCCAAGACAAATGCCGAGAAACGGTACGCCTTCCCCTAAAACGCGGTCTTCAAGCACATCGATCAGTTTCAGCGCTTGCATGCGCTCCATGGCTTCGCCAAAGGCGCCGACGCCCGGCAAAATTAATGCGGCGGCCTTAGCGATGTGGGCTGGGTCGGCACTCACTGTCGCGCGACACTCCAAAGTGGCGAGTGCCGAGGTGACGGACAACAAATTGCCCATGCCGTAATCGACAATACAGACATCTCGGTCGCGTATTGAACTCACGCCATCACACCTTTGCGCCGAGGGCGCCCGAAGGCTTGTACCTGAGTTCCCATGCGCCGCGATTATTCAACTGCCACAAATCCTTGTTGCGCGCCTCTTCGACCACAGAATGAAATTTTTCCGTGGTGATGCCAATGTAGTCGCAAAAGTTTTCTATATAGCGCTCGCTGCACTTGCCATCGTATTTCTCAACGGCTTCTACGGCTTCTTCGCGAGTCATTGTACCCAGCCTCAATTGAACACTGGCCTGCTGGACAACTTTCCCAAATCCCAGCTTTAGATGTTTGATCATCTGGTTTACGTGAACAAAATCATCGTCCACAGCTTCAAATGCGTTCAATGAGCCGGTTTCTTCGGGTAGAGCATCAAGTCCCGTGCGCGGTTCAAGACCATGCGCAAGCGCAAAAGCGCCGTTCGCGATATCGTTGAAGTCACGCATATAAAAGCCGAGATAAACGATCCGCAATTGCGCCCGTTCGAAATCGTGTTCCGACGGATACTGATACCAGTTCATCTCGCTGGCTGTTAGTCCGCTCTGCAACCAGGTGTCGAGCTTTCCGCCGCCAAGTGTGTTGTGAAAACGCTGCTTGTTCCCATCACTCGAGACCGATCCGACACTGCCACCGAAGGCAAGCGCCGGATTTTCGCCAAGAAAGATAAGAGGAATGCCATAGGCAATCGCAACGCGCGGCAGCGATGCATACAGCACAAGCTCGCTGGCCTTAAAAATATTGGCGAATTGCAGGAAGCTGTATTTCGTCAGCTTTTTTGAAACTTGTGGGGCCGGACCAACCATATGAAGATCAAAGCCTTGCTCGACTAAATTAGAAAGATTGTCTGCACCGCGCTGTGTTTGCTGCTCCGGCGGATACACACACGACACAAGCAGCGGGTTCAGACCCAATTCATCGCGTGCAAAGAACGCTTGGCGCAGGCTGTCCTTGCCGCCGCTCACGCCGATAATACAATCGTAAACACCACGTTTGTTTTTCCGGCCCCAGTCGGAAATTTCGCCGAGTTCCTTTTTCCGAGCGGACCAATCAACCTGCGCTAAACTTTCGGCATAGCGGCACGGCAAACAAATACCGTCCTCATCAAAGACGGCGTCCGGCCATGTGTTGGGAGTCACGCATCTCGCGCAGTAGGCGACGGTCATCAAAGCGCTTTCGAACAAGCGGCCCATAGCCGCAAAAAATCATAGCTCGGCAAACGTAGAGTTATCATTCAGCGAGTTCAAGATGACTGGACGAACGCAATAGGTGGTTGGAAAAATATATACCCATAAGCTCCTGGGCACGGCCATTGGGATGAGGATCGGGCTTTGTGACCCATAATGTATCTGGCGACAGGTCCTCCACTGCAGGAAGAAGGTCGACAAACTCCACGTGATGAGTCTCCGCGGCCGCTTTCACTTTGGCCGTAACGTCGTGAAAGGGATATTCCTTGAGTTCTCTCAATTCTGGAATATTCACAATGATGAAACGAATGTCGTTCGTTCGGCAATACGCGGCAAGTTTTGCGATGCTCTCCTGGGCTTTGCGCCATCCTGGCGCGCCGTCCGCATATAGACCCGCATAGTAAGTGCGCCAGTCCGCGCCGCCGAACAGACGCCTTTTTAAACTGTCCCAGGCACCTCCGATAACCGCGTAGGCATAGGAATGACGTGCGAGCCAGGGCACCTCTTTATAGATCGGCGTGGGTTCTGCATCGTTGATAAAATAGTTCAACACTACGATGTCGGGGTCATAGGCTTTGCCGTGATCAAAGAAATAGCCGGCTTCCATTGCGGTGTTGTAATTACCGACACCTGAATTAATAACTTCAATGGGGCCTGCCCCTTGCGCCGTCAATTCGCGTTCAAGAACTCTCGGCAGAGTTTCATCTGCCGGCACACCCCAGCCAAAGGTAATAGAATCTCCCAGCATGAGAATACGCGTTACTCCGGTCGGTTTTGCTTCTTCAAGTTCCTTGTCACGCAAGCCATCGCTGTTAATTGATACGTCAACGCCCATTAAGCGCGCGTGCGCGCCGGGAATATGCTCATGCCCGATCTCGGGATCTTCGGCGACGCGCTTTAATTCAACCGCATATCTCCACATCTCCACATGGTACTGCGTACCGTCGTTCAGAGCGGTTCGGCACAGTCCCTCGAACACGCCGGCCATTACGGCAACGGCTGCAAGCAAGAGCAGCCCGTTGGCTATATTTTTCTTCACTACTCCCGCTCCGTTTGGGCTGCATTCGGTATCCTCAGCAACGGCAACACATCGCTCTCCAGCCACCTTCCGATGCAATCGGCAAAGTGGGCATGCAGCTTTGCATTTGGGTGACTACTGCCGCCAAGCAAATATGTGCCGGGATCGCTACGCTCAAAGCCGCTACAATTTTTGTAAGGATAGGGCTTATCGGAAAATATCGCGTCAGCAATTTGATTGCGATCTTCCAGAACCACTACAGCAAACTGAACGTCGTGGCGTGACGCAAAATTATGCAGTTGGTCTATGACGTGCTGCGTAGCCGGGAGCGCGTCGCCTACAGTATTGTAAGCAACTGACTGAAGCCAGATATTGTGCAGCACCGTTATCAACGCAGACTGTTTTTCGAGAGGCCAAAATCCGATGGTCCGGAATGGATGAAAAACAAACTCACCGTTCTGCAAACGGTAATGCGGCGGCGCGACGTATCGGCCCTCGTCGTCGGAAATCGAATACACCCAAGACTGGTCTGCTACGTTCCGCAGGGCATGTGAATCGTCGAAGGCCAGCACGATTAGCTTCGGTTTTTCGGATATGTAGAAATTATCATAGGCTTTTTCAGCCAGCAGCAATGACTGAACGGTGCTGTAGCCGCCATTGCCGAAGTTCTCGAACCACAAGGACGGATACCGTTCACTGAGTATGTAGGCAAAGGAGTCTTCATCGCGCACCCCATAGGATTGTGCGTTGCTCCCGCCGATCACCATGACCGGCACCTTGCCCACCGGCGATGAGACATCCTCGCGCGTTGCACGGCGGCCAAAGTCCCAGAAGGTCATCGGCGCACCACCTTCCTCAATCGAAATCGACACCCCCTCTTTATTAATCCAGCCTAGGTCCGGATCAGGAACCGACCAGGTGTCCTCGCTGTTTGGCACAAAAAAGGGATTAATACGGATTTCTCGCGGCGCGAATCCGGCCACGCGAACCCCCACTTCCACGATAAGGGTGGAAACGATGAGGGCGCCAATGAGGAGAGTTAGGTTTTTCACGGGCGTGTTGTACATGAAAAGCTGATCTTAAACCGCTGTAAATCTACATCGCCGACATTGATCCCATGCGGGCCGAATGTAACCCTTACAAACCTGTAAATCCCGGGCGCAAGGTCCATGGTGGTAGAACTTACCCTCGAAAATCCGTATTTTAAGTGGCACATGATGGACGCCCTTCAACATGGGCTCAATCCGTGCACCTAAGGTAGATATGTGGCGCCCGTTTGGGCACCTGATTTTGGACTGTAGAAAATGAACGCCAGCGCCCTCGCGGCCGCGCCTATTGAAGTTCAGCCATCGCTTGGCCAGATTTTGCTGGCCAAGGGCGAAATTGGCGAAAGCGATCTCAACAAAGCCCTTACCTTCCAGTCGAGTGTCGGCGGATTGCTTGGCGCCATCCTCATCCGCATCGGCGCTGTTTCTGAGGACGCGGTTCTTGAGGCGCTCTCACACCAGCTCGGATTGGGACTCATCACCAACGAGACATTGCCGCAAGACCCGATGATCTATGCCGCAACGCTCAAGAGTTCCGGCATCGACACCGAGTGGTGGATCGATCAGGCAACACTCGCATGGACAGCCGAAGACGGCACACTCAACTGCATTAGCCGTGATCCACTTCGCCCCAGCCTTCAAGAAGCGCTGATGTCGGCATTTCCGGATAAAGAGATATGTTGGTGGCTTGTGCGCAACCGCGAGCTCGACATGATGGTCGAGTTGGTACGCCGCGCGCTGACCAGCGACGGATTCAACTACGACGATGATGTCGCCATGCTGCGGGAACTCGCCGAGGAAGCGCCGGTCGTGGAACTGGTCTCCAATACGATGGCCCAGGCGGTAAATGAAAACGCCTCAGACATTCACGTTGAGCCGCGCGAACATGAATTTGATATTCGTTACCGCGTCGATGGCGTTTTGCAAAATCGCTTAACGTTGCCTCGATCACGATTCGATGCGGTGGCTTCGCGCATAAAACTCATATCCGGCCTCGATATCGCCGAGCGCCGCCTGCCCCAAGACGGTCGCATCGGCATGCGCATCAGTGGCAAAGAGCTGGATATCCGCGTCTCTTGCCTACCCGGCGTCTGGGGCGAATCCATCGTCATGAGGCTCTTGCTTAAAGAGCAGAAAGACTTCTCCCTCGCGCGAATCGGAATGGCGCCTGACCACCTCGAGACCTTTTCAAAGCTGGCGCAAGAACCCTACGGCATCATCCTCGTGACAGGCCCGACCGGTTCAGGCAAGTCAACAACGCTCAAAGCGACCCTCGAGCATATCAAAGACGGTAAGCGCAAGATCATAACCGTTGAAGACCCCGTCGAGTACAATGTTCCGGGCGTCACGCAGGTCCAGACCAAAGCAGAAATCGGGTACACCTTCGCGCGGGCCTTACGATCCATTTTGCGCCAAGACCCGGACGTCATCATGATCGGCGAAATCCGTGATGTGGAGACCGCTCAGATTGCCGTTCAAGCATCCCTGACCGGCCACATGGTCTTTTCGACCCTCCACACAAACGATTCTTTGAGCGCTTTTACGCGCCTGACCGACATGGGCTTGGAGCCTTTCTTGGTATCCTCGTCCGTTCGCGAGGTGATGGCTCAGCGCCTAGTTAGAAAGCTTTGCCCCCATTGCCGTGCGCCGCATGCGCCGACGGCGGGCATTCGCGAAAAATGCAATCAGTTGCAACAGCAATTCCCCGATCTTTTCGCAAGCTCCCCCCAATGGCTTGGACCTGTGGGCTGCCCGAAATGTCAAAATACCGGATACCGAGGCCGTCTTGGCATATATGAGGTTGCCGTGCTGAATGAAGAACTCGCCGACGCGGTCCTTCACCAAAAACCGCACCATGACCTCGAACGCATCGCCCGCGACTACGGCTTTCGCGACCTTCTCGAAGACGGACTACTGAAAGCATGGCACGGAGAAACAAGTGTCGAGGAAGTCTTGCGGGTCGCCGGCCAGGCAGGCATAGAGGATTAGCTGCCAGCTCACCTCACATTTTGATTAAGGCCCGCAGGCATTCATGGCTGCAGATATAGATATCGAAAAAATCAGCAAAGCATTGAACGATGCCGTAGCTCTGCATCAGGCAGGCGATGTACAATCTGCGGCGACACACTACGAAGCTCTGCGACCGACCCTCGCAAATCATCCCGAACTGCATTACCTGCTAGGCGCGGCATATGTTCATCTGGGCCGCGCGGACGAAGCTGTGCCGGTACTTGAACGGTCCCTCGCCTTACGGCCCGATCATGTGGCAACCGTGGAAATGCTCGGCTCTGCATGGATTAGGCTAGAGAACCCGGCGAACGCGCTCGTATACTTCGAGCAAGCAGTGAAACTTAAACCTCGCGCCATAGATGCGTTGTGCAGATTAGGCGCGACCCTGGCTGCTTGCGGCCGCCATGGCGATACCCTCGACGCTTTTGAGTGCGCCATTGCGATTGATCCTAACCACCCCGAGGCCATGACAGGTGCAGGTCACGCCCTACACAACCTTGGTCGGGTTGATGAAGCCGAAGAAATTTTACGGCGGTGCATAGAGGTCAATCCTTCCTACGCGCAGGCCTATACCGTTCTGGGCGGCATCTGGGTGGACTCTGAACGCCTAACCGAAGCTGAACGTTTGCTGCGCCAATGCCTGCTGACGTGTCCCGAACACGTCGTTGCGCAGCATTACCTCGCTCTCGCCCTTCACCGCCAAGGAAAATTGCAGGACGCAGAACATGCCTATCGCAAAGCCCTTTCATTAGGGGCGTCCGATACATTTCTGTTTACACATCTTGGCGATGTACTGGCCGACTTAGGCCGCCTAGATGATGCAGAAAGTGTTTTAGCAGACGCGCTGGCAATCGCCCCTGACGACGCCGGCTTACTGACGGGCATGGGCCGTATCGAAGAGCTTCGCGGTAATATGGATAAGGCGCTCTCTTTTCATAACCGGGCTATTGCCGCAGACAACGGGCATGCCGACGCGTTTATAAACAGAGGCAACGCTTATAAATTTTCCGGCGATTTAGAATCCGCGCTAAAGGACTACGACACAGCTTTTAGGTTGAACCCCAACTTGTCCGCCGCCGCCGCTAATCGCGGCATGACGCTCCTAACCCTTGGCCGTCTTGATGAAGGCTGGCCAGCCTTTAAGGCGCGCATTAAAGCGCGAGCCGGTTCGGTGGACTTAAGCAACGGTGTTAGTTGGGACGGCAGTCCATTGGACGGAAAAAATATTTTGGTGTGGGCCGAATACGGTCTCGGCGACGAAATTCTATTCGCGAATCTCCTCCCGGACCTTATTGCACGAGTTGGCAAATGCACCTTGATTTGCTCACCGCGTTTGGTGAGCTTGTTCAAACGCTCCTTTCCCGGCGCTAGCGTTCAGGCGCTGGGAACTCCCATAGAAGGCGACTTCGACGCGCGGCTTCCGTTGACCGATACGGCCCAATGGCTAAGGCCGTCACTCGACTCATTTCCGGCGCATCATGGGTACATCAACGCCGACCCTGCGCTCACCGCGAAACTCCGTCAGCGTTACCAAACCTCGAACGACCAAAAAGTTGTCGGCCTCTCCTGGCATAGCGGCGGCTCCATCGGCACGGCCCCATTTAAGTCCATCGCTCTAGAGAGCTGGGCTCCCGTACTCAATTGCTCGGATATCAAATTTGTATCGTTGCAGTATGGCGATTGCACAAACGAGGTCCGGCGCGTCAATCAAACCCAGGGCTCTGACATCGATTTAGATCCCGATATTGATTCATCCGGCGATATGGAGGCCTTCGCTGCGCAGGTTGCCGCGATGGATCTTGTCATCTCCGTCAGCAACACGACGGTTCACGTCGCAGGCGCTCTCGGCAAACCCGTATGGGCTTTGGTGCCCAAAGGCCCAGGGGCCCACTGGTATTGGTTTCAGAATCGCGACGACAGTCCTTGGTATCCGTCCTTGCGTATGTTTCGCCAAAAAAATTCTGGCCAGTGGGATGATGTCCTCGTCGAAGTTGCCGAGCAACTGAACCTTTGGCGTCAATCATGAGCAAGAACGGAGCCATGACGGTCGGACAAGCCTTCAGTCAATCCATCACACTGATGAATGCCGGCCGATACGCTGAAGCCAAGAAAATCTGCGAGGACATTAAACGTGTTCGCCCGCTGGAGCCGGATGTTCACAATCTTCTCGGCGGCCTCGCGTTTAAAATGGGCCATGCCGTTGAGGCCACCACGCACTTTAGTCGCGTCTTGGAGCTAAAGCCGGATCATAATGAAGCACGCTTAAATCTGGCCCGAGTGCTCCGCGATCTCCAGCAATGGACCGAAGCCGCAACTCATTTCGAGCATTTGGCCAGCACAGTAGGCAATAACGCCGACATCCTGATGGATTGCGCCCGCGTTCAGGTAAAAGCTAAGCAATATGACGATGCAATCCGTACCTTTGAAAAGGCAATTGCAGTACATCCGTCAGCAGACCTCGTGCAAACTGAACTGGCGGAAGCTTTTCTCAAGAAAGGCGATATCACGAACGCTGAGAAAAACTATACGGCCATACTCGCACGTACGCCGACCTACCCATACGCACTTATCAATCTTGCTGTAGTGCGCGACATCCAAGGCCGTATGGATGAAGTTTTAGTGTTGCAGGAAGACGCCATTCGAGCAGATCCAAACAATGCCGACGCACATACCCATCATGGCCTTGCCCTGCTTACGCGGGAACGCTTCACTGAAGGGTGGGACGAGTACGCTTGGCGCTTTCGCCGCACCTTCACCACGACACTGCATGATCGCTTCGACATGCCGTATTGGGAGGGAGAACCTCTACAAGGCCGTCATCTTCTCATATGGACCGAACAAGGGCCGGGCGATGAAATTCTAATTGCCAGCATGATCCCCAATGTATTGGCGCAGGGCGCCAAGTGCACACTGGTATGCACTGCTCGGCTGGCTTCCTTGTTTCGACGTTCTTTTCCCAGCGTCGATATCCTTCTGCGGGAACACATCGTAGCGGGCACGGCCAAAGCCCCAGGCGCCGATTTTCAAGCGTCCCTTTCTCATCTGGGCCGCTCTTTACGCCAAGGTCTACCCGCGTTTCCCTCCGAAGGTGCTTACTTGAAGGCCGACCCAGAGTTAACCGACCATTTGCGAAGCGGCTACCAAGCGGGCGCCGACAAACCCCTTATCGGGATCTCCTGGCGCAGCGCCAACCCTGCGGCGGAATCAGAAAAAAGCACGACCCTCGCCGACTGGACGGACCTGCTGAGTATTCCCGACCTGCGCTTTGTAAGTCTTCAATATGGACACCACACGCCGGAAATCGAAGCAGCGAAAAAAGCCACAGGCGCCGAAATTATTGTTGACCCCAACGTAGACCCGCTGACCGACTTGGATAGATTCGCTGCCCAAGTCGCGGCTATGGATCTTGTTATATCGGTCAGCAATACCACGGTGCATGTTGCAGGCGGACTTGGTCGCCCGGTCTGGACCCTTGTGCCGGCGTCAGTGGGACGTATTTGGTACTGGTTTCTGGAACGGACGAACTCACCGTGGTACCCGTCCATGCGTCTATTTCGCCAAAATCGGGGAGCGGGCTGGACTCCCGTGCTAAGTGAGGTTGCGCGGGCCCTGGCACTCTGGCGCTAACCAATAGCGCAGCTCATGCTTCAAACCTTCAACATTGAACCTACATACACTCGGTAATGAATAAACTCCCAATACCCGTACCCCACAAAGAGCACCTTACAACGCGCGGCCTACGGATCGAAGTCGATCAAGGGCTGCGCGATCAGCTGCGCGCAACACTAGCGTCAAAGGGCACGGGGCGCCTACTTGTTGGGCTGGCCTGGAGAAGTGCAAACAATAAATTGAACGAAACATACGCCGTCAATTTTCTTGACTGGGGACCCATCCTCCATGTTCCCGGCCTGACGTTCGTCAATCTGCAAACGGGCGACTGCGACGCGGAATTGGCAGCCGCTACTAAAGGCTTTGGCATTCCAATCGCACACGATGAGATTCTTGAGTCACGTCAGAATATCGATGACTATGCTGCGAGAGTTGCCGCCATGGATATTGTAATCGCACCGGACTCGGATGCGGCGGCGATTGCGGCAGCCTTAGATGTGCCGCTTTTGTACATGGCTTTACCCTCCACACAAAGCAGCTTGCGTTCACAACACCGCACACAGATATTCACGCAACGCTCATCTGGAGAATGGATGAGCGTTATCCGCGATGTTGGCCTTGCGTTACTGGATCACGCCGTAGAGTCCGGTGCGACTCCTAAACGAGCGCCATACTTGCGCACTCTCGCGCAGGCTTTCGCCAATATGGGCCGACTGGAAGACGCAGAACATTTGTACCGCCGGCTGGCGCAAGAGCCTGGCCTCGCCGCTGAAGGATTGCATCAAGCCGCATTCCTTATGCACAGAGCGGGGCAAAGCGAAGAAGCCCTAAACGTATTCGACGACGCGCTTACAGCCGACCCTTCTTTTTGGCATTCCTACAATGGCAAGGGGCTGGCTCTCGCCGCGCTTAATCGATTTGAAGACGCCGTTGCGACTTATCACCGAGGACTAGCGCACAATCCAAAATCCGGAGAAATCCACAATAATCTCGGCACTTCATTGCGTTGCCTCGGACGTGCTGCCGAAGCTCTCCCACACTACCGTCAAGCAAAGAGCCTGTTGCCAGACGTCGCATCCATTCATCTCAATGAAGCTTCAGCACTGGATGAATTAGGTAAAACAGAGCAATCCTTGCAAGCGTTTGACGACCTCGTCGCACGCAGTCCTGACTATGTGGATGCACACTACAATCGATCGCAAATACTGCTGTCCGTGGGTCGGTTTGACGAGGGCTGGAAGGAATCTGTATGGCGCTTAAAGCGTCCAACGGCAAATGCCCGTCACGATCTCTTTCCCCAGCCGGTCTGGCAGGGCGAAGACTTACGCAATAAGAAAATTCTGATATGGACCGAGCAAGGCGTCGGCGATGAATTGCTCACCACCAGCATGGTCCCCGATGCCATTGAAGTCGCCGAACATGTCACGTTGCTCTGTTCAGAGCGTCTCCTTCCGCTCATGCGCAGGTCATTTCCGGATGCCACTGTGGATCACAGAGCCGAGCCGCTACCCGCATGCGCCACCGACCCATCGCTTGATTATCAGATGTCGCAGTCTGAGCTCGGCTCAGCGTTTCGCCGTAGCTTCGCCGATTTTCCTAAGCGCCAAAGTTTTCTGAAGGCCGACCACAACCTTCGTGACTCTCTGCGCCGTAATTATCAGACCCTCCGTCCAGGCACGCAATTGGTCGGCATTTCGTGGATGAGTCCGAAAAACTATGAAATCGGCTGGCTCAAGAGTCAGAACCTGCTGAGCTGGGCGCCCATCCTGTCTGTACCTGGGATAACCTTCGTCAATCTTCAATATGGCGACCGTAAAGCTGATCTGGCGCACGCCAGAGACCAACTGGGCGTGGACATACACCAAGATGACGATATTGACCCTCTGGTTGACATGGACGCTTTTGCAGCCCAGGTGGCGGCCATGGACTTGGTTGTCTCGGTCAGCAATACAACCGTTCACACCGCCGGAGCACTTGGTGTTCCCACTTGGGTCCTGACCGCCACAGGGCGAGGACGGCTTTGGTACTGGTTTCGCGGACAGGATGTCAGCCCATGGTACCCGGCGGTGCGGTTTTTGACCCAGGAGGTGGCCGGAGACTGGACGCCGGTGCTAAACCGCTGCGCAACAGATTTGGCGGCATGGTCGGCGAAAAAGGTCGACACTTTGTGACAAAAGAACGTCCTGTGCTTGAGGTTCGACGTCTAATCAACGATAAGTCCGCAACATTTGCAAACCGTGTTCGTGATCGGAAAAATTGATGATTCGCATTTTTATTGGGTACGACCCCCGCGAGGCCGTCGCGTTTAATGTTCTATCGCACAGTATTCACGCGCGCGCGTCCGAGCCCGTCGAAGTCGCACCCCTTATGTTGTCGCAGTTGAAGAGCATTTTTAAGCGTGAAGCTCACCCGCTTCAATCGACGGAGTTTTCCTTCAGCCGCTTTCTCGTCCCTCATCTATCCCAGTACACCGGCTGGAGTTTATTCTGCGACTGCGACATGCTGATGCTCGACGATATCGCGAACCTGTGGAAATTGCGTGATGACAACTTTGCCGTGCAGGTTGTCAAACACGAGCATAAACCGGAAGAAACCAAGAAGTTTCTCGATAAACCCCAAAGTCGCTACGAGAAGAAAAATTGGTCGTCCGTGATTTTATTCAACAACGCTAAATGCACCGCGTTAACGCCGGAGTATGTCAACACGGCGTCTGGTCTCGAACTCCATCAGTTCAAGTGGCTCGGGGATGATTCTTTCATCGGTGAATTGCCGCATCGCTGGAACCATCTTGTGGACTACGACCCGACGCTCGCGCCCGAGCACGTTTCACTTATTCATTTTACCGAAGGCGGGCCTTACTTCGACGACTACAAGACATGCAGCTATGCCGATCTTTGGTTTGCAGAGCGTGAGCGTATGCTGTTTGCAGGATAGCTCCATTGGTAGGATTTTAGAGTGCGACGTAACCAATTCGGACTCCCGCTTGACGCGGGTGTAAGCCCATGACCGACACCTTAGCGCGCGCGCATACCCTGTATAAACAAGGGGC
>CAXBLG010000004.1:0-105038 GCA_963976395.1 uncultured Rhodospirillaceae bacterium
ACTGGGGGTTAGCAACCTCGCCGGCCCTGTACTTGCCGGAGCCGATTGCACCGGCATGGATTGGAGCCGAGCAAAGCCTGTATTATCGCCGGGAAGAACAAAGCTTTCTCAAACTCCCGCGCACCGGCGCGGTCATCTTTAGCATCCGGACCACCATCACGCCCTGGGCCAAAGTCCCAACGCGCACGCGTGAGGCTATTGCCGCAGCAGTGCAGACACTCAGCCCCGAGTGGCTCGCCTATAAAGCCCTGAAAACGGATTAGACCCGACTAAGCCGCGATATCCAGATTGTTGGCCTGGAATACCGGCACAGGATCGGCTTGCGGGACCGGACGGCGGCGAAACTGGAGCGTTGATCCGATGGCGACCAACAGCGCAGATGCATAGGGCACCGCCATCACTGCCAATGCCGCCACCCATACCCGCTCGGCCGGATCGTCGAGGCGGCTTACGACGCTCACAGCCGTGATGGCGGTGAGGATCGCGCCCAACAATATGCTTTCCACCGCAGCCAACCGCAACGCATGAGTCCACGGCGCAGCGGTTTCACACTTCGGCGTCCGCAAGAAGGGCTTCGACGAAGTGAAGATGCCCGAGATCACGCCGTTGGCGACGGTGTAAGCCAACGACAGCCCCGTTAGGGCCGCAGCGATCGCCCCGAAAAACCCTGAACCGACTTTAGCCTGGTACAGCCATACGGTTTTGACCGTCTTGACCACGAACAGCGTCAAAATCACCGCCGATAGTGCCGTCAGCGGCACATCGAAATGCATTGGGGCGACAATCATCAAGGTCGTCCAAATCAGAGCAAACACAGTGAACAGAAGCGCGAGGCCATCCGCCATCCAGGGAATCCACCCGGCGACGAAGTGATAGCGCTGTGCCAAGGTTAACTTGGATTTACCACGAAAAATCTCGGCTCTATGGCGCTTCATGATCTGCATGGCGCCATAGACCCAGCGGTAGCGTTGGCTTTTGTAGGCATCGTAGGTATCGGGCATCAGTCCGCGACCCATCGTCGTGGGAATGTACACAGCGCTGTACCCCGCCTCGAATAAACGCAGACCCAACTCCGTATCCTCGGTGATGCACCACTCCGACCAGCGGCCAACCTCATCCAAGGCCGAGCGGCGGACTACGCACATGGTGCCGTGCTGGATGATGGCGTTGTGTTCGCCGCGCTCGACCATGCCCACACGGAAGAACCCGGTGTATTCGGCATAGCAAAGCGACTTGAACCAACTCTCGCCGGCGTCCCGGTAATCCTGCGGCGCCTGAACAACCGCGACATTCTCATTCGCAAAAGCCGGTATCGCTGTATTCAGCCAATGAGGCGCAACCTGATAGTCGCTATCGACAACTGCGATATATGCGGCTGCAGGGTCGGTTAATTCGAGCGCCTTATTGAGCGCCCCCGCCTTAAATCCCTTCATATTGTCGAAGTGAAAAAAGCGGAAGTTAGCCCCAAGTGCCTGGCAATGGGCTTCCACCGGTTTCCACAGTCCTTCGTCGGCGGTGTTATTGTCGAGCACGATCACTTCGAAATTGGGATACTCCAACCGTGACAGCGCATTCAACGTCTGCATGACCATCAACGGCGGCTCGTTATGCGTCGGCACGTGAATAGAAACACGCGGCAGATCACGCAACTCACCCAAAGGCAAGCCAACGCGCTTCTTGCGCCATAAACTCAGCGCCCATTCCACAGCTTCGGTGATAAGCAACGTGGCGGTAAAAATGCCGGACGGAACGATGAACATGGCGGCGGCGATTGTGTTCCAACCCGCATACCGCAGTGACGACGCTTCGACGATGAGCAACCCACCCGAGATCGCAAGGCTGACAATACCGCCCACCAGGACGTAACCGCGCACACTCACGGGCGGCAAAAACGCCAGGACGGTCAAGCCCAGCACCAGGGTTAAGGCCGCCGCAACGGCGGCGTAGGTCGGCCATTGTTCGAAGGACGACAGCGGACCGGTAAAGCTGAACTTGGCCTGCCCATCCGCATCAAATATGCCCCAGAACGCACCGACCGCGCCTTCTTGTTCAGCCTTCCAGGGCTGATCGAACGCTTCGATAATATAGTAATCGTAGTTTTCAGCGACGGCGCGGGTCAGGAAGTGACGCAGGAAATAGGCTTCCATGGCCGGAGACGGCACAGAGCCTTTTTTAACGCGGCCTTCAGAGGGCCAACCGGCCTCGGCGATCACAATCGTCTTTTCGGGAAAGCGCTCGGCGACCATTTGAAAGCGGTCCTCGACATACTTCATCGAGTCTTCAGCCTTGATGCCTTCCCAATAGGGCAGCAGGTGGATACCGACGAAGTCGCTGGCTTCGGCCAATTCGGGATGTTCAAGCCAGACGCTCCATACGTCTGCGGTGCCGACCGGAATACTTGTCGGAATCGCCTGCTTAACGCGCGCGATATAGGTAGCGACTTCCGTCGCCGTCAGCTCGCCGCGCAAGACCACCTCGTTGCCCACGAATACGCGATCAATCACATCCGGGTTTTGATTGATGACTTCAATTCCGCGCGCGATCTGCTTTTCGTTCAACTCAGCAATATCACTGAGCCACAGACCAAGCGAAACCTTGAGTCCACTTTTCTTCGCGAGGGACGGCACCAGATCAAGGCCGGGGTCCACCGCATAGGTACGGACGCGGTCGGCAACCTTGCCGAGCTGCTCAAGGTCGGCGCGCACCAGCGCTTCCGGATAGCCTTGCCGCCGTTGTGCGTCGGTAAAAATAGACGATGGGTTATAGGCAACGCCTTTTAGATCGCCGCGCCAATCCGGCGCCGACAACGGACGGTCGAGAGACGCCCAAGCGACGATAGAAACAATACAAGCCAATACGAGCGCAAAAACGATTCTCATTTATTTTAAACAGCTTTCACTGCAGATCTGTTGTTAAGCACTTATACATACGGTCAGGGCACACGCTTTCCTCGAAATTCAAGTGAACGCCCTATTGGCCGATATATCTGAAGGAAGAAAGTGGCCGGAACATGAACATACCTGTGACCAAAATGGGCACGCCACCTTCGGACGCCGGAAAAGGATTACCCTTGGAAATCCCATATTGCACTGCAGCATTTGTGTTACAAGCGATTCATAGCATATTTAACAGCGACTTCAAGAAACATCGCTCAGTCTAAATACATAATTATATTACGTATAAGATATATTTATTGACATATTATTATTTTTATTTCACGGTAATTTTGCGGCGCAAACAGGTCTATGATGCCCGCCGGCTAGCCGCATTAGCCCAGAAAATAGCCGTAATTTGCCCCCCACCCTCTTTCTTGAGTACCCCCACCCATGCTGAGTTACCAACATATATACCACGCGGGAGGGCCTGCGGATGTTCACAAGCATGCCGCACTTAGTCTGTTGCTCGAACGCTTAGCGGCCAAAGCCAAACCGTTTAGCGTTATTGATCTTTATGCCGGTGAAGGCCGCTACGACCTGACAGCAGAGGCTGCGCAAAAAACTAAAGAGTACGCGCATGGTGTTGGTCGACTTTGGCCGATGTCCGATCACCCCCCGGCATTGCAACGTTATTTCGATGTATTAAACGACCTCAACGCGGACGGCGCCCTCCGCACTTATCCCGGATCGCCGGAAGTCATCCGCGCCTTCATGCGCGCGGAAGATCATCTCACCTTGAATGAACTTCACCCGGCGGCCTACCGCACGCTTCGACACTGGCGCGCTGATGACAGCCGAATATCGATCCATAAACGCAACGGGTTGGAGGCCTTAGTGGGTCTTGTACCGCCCGCAATCCGCCGAGGCTTGGTGTTCATCGATCCAAGTTACGAAGTAAAATCAGAGTATGCGGATATTGCCGCAAAGATTGCGCGCGCCACGGCTAAATGGCCGCAAGGAATCTATGCGCTCTGGTATCCGATTTTGACTGAAGGGCGACATAGGACGATGATCGAAAGCGCGTCCACACAGGTTGACGCCAGCATTTTCAAAACCGAAATCATGTTGACCCGCCCTAAAGACGGCAACGCCGACGGCCCGGTCGGACTCCTCGGTTCTGGCCTATTGATCTTCAACCCGCCCTGGCAATTCGACATTGCCATGTCCGAGGTCGGCCTATGGCTGGCCAAGACACTGACCGACGGCGACGGCAGACACACGTCCGGCTGGCTTAAGCGGACTAAAGACTAAGCGACCTGTCGCTCGCGGCAACAAAGGCTGCTTTCAACGCGTCAAACTCATGCACAGCTTGGAATTGCGGAAACTCATCAATCACATTTTGCGGTGCGTGAAACAAGATACCGACCTCGGCCTCACCCAGCATGGTGGTATCGTTGTAAGAATCTCCGGCGGCGATTACGCGATATTTGAGCGCATGCAGAGCTTTGACCGATTCCCGCTTGGGGTCCGGCTGCCGCAATTTGTATTCTACA
Organism: uncultured Rhodospirillaceae bacterium; assembly: GCA_963976395.1. Taxonomy (GTDB): domain Bacteria; phylum Pseudomonadota; class Alphaproteobacteria; order Rhodospirillales; family Rhodospirillaceae; genus UBA11612. The sequence goes on from CAXBLG010000004.1 coordinate 4,430, forward strand.
ATTTTCCCCTGCTCATCGGTAATCAAGCGATGACAGAACAGCGTCGGCCATTTGAGCTGGCGCATCAACGGTTCTGAAAATTCGTAGAACGTATCCGACAAAATAATGACCTGGAACCTTTCCCGAAGCCAATCGAGAAAATCCGCTGCGCCGGGGAGCGGTTTAAGCGTTGCAATCGTCTCTTGAATATCGGGAAGGCGAAGGCCGTGCTGATCGAGCAGCGACAATCGCTGTTTCATAAGGACATTGTAATCAGGAATATCGCGGGTCGTCGCACGCAGTTCTTCAATGCCTGTCAGCTCGGCAAAAGCGATCCATATCTCGGGGACGAGAACACCCTCGAGATCGAGGCAGGCTATTTCCATGACGATAACTCCTGAGCGCAACCAAAATACTGCCGACAACGGCATAGGTTTTTAGTAGTGCAGAACGCAAAAAGAAACAAACGAACTGTCGAGGAATATCTTTATAAACCTAGGGTTTCTTGGCGACAATGAACCGGCTCGGTGGGCGGGACGTTGAAAATTCTCCGGTCTCCACAATCTCAAATCCCGCGCCGGACATGGCCCCTTCAAGAGCACCAAACGTGAGGCACTCGACAGGGGGTGCAAGCCCCACCATTTTCGCGAGGACGATAGGAATACGCCACAATCTCGTGTGTTCGTCCAGGCAAACCGTTTTTGAAATAAACCGTCCGCCCGGACGCAATAAAGCGTTTATGCGCCGAAACTGGGCCGGTAAATCCTCCAGCAAATGCAGTACATTAAAAGCTACGATGGCGTCGAACGATCCCGACTCAAAAGTGTCGCTAAACGCATCAGCGTGCACAAAAGCGACATTCTCAATACGCTGGGTCGCCGCCTTGGCTTTAGCGATTCCAATCATGTTTGAAGATATGTCGCTGGCGGTGATGAGTTTCACGCTTCCTGCCAGCAGCAACGCCGTCGAACCGGTACCGCAACCGATCTCAAGCACGCTGTCCTGCCCCGAGAGGTGCGCCTTGGTGCTGTCCACGGTCTTTGTGTAAGCCGCCATATTTTTAATCGGCGACTTAGAATATTTATCCGCCATTTTATCCCAAAACTTTTCTGCGTTTGGCATTCTGTCTTCCTGAGGTTGAGGTACGATATCCCGGCTATGTGCCCCGGGGCTTGAGGCTGCGCCGCGTTGGTGCAGCATCCATTGGATTTTCGGGCCAGATGTGGCGCGGATAACGTCCGCGCATTTCGCGGCGAACTTCGGGATAGACGTTTTTCCAGAAACTACCGAGATCCTGGGTTACCGCAACCGGACGACGGGCTGGTGAAAGCAGGTGAAGCGTCAGAGGAATACGTCCCTCAGCAATCCTCGGCGTATCAGCAAGACCGAAGACCTCCTGCAATTTGACATGCAGCGCCGGCCCGCCGTCGGTCTCATAATCCACCGCGATTCGGGAGCCGGACGGGACGACGATATGGGTCGGCGCCAGATCATCAAGGCGCGAAGACATCTGCCAGGGTAAAAGAGCACGAAGCGCACCATCCAAGTCTACCCGCCCGAGGTGGGCGCGCCGGGACATTCCGCTTAAATACGGCCCGAGCCAGCTTTCCAGATTGTGCATAAGTGCTGGATCCGACAAGTCAGGCCACTGATCTTCGGGAAAGGCTTTGCCCAGTAGCGCCGCCCGGTGCTGCAGCGCTCGAAGCTTCGGCGTCCACGGCAGCACATTCAGCCCCAAATCTCGAACACCGGTCGCCATGGCCGCTTCAACTAACTGGGTATCCGGTTTATGTAAAACCTTCGCACTGAGTACCATTGCACCAAAGCGCCTCTGACGGAGGGCGGTGACGGCGCCTTCCCGTTTATCCCAAGTAACTTCATCCTGCTCTGTAATGTCGGTCGAAAAAACATCTTCCAGGTCCGCGCGCATCACCGGCGCCGCCAAGTAGATACGAGCGTCCCCTGAAGAGCCACCCGAGCCTCCCCCTAAGTCGGCAACAGCGAGAAATTCTTCACCTGCCAAAGACTCGGTGGCATCCAAAATCGCACCGCCGCCTCCGGACAGACGGAAACGACCTACACCGCGCCGCTCGGCAATACGGTCCGGGTAGGCTAACGCAAGAAGCTTGCCTACGGCGTCCATGTTTCCAGAGTCGTTGGAGCAACGGGCGGTTCTGCGAATTTGAGAAGCCGCTGCTTTAACGCGCATAACCGTGCCCCGATTTATATGAGCCGCAGAGCCCACACGCGCGCCTCTCAAGACTTCCAACCGCGAACGCACATCCGGGTCGCGGGTGCGCACGAAGATATCACGCTCCGACAACAGTGCCGCCAAATCGCACGCAAGCCCACCGTGACCTAGTTCAGTCCCGCGCAGCACCATATGAGCAAGACGCGGATGGAGCGGCAGATCGGCCATCGCCCGACCCTCGTCGGTGATGAAACCGGCGTGATCAAGCGCACCAAGACGGCGCAACAATTCTCCAGCTTGAGCAAACGCTCCCCGAGGCGGCGGTGTCAGCCATGAGAGTACCTCGGCATCGCGCACGCCCCAGGCCGCGAGATCAAGAGCCAGCGGCGCAAGATCGGCTTGCAGTATTTCGGGGCTGTCGAAAGCCGCAAGTCCTCGCGTTTCGGGCTCGGTCCACATGCGGTAGCACACACCCGGCCCTAAACGCCCGGCACGACCCCGCCGCTGCTCGGCAGCGGCTTGTGAAACGCGCGTTGTCACCAGACGCGTCATCCCTCGCCCGGGATCGAACTGAGGCACGCGCTTATATCCGCTGTCGACCACCACGCGCACGCCCTCGATGGTCAGGCTGGTCTCGGCGATGGTTGTCGCCAACACCACCTTGCGCTTACTCGCCGGCGGGGGGGCGACTGCAGTTTGTTGTTCGGCAGGCGACAAAGCCCCGAACAACGGCGCAAGCGTCACATCCTGCGGCAGAGCGCCGTCGTCTAGCAAAGCAGCGGTGCGGCGGATTTCGCCTTCCCCCGGCAAGAAAGCCAGAACACTGCCGTCTTCCTCGGCGAGCGCTCGCCGAATAAGAGCCGCCATACCACGGGGCAAATCATCGCCCGTCTTACCCGCCACATAGCGGGTCTCCACCGGATGGGGCCGATGCACGGAGGCGATGACGGGCGCCTCGCCGAGCAAACTGCCGACGGCCTGATCATCGAGAGTCGCAGACATCACGAGAATACGAAGATCAGGACGCAATCCGCGCTGCACATCAAGTGCAAGCGCCAACCCCAAATCCGCGTCGAGGCTTCGCTCGTGAAATTCATCGAAGATCAGCAGGCCGACATCGGCGAGTTCGGGATCACGCTGCAAACGGCGCGCTAAAATCCCTTCCGTCACCACTTCGATTTTTGTTCTCGCGGAGACTTTGGACTCGTGACGAACCCGAAACCCGACGGTCTCTCCCACCGTCTCACCGAGGCTCTTGGCCATGAAGGTTGCGGCCATGCGCGCGGCCAAACGCCGCGGCTCCAGCATTACGATGGTCTTTCCTGCCAGCCACGATGCATCTTTAAGATAAAGCGGAATGCGCGTGGTTTTACCCGCACCCGGCGTTGCAAGCACCACCGCCGAGGGACGCTCATCCAAGGCCGCACCGACGTTCGCCAATATTGCGTCAATGGGAAGCTGAGAAGAAAAGGTCACAGACAGCCCGCGCCGTCTCTAGAGCTTATTCTTAGGATCGGTGGTGCCGACCTCCCCGTCGATGGGTAGCTTAACCGAGCTGTAATCTTCCGGAGCCTTGAGAACGATAGGCCGGTTGAAAGCGCGATGTATTGCCTTCACCAATCCATCCTTGCTGACCGGCTTCATGATGTAGCTGTTGACGTCCAGCTCAATCGCACCGCGCACGACAATCTCCCCACCATGAGAGGTCAGCATAATGAATGGGATGTCGCGCGGGATATAGGAGTAGCGCCCTACGCGGATATCTCGGAGCAGCTCTAGGCCGCTCATGGCAGGCATACTTTGATCGCAAATAACGCAATCGAATTTCTTCTGCTGGTCATCGAGGATATTGAGCGCCGCAAGCGCACTCACGGCCTTGATAACGCTACCGACCCCTGCCATGCGGAGCATCGCGTCTACCATCTCCAGGATAGCTCTATCATCATCGACCACCAGGAATCGCAGGCGATCAAACGCCGTAACCAAGAGGGGTTCGGACGGACTCATGGAACACTCACCTGCTGAATGAAAAATCTCTGGCCGTATAAGTTCTACGGGTCGCCATTTCGATCCGTTCACTATATAACTAATGTGTGCATTTATAGAGACTTAGCTAGTAATTGGTTTGACATAAATTTTACTGGACGTCTACTCCACGGGACTTTGATGAACAGCAACACGCGCGCGACCATACTTATTGTTGAGGACGATCCCGCCATTCGGGCACTGCTGACAAGCGTCCTGAGCATTGATTGGAATATCCTCACGGTGGAGACCGGAGCCGCAACGATCACGGCCACACTTGAGAATTTGCCTGACGTGATCCTTTTGGATGTCGGCCTACCGGACGTGCCGGGATTTGAGGTCTGCCGCCACCTTAAATCCGACCCCCGCGTTGCTTCCATTCCCGTTATTTTCCTGACGAGCCACACCTCGCCGCAGCATGAGGTCCAGGGACTCGAAGCTGGAGGTATCGATTATATCACCAAGCCGATCAATCCATTGATCTTGCGGGCGCGTGTGCGCAACCATGTGGAACTCAAGCTAAGCCGAGATGCTTTGGAGCAACTCGCACGCATGGACGGATTGACCGGTCTGATGAATCGTCGGTCGTTCGATGCCGCGCTGGATCGCGAGTGGCGGCGTTCGGCGCGTACCCAGCATAACATTTCCGTGATCATGATGGATGTGGATCACTTTAAGCAGTTCAACGATACCTACGGCCACAGCGCGGGAGATGAATGCCTAAAGCAAATCGCGCGCGCGGCCGAAGGTGCCCTGCAGCGGCCCGCCGACCTCGTTGCCCGGTACGGAGGCGAAGAGTTTGTCGCTTTGTTGCCCGACACGGCTCAAGACGGCGCGATGTCCGTTGCCGAAGAAATACGCACGGCCGTCAGTGCTTTGAAAATTCCGCATAGTGCTTCAAGCGCGGCCTCTTATGTAACGATGAGCATGGGCTTTGCCACCACCGTCGCGACCACGGCTCCGAATCCCAGCGCGTTGGTTAAAGCCGCGGACACCCAGCTTTACGCAGCCAAGAAAGATGGGCGCAACCGGACCAAGGGCACAGTAGTTAAGCTTTAGCTGCATCCAAGGGGTTTGATCCGGCACGTGCCGACAACGCACGCTCAACGGCCGCAATTTCAAATCTTACGTCCGGCATGATTTGTTTGATGTCGTCCACGGTGGCCGCATCCATCTCGATGAATTTGGCCAATGCAGTCACGCGCGGCGCGCCGAATTGAGCACATAGGCCTTTGAGCGCGTGCCCAGTGCGTTGTGCGGCTATTAGATCCTCTGCCATCATAGCCTCTTCAAGGTCTGCGTAATACTGCTGCATATTTTCACTGAAGGTGCCCAACATCACACTTAGAACATCTGCACCAATAGATTCTTCAAGGATATGCAGAACGCCCTCATCAAGTTCAGCATCCGGCGTGCTTTGACTAGACCTTTTCGAACTGTCCGTTGCGGGCATCACGGATACGGCGGACACGGCGTCTCCTTCTGCCCCCGGAGACACTTGACGGTTTATCTCATGGACAAGGTCGTCCCAATTCACAGGTTTGCCAACAATGGCGTTCACACCTGCATCAAAGTACGTCTGCCGATGGTCGACGACGACATCTGCGGTCAGTGCAATTACGGGTACGTTTGAGTAGGGGCTTTTCGAATTTCGAATCGTCTTCGTTGCTTCCATCCCATCCATGACGGGCATCTGCATATCCATGAGGACAATGTCATAAGGCTTATTGCGCAAGGCTTCGACGGCCAATGCACCATTTTCCACCACATCCACCACATACCCAATACGCGTCAACATTGTGGATATGAGAAGCCGGTTCGTTTCATTATCTTCTGCGACAAGAATCTTGTGCGCGACCTCCACGGACTGGGTCAAAATCTTACGCGTACGCGAGCGTTTCTGTTTTTGTCCCCCTCCATGATCCGGAGTCACGTTCACAGAAAACCTAACTGTGGTTCCCTTACCGACCCGGCCGGATATATCGATTGATCCGCCCATCGCCTCCACAAGCCGCTTGCAAATGGCAAGCCCAAGACCAGAGCCGCCGTATTTCCGAGAGGTGGAAATATCAGCCTGTTTAAAGGGTTGAAAAAGGCTAGCCGCTTGATCTGCATCCATACCGATGCCCGTATCGGCGACACTAAAGGATAATTTCAACGACTTATCACGTCGTTCTTCTTGAGTATGGCTAACAGTAATACTGCCTTTTTCCGTAAACTTGACAGCGTTGCCGATAAGATTTGACAACACCTGGCGTAAACGATTTGGGTCTCCGACGACGGCATCTTGGAAAGTTTTCGGAAGATTCGCCTTAACGATGACCCCCTTAGTCGAGGCCGCCGAACTGAACAAACTCACTGTATCCTCAACCACATCCGAAACATCAAAAGGTGTAGCCTCAATCTGGAGATGGCCGGCTTCAATCTTGGAAAAATCGAGGATGTCGTTTAGGAGTTCCAACAACGACCGGGCGGACCGCGTCAAAACACGTGTCAACTCTTCCTGTTGTGTATTCAAACCGCTCATAAGCAGAAGATCGGCCATCCCGAGCACACCGGTCATTGGCGTCCGCAGTTCGTGACTCATCATGGCCAAGAACTGAGATTTTGCCTCATTCGCTTGTTCGGCTTTTTCCCGCGCCATCTCAAGATTCTGTGCGAGCACGCTTAGCTCTTCTGTTTGCTCCTTAAGGCGATCCCGAACCGCAGCAAGCTCAGTCTCACGCTCAACGCGCTCCGTGACATCGCGGGACGAAGAAACAATCGCCATGCCTGTCGCTCCGGTCGGAGACTCAACCTTCGAACTATTGGACTCAACCCATATAAGCTTCCCATTCTTACAACGCATCTGCCAAAGAACTTGCCCCATGCCTTCCAACGCAATGTTTTTGCGTTCTTCCGAAAGCACGCCGTCAAACGATGCATTGAGATCAAATATACTGCGTCCGATTAATTCGTCCGGTGTATAGCCCGTGGCGCGTTCAAATGATGGAGAGATGTAGCGGTAGACAAGATCTTCATCGTACAGCGTAATAAAGTCGGACACGTTGTCCGCCAACAACCGAAACCGGCCCTCGCTGGCTCTCAGTTCACGTTCCGCTCGCTTTCGTTCGGTGATATCGACGGCAATAACCTGCACCGCCGGCTCACCTTCCCATTTGATGGCGCGTCCAACTGTTTCAAGACAACGCTTGGCTCCAGTTCGGCTGAGTATTTCTTGTTCAACGACAACGCCGTCCATCTCTCCAGAGATTAGGCTCTCCCACAACTCTTCTGATTTCTCCCATGTCACCCCAGAACTGTGAATTAAAATGGAATCTAGAGAAAGAATCTGATTGACGTCGTCATATCCAAGAAGGCGCGCATAAACTTGATTGCAAAACAGCGGCCTAAATTGGCGGTGTACCAGAAGGCCTTGAATAGAATTATCGATCAGACTGCGATACTTCTGCTCGCTATCCGCAACAGATTGCTGAGCTAAACGCCGCGCTGAAATGTCTCTTAAAAACCCGATGGTCCGGGTTCTGTGGCCCGTCACATCAAACTGACCCGCCATTCGAAAATGCAGCCAAATCATATGCCCTTTGGTATGACGCCCGCGCACTTCCATATCGAGCGCCGTCCCACGAATACGAAAAGCTTCGAGTTCGGCCAGAAACTCCGGAAGATCGTCCTCGTGAAGATAGGTCGACAATGTCCCCAGATTTGGCGCAAACGATGGGTCTTCAACACCGAAAATTTCACGCACACGAGGCGACCAATAAACTTCGGACGTGACTTCATCGACATCGAAGTATCCAGCTTGGGAAACATTAATCGCGAGTTCCAATGATTCTTGATTTTGCCGCAACCTTTCCGTGGCCGCCCGACGTTCGGTCACTTCGACAAAGCTGCCGATCGCGCGAACTGGCTTGTCGCCGTCAAACGTGACAATGCGCCCACGGCTATGAATCCATACATAGCGCCCCGAACTGTGACGCATCCGATACTCTACGCCGTACGGCTCACCTGTTGCGGCGTGATTGCGGAAAGCATGTACAACGTCCGGCAGATCTTCCGGATGGCACAACTCATTGTGCTGCGCCATTGTCGGTTTGAAGGCCGACGGCTCTAGCCCCAGAATGTCGGCGAACCTCGACCCCGCGAACAAACGGTCGGTCTCGATATCCCAATCCCATATGGCGGCGCCCATCGCTGTAATCGCGGTTTGCAGCTGCTCTTCGCGCTCAGCCACATTACGCTCGGCCGTCTTGCGCGAGGTGATGTCATTGGCAATACCGAAAAATCCGATAAATTTGCCCGAGCGATCATACTGGTACCGTGTCGCTAGGAGGACATCTTTGACCAACCCATTGTCGCAACGAATCCGAATTTCCGCATCACCGCCTTTGCCATCCGTCAGCTCCGCATTGGTCAAGCGTTCAACGAGCGGCAAGTCTTCCGGAAAAATGCGAGACCTTACGGTTGAAAGGGTTGGGACAAAGGTTTTCGGGTCTTCGCCAAAAACCTCATACATGCCTGCCGACCAAGTTAGGGCATCGGTGTCCAAGCGCCGGTTCCAATAGCCCAGACGCGCGACATTTTCCGCAAGTGCGATTTCACGCGAAAGTTCTTTCAAATCGCGCGAAAGGCGGACGCGCTCAGGCAGACGAATGACAAAAAGAGCCAACGCAACCAAAACGGCCAGCAGCACAGCCAAGAGGCTCAGGATGGCTGCATCTGATTTCAGAAAATCAAGTATCGCGGTCATGGCCCCTCAAATCTGCAGATACCCGCTTGGTTTCCCGCATCCAAAAAGGAGGAGGCCACATCGGCTCGGCATCAAGGCCCATTCTAGCCCAAATAAAATCTTGAGGCGAAGTCTCGCGCACAAAATCAACGCAAGATGGCCGCATGTTTCGAATACCCGAGACCTTTACCGGCGCTTAAGCCACCCGCGCTCGGTGACAAATTCCCGAATTGAGCGAGACAGGGCCTCAAAAGAGAGCCCTTCGGCTTTCCATTTCAGACGCCGAGCCGCAAGCTCATCAACGCGCCCCGCCCACTCGGGGCCGAAAACGTCTTTTTCTAGAAACTCTCTAATCAGACGGGACAACCCGGCTGCCGTACCGTCCGTTGAAATCGTGACTTGCAGATGCCCACGCCTTACACGCGCCGGAAGATGAAAGTCACAAAGCGGAATACGGTCTTGGACATGCACCAAGGCGCCGACGCGCTTAGCCTGTGTCCGGAGATTCGCCGCCTGTTCGTCGTCCATATCTGCAACAAACATTAATTGCGGACGAATGCGTTCGAAGTCTTCTTGCGTCGGCCACCGCTCTGCCAACCTCGCCCCTGCCGCGTTCTTTAACTCTTCCGTGGCCGCAACTGAGAAGACGTAGATGTCGGTTGCACCAAACTCTTCCAACATAGCGAAACGAGACGGCAACTCCCCACCCCCAACCAGCACAATCGGAAGGTTGATGACATTGAGCATCAGAGGAAACATCAGAGGTATGGTCGTAGCCGCGAGATCGGCCGTTTCAATAGGTGCCGATTTGTCGTCCCTGCTCATTAAGAGGCACGACCGGTTAGCGCCCGTGCTACGTCAAGCGCAGCATAAGTCAGAATGGCCGACGCCCCCGCGCGTTTGAACCCGACAAGAGACTCATGAAATGCCGCAGCCTGGTCGAACGCACCCGCCGCCGCCGAAACCGCGATCATCGCGTATTCACCGCTGACCTGATACGCGAGAATGGGCACGTTAACGTGCGATTTCACCGCCGCAATAACATCCAGATACGGCATCCCCGGCTTGACCATAATCAGGTCTGCCCCCTCGGCGACATCGAACGCGGCTTCACGCAAGGCTTCGTCCACATTGCCGAAGTCCATTTGGTAGGTGTGCTTACCCTTTACGCCTAGCGCTCCTTTTGATCCCACTGCATCGCGGAACGGTCCGTAAAAGGACGACGCGTACTTCACCGCATAAGACAAAATCATGGTGTTGACGTTACCCGCGCCTTCCAAAGCCTTGCGGATCGCGCCGATGCGGCCGTCCATCATGTCTGACGGCGCAACCACATCACATCCGGCTTGCGCTAAAAGCAGCGCCTGTCGCGTCAGCACATCCACCGTCGGATCGTTCGCCACGTCGCCGTCGATGATTAGGCCGTCGTGCCCGTGCGTTGTATAGGGGTCTAAAGCAACGTCGCAAATAATGCCGATATCAGGCACAGCCGACTTAATGGCTTTTACGGCACGGCACACAAGATTTTCCGGGTTCAGAGCGTCCGTACCCACGTCATCCTTAAGAGCGGGATCAACCACCGGAAACAGCGCGAGAGCCGGAATTCCCAAGCCCTGAGCATCCTTCGCCGTCTTAACGGCTTCGTCGATGGAGAGCCGCGCCACGCCAGGCAAGCTTGCGACGGGCTCGCGTACGCCGCTGCCTTCAATAACAAACAGAGGCAGAACCAGGTCGTTCGGCGTGAGCACCGATTCACGCACCAATCGGCGCCTCCAATCCGAGGCGCGCGAGCGGCGTAATCGTGTCGTCGGATATGAACCTAAAACTTGTCCACTCATTGCATCACCTTTGATATCAAACCTATGTCTGCGGCCACCTCTCGCGTTGCGGCCACCATCGCCTCCAGTGTCGGGCTTGGGGCGACCGCGCGACACTGCCACGGACCCTCAGTTCCCGCAAATATATCATGGCTGATTCCAACCGCGTACAGACGGCTGTTGGTCGCCGTTACCTGCGCCTTGCCAAAGAGCGTAGTCACCGTCTCCGCGCTTCTTCTCGAAAAGAGTGGCACGATAATCTGCGCGTTAGCTTTAACCACGCTCAGTACGGACGCCGGCATTTCGTTCAGCGGCACCATGCGATAGACCGGGAGCCGCCGGACACGTTTTGGGAATACTTCAGATAAGTCCTTTGCGACATCCTCGGCGGAGGCATACAGGGCCATCTCGAACGGCTGATCTGCAAGATACTGCTCCATATCCGCGGCATCCACCCCAGTGCACACGACGTCACCAAAGCCGGCCATGCGGGCAGCTTCCTCGGTTCCCGGTCCGACCGCATACGCTTTTTTCGACAACCACAAGCCCGCAGCAGAAAATTGAGCTACAGCGACTTGGCTAGTCAGAATCACGGCATCGAATGCGCGCGGGTCGGGAAGCTCTGCATCGGTGGCCTCTGGCCTCAGCACAGGGCAATCAAGAATTGGCAATCCAAGCTCGGCAAAGGCCGCGTGAAACCGGTCCTGATAAAACCCCGGGCGCGTATTTAAAATCATGCCGCGACCTATAATGTGGAAGTGGCCTGTATAGTTACGCCCTTCACACGAAGGGGCAAGGCGCTTTAAGCATTGACCTTAGCCAACACTTGGCCGATCGGCATATGAATACCGCATTCGGTTTTGTCGCTGCCGCGCCAGCGTCCGGCACGCGCGTCTTCGCCAGGCTCGACCCTATCGGTGCACGGCATGCAGCCGATGCTCAAGTACCCGTCAGCTTCTAAGGGGTGACGCGGCAGATCGTGCTCTTCGAAATATGCATCGATGTCTTCTTTGGTCCAGTGTGCGAGCGGATTGATTTTGAACTTCTCGCCCTCAGCCTCGAACACTGACAACGTCGCACGTGTGCCGGCCTGAAAGGACTTTCGTCCCGTGAACCACGCATCGTAGGGTTTGAGCGCCCTTTGTAACGGCTCCACCTTGCGCAGCGCGCAGCACGCATCCGGGTTCGTCGACCACAAAACCCCACGCGGATCGCCTGCGGCAATGGCAGCCGGGTCAGGCGTGATCGATTGAACACCCGTCAATCCAAGTTTCTCAACAAGCTTATCTCTATAGCGCTTGGTTTCACCAAACAGCTTACCCGTATCGAGAAAGACCACCGGTGTGTCGGGATTAGCTTGCGACAACATATGCAGAAGAACAGCCGACTCAGTACCGAATGAGGAAACCAGAGCAATACGACCTGGAAACTCGTCGTGAATCAAAGCCCGAATGATCTCGCCCGGCTCGGCCGAGTCATACCGCACATTCAACTCCGCGAGACGATCTGCAACTGCATTGATCATGAAGCATTATTTCCATTTGTCGGTGCGGCGCCCCCATTGTGGCGCTTATCAAGAATTGTCGCGGTCCGGTCACTGGCGCGTTGATACCAAACTGAATACGCCGCAACAGCGCGTTTCAACGTGTCGATAGAGAAATTTTCATCCACATCGAAGGTCGTGAACCCACAGCGCAACAGGAACAAGGCTTGGTCGGGAATAAACTGACCCGCAGCACGCAAATCATTTTCATAGTCATAGCGTTCGCGCAGCAACCGACCGATTGAGAATGGCCGCCCATCCTTCATACCGTCGAAGCGGACGACGACCACGTCGAGTTGCGGAAGAAACGGCTTAAGTTGCTCCAAGTCCACATCGCCCATAATCTCAACGCCGACTTCGGACGCATCGGCAAACAAGCTGTTATGTTCGTTCTTAAGGCGTTCAAGCGAGACGATGGCGCGCGCGCCCTTAACCGCCGGCGCATCGTCGGCCAGCGTTGTCCAAGAATCTTCGATCGGTCCGTTACGATCAACGACCGGCATATACGTTCTCCTTAAACGGCTCGACGCCGACCCGGCGGTAGGTTGCAAGAAATGTCTCCTTTGGCGCGCGCAGGCCGAGGTAAGTATTGACGACGTTCTCCACCACATCGATCACCTCATCGGCGGTAAAGCCCGGTCCGATCAATTTGCCCACGGACGCCGTTTCATCGCCGGCACCGCCAAGCGTGACCTGATAAAGTTCCTGTCCGTTGCGATCTACGCCCAAAATGCCGATGTGACCGGCATGATGATGGCCGCAGGCATTGATACAGCCGGAAATCTTGATCTGCAGAGGGCCGACATCGTACTGGCGATCCAAGTCCTCAAATCGCTCGCTGATACGCTGAGATATAGGAATCGAACGCGCATTCGCCAGGGAGCAATAATCAAGTCCCGGGCACGCAATGATGTCCGAGACCAAGCCGATATTTGCCGTCGCAAAACCGATGTCGCTCAACTTCTGCCACAACGTGAACAGATCGGCTTGTTTTACATCGGCCAGAATCAAATTCTGAATGTGAGTTACCCGCACCTCGCCGAAACTGAACTGTTCGGCAAGATCCGCGACACCTTCCATCTGTTCCGCCGTCGCATCGCCGGGAATGCCGCCGATAGGTTTCAGAGACAGGGTTACGGCGGCATAGCCTGGAATCTTGTGCGGATGCACGTTGGTTTCTGACCAGCGCGCGAATGCAGCATTCTCGGATTTGGCCTTCTCGTAATCCGCCACCGGCGCGCTTATGGTTTCATAGGTCGGCGGCGAGAAGAATCTGCGGATACGCTCTTCTTCCTCGGCCGGTAAATTGACATCGGTCTTGCGAATCTCGGCCCATTCCTCTTCCACCTGACGGGTGAACTCTTCCGGACCAAGGTCGCGCACAAGAATCTTGATGCGGGCCTTGTAGATGTTGTCGCGGCGTCCATAGCGGTTATAGGTGCGCATGATCGCTTCAAGATACGAGAGCAATTGATCCTTGGGCAGGAACGGACGGATCAGGCTCGCGATCACGGGTGTGCGGCCCATGCCGCCACCAACATAAATCCGGTAACCGACCTCGCCGCCATCACCCTTCACCAGCTGAATACCGATGTCGTGCCATTGCACGGCAGCACGGTCGTTTTCAGCGCCGGTCACAGCGAATTTGAACTTGCGCGGTAGAAACGAGAACTCGGGATGAAACGTGGACCACTGCCGGATGATTTCCGACACAACTCTCGGATCGTCCAACTCATCCGGCGCAACGCCCGCGAAATGATCCGCCGTTACGTTGCGAATGCAGTTACCGGATGTCTGGATGCCGTGCATCTCCACTTCCGCCAACTCGGCGAGAATATCAGGCATCTGCTCCAGTTTAATCCAATTGAACTGGATATTTTGGCGCGTGGTGAAATGCCCATAGCCACGGTCATACTTGCGGGCGATCTCAGCCAGCTTGCGCAGCTGCTTCACCGACAGCGTGCCGTACGGCACCGCGATGCGCAGCATGTAGGCGTGCAGTTGCAAGTACAGCCCGTTCATCAGCCGCAAGGGCCGGAACTGCTCTTCCGTCAACTCGCCTTTCAACCGGCGCTGCACCTGATCGCGAAACGCCGATGTCCGTTCCCGGACGATTGTTTGGTCGAATGTGTCGTATGCGTACACCGCATCACCTATTTAATTGGAGAGATAGATTTGTTGAGATCAAGGCGAACTGTTGGCCCCGTCGCACGGATCATTTCACGCAGCCGCGCCGGACGAATTTCACCGCCCGCGTCAATATCGACAATCGCTTGATCAATCACGAGATTGGCGGCGAAGGCGTCCGCAGCCGCCTTGGTCAACGAATCAATCGCCTCAGGGGAATTTGCCACAAGCGCGTCCGCCGCATGAGACGACCATGTGCCCGCCGATGTGTAGTACACTGTCGCACCGGTCAGCAGGTCATTCGCCGTCAGAATTTTAGGCAACTGTTCTTTTGTCTTAGCCATAAAGGCGCGTCCTTATTTTATTCGCTCGCGACCGGCGCATATGCCGTTACAGAATTGCCGTCAGTGGCCGGTATATAGGTGCGCACGACCTCGCCGACGATGAACAATGCCGGGCTTTGTACGTTTTCGCGGATGACGGCTTCGGGCAAATCTGCAACCGTCGTCACGATGATGCGCTGGGCCGGGCGCGTCGCGTGTTCAACAACCGCCACCGGCCACGCACCATCAAGGCCGTCGGCGAGCAACGCTGCTTGCAGGTCGCGTGCCTTGCAAAGGCCCATATAGACAACCACCGTCCGGCCTGCACCGGCGAGACCGCTCACATCGGCGAGCGCGCCTTCGCGGCGGGTTGCAGTTACGAACGTCACGCGTGAGGCATACTCGCGGTGGGTCAGAGAGATTTTCATAGCCGCCGCCGAGGCCGAGGCCGCCGTCACACCAGGCACAACGTCGAAAGGAATGCCCGCCGCCCGTAGCGCGTCGATTTCTTCGGCACTGCGCCCGAAGATCATCGGATCGCCGCCCTTAAGGCGCACCACGCGCGACCCGGTCTGTGCCGCCGCAATCAGCTGCGCAATAATATCGGCCTGGGTGATGACAGCCTTGTGGTGTGGCTTACCGACGTAGATGCAGCGCGCCTGCGCCGGTAAAATTTCGACTATTTCCGGCGAGACCAGATCATCAAAGAACACCACTTCGGCGGATTGCAGCGCCGCATAACCTTTGCGCGTCAGCAAATCCGGGTCGCCCGGCCCGGCGCCGACCAGGGTCACCGACCCCACGGGCCGCCGCGACGTCGCACCGTCATCAATATCAATCGTTTGGCCTTCCGAGCCGTTCACGTCAGAATCCTTTCTGAAAGTTGGCGCGAGCGGGGCCAATAAGCCCAAATCCGACACCGCGCAGGGATAGCCTTACCCCTACGTCCGGCCTGAATGAAACAATCCATTCCCACTGCGACTGCCCTTGGCCGTTGGTATACAAGGTTTCGCTCTGACGCCGGTCCAAAGCAGAATAAAATTCTCTTTTTGGGGAAGATGATTAGGCCATTTAAGGGCGCTTCTCTGGCCTAAGATACCGCCGCCGAGTCCTTTTTCAGGGCTCGCTTGAGCACTTTACCGTTGGCATTCCGGGGCAACGGTTGATCCACGAAGGTCACGTAATCCGGCACCTTGTAGTCGGACAAGCGCGCTGCACAGTAGGCTTTGACGTCTTCTTCCGTCAGCGAGCGGTCCTTGGGCAGGATATAAGCGTGTACTTTTTCCGTCAGCACAGGGTCCGGATCACCCACCACAGCGGCCTCGCCCACCTTCGGGTGATAGGCCAGCACGTCCTCGACCTCGGCCGAATACACCTTGAACCCTCCGCGATTGATCATGTCTTTCTTGCGATCAAAAATTTGCAGATAGCCGTCTGCCGTTAGCGCACCGATATCGCCGGACCGCCAAAAGCCGGAGATAAAATTGAGCCGCGTCGCTTCGGGATTATCCCAATACCCGGCGGCTACATGTCCGCCCTTGATCCATATTTCACCGCTCTCGCCCACCGGCACCTCACAGCCGTCGTCATCCATTACGCGAATTTCAGAGCATGGCACAGGACGGCCCACGGTCTCGACCTTCAGCGCCCCCTCACCAAGAGGCGTTAATGTTGAAGGCGACGTGGTTTCGGTAGAACCGTATGCATTGGCGAGGTGCAGGTTCGGTAATTTTTCGGCCAACGTCTTGATGGTCGCAACAGGCATAGGCGAACCCCCGTAACCGCCGACGCGCCAGGCCGATAAATCATATCCTGATATATCTGTTTGCAGCAGGCAGAGATGATACATCGCAGGCACCATCAGGGTATAGGTCATGCGTTCTTTAGCGGCGAGGTCAAGAAACGCAGCCGCTTTGAATGCACCAAGAATAATCGTTGCCCCTTTCGCCCGGACCATTGCCAACATAATTGCGACGAGTCCGGTAACGTGCGTTGCAGGCACGGCCATCAGCGCGCGGTCGTCTGCGGTTAGACCCCAGCATGTCTCGTAATGCATGGCCGACATAACCATGGACATCTGAGTCAGCACCGCGCCTTTCGGTTTTCCCGTCGTGCCCGAGGTGTATAGAATCACAGCCGGAGATTCTTGCGCGGCAATCACCGTAGGCGCTACTCCAGATTTAAAAAGTGCGGACAGGGGTTGAGAGTCTTCAGCCGCGCTACCCACGGCAAACTTATGTTTAAGTGTGGGAACAGATGCTGCGTCCGGCAACCTGTCTTCAAGCTCGGCGTCGCGAACAATGACCTTCGCGCCGCAATTACCGAGAGGGAACTCCAACACAGGTTTCTGCTCACGGGTGTTGAGCGGCACTGCCACCGCGCCGGCGCGCATTGCACCGAAAAATACAAAAGCGAACTCGGCACAGTTGCTAAGCAGCAGCGCAACTCTATCTCCGGGCTCCACACCGCACGCCGTCAATCCGGCCGCGATCTCATCAACCGCTTGATCGAACGCTCGGTAAGTAAATCTCCGGTCGCCATCGATAATCGCATCGCTATCGGGACGAACCGCAACCGCTTCGCGCAGAATTTGATCGACACCGGCCGGCCGGTCCGCAAAACACAGAACAACCCGGTCACCATAGTGCGTTTCATATCTGAGGGGCGGGCATTCAGACCAAGGCATCATTCTCTCAATTTACCCAACGTAAGGACCGCGAAGTATTAGAATATTCCCGGGCAGACGCAAGGTCGCGCCATGCTGTAGTATCAGCGCCACATCAACACCCGTCGCTTTTGAATCGGACCCTGACACAAATGAACGAGAGTTCGCGACCCGCCCGCTTCGCCAAGCACGCCCTGGCCATCATCCTCCTTGGTCTGAGCACCGCCTGTTCAGACACCGCGCCTAAACCCCGCCTGGACCAGGTCAAGAACCGGGGCTTTGTCACCTGCGGTATCTGGCCGGGTATTGCGGGCTTTTCTACAATCGATGAGCAAGGCTGGCATCACGGCATCGACATCGAGGTTTGTCGCGCCCTCTCAGCAGCCATATTCGGCAGCCCGGACAACGTACAATATGTGCGCGCTGAAAACGTACAGCAGCTGCGCGAAGACGACGATCTAGATATAGTGAGCAGACGCATCACCTGGTCGCTGACGCGCGCCGCAGCGAACGACTTGATGTTCGGTCCGATCATTTTTTACGATGGCCAGGGATTCTTGGTTCCAAAACAAATCGGCATCACGTCGGCTGATCAGTTGTCCGGTACGTCCGTTTGTGTACAGACCGTTGAGAAACACGCGGCGACACTTGCGGCCTATACCCTTGAAAACGACATAAACCTCACAAGCGTTCCCATCGAAAATAACGATGATGTAAAACAGGCGTTTGAAGCGGGCCGCTGCTCCGCATATTCGGCAGATATATCATTACTGGGTGCCGCTAAGCTGGAACTCGGAGACAGCCCGGAATATTTCCTTATTTTACCAACGCTGATTTCAAAGGAGCCTCTCGCCCCGCTTGTACGCCGGGGCGATGATCAATTCTTCGAAGTACTGCGGTGGACAATTTTCGCAATGATTGCCGCCGAGGAGTTCGGCATTACCTCAGCAAACATAGACGATAAGATGGACACCCCGTCGCCGGAAATTCGCAGACTACTCGGCGTCATTCCCGGTAACGGCGCAGCTCTCGGTCTTGACGAAGACTGGGCCTACAATGTGATCAAGACAGTTGGAAACTACGGCGAAATGTTTGACCGAAACGTCGGCCGAAACAGCTCCATAAAATTGGACCGAGGACCAAACAGGCTTTGGACCAACGGCGGCCTTATGTACGCCCCGCGCCTTCGGTAATCGCTAACCGGGCGACGTGACGCTCGGGTCTTCCTCAAGCACGAAGTTCACTTCGAACGCACCGACAGTATCGCGGCTGCGGCGCATAGAAAACTTGCTGACCGTTTTGTAACCCGGCGCAAACACACTGATATCAATCTGACTGGGATCGATTTCATATCCCAGGTCCTGTATGACGCGGCCAACATCAAGGCTGCGAAACCGGCCTAGCATATTGGTGTAAGATTCATAGGTGAGCTGCGGTTCGGCAACATCAACCGCGACAAGTGCGCCGTTGATGTATTTACCGGCCCGGTCCTTCACGCTGCCGTAATAGACGAACTGCGGATCGCCTTCGATCTCAAGCGCTTCGAAGAAAACGTCGCCGTTGGCCATCGCCGGACCCGGCACAGCGGAAGCGGCACATATCGCAGCGCTTGCGAATATGGCCTTACGTCTTGAAATTCCTGTCATGCGACAGACCTTCTCAAAAATCTTACTCAATGAACCAGTGCCATTCGTAATAGAACGTATATAGGACGACTAGCCCCGGCACCAACCAACTGAGCGTGGGGCCTACACCCTCTGTCAGCTTCTTAGGAATAAACAAGGCAATTGCGGCAGCAATAGCGCCGACCACCGCACACACCACAATCCAAGAATACCAACCCATGGCCGGGCCCGCCGACCGAGGCAAGTCTTCGAGGCTTGCTTCACCGAGTAATGGGTACCAGCGGAATGGCGTGTAACCTTGAATGAAGGCTGCGATGTAGACAATCGAGGCAACACCGGCAAAGACCTTGAGGGCAAAAGGCGTGTTCATAGCAGCCCCTTAATGTTGTTCAGAATGTAGCCGATGATGAAACTCCACCATACGATCAACGCAATTAGGGTGGTGTTCATCTGACGAGCGAAGACATGTTCAGAGGGCGCGGCCTTTTTCCAGAGCCACCAGTAGCTAGGAAGCATAGCCAGCCCGTACACCGCGACGTGCTCCTTAATCTCGAACAACCCAATGGGAGGATTCATACTTGCGTCGGTCAGGCTGCTTTTCACATCCATCACATATGTCGGATAGATAAGTCCGCCGCCGATAAACGTCGCGATATAAATCAAGACGGTTGCGTTGGTGTAGGTTGACGCTCTGGTATTGACGTAGGCTTGCACGAAATTTTTGGCCGCGAGCGGCCTCGTTTTCCAGACTGCAATCGCTTGGTGCGTCGTCAACCCCACGAGGGCCACGCCAGCCAACCCGTGCAAAATCAGAAGCACCGTAATTAATGTTCCTGTAAACACATCCCCTCCAGCGTTTCCGCCCTTTGAGTGTACGCCTTAGTTTCCTGCCCCGGTTTTGCCAAATTGATGACAAGTCATCCGGCGCCTCCCTGAAACCGTTCGGCGAAAGAGAAGTCTATTGAGACCCCAAACCGCGGTCAAACAGAACCGAGTGCATAAAAGCAGAGTTAAACCAGTGTTAGTGCTATTTTTTGGTAACGGATTGAAACTCGGTAGGAGTTAGTGCCTTGGCCCACCGTTGACCTCCATCCCCTTTCATGGTTGAAAACCGAACATCCTTACATGGAGTTACACATATGAATCTTTCGGGAATTGCCGCCGTCGTTACCGGCGGAGCATCGGGCCTCGGCGCCGCTACAGCGCGCCACATTGCGTCTCTTGGCGCCAAAGTCGCTCTAGTTGATATCAACGCTGAAAACTGCGCTGAAGTGGCGAAAGAAATCGGCGGCTTGGCTCTGTCTTGCGATGTGACGGATGCGGCCTCCACCGAACAGGCCCTCGCGGATGCAAAGGCAAAACATGGGGCCGCACGCCTAGTCGTGAATTGCGCGGGCATTGCCCCGGCGGCGAAGGTCGTGGGCCGGAACGGCCCGCACGACCTAGAGATGTTCCGTAAAGTTATTGAGGTCAACCTCATCGGCACGTTCAACGTTCTTCGACTCGCCGCTGCCGACATGATGACCCTTGATCCGCTCGCCGACGATGAACGTGGCGTCGTGATCAACACAGCCTCCATTGCCGGCTACGAAGGCCAGATCGGCCAGGCCGCTTATGCATCCTCCAAAGGCGGCGTCATCGGCCTCACCCTGCCCGCCGCGCGCGAACTTGCGAAATCCGGCGTTCGGATCGTCACCATTGCACCGGGCCTGATCGAAACGCCCATGTTCAATAATTTGGCTCCGGCCGCGGTAGACTCCCTGATCGCCTCGACCGTTTTCCCCAAACGCCTCGGCAAACCCGAAGAATATGCCAAGCTGGTTCAGCACATCAGCGAGAACGTGCTGATCAACGGTACAACCATCCGCATGGATGGCTCTATCCGTATGAGCTAGGCGGATTCTTGGGTGATAGGTGGGTATCCACGGGTCGCCATGGATATTTCTTCTCTTAAGGAGCCTGGGGGCGAACTATGCTCCCACTCCGCACCGCCCCAAGCATATGTTTTTGCAAAGCCCCATTTAAAACCGCGTTTTGCGTAACTGGGGCTTCGTGCGGCGAACGTATTCAGGCAATAATGCTGGTGACGCGGGACCGACTTCGAAAATTCCAAGGATAAATCCAAGGAACTCCCCGACGCAGGTAAGTAACGCAGCGGGGCGCTTGTCTCGTGCAAAAATCCGGAAGTTGTAAGTATTCCATGCAGGGCTTGAATAATCTCCAGCGCCTAGAGGCGGAAAGCATTCACATCATGCGCGAGGTCGTCGCCGAGTGCGAAAATCCGGTGATGATGTATTCCGTCGGCAAAGACAGTGCCGTCATGCTGCACTTGGCCATGAAGGCATTCTATCCGTCCAAGCCTCCCTTCCCATTGCTGCATGTAGACACGACCTGGAAGTTCCGCGAGATGATCGCCTTTCGCGATCAGCGTGCAAAAGAATTGGGGCTCGACCTTTTGGTTCACACCAATCCCGACGGCATCGCCCAGGGGATTGGCCCCTTCACCCACGGCTCAGCCGTGCATACCGATGTGATGAAAACCCAAGCCCTGAAGCAAGCCCTGGACAAATGGAAATTTGACGCGGCGTTCGGCGGTGCCCGGCGCGATGAAGAAAAATCCCGTGCCAAGGAACGTATATTTTCGTTCCGTTCGGCCCAGCATCGCTGGGACCCCAAACAACAACGCCCGGAACTTTGGCACTTGTACAACGCCCGCAAGAACAAGGGCGAAAGCATCCGCGTCTTCCCTCTGTCAAACTGGACCGAACTCGACGTATGGCAATACATCTATCTTGAGGGCATTCCGATTGTGCCTCTGTATTACTCGGCCGAGCGGCCTGTGGTGATGCGTGACGGCACCTTGATCATGGTGGACGACGACCGAATGCCGCTTGAGCCAGGAGAGAAACCGGTCCTGAAAAAGGTGCGGTTCCGCACGCTTGGCTGTTACCCGCTCACCGGCGCGATCGAAAGCGAGGCCGACACCTTGCCCGCCATCATTCAAGAAATGCTTCTGACCAAAAGCTCCGAGCGCCAAGGGCGCGTCATCGATCACGATGCCTCCGCCTCGATGGAGAAGAAGAAGCAAGAGGGATACTTCTAATGGCGCACGTATCCGACATGATCGAAACCGACATTGAAGGTTATCTGAAGGCCCATGAAACCAAAGGCCTGTTGCGCTTTATCACTTGCGGGAGTGTTGACGACGGAAAGTCCACCCTCATTGGCCGCCTGCTCTACGACTCAAAGATGATCTTTGAAGATCAATTGGCGGCGCTGGAAAGCGATTCCAAGAAAGTCGGCACCCAGGGCGGCGAAATCGACTTCGCACTGCTGGTGGACGGACTTGCCGCCGAGCGCGAACAGGGCATTACCATTGATGTCGCCTACCGCTTTTTCTCCACCGACAAACGAAAGTTCATTGTTGCCGACACCCCCGGCCACGAGCAGTACACCCGCAATATGATCACCGGCGCATCGTCCGCCGAACTCGCGGTGATCCTGATTGACGCGCGCAAGGGTATTCTTGTTCAAACCCGCCGCCATTCTTATCTGACCTCGCTGATCGGCATTCGCGATGTGGTCCTGGCCGTCAACAAGATGGACCTCGTTGATTACTCGCAAGAGGTCTTCGACAAAATCGTCGCCGACTACCGCGTCTTCGCCAAACAAATCGGCTTCGAGAACGTCCTCGCCGTCCCCATCTCGGGGCTTAAGGGCGACAACATCACCGACGCCAGTACCAAGATGCCCTGGTACAAGGGCCCAACTCTTATGTCGCATCTGGAAACGGTAGAGATCGCCGACCGCTGGCGCGATGCGCCGTTCCGTATGTGGGTGCAGTGGGTGAACCGCCCCGACCTCGACTTTCGTGGTTTCTCCGGCCAGATCGCCAGCGGCGCGGTGCGCCCCGGCGACCGGGTGCGCGCCCTGCCTTCGGGAAAGGAAAGCCGGGTTGCCAAAATCGTTACCCAAGACGGCGATTTACCGGAAGCCATCGCCGGCCAGTCGATCACTCTGACTCTGGAAGATGAAATCGACATTAGTCGCGGCGATGTGATTTCAGGAACCAGCGCTCTGCCCGGCATCGCAGATCAGTTCAACGCCACTATCATCTGGATGAACGACGAGCATCTTCTACCGGGCCGTCCTTATTGGCTGAAGATCGGCACCCAGCTCGTGACCGCAACGGTCACCGACCTTAAGTGCAAAATCAACGTCAACACCCTTGAACATCTAGCGGCCAAAACGCTGGAACTGAACGAGATCGGCGAGGCCAATGTGTCGCTCGACCGGGCTATCGCCTTCGATCCTTATGACGAGAACCAAGAGACCGGCGGCTTTATTCTCATTGACCGGATTACCAACACAACGGTCGCAGCCGGCCTCATCCGCTTCGCCTTGCGCCGCTCGCAGAACATTCACTGGCAAGCGGTCGATGTGAACAAACAGTCGCGCGCGCAGATCAAGGGTCAGAAGGCCTGCGTGCTCTGGTTCACCGGCCTGTCCGGTTCGGGCAAATCGACCATTGCCAATATGGTGGAAAAGCAGTTGTTTGCCGTCGGGCGGCACACTTATTTGCTGGACGGCGACAACGTCCGCCACGGCCTTAATCGCGACCTCGGCTTTGCCGACACCGACCGGGTGGAAAACATCCGCCGCGTCGGCGAGGTTTCCAAGCTCATGGTCGATGCCGGACTGATCACGATGGTCTCCTTCATCTCGCCGTTCCAAGCCGAGCGCCGCCTTGCCCGGAGTTTGCTGGACGAGGGCGAATTCGTCGAAATCTTTGTCGATACGCCGCTGGCCGAAGCCGAGAAGCGCGATCCGAAAGGCTTGTATAAAAAAGCCCGCGCCGGCGAGATCGAAAATTTCACCGGAATTACCTCGCCCTACGAGGCGCCCGAAAATCCAGAAATCAGGATCGACACGACGAAGATGTCGCCCGCCGAAGCCTCGGCCTTCATTCTTAATTGGCTGGAAGAAAAGGGCATGCTGCTCGGCTTCCGCGCGCCTGAGGACGATACGCCGACGGCGTAGACTCTCTACTAGCGTCCAAGCATCCTCATGGCCCGCTGATACACCGGCTCGTCGATCATTTGGCCGTGCAGCGAGATACTGCCTTCGCCGCGCGCCTTGGCGGCTTCGTATTCGCGCACCACATCAGCGGACCAGGCTGCTTCGTCGTCGTCCGGCCGGTAAATCTCGGCGGCAACACCCACTTGTTTTGGATGAATACAGATGATTGTGGAAACCCCAAGCGCGCGCGACAATCTCACCTCGCGGGCGAAGCGGTCCATATTGGTATGATTGGCGATAGAGCCCATCACCCCCCAGCTTTCAAGGCCGTGCGCGGCGGCGGCCAACACCACCATCTGACCCGGCCCGCGCAAAGCTGCATGACGCGGCGCGATACCAAGCGCTGCCGCAAGGTCTTCACCGCCCAGCGCTAAAGCTTGCAACCTTGGCCCGGAAGCGATGGAGGATGCCGCCAAAATTCCGCCTGGAGTTTCCAGAGTTGCGCAGAAAACGATATTATCTTTGGGAAGAGCCGATGCTGTTTCGAGCCGCGCAACTTCGGATGCAATTGTCGTAAGTTCCAGTACGCGCTCGACTTTTGGAATCATCAGCCCGGTCACACCAGCGCGCACGGCGGCTTCCAAATCACCGCCGAGCAATTCGCGCGTGTTGTTCACCCGCACCCAAACTTCGATCTCGCGCGAAACCAATAAGTCAATTGTTTCACCCAGCGCATTTCGGGCCGCGATTTTTGAGTCGGGCGCGACCGCATCCTCTAAATCCAAGACAACAGCATCGGCGCCGCGCTCATGCGCCTTGGCAACAAACTTCTCCGCCAAAACGGGGACAAAAAGCACTGTTTTCCGTGTCATGAGCGCACCAAAACCGTGTTTCGTAAGCACATATTGCGCACCTATCGGCGTAGCGGGCCGAGTATTTCGGCCTCATCAGCGCCTAAATCCGGCGCTTTACGCCGAATTGCGCCGGGTGTGCGCGACAAACGGGGCACTACATCGTGCATGGGAACGCTTCCAAGGTCGTTATCTGGCACTTCAACCAACACGCCGCGCGCTTTGACGTGCGCGTCGGCTTCAAAATCGGGGGGATCATACACGGGGCCAACCGTTACCTCCGCCTCTTCAAAAAAGGCGAGATTTTCAGGCAGGGTTTTTTGGCCGATAAAATCCTGAATGATCGCATCTAATTCATCGACATGATCAAGCCGGGCGGAATTATTGACGAACTTAGGATCGTCAATCATGTCGGCCCTCCCGATAGCGCGGAACAAACGCCCGGCCATGTCTTGGGTCGAGCCGGTCAGCGCCACCCATTTGCCGTCGGAGGATTGATAGACATTACGCGGCGCGGTGATCGAGGCACGATTGCCGGACCGAGGCGGCACATTGCCGGTAATGCGGTACTGCGCAGCGTCGGGGCCCAGAATAGAATGCAGCGGCTCCAGTAACGAGACATCTATCACCTGGCCCCCGCCGTCTGGTTTTTCCGCCTCGCGCAGCGCCACCATCACCGCGAACGCGCCGGACAATCCCGCCACCATATCGGCCAATGCCATATTGGGCAGCGCGGGCGGCTTATCGGCAAAGCCGTTCTTGGCCGCAAAGCCGCTCATGGCTTCCATCAAACTGCCGAAGCCGGGTTTGCGTTTGTAGGGCCCGGTTTGCCCCCAGCCGGACACCCGCGCCATAACGATTTTTGGGTTGATTTGCAGCACGTCGTCCGGCCCGAACCCGAGCGCTTCCATGACACCTGGGCGAAAACTCTCGACAATCACATGTGCGGTCGCAACCAGCTTGCGGAACAGGACTTTCCCCTCTTCCGATTTCAGATCCAAACGAACGCTCTTCTTGTTCCGACCGTATACTTTCCAGTACGGCGAAACCCCCTCGTCGGTCCAATGGCGCAGAGGGTCGCCCCGGTCCGGCTCTATTTTCACGACCTCGGCACCAAAATCCGCCAGCTGCAAACTCAGCATATTCCCGGCCACTAGGCGGGAGAGATCCAACACCCGCACGCCATCCAGAGGGCACTTTTGCTCGGGCTCATAAGGCATTGGCGATGATCTCCCCCAACTTTCACTCGTGCTTGCGTGTAAGATACAGATAACCTTATCGCAGCTGCTATAATCCACTCTTAAATCAAGTAATTGATGCCAGTTCAGGAGACACCATGACCGCCGCAGCCCAGAAAAAGCAGGCCCCCAGCTCGGAGCCGCTCGGACACCGCCAGATGATCGTCGACGGACAGCATGTTGACGCGGCGTCCGGGGCCCGAATTGAGATGCTTTGCCCCTCGGACGGCGAGGTCTTTGCGACCATTCCGCGCGGCGGCCAGGAGGATGTGGACCGAGCGGTCGCTGCCGCACGCCGGGCGTTCGATGAAGGCCCCTGGCCGCGCATGCCACCGGCGGAGCGCGGACGTATTCTCATGAAACTGTCAGCTCTGATCGCTGAACACCACGAGGAATTGTCTTGGCTCGATGCCCGCGATGTCGGCAAAACCATCAAATCCGCACGCGGAGATGTGACCGTACTATCGCGGTACTACGAGTTCTACGCGGGCGCGGCCGACAAAACCGGCGGCACCACCATACCGCTCGGCAACGGCTTTACGGCCATGACCTTCCGCGAGCCGCACGGCGTAGTCGGGGCTATCATCCCGTGGAATTCGCCGACACAGATGACCGGCCGCACTTCGGCCCCGGCCCTCGCCATGGGCAACACCATGGTGATCAAGGCCGCCGAAGATGCCTGTCTGTCGGCGTTGCGTATTGGGGAGATTGCTTTGGAAGCGGGGGTGCCGCCAGGGGTGCTCAACGTCGTGACCGGAATTGGCGAGGAAGCTGGCGCAGCCCTTGCCGCCCACAAGGATGTGGATTTCATCACCTTCACCGGATCACCTGAAGTCGGCACGTTTGTCCAAAAAGCGGCCGCGGATCACCATGCCGCAGTCACTCTGGAACTCGGTGGAAAGTCGCCCCAGATTGTCTTTGCCGACGCCGATCTTGACGCTGCGCTTCCCGTCATCACCAATGCCATCATCGCCAATAGCGGCCAAATCTGCGTCGCGGGAAGTCGATTGCTCGTGGAGGAGTCTGTTTGGGACAAAGTGGTTAAGACGTTTGCCGCCAGATTTAGCGCGCTTGTCACCGGCCCGCATGACGGTGACTACGATTTCGGCCCGCTGATCAATGCCAAACAAAAAGACCGGGTGTTGCGGTTTATCGAACGCGCAAAAGGCAAAGGCATTCCTATTCTCGCTGAAGGTAAAATCGCACCAGAAGCATCAGAAAAAGGCTTTTATGTTCCGGCAGTACTTTTCGGTCCGGTGCCTATCGATAGCGAACTTGGCCGAGAAGAAGTGTTTGGCCCTGTACTTTCAATAATCCCGTTCAAGGACGAAGCCGACGCTATCCGTATCGCTAACGATACGGACTACGGCCTCGGCGCGGGGGTGTGGACGAAAGACGGCGGGCGCGCTTTGCGCGTTGCCCATACCGTGCGCTCCGGCCAGGTTTACATCAATGCCTTTGGCGCAGGTGGTGGAGTAGAACTACCGTTCGGCGGATTTAAAAAGTCAGGTCATGGCCGCGAGAAAGGCCTGGAAGCGCTGCATGATTTCACGACCACTAAAACCATCATCATCAAGCACGGATGATACGGCTTAGCGCGGCGCTTCCAGATACCAGGATTGAAGCGCGGCGCGGGACTCATCGGAAACGCCGAGCGCATCAGTGAAATACCGGTCTATCGATCCGAACTGGGCGTCAACGGCATCGAAAGCCGCCGCGAGATTTTCCGCGTGCACCGGAAAGACCGCATGGAAGAGTTTTTCCAATTCGTCTTTGCGGCGGCCCGGCATGTCCTCGGCATAGGTCCGAACCATTTTTGAAATGAAGTTGTTCGCTGTCGGCGCTTCGTTCGTCAGCAGATAGTCTTCGACGATCGTCTTATGAGGAACACCGAAGGCCGACAGAATGAGCGCCGCACCGAAACCAGTCCGGTCCCGCCCGCCCCGGCAATGAATAAGTGCGGGTTTACCCTGCCCTTCAAGGAGCGCGGCAAACATCTGCGCATACCTATCGGCAAATTCCACAGCCAGCCCCCGGTACATCTCGCGCTGGGTTTCGTGTACAGCCTCGACCGTTTCCCCGTCAAAAATCATGCTTTTGACAACATCGGTGGGCACTCGCGCACCGGACGGCCAGATATCCAATGAGAGTCTTTTATGCGGCATGGATTCAGGAAGGCGCGACGGACCACGCTCTTGTTCCTCAATCGTCCGAAAATCACAAACAAGATTTAGATTAAGGGCTTGCAGCGCGGCAACATCTGCATCCGAAAGATTCGCGAGATGTGCCGACCTGTAAAGCTTGTTCCAGCATGTGCGCCGGTTGTCCAAGGTGGCATAGCCGCCAAGGTCGCGGAAATTAACCGCCTGCTCGAAGGGGATATGGCGCTGCATGAGATGGTCCGTTTGTGGTCGTGACCGTTCAATACGGCCTGCCCCCCTCCCTGTCAATTCAACGAAATTAACGGTTTCTGCAACCCAGGAGGCGATGCTAAGACAGGCTCGGACTTACGGAGAAAAATGATGAGCGATTATACTGCCACCATCGGCTGCGTTGATCTCAAGGTCGATTGGGCCGAAACCCAGGACGGTGAAGTGGCCGTTCAAATTGGTGACGACGGACTCACTGAGTCCAAAGTCTTCCTGAATTACGGCAAGAAAACTCACCATAACTCTCTTGAGCTCCTCGGTTCATGGATGGAGACTCATAACTTCGCCAATCCCGATGCGCTGATAAATGAGTTATTTGAACGAGGTAGTGAAGACAAATTCACGATTCTCAACATCACTCGCCCCCAAAAACCCGGCGACAGCGGCTTTGTCGATTTTGACGTGGGTTTTGATGTAATCGATTCTTGGTGTGTGCTAACCGACAAAGGCATGCTTCCCGCACGGCGCATTCAGTTGATTATGCGCGCATCCATATACCCGACAAATTAGACCGCTATCTTAAGCTAGCTGCCGCTTCAAATCGCGCCGGTAGGCATGTAAGAGCGGTTCAGTATATCCGTTGGGTTGCGCCGTTCCTTTAAACACCAAATCGCAAGCTGCCTGAAACGCGAGACTTGAGCCAAAGTTCGGCGCCATGGGCCGGTATTCGGGATCACTTGCATTCTGCTGATCAACCACCGCAGCCATGCGCTTCATGACCGTCATCACTTGATCTTCACTGCACACACCGTGCTCAAGCCAGTTAGCGATATGTTGGCTGGAAATTCGCAAGGTGGCGCGATCTTCCATCAGCCCGACATTATTGATGTCGGGCACTTTGGAACAACCCACGCCCTGATCAACCCAGCGCACAACGTAACCGAGGATACCCTGGGCGTTGTTCTCTAGTTCCTTTTCCACTTCGTCTGCAGACCAATTCTGTCCTCCGGCCAAAGGAATTGTCAGAATATCGCGTAGAGATGTGGGCGTGCGTTTTGAAATTTCTTTCTGCATCTCGGCAACGTTCACCTGATGATAGTGGAGCGCATGTAAGGTCGCCGCTGTCGGCGACGGCACCCAGGCCGTGCTCGCACCGGATTTAGGATGAGCGATTTTGGTTTTCATCATGTCCGCCATCAGATCAGGCATGGCCCACATGCCTTTGCCGATTTGCGCCTTACCTTTAAGCCCACAGGCAAGACCCACATCAACATTCCAGTTTTCATAAGCCTGAATCCATTTGGCGGACTTCATATCGCCTTTGCGTACCATCGGACCGGCTTGCATAGAGGTGTGAATTTCGTCGCCGGTCCGGTCCAAAAAGCCGGTGTTAATGAACACAACCCGGTTTCCAGCAGCGCGGATACATTCTTTCAAATTGACGGTGGTACGGCGCTCCTCGTCCATAATGCCGACCTTTAAGGTATAGCGCGGCAGGCCCAGCATATCTTCGATCTTGCCGAAGACCGCATTGGTAAAGGCCACTTCATCCGGACCATGCATTTTTGGTTTCACGATATAGACCGAGCCCGCGCGGCTGTTCCGCTTCAAGCCTTTTCCCTGCAGATCGTGAAGGGCGATCAAGGAAGATATGATGCCATCCATGAGCCCTTCCGGTACTTCGCCGCCGTCTGCCAGCAAGATGGCTTCGTTGGTCATGAGATGACCGACATTGCGGATAAACATCAGACTGCGGCCGGGTACAATAACCTCGCCGCCATCAGGTGCGGTGTACTGACGATCGGGATTGAGTGCGCGTTCAACCGCTTTGCCGCCCTTGTCAAAAGAGGCCGTCAGATCACCCTTCATTAGTCCGAGCCAGTTGCGATAAATGGCCGTTTTGTCTTCAGCATCAACGGCCGCAACAGAATCTTCGCAGTCCATGATCGTGGTCAGAGCAGCCTCTAGAATAACGTCAGCGATTCCGGCCGAATCGGCTTTACCGATGGGATGGGCACGGTCGATGCGTACTTCAGCGTGCAAGCCGTTATTCACGAGTAAAATAATATCAGGTGCGGATGATGTGCCGCGATAACCGGCAAATTGCGCGGGAGTTTTTAGGGACGCGATGCGTCCATCCTGCAAAGCAATAGAAAGTTTGCCGCCACCAACTGAATAGACAGATGCATCCACATGCGAAGCACCGTCGAGCGGAAAGGTTTCATCCAGAAACTGGCGCGCGCGGGCGATGACCTTAGCACCGCGCTTTGGATTGTAGCCTTTGTGAGGCTCCGCACCCCCTTCTGATGATATCGCGTCCGTGCCGTAAAGAGCATCATACAGACTTCCCCAACGCGCATTCGCAGCATTGAGGGCATAGCGTGTGTTGGAAAGCGGCACCACCAACTGCGGTCCGGCCAGGGTCGCAACTTCGGCGTCAACGCCGGTTGTCTCGATCGAGAAGTTGTCACCCTCAGCCACCAGATATCCGATGTCCTGCAGAAATGTCTCGTAGGCACCGACATTAATCTCGCTACTGCGATGATCTTTGTGCCATGAGTCGATTAGCACTTGCAGCTTGTCGCGTGTACTCAACAGTTTGCGGTTTTGCGGTGCCATATCTTCCAAAAGCACTGCTGTATTTTTCCAAAAATCATCGGCGGTAATGCCGATTCCAGACAGAGCTTCAGTATTGATGAAGTCGTAAAGAGTTTTGGCCACCTGCAAACCGTGGCTCGAGACGTATTGGGTCATGCTGGCCTCTTTCTATTTTCTCACAGCCCGCCGCAAACCGCCCGCCCACAGTTACAACAAGACTCGACAAATTGATGATAAATCGGCGCGCAGAGATACACCAGCAGCCCCGCACCTTCAATATGACCCCTTGCTACTAATTGGTATATATTGGCTCCCACGAGCCTTTTTATTTGGAGAATATATATGTCCGGGCTGCGGATGCCTGACCCCGACGCCGACGTCATGGCCCGCCGTGCCGAAATTGCTGCGGCCTTGCGAACCATTCTGCCGACGGACAGCATAATCACAGCCGCAGAGTCACTCCGGGTCTATGAGTCCGACGGGCTCACCGCTTACAAACAATTGCCCATGATCGTGGCCTTGCCGGAAACAACCGAGCAGGTGGCGCAAATTCTCAAATATTGCACCGCGCAGGGCATTAAGGTTGTTCCGCGCGGCGCGGGAACCGGACTTTCCGGTGGGGCACTTCCTCTGGCAGATGCCATTACTCTCGGCCTTGCCAAATTCAACCGCATTTTGGATGTCGATATCGAAAACCGGGCGGTGACCGCACAACCCGGCGTGACCAACCTTGCCATCACCAACGCAGTTGAACATGCGGGCTTTTACTATGCACCAGACCCATCGAGTCAGATCGCCTGCACCATAGGCGGTAACGTGGCGGAAAACTCTGGCGGCGTGCATTGCTTAAAATATGGCGTAACCACCAACAACCTTCTCGGGCTGGAACTCGTCACCATGGACGGCGAAGTGTTGCGCATTGGCGGCAAGCATTTGGATAGCGACGGCTACGACCTTCTGGGTCTTATTACCGGTTCTGAAGGGCTGCTCGGCATCATCACAGAAGTCACGGTGCGCATACTGAAGAAACCCGCGTCGGCTAGAGCCGTATTATTGGGCTTCGACTCCAACGAGTCTGCCGGTGAGTGCGTCGGTCGAATTATCGCAAACGGCATTATTCCCGGTGGTATGGAGATGATGGATAAGCCCGCCATCCACGCCGCCGAAGACTTCGCCAAGGCCGGGTACCCCCTTGATGTGGACGCTCTACTGATCGTAGAACTCGACGGTCCTCAAGTGGAAGTCGATGAACTTCTCAAGAGAGTCATATCGGTGGCCAAGGACACCGGCGCCGTTTATGACCGCACATCTAAAACCGAGGCCGAGCGGCTGAAATTTTGGGCCGGACGTAAAAGCGCATTCCCCGCCATTGGCCGCCTATCACCCGACTACTACTGCATGGATGGCACAATACCGCGCAAGGCATTACCCCGGGTGCTGAAGCGTATGCGCGAGCTTAGCGCGCAATACGGACTTGGCGTTGCCAATGTGTTTCATGCCGGCGACGGCAATCTTCATCCCCTCATCATGTACGACGCCAACAAACTGGGAGAGTTGGAAAAGGCCGAGGACTTCGGTAGCGACATTTTAAAGCTGTGTGTGGAAGTGGGCGGCGTTCTGACCGGCGAACATGGCGTGGGTGTAGAAAAGCGAGACCTGATGCCGATCATGTTCAGCGAGGACGATCTGAAACAGCAGCAACGGGTGAAATGCGCGTTTGATCCAAACTCATTGCTCAACCCCGGCAAAGTGTTTCCTCAATTGCACCGCTGCGCCGAACTCGGCCGCTTGCATATTCACCGGGGCGAAGTGCGCTTCCCAAATCTCCCGCGCTTTTAATGTGCCTGAACCTCCTATGAGCACAGCCTTGCGCCCGAACACCGCCATTGAAGTCGGCGAAATAATTGCCTGGGCTGCGGCCGAAGATACGCCGCTATCTATTGTCGGCCGAGGCACGAAGACTGGGCTTGGAAATGTAGCACACACAGAGCACACCCTTGATCTCGCTCACCTCTCAGGCATCACCCTATACGAGCCGGAAGAGCTGATTCTTCAAGCCAAAGCCGGGACGCCGATTGCGGAAATCGAAGCGGTTCTGACTGAAAAGAATCAGATGCTGGCCTTCGAACCCCCGGACCTTGGCCCCTTGCTGGGCACCGCGCCGAACGCGGGATCCATCGGCGGCGTACTGGCCTGTAATCTGTCCGGACCACGGCGATTTAAGGCCGGTGCCGCGCGTGATCATTTTCTTGGGGCGTCAGCCTATTCAGGTCGGAGCGAACTATTCAAAGCCGGCGGCCGCGTCGTGAAAAATGTGACAGGCTACGATCTTTGCAAAATCCTCGCAGGATCGTACGGCACGCTGGCTGTAATGACCGATGTCACCGTGAAAGTGCTGCCTGCGCCGGACAAAGTACGCACTGTACTTATCTCCGGACTTGATGATGACGGCGGATTGCATGCCATGACTCAAGGTCTCTTGAGCGCCTTGGAAATTTCGGGTGCAGCACACATTCCCGCAACGCTTACGCCTCGCTCCGGCGTTGACTACGTATCGCAATCAGGTGTTGCTTTAACTGCGCTGCGTATTGAAGGCCCGGCGGGATCAGTCGAAGATCGCTGTACGGCCTTGCGGAAACTGTTATCGGCGTACGGCGAAACGGAAGAGTTGCACAGCCGGAACTCAACTGTGTTCTGGAAAGAAGTCGGCAATGTGTATTCCTTTGCGCACGAAAGCCGCGCGGTATGGCGTATTTCTGTTGCCCCGCAGGCGGGGGCCCGTGCCGGCGCACTCATTCGAACTGTGCCAAATGCCGAGTGCTATTATGATTGGGGTGGCGGCCTGCTGTGGGCCGCTGTTCCGCCGGAAGGCGATGTTGGGGCAAGCGCCATACGTAACGCCGTAGCGCAGGTTGGCGGCGGACATGCGACTTTGATCCGAGCGCCAGAAGACCTGCGAGGCGAAACAACCGTTTACCAGCCGCAAGAGTCTGGGATAGCCGCCCTTAATGCACGCCTTAAATCGGCATTCGACCCGAAGGGCATTCTAAATCCCGGCCGTTTTGCCGTGAGTGCATAGGGCCGCACATGCAGACTCATTTTACCCCCGCCCAGCTCTCAGACCCCGATACCGCTGAAGCGAATAGCATTTTGCGCAACTGCGTTCACTGCGGCTTTTGCACTGCCACGTGCCCCACCTACGTCCTGCTCGGCGATGAACTCGACAGTCCGCGCGGGCGCATCACCCTTATCAAGGACATGCTGGAAAACGAGAGGCCGGCAAGCAAAGAAGTGACGACGCACATCGACCGATGCCTGTCGTGTCTCTCCTGCATGACCACTTGCCCGTCCGGGGTGAACTATATGCACCTTGTGGACCAAGCGCGCGCGTATATCGAACGCTCCGGCACCCGGCCATGGTCTGAACGTCTGCTGCGCTGGATGCTCGCGGCGATTCTGCCGCATCCAAACCGGTTCCGAGTGGCGATCCTTGCGTCATGGCTGGCAAAACCGATGGCATGGGCTTTGCCTAAACGACTGCGCGCCATGGTGAGGCTTTCGCCAAGAGTGATACCTGCACCCTCTGCTCAAGATGCCCCGCAGGTCTTTCCGGCCCAAGGCGCTCGCAGCATGCGGGTCGCCCTCCTGACCGGCTGCGCGCAGCGCG
Organism: uncultured Rhodospirillaceae bacterium; assembly: GCA_963976395.1. GTDB lineage: Bacteria > Pseudomonadota > Alphaproteobacteria > Rhodospirillales > Rhodospirillaceae > UBA11612. The sequence continues at coordinate 39,196 of CAXBLG010000004.1, forward strand.
TGCTGGACCCTGAAATCAACGCAGCCACAATCCGCCTTTTGAGGCGTCACGGCGCCGCGGTGGTGGTGGCAAAAGGCGCGGGCTGTTGCGGCGCCCTTACCCATCACATGGGCATGACTGATCGCAGCCACACCTTCGCGGCGACAAATATCCGGGCATGGGTACGCGAGATGGACGCGGACGGGCTAGATGCCATCATCACCAATGCGTCTGGTTGCGGGACGATGGTTAAAGACTACGCACATATGTTTCGGAATGACCCTGTGCTGGCGCGCGATGCCGAACGGGTTTCGGCAATCGCCAAGGACATCTCCGAGGTTATCGCGAATTTGGGAATCGAAAACGCCGCCAAGCCGGGGTCGCTGCGCATTGCCTATCAGTCCGCATGCTCGCTGCAGCACGGCCAAAAAATCACCGCAGGGCCACAGAGGCTTCTAAGGGACGCCGGGTTTGAGGTGGTTGAGCCAGCGGAGAGTCATCTGTGTTGCGGCTCGGCAGGAACCTACAACATTCACCAGCCGGATATTGCTGCCCAGCTAAGAGATCGCAAGACAGCCACCCTGGAACGTACCGCGCCCGACGTAATCGCTTCTGACAATATCGGTTGCATGACTCAGTTGCGTACAGCCACACACATACCGATTGTACATACGGTCCAGCTTCTCGATTGGGCGACGGGTGGGCCGAAGCCTCCGCAAATCACGAACGAACTTATGCGATAATCTCGCTGACGGATTTCGACGTTATCATCGACTTGGTGCCCCACTTATCTACAGGCACGCCCATAAGCTGCTGCAGGGTCAGACCGATGCGGGTGATGGGATCTCCGTTGCCTTTAACGTGAATGCCGGATTTTACACGGCCGCCTGCTTTGCCCGCGAGCATCACCGGGATACCCACGACGTTGTGGGTTTTCGCGTATTCGGTATCCGAGTGAGCGAAGACCAGGGTGTTGTCGAGCAATATGCCATCGCCCTCTCTCAGGCCGGACATGGCGCCAACGAACTCGCCCCACGCCGCCATGCTTTCTTCGATGAAGTGCGTGGCCTCCGGCTGATAGCCGAGCGCCTCGTCGATCTGCTCTTCATGCGTAAGCTGATGGTGCGTTGTTGCACGGCCGGCTTGACGCAGACTGGACGCTGAGTCCGAAAACACCACGTTGAAGACTTTGGTTTGATTGCAGGCCAGTGCCATCGCCAGAATCTCGGCCATCAGTTTGTGATTGCGGCGCGCATCGCGAATATCCGTCCCGACTTCGCTTTCCTCAGGCGCGGCCGACACAACGCAGGCCTCGGCCGGCGGCGGTTTTTCGAGCTGAAGGGCGAACTGCTGCTCGATCTGACGCAGGGACGTAAAATACTGATCGAGCCGCGCACGATCCGCAGCACCGACTTTTTTCATTAAATCTGCGCGTTGATCGGCAACGGTCGAAAGAACACTTTTTTGCACCATCGCCCGCGGATCGGGTGTGAAATTCGCAGCATTCGGATCCTGAAACTCCGGTCCAAAAATCCGCTGATACAAAGCGATCGGTGATTCCTCGCTGGGATTCACGACGCCTGCGCCGCGGAAGCTGTAGCTGTCGCGCGGATTGCCCGTCGCGGCCATTTCGAGAGAGCGAAAGCGTGAGTCCTTGCCGATCTGCTCGGCGATCAGCATATCTACACTGGGGATGTCCGAGGTCCGTGAATCAGGGGCTAGGCCCGTCCGCAGACCGAGAGCCCCGCTTATGTGCGGGATATTTGTTTTGCCGTCGAGGCTGACACCAAAGCCGCTGAGAACGGAGACTTGATCCTTGAAAGGCGCGATGGCCTTCAATTCGTCGCCGATTTCATAGTCACGGCCTTCCGTGGTGGGCGTCCAGCGGAACGGGGTCATGCCGCAGCCCCAGAACCATGTGCCGAAGCGCACCGGCATGGGCGCACCCGACGCAAGGGCTGTGCCGTTGGTGTTAAGGAAACAGTCGAGGAACGGCAGCGCGACCGTAATCGCCGAGCCTCCCAACATGCCGCGAAGGACCGTCCGCCTATTTATGGAAGAGATCATGACCTGTTCTCCTGTGGGGTTAACTCAGTCGCCGGATGACGCATATTGGTGTGTTGGATCTCGCCCGCCTCACCGACCCGGTAAAACGCCGGACTTAGGGCGATGCGGCGTAGCATGTAGGTGAAATTGTAGCCGTTTTCGGCAAAATCAGCGATCAGCTGGGTACGCCATGCTGTTTCACTCGGCGCGAGCATCCGGCCGACCGCATAGCGGTACACATTATCAACGACGCACGACACCGTCGCCGACACGCCGCTCAAAACCTCGCCCAATTCCACGGCGTTGCGGAAGGACTTCCCTTCCAGCTCGCCGCTCGTATCAATCGCCACGCCATTTTCTGTTTCCCGGAACTGGCCGAGACCATCGAATTTTTCAAGGGCAAGGCCAATGGGATCGGTGATCTTGTGACAGCCCGCGCACATGGGTTCGGACCGGTGCGCGGTGAGGCGCTCCCGCGCGGTTTTGTAAACCGGATTATCGGTGTTCTGAACCACAGAGAAATCAACGTCGTTGGGCGGCAGCGGTACTTTCTGGCACATGAGAAGTTCGCGCACCGCCATTCCGCGCAAGGTCGCCGAACTGCGGCCCGGGTGTGAATGCAGGCCCACAAAGCCTATCTGGGTAACAATCCCGGCGCGCGGATCATCCGGCGCGAATTCGTAGGGTTCCCAGCCGTTTTCGGTGGCAACCGGGACACGATAAACAGCCCCGAGGGCGCGGGTCATAAAAGTCTGGCGCGTGGTGAACAAACCCCGGTAATCGCCTTGCAGGTCGATCAAGTGGTGGGTGATAGTGCGTAGCGCTTGTTCTCTGGCATCGTTGGCGACCTTGAGACTAAACGCCGGATAGATGGTCGAATCCTTGGCCAACTCGTCGAATTCCTCGAACCCCAGCATATCGGCAAAGAACGCGCGCACGCCGTCGGTGACGCGGGGCGAGGTCATGAGCCGTTCCACTTGCGCCGTCAAACCATCGCTCGTATCCAAATCGCCGCGCGCGGCGGCATCGAGCAGTTCGGCATCGGGCGGCGCGTTCCAGAGAAAGAAGCTGAGTCGCGTTGCTTTGGAATAGGCCTCAAGTTCGCGGCCATTCGGTGCAGCGGTCTCGACCCGGAACAGAAACTCGGGGGCAACCAGCAACCCCGCGAGCGCAAACTCCAGTCCTTCGTAAAATCCGTCGAGTTCCGCCGTAGCCGCACGCGCGACCGCCACCTGAGTATCGAGTTCCCTGTCCGTGAGCGAGCGTCGGTATAATAACTGCCCAATACGCCCGAGAACCTCGCGGGCGCAAACATCGTCCGCCTCGCCAATAGATGCGGGTACACATTGGACCAGCCGGTCACGATGCTCTTCGCTTACGGTTTGCGCGGCGATATTACGGCCGATGCTGTTGTACTGCTCGAAACCGGACGGGGTGACGGTCACCTGCGCGGTGCCGACCGCGATCAACCCTTCAGCGCGCACGTCGGGCTCGAACCGCCCGGCGACTGTGATATCCTCGCCGAAGATGTCGGCGATGCTTTGACGGTATTGCTCGGCGGTTAAGCGGCGCACCGTCGGCGGACCGCCATCCGTCGCAACTTCCACCACTGCGCCATCCTTGGCGGTATCGGACGGCACTGCACATCCCACCACAGTACACGCTGTAATGGCCGCGATAGCGGCGACACTGATCCGTTTTATATTTTGAAAAGCGATCAAACTATCGTCCTACACTTTGCTTCATTTGCGGTTTCGTTTGCGGCTGCCTTACTCGGCCTGAGCCGTTTCTGTTTCCGCCGGCGTATGGATCACAAAAGCGGGAATCGCCCCAACCCGCATCGCACTAGAGATTGCCGTGCATTTGCCGGTTTCCGGGTCCGGGAATCCATCCGCGAAGTCGTTCAGCGTCTGATACAGGCCCGGACAGTTGTAGCCGGTCAGAATGGACGTGATGACGCTGGCATGCACCACATGCTCCCAGCGCTGCTCCAAATCATAGTACCCGCCCACAATGCCCTTAAGTCCGCCATCAGCCAAAAGCTCGCCCTTGAACCGGGCATCGCGAATCCAATGTTCGCTGTGAATGACTTGCTGATGAACTTCGAGATGCAGGTCAAACGGCTCTGTTGTGACAACACCGTTCACGATTTTGCCCTTGGTGACATTGTGAAAGCGCTGGTCGGGGTGCACGGTTAAACTTTGATACCGCAAGATTTCACCGGCGGGATCAAGCATCACAGATCCCGTACCCGAATAAAAACCGACCGTGATGTCATCGTCATTGAGCTTGTCGTCAACATCGCTCAACTCGATCAACACGGAGTAAGATCCGTCTTTCAACGTCGCGGGTGTCGTGTTGTCGAAATCGCCCCCGGCCATATAGGCGCGGGTACAACCAACAGCGCGTCCCATTTGGTTATCGATGCCGGGCTCACCATCGAATCCGGTGAAGTTGGGATGGCCGCAGGTGTTCGGCGCCGCTGTTTTGGCAGTTGTTGTGCCCATGCCATCAAGATTGAGGCCATGGTGAACTTTGCTTTGATAAGTTTTAAGTCCGTAATTTTTAAATTCTGTGGGGTTGCTACACGCATTCAGGTTTCCACGACGGCCCACAAGCTGCCCCAACTCTCGCCCATTTTCAGGGGCCGCGAGCCGCTCGCGTTCCGCATCCGGCAAATCTTCAAGGTAAAGCTCGCGCGCGCCTGTGTTGAGACCATCAGGACATGCCTCGGGAGTCGCTTCGGCCGACGCGTAGTTGAAATCCCACGCCAGGAATCCGAAAGTCCGGCCATCGGCTTGGGCATAGGCCACGGGAGTGGATATCAAAAGAAGTGCCATTGAACCGGCGGTAAATCCACCAACATGTAATTCTCGGCGTAAGACTTTCATGCGCCACCCTCCCAAGCGATCCGCATATGGCCTTGAATGACACCGGAGAACATCAAATAGGCCAAATACGACCTTTCGGTCTCCGGCACCTCAAGGCACCTGAAGCGATTAGAAAATATCGAAAAACCCACGCCTCAGCAATGCAAAGCATGTAACCATTGGGTGTCTCAGTATGATTATTCGTTTTTTTAGGGCCTCTTTTTTTGCGAATTCGCCATATTGGCGAGCGCTTATATAATCGACTTCGCGCCCCGTTTACTCTGTGAGGCGGCGGGACCGTAGGGCGACGTAAATAAACATATACAGATCATAGCCTTGGAGGGGAGAGCGATATGGCTGACAGCCTGGAAAAGGAGGCACAGAGCGCGGATGTCATCATAGTCGGCTTGGGCGCGGCGGGGGCTTCTGCAGCCATAGAGGCCCGTGCGCAGGGAGCAGACGTCCTCGTTTTAGAGCGCGCATCGGCTGGAGGCGGTTCGACCGCTTACTCGGGGGGCTTTGTATATCTGGGCGGCGGCACCCGGGTTCAAAAACATGTCGGTTTTGAGGACACCGCCGAGGAAATGTTCAAGTTTCTTATGGCCTCCACCCCCGAGCCGGATGAGGAGAAGATCAGACTATATTGCGATGATAGCGTCACCCATTTCGAATGGCTCGAAGCCCAAGGCGTGACCTTCGACGACAGTTTCTATCCGCACAAGCACTTTGAGCATCCAACCAAGGATGGTCTCGCGTGGTCCGGTAATGAGAAGGCCTGGCCTTATTATGAAAAAGCAAAGCCCGCACCTCGCGGCCATAAAGTATTTGTCCCCACCGGCGAAGGCAAACTGGGTGAAGGTGGGTTTCACCTTGCCCACACGTTAGCGGATCGCGCCCGTGCTGCCGGGGCGCGCATAGAATGCGACGCGCGCGTTCTGGCGCTTATTCAGGACGACACCGGCCGCGTGACCGGCGTCCGCTACAAACAATTCGGCGAAGAAAAAACAGCTCACGCAAAACGCGGCGTGATGCTGACCACCGGCGGCTTCGGCGAAAACAAAGAAATGGCGAAAAAATACAGCCCGGAACTATCCGACGACAAAGTGACCGTTGTGGGCGCACCTTACGCCGACGGCTCTGGCATCGACCTTGGCCTCAGCGCAGGCGGCACCACCGGCTACATCGGCGCGCTGATCACCGCGCCGTTCTATCCGCCCGCAAGCTTGCTGAAGGGCATTTTGGTCAACAAGGACGGGCAAAGATTTATCAACGAAGATTCCTATCACGGACGTTCATGCACCGCGTCGTTCCGCCAGCCCGGCGGTATTGCGTATCTCATTTGCGACAACGCAATCTTCGAGCGCCCCGAGTTCGGCAGCCAGCCGCTGATCGATGCGTGGGAAACGGTAACCGACATGGAAAAGGGCTTAGGTATCACCACCGGCGCGCTGCAAAAAACCATTGCCGCTTACAACGCAAACGCCGCAAAGGGTGACGACCCCACCTTCCACAAAATAAAAGAGTGGCTCCAGCCGCTCGATAACCCACCTTATGCCGCGCTTGATTGCAGCGTTGGTAAGGCGACCTACATGGGCTTCACCTTGGGCGGGTTGAAGGTTTCTAAAGACGGTGAAGTGCTGAACACAAAGGATCAGCCGGTGCGAGGCCTTTATGCGGCGGGGGCCTGCGCCTCGACTATTGCTCAAGACAGCATTGGGTACGCCAGCGGCACTTGCATTGGCGAGTCCACCTACTTCGGTCGCCGCGCGGGACGACATGCGGCAGGTCTGGTCCAACAATAGTGGCTCGTCTAAAGTTCCCGTCTATTTAAAGGGTGGCCCATAAAAAAGGAGCTAAACAACATGCTCGGTGTACGACGGCATATAAGCGGCGTAATTTATGGGTTTATTCAATCTTATAATGCGGCATTTCGATCCGTATGGATTAACGTTGGCGCGGCTTTAGGTATTTGCATGGCTCTCACTCTTCCCGTCACCGCAGCCGACGCGCCGCCCAGCGACCTGCCCGTGGTTTGGGTCTTTTCCACCGGCGGCACCATTGCCGGCACGGGCTCCTCGCCCACCGATTTTTCAAACTACAAAGCCGGTAAAGTCACCGGCGATGATCTGGTTAAGGGCGTCCCCCAACTTGCCAAGGTTGCCACCATCCATGTCGAGCAAGTCGTCAACGTAAACAGTTCTGATTTGACCACTGAAAACTTGCTGACGTTATCGCGGCGTATCAATGAAACTCTGTCCGACTCCGATGTTACGGGCGCAGTAGTGACGCACGGAACCAATACCCTTGAAGAAACCGCCTATTTCCTGAATCTCACTGTAAAATCCGACAAGCCGGTTGTGATCGTTGGGTCGATGCGGCCTTCGACCGCGATCAGCGCTGACGGCCCTCTCAATTTATTGAATGCCGTGCGCGTGGCTAGCGCACCAGAAGCGCGCGGCAAAGGCGCGTTGATTGTACTCAACGACGAGATCAATGGTGCCCGGGAAACAACCAAAACCAACACCTTCCGCGTCGAGACATTCCGCGCCCCGGATTTTGGTTTTCTCGGTTATGTGGATGAAGACAAGGTTGCGTTCTATCGCGCTTCGACCAAGCGGCACACGGTAAATACAGAGTTTGATGTCAGAGATTTAAAAGAATTGCCTGCTGTTGACGTGCTCTATTCCTATATTCAGCCGAGAGGAGAATTGCTCCAAGCGTTAGTGAAAGCCGGCAGTAAAGGCATCGTCTTCGCCGGAACGGGCGGCGGAGAACTTTCCAAATTTGAGAAGACTGCCATTGCAGACCTCTCTGACATGGAAAGATCGAAGCCTGTCCTGGTACGGGCGAGTCGAACCGGCAGCGGCCGTGTAATCGCCACGACTGAGCACGATAAGATGGGGCTCGTTCCTGCCGACAATCTCAATCCGCAGAAAGCGCGTATTTTGTTAATGCTCGCGCTGACGCAAACAACCGATCTGGCCGAGATACGCAGGATGTTCGCCGAGTACTAATGGCGTGCCGGAGGTGACGATTATACGTACTACTGAGAAATCGATACTAAGATCCGTCAGCTAGACAGTCCGTAAAAATTTCAAACTGTTGGTTTAATTTCGACGGGTTGCCTGTAAACACGCCCTTTTTTAAATTTGAAGAGGGACCGATCTATATCAAGATTAGTTTTATCTGAACGAGACGCATTTTGCCGTCACCACGTATAGGCTCTACCGGCGCCCATCTTCGTCACCTACCGCCACACCATTATTCTGCCTCCTCATTAAATTAAACGGGGTTCTGACCTGAACATAGGCGGTGATGTTCGAGGTTCCGTCAGGGCGTTCGCCCGATTTCAAATACATGAATATGAGGAGCCCTTAATCGTACAGCCTCGCCATAGGCGCCTGATTGACAAGAATGGTCACGCATGAGCTGGGGAACAACCCGCTGGACGGCCATTTTCTCGGAATCTAAAAAAACCCCTTTCTCTTTAATTAGAATAATTCTAATCTGATTCGGAGTTGAGGCTTGGGCATGTATTCGCCTCGGCTGTCGAATTCTGCTGACGCAGGGTCTTCCGCCTGATGCCAGCAAGGAAATTTAATTGAATTCAAGGAGAAAGAAATGTCGACTCAGTCAAAATGCCCCTTCTCCATGGGACAATCCGGGGGCCAATCCGGGGGCCAATCTGGGACCAGCCGCCGTGGTCTACTCGCCGCAACGACTGCCCTCGCCGCTGCCACTGCAACTCGCCCTTTAGGGGCTGCCGCACAATCGTCTGGCGGCGGAGCTCCATCACCTCATGCCGGAATGGGTTCGACCGCCGATGGCGGCCCGTCCAACACCAGATGGTGGCCGGGTCAGATCAATCTCAACATCTTGCATCAGCACTCGCCTGCCTCGAACCCAATGGACCAGGACTTCAGCTACCCCGAGGCCTTTAAGAAGCTGGATTATGCTGCGCTCAAGAAAGATTTACGCACCTTGATGACCGACTCCCAAGAGTGGTGGCCTGCCGATTGGGGCCACTACGGCGGCCTTTTTATCCGCATGGCATGGCACAGCGCAGGCACGTATCGGACTGGCGATGGCCGTGGAGGCAGCGGCACAGGCAATCAACGCTTTGCGCCGGTGAACAGTTGGCCTGATAACGGCAACCTTGATAAGGCGCGCCGTCTGCTATGGCCCATCAAACAAAAATACGGCAATCAGATTTCCTGGGCTGATCTTATGATTCTGACGGGCAATGTGGCGCTGGAGTCCATGGGATTCAAAACCTTTGGGTTCGGCGCCGGTCGCAAAGACATTTGGCAACCCGAGGAAGATATTTATTGGGGCGCGGAAACCGAGTGGCTGGGAAATAAGCGTTATCGTGGTGACCGTGAGTTGGAAAACCCGCTGGCGGCCGTACAAATGGGTTTGATTTATGTAAATCCCGAAGGCCCCGACGGCAAACCCGATCCGGTCGCATCAGGCCGTGACGTCCGCGAAACCTTCGGACGCATGGGCATGAACGATGAGGAAACCGTAGCCTTGGTAGCCGGCGGCCACACGTTCGGTAAATCGCACGGCGCGGGCGATCCAAAACTTGTCGGGCCGGAACCCGAAGCCGCACCGATTGAAGAACAGGGTTTGGGTTGGATCAATAAACTCGGTACCGGCAAAGGGAGTGACACGACCACCAGCGGCATTGAAGGTGCCTGGAAGCCGAATCCGACGCAGTGGGACAACGGCTATTTCGACATGTTGTTCGGGTATGAGTGGGAATTGACCACGAGCCCAGCAGGCGCTCATCAGTGGACTCCGAAGAACATAAAGTCCGAGCATCTTATTCCCGGTGCACATGATCCGTCCGAGAAGTATCCGCCAATGATGACGACGGCCGATTTATCGCTGCGCTTCGACCCAATTTACGAACCGATCTCGCGGCGGTTTCACAAAAACCCGGAAGCCTTTGCCGATGCCTTCGCGCGTGCATGGTTTAAGCTCACTCACCGCGACATGGGGCCCAAAGCCCGTTACCTCGGACCTGAAGTGCCGAAAGAGGATCTGATCTGGCAAGACCCGATTCCAGCGGCGAGTCATCCGCTGATTGATGCCAAGGATGCCGCCGCTCTTAAAGCGACAATTCTGGCCAGCGGCCTGACGGTGAGTGAATTGGTGTCCACGGCCTGGGCTTCTGCCTCGACCTTCCGCGGGTCCGATAATCGGGGAGGTGCTAATGGTGCACGCGTGCGCCTTGCCCCGCAGAAGGACTGGGACGTCAACCAGCCCGCGCAACTCCGCAAGGTTTTGGCGAAGCTTGAGAGTATCCAGAAAGACTTCAACAGCGCAGCAAGTGGCGGCAAGAAAGTCTCGATGGCTGATCTCATCGTTCTTGGCGGCAATGCGGCAGTTGAAAAGGCTGCCAAAGACGCGGGACAAACAGTAGAGGCTCCGTTCACGCCGGGCCGCACCGATGCTTCACAGCAACAGACCGATGTTGAAGGGTTCGCCGTGCTGGAACCGGAAGCCGATGGTTTCCGCAACTTCCAGAAAAAAGCCTATGTCGTGGCTGAGGAAGACATGCTGATCGACAAAGCGCAGTTACTGACTCTCAGCGCCCCTGAGATGACGGTGCTTGTCGGTGGATTGCGTGTGCTGGGTACCAACGTCGGCGCTTCCAAACACGGGGTTTTCACACAGCGGGCCGGTCAACTGACCAACGACTTCTTCGTCAACCTGCTGGATATGGATACCGTCTGGAAGCCGGTCTCGGATTCCGCCGATGTGTTTGAAGGCCGCGACCGCAAAACCGGCCAAGCTAAATGGACCGGGACGCGTGTGGACCTCGTATTCGGGTCAAACTCGCAGCTGCGGGCGTTGAGTGAGGTTTATGCCCAGACCGATGCCAAAGAGAAGTTTACGCATGACTTCGTGGCGGCGTGGACCAAGGTTATGAACTTGGACCGTTTCGATCTGGCTTAGTGAGGATACATGATCTGGCGTCGTCTATCACGCCGGCGCCAGATCACCTTATCCTGAAGTAACGCTCTACGCGGCAGAGCCCTACCCCGCTGCGTTCAGCTTGGTTAGTTCCGATAACCTACCACGGCTTTCTTTCAGGCACTTTCACGTTACCTGCCAAAACCCGTGCCGTGATGTTCGGTAGTTCCTTCAACTCGTCCACTTGCTCGTAAATACGCGAGTATGTGGACTCCTTAATCTTCCATTTACCGTCCACCTTCACGTATTTGTCGCGGTAAATTGCCGCGCCGTGAGTGGATATTTTCGTATTCAAATCCAGAGACCAGTCTTGCAAATACCAAATGCCCTCGGCGCGATCGTCGGACAGCACGTCGATTTCCGGACAGTGACCGTTGTGAATAGAGGCGAATTGGTCGTGGAACGCCGCCGTCAGCGCGCCGACGATGTTATCTCGCCCTTCCGCCTCGAATTCGTAAGTGCCGCCGAAATAACAAATGCGAGCGTCGGGGATGAACATATCGGTCAGCGCATCCTTATCGGCGGTGTCAATCGAGCGAAAGTACCGGCCTTTGAGTTGTTTGATCAATTCAATGTCTTCAAGTCTGAGTGCCATTAGTAGTGCCTCCCTTTTCTTAAATGTAGCGTGTGTTGTTTACGGGGCGACGACTTCGCCGCCGTTGACGTCGAGGGTCGCGCCGGTCACGACGCTGGAATAATCAGACAGGAAAAACACAACAGCGCGCGCGCATTCCGCGTCCGGCGGAATTCGGCCCAGAGGAATGTTTGCCGCGACCGCCTTGATTTGATCCTCGACCGGCGTGCCTTGTTCCTTCTCCTGTGTCTGGAAGAAGCCCTCCACCGAGGGGCCCCACATCCAGCCGATGATGGTTGTGTTCACGCGAATGTTGAACTGTCCGAGTTCCACGGCCAGTTGTTTTGAAGCGGCTTGCAGGGCTGCCTTGCCGATTTGGTACGGCGCCTGGTAGGCGAGTGGTTTGCGAGTGACCATGCTGCCGATATTAACGATAGATCCACCATTTTTCTTGAGGTGCGGCAGTGCGGCCTGAGCCATACGCAAAGCGCCGAAGCACGTGACGTCCATCGCATCGCGCCAAACATCCAGATTGCCGCCGTCAAACAACTCAAATGCTCCCATGGCGTAGGCGCTGTTCACCAACCCATCGACCCGTCCGAATGCCTTCACGGCCGCGCCCACTAGTCCTTCGCAATCCTTGGCGGATTTGACATCGGTGCGTACGGCAACAACATCGCCGCCCGCCGCCTTAATCTCCTTCGACAACGAGTCGAGAAAATCCTGCGACCGCGCGCCGATGGCAAGTTTCGCGCCTTCAGCGGCGACCATTAAAGCAAGCTGGCGGCCCATGCCTGGACCAACGCCGCTGATGATGATGACTTTATCTTTAAGAATCATTTTGCACTTCCCTCCCTTAGAGCAAACCGTTGCACCTTGCCCGACGCAGTGACAGGCAAGGTGTCCATGAATTCGATACTGCGCGGCACCTTGTAGTTAGCCATAGTCTCGCGGCACCATGCGATGAGACCGGCTTCGCTGATATCCGCACCAGCGCGCCGCACAACGAAGGCTTTGGCGACCTCACCCATGCGCGCATCCGGAACCCCTACGACTGCAACCTGGGCCACATTGGAATTATTGAGGATGAGTTCTTCGATTTCAGCAGGGTAGCAATTGAAGCCGCCGACAATGAACATGTCCTTCGCCCTGTCGGTGATGCGGATGTAGCCATCGCCATCTATAACCCCGATATCGCCGGTTTTGAGCCACCCTTCAGAATCTATGGCCTCGGCGGTTGCAACGGGATCATCAAAATAACCCTTCATGACGTTGTATCCGCGCACAAGAATTTCACCAGGCTCACCGGCGGAAACATTTTGGCCGCTCGCATCAACGCAGCGGACCTCGACGCCCGGAACCGCCTTCCCGCTGGTGCGAGCGATTTGTTCGGCACTGTCGGCGGCTGAACAAATGCTCACCACGCCGTTGGTCTCGGTCAGGCCGTAAGCGGTGAGCACTGTTTCGAAGCCAAGGTCACTGCGCATCTGCTCGACCAACCGCAAAGGCACCGAAGCAGCGCCGGTCACCGCCATTCGTAGCGAGGAAATATCCGCGTCTTTAAATTGGGGGCTCGACAGCATTGATTGGTAGAGGGTCGGCGGACCAGGCAACACTGTGACTTTTGCTTTTTCGATACGAAGAAGAACGGTGTCCGCGTCGAACACCGCGTGCGGCAACATCGTCGCGCCTGTTAGAAGGCAAGCTACCCACCCTGCCTTGTACCCGAAGGTATGAAAGAACGGATTGACGATGAGGTAGCGATCACCCTCATGCAGACCGACGTAATCGGCCCAGGTTTGAAAAGTGGTTATCACTTGCGCGTGGGTGCACATGGCCCCCTTCGGGTGACCGGTTGTACCGGATGTGAACAGGATGTCGCTGAGATCATCGCCGTTCAATACCCCAAAAGTCTGGTTGAGCTTTTCGTCGCTCACGTTTGCACCAGACTTTAGGAAATCGTCCCATGACTCTGCGTCTGACCCCACGCTATCCAGTGAAACCTGTATCTTCAGGTTCGGAAGGGATTGGTTTTTGAGGAGCGCAAAATAATCCGTGCCGAGGAAATTTCCGGCAGAAAATAGAAACCGCGCGCCGCTTCGACTAATTATGTACGCAGCTTCCGGGCCCTTGAACCGTGTATTGACCGGTACCAGCACACCCCCCGCGAGTTGTGCCCCTATGGCAGCGACAATCCACGACGTACTGTTCGGCGCCCAGATGCAAACCCGGTCTCCGCGCTGGAGGTCATTGGCGAGGAACGCAGCAGCCGCACGTTCGCACCTCTCCAGCAGCTCTGAAAACGTGACGTGAACTCCGTCCTCGCCCTCGATCGCCACCTTATCCGGACGGCGCAAAGCCGCAGCCCGTAGGACATGGGGAATCGTCAGCGGCTGTGATGAAATGCGCTCTGCCAGTTGCACCATGATACGCGTCTTATATGATTTACCTGCAAGAAGATGGCACCTTCGTCGCCACTGGGTCAATTCCATTACGCGATTGAATTTACCCCAACTCGTGTAAGATCGCTGTGTATGGGGAGGAATCTACGATGACACGCCAGTTGGTTATAGGAGTCTTCATATTGCTTGCCACCGTTGCGCAAGCCTGGGCAGCCGATACGGACTATAGCGATGCACTTTATTGCTCTCACCATTTCGCCAAGCATGGCGATGTCTCGCTGCCTCTTGAAGCTCAGCGGGAGTGCGTTATCGCCATTGCCAGCACTTATGTGAACGGAGAAGAAAACACGACACCCATGGCCGATATGCTGCTGGCCGACGACATTTCACGCCATGGCCTTGGCACGCTACCGGATCATCAGCCGGGCGCAGCAGCAAAAATGAAAAGCAGCACTGGCACGTCCGTGATTGCAGCCATCAAGAACCGCCACTGGAGCGTAGATGGCAATCAAGCCTGGATCGTCTACGACGGCTATCTCAAAAACGATCCCAGCAAACCTTCGTTCTATGTGGCCGAACGTTTCACAATCGAAAAGGGATTGATCAAGGAAATATTATTGGCCCCAGTGGTTCACATTGGACAGAATTAGCAAAACCACGACCAGTTCCACCTAATCCGCTTTCTTGCTTATGGGTGATTTATCCGGATCACCGAGCGCAACGACAGTGGGTTTACCATCGTCGCCGACCTGCTGCATGATGAACGAATACCGTTTGGTTGCCGTTTTCGAAATCCACCAGCGGCCATTCTTCCTCACATATTCGTCGTCGTATTCGCATGACATCTGCACCATGGTCTTTGCGCCCAGATCGATATTGTAGAAATACAAATCCCATTTCGCTTTGGCTGTATCCGGGCCAGTCAATTCGATGTCGGGATTCTGGCCATGATGCATGTCCATCACGCCGGGACGGCAGCCCATTTCCTGATAGACCTTCACGAAGGAGTCTCGGTCCTTGAACGGCGGGAACCCCTCAAACTCAATCACACATCCATCGGGATCAAGGCAATCACGCACCATCTCGGGAAGCTGCCGGTCACAGCCGCGCAGGTACCGCGACTTTAACTCCTTGATCTCGTTTTTATCTTCAAGTGCCTGAAGACGGCGCGCTAAATCTTCAACGGTTGCAGTCATAGATATCTCCTCAACGCACGATGGCGGGGTGGGGGATGCGAGGCTCGCCCAAGGCAGAGCGGTAAGACGGTGGCTGCTTGTCCTTATCCTTAATCCCGTATTTCTCGCCTGCTTCCGCGCCGATCAAGGTTTGCCCGGAGACATCCATCAGCTTCGGATCGTTATAGAGCGCATGAATGATACGGCCGGTGAATTCCGGAGTTTCAGCAATCTTCATGAATTCGCCGTATTGCTCGGGCCGTTCCTTCGACGCCCACTCGGTGCGCGAAGTCCAAAGTGGTCCCATCCAAATCGAGACTGCCGCGACATTGTGTTCTTTAAGGTCAACGGCCATGTCAGCGGCGAATTTATCAACACCGGCCTTCTGCGCACCGTAGGCCGGGCCGTGCATGTAGCAGACCGAGCCAAACGACGACGTGAACACAATCAAGCCGCGCTTTTGCTTAACCATCAGCGGCGCGGCATAAAAACTGGCGATGTACTGGCTGCGCAAACCGACATTAAGAATATCGGCCATGTCGATGGACTTTTCCCAAAATCCGCCGGGCTTAATCAAATCATCATGGATGAGGGCCACGTTGTTCACCAGAATATCGAGGCGTCCCGCTTCTTTTTCTACCTGCTCAAACAGCGCTTTGACCTGGGCGTCGTCGCCGTGATCACAAATAACCGGGATACCTTTGCCGCCGGCGGCGGTGACTTGCTCGGCGGTCTCGTAAACCGTGCCGGGAAGGAAGAACTGACCTTCCTTTGTGGTGCGGCCGGTCACATAGACTGTCGCACCTTTCTCGCCGAGGGCGATGGCAATTCCCTTACCCGCACCGCGGCTCGCGCCGGTCACGACAGCCACGCAATTCGTATCTTTAGACATTTAGATGTGCCTCCCTAGAGCAGCCTTCAGGCCGCATTTCATTTTATCCAAATCGGGCCTGACCGCCGTCGAGCGGAATCGTCGCGCCGGTGATGTAACTAGATTCAGGTCGCAGAAGCAAAACAACAAAGCGTCCGATATCTTCCTCGCAATCACCGATGCGCTTCAGCGGAATGGTCGCGACAAAAGCTTTGGACTCTTCAGGGTTCGCCTCGGTCCAGGCCGCAAGAGCCGGAGAATTGGCGTGCGGCGCAATCGTGTTGACCCGAATGCCGTCGCCGCCCCATTCGGCCGCAGCCGTGCGCGTGAGAACCCGAATGCCTTCCTTAGCCGCACCATAAGGCCCGTAATTACTCATGTCCCAGCGCACAGCGGCGGACGTTCCCAAGTTTATGATATCACCCCCGCCGCGAGCCTTAAGATGGGGATAGGCAGCTTTCATAAACCGGAAGGTCGCGATTGGGCCTGCAAAAAACCCAAGTTGAAACTTCTCGTCGTCCACCGAGAGCAAGGGGCCGAAAGCGCCTTCGTAAGCGTTGTTGACCAGAATATCGAGCCCGCCGAAAACCTCGACCGTGCGCGCGACAGCGGCATTTACATCGTCCAGCTTGCAAACATCGCAGGCGATGGGCTCTGCCTTTCCGCCGGCGGCTTTGATCTCGCCGCAAACCTTATCCAATTTGCTTTTGGTGCGCCCGGTTACAGCGATGGACGCCCCCTCCTTCGCCAACGCCAAAGCAATACCGCGCCCAACGCCCTGCCCCGCGCCGGTAACCAGCGCGATTTTTTCGTCCAGACTGCCCATGTTTGAGTCCCTTCTTAGCTTCTAATCCAATTCCATCTCGTTAATTTTTCAATCCCGCCAGCATCAAGAGCTTGTACGAAGGATCGTCTTTATCCGTCCGCCCGCGCGGCGCACCGGCGGCAAACTGTTCATAAGCTTTCACATTAACCGCCCGGACATCACACCAATCGCAGGCCAGTGAACGGTGAATAAAACGCCATATGCCGTCGCGGCGCTCGTAGCGATCCAGATACCGTCCGCCGATGATGATTTCCTGAGAATCCGGTGCGGGCGTCCGGTGATACGCCTGGGTATAAATCTCACCCTCGGCCGTATCGCCATCGACCACGAACAACGCATTGGAAATGCTGTGGACTGTGGCCTCAAAGCTCTCAAGCACATTTGGCAGCCAAGCCACAAAATCGTCCACCGGTCCGCAGAACATATCGCCGTGATCGTCGATCGCGTCATCGTGATAGAGGCTGCGCAACAGCGCATAGTCGCGCCGGTCGCAAGCCCTGCAGTAAGTCAGCACCAGATCGTGTAACTCGCTCTTGTCTTTGACGACTCGCAGTCCCTGATCTTGCGCGGTCGCTATCATGTCGCCCCCCAACCCTCTGCTTTACTCAGCGTTACTTCATACCATGTCGCAATTCGCAGCAAGACTAGGTATATAAAAACGAATAATGACAACAAGAGCCACCTATTGATCGCATATTGCGTTGCAAAATGGGGCTTTTTTCGATAGGTCTAACAGCACATTCTACTCAGGTTCTGTCAACCGAGGTGAGTCATGGCAAAGACACAAGATTACGGATTAGGTGAATTCACCTTCCCGCGCGGCTGGTTCATGGTCGCGGACGCAGACGAACTGAAAGACGAGCCCCTCGCGGTCCGGTTCTTCGGTGAAGACTTGGTTATTTATCGCGGCAAAAGCGGTCGCGTACACATGCTGGAAGCGTATTGCGCGCATATGGGCGCGCATTTAGCCAAGAACAGCACCTCATATGTAGTGCGCGACGGCACTCAAATTGAGGGAGACTCCATTCGCTGCCCGTTTCATGCATGGCGGTATGGACCTGACGGCAAGTGCGACGACATTCCCTATTCCGACGGCGCCATCCCGAAAGCAGCCTGCATCAAGAAGTGGACCGTTGAAGAGCGTATGGGCGTTATCTTCGCTTGGCACGACGCCGAAGACAGCGCGCCCGACTACGACGCCCCATTCCTTCAAGAATGGAACGATCCGGCATGGGTTCACTGGAAAATCGATCACCTGGGTGAGCTTTCCACTCATCCGCAAGAAATCGTGGACAACATGGTAGACGTTGCCCACATGACGCCGACTCACGGCAGCAAAGACATCGCCTATTTCGAGAACGAATTTAAAGACCATGTAGTGGTACAGCGCTTCGGTAGCGGCCACCGCACCTTAATCTCGGACAGCGGCGCACTTCTGGAAACAGATACGTGGTACACGGGTCCGGGCGTATTGCTCTCGCTGATGAAGGGCGAATATCCCTCGATAATTCTGATCACCCACACGCCTATAGATGACGGCGTTGTTAAGGTTTGGCATGGGCTGCTGGTCAAATCTCCCAACAAGATCGCGACGCCTGAAGATGTCGTCAACGCCCGCGCCTATCAGGAATCAAGCCGCCTTGCCTTTGCGCAGGACTTCGAAATCTGGGGCAATAAACGCCCTTGCATAACGCCGCTTCAGATTCCCGCCGATGGGCCGTTCCACAAACTGCGCACCTGGTACAAACAGTTCTACAATCCGCGTTCGCGGGCGCCAGAGTTCACCAAGAAAGTGAATGGCGTTCATACGGTTGTGAACAACCAGTCTGCATCCAAGGCGGTGGCTTAGGCGTCGCTAAAAAGAAGCCGACAATAATATAGGGATGGATCGGCGGGAGCGCGTTGCCGAACCGTCCGGTAATGATGGGGGCGTGTTTTGACCGAGGGTCTTTTTCCCGACGGCGCTGTGCTGGTCGTCGGCGGTAGTGGCGGTATCGGGCGGTTTGTATGCCGCGAGTTCGCGAAGGCAGGCGCCAATGTTGCTCTCACCTACAGATCAAAAAAAGATGTAGCCGACGAAGTGGTCGCAGACATCACGGTGCTTGGCCGCAAGTCGGCGGCTTACGCGTTGAACGTCGGCGATACCGATCAAGTGTCCACGGTCCTTGAAACCGCCGAAAAAGAGTTCGGACGCATTCACACCATCGTCTACGGCGCCGCGCCCTTGGCCGAGCAGGTCTACATCGCCGAGACTTCAACGGAACAATGGACGAAAGCCATGGACCTTGAGACCAATGGATTCTTCCGGGTGGTCAAGGCTGCGGTGCCACATTTGCGCGCCAAGGGTGGAGGCTCTTTTGTTCACCTCGGCTCGGCCGGACACTTGCGCTGGCCGGACAAGGACGGCTTATCGGTTATTCCGAAAGCCGCTAACGAAGCTGTCGTTCAAGGCATCGCCCGCGAGGAAGGCAAATACAACATTCGCGCCAACACCGTTCTGATCGGCGTTATTGAAGCGGGCATGTTTCTTGAACTCACTAAGCAGGGCGCCTTTCCGCAAGCATGGGTGGATGAAACGCAAAAGCTGCTTGCGCTCAAGCGCTGGGGCAAACCCGAGGAAATCGGCCACGCCGCCGTTTTTCTGGCGTCGAACAAAGCGGCGTATATCACGGGGCAACGGATCGCGGTCGCCGGCGGCTTCGGCGTTTAGGGGAGAACGGCGCGTATGAGTTTCGATCACACTGTTGATGTATTGGTGGTTGGGTCCGGCGGCGGGGCGTTGACATCGGCCATAGCTGCGCAGGCCAATAACGCGGATGTTCTGGTCGTTGAAAAGAGTGACCAATACGGCGGCACCTCGGCCATGTCCGGCGGCAGCATCTGGATACCCAATAGCCATCTGTCCGGTCCCGCCGGCGGAGAAGATTCGCGCGAGGCCGCGCTTGAATACATCCTGACCTCCGTCGGAGAAAAAGCCGACCGCAAGCGCGTCGAAGCGTATGTCGATTTCGGGCCGCGCATGCTGAAGTTTCTTGAAGAAAACACCCACGTTATTTTCGAATGCCAGCCCTACTCCGATTATTACCCCGAATTGCCGGGGGGCAAGCGCGGCTACCGCACCCACGAGCCCTATCCCATGCATGCACGCGTATTGGGCAAGGACTTTGAAACCATGCGCATGCCTCATCACGCCATTGTGGTGATGGACCGTTACTCCATGAACAATGTCGAGGGGAAATACCTTCTGACCCAAGCCCCCGGCTGGCAGAAGGTCATGGCCAAGCTGATGGCCCGTTACTGGTTCGACATCCCCATGCGTCTGCGCGGAAAGCGCGATGGACGTCTGACGATGGGGAATGCGCTGATCGGTCGCCTCCGCTGGTCGCTGAATGACCGCAAGATTCCCGTGTGGCTGAGTGCGCCCATGCGCGAGTTGATCATTGAAGGTAATCGAGTGCGCGGCGCTGTGGTGGAAAAAGACGGCAAGCTAATGCGCATCGAGGCACGATCCGGCGTCATCATGGGCGCTGGCGGTTTTGAACACGATCAATCCATGCGCGATCAGTATTTACCCAAGCCCACATCCACCGACTGGAGCGCATCCAACACCAACAACACCGGCGACGGCATCAAACTTGGGATGGCGGCGGGCGCGGCTACGGACCTGATGGAGCACGCGTGGTGGATTCCGGTCATTCCGGTGCCCGGCATTCCCCGGCCATGGGCTATTTTCGCCGAGCGCTCGCTTCCCGGCCTGGTCATGGTGGACTCCAAAGGGCAACGCTTCACCAACGAAGCGGCACCTTATCTAGAAGCCGGCGCAGCCATCGGCGCACACCATTCAGCAGAGGCCAGCAGCGTTCCGGCATATTGTATTTTCGACAACACGTTCCGGCGCAAGTATCCCTTCGGCCCTCTCGGTCCGGGTGCGGTGATGCCGGACTCCACGCTTCCGCCCGGCATTCACAAAGGCATCATGCATAAAGCCGAAACCCTGGCGGAATTGGCCAAAAGCATCGGCGTCGACCCTGCCGGACTGGAAGACACTGTCCGCAAGAACAACGACTACGCCGCGTCGGGTAAAGACCCGGACTTTCAGCGGGGCGACAGTTATTACGACCGCTACTATGGTGATTCGACCCACCAGCCGAGCCCGTGCATTGGCCCCATTGAGCAAGCGCCCTACTACGCCATTGCCCTTTATCCCGGCGATATCGGCACCAAGGGCGGCCTGCTGACAGATGAAAATGCCCGCGTGCTCGACAAGAACGGCAACGTCATGGAAGGTCTGTACGCCATCGGCAACACCGCCGCTTCGATGATGGGCACAAAATATCCGGGCGCGGGCTCAACTATCGGACCCAGCATGGTGTTCGGCTATATCGCCGCACGTCACGCCACCCGTGCCAACGACTGATCAAGCTCCCTTAAGATTAAGAGGTACCCATGTCTCCCGACGGAACCGGCCCCTACCCCGCAGTAAAAGAAATCAAGCTCAAATCGGGTCTAACCATGACCTACCGGGACATGGGTACCGGTCCTGTCGTGATTTTCCTGCATGGCAGCGGCCCCGGCGCCAGCGGCCACAGTAATTTCAAGCTCAACTACCCCATCATCGCCGAGAAGGGCTACCGGACCATCGTGCCGGACATGATCGGTTTCGGCGGCTCATCGAAACCCGCAGACATTCAGTATGTGCTCGATTTTTTCCGGGATACGTTTCTTGAGTTCATCGACACCCTTGGTATCGATCGCTGCATCTTGGTCGGCAACTCTCTCGGCGGCGGCATTGCCATGGCCACCACTCTAAAACGGCCCGAGTTGATCGAAAAACTAGTACTCATGGCCCCCGGCGGCATTGAGTCGCGCTGGGCTTACTTTCGCATGCCGGCCATGCGCAAGATGGTGAGCGGCTTTATCGGCACGGGCTTTGACCGCGAAGGTCTTGGCCGCCTGCTCAGCCTTCTGTTGTTCGATACCAAGCACGCAACTGATGAATTGATCGACGAGCGGTTGGAAGTTCTGAAGACTCAGCCCAAGGAAGTTCTCAGCACCATGCGCGTTCAGGACATGAGCGAAGACTTGCCCAGTCTGACTTGTCCAATTCTCGGCTTTTGGGGTGTAGACGATGAATTCAATCCGGTAAGCGGCGCTATGAAAATCGTGAACGCTTGCCCGAATGCGCGCATGACCTTGTTCGCGAAATGCGGACACTGGGTGATGGTGGAATACGCCGATGCGTTCAATCGCGCCGTTCTCGACTTCCTTGCCGAATAGTGACGCATGAATACGATTGATCTTAATACATTAAGCGATGAGCTTTACAACGCTCTGCGCTCACAAAAAACACTGGCGCCGCTGACGTCTCGTGTTCCCGGCCTGACCATCGACGACGCTTATAAAATCTCTCTGGCGTTTCTCGAACGCAGACTTGCCGATGGCGAACGCATCGTCGGCAAGAAGATCGGCGTGACCAGCAAAGCTGTGCAGGATATGCTTGATGTTCGTGAACCGGACTTCGGATTTTTAACCAACGTCATGGATGTGCCCAACGGCGGCACGGTGAAAATCCGAGATAGCTTGATCCAGCCGCGCGCCGAAGCCGAAATCGCTTTGATTTTGGCCAAAGACATCAAGGGCCCCGGCGTAACCATGGAAGACGTACTGGATGCAACCCAGTCCATCGCACCGTGTTTTGAAATCGTGGATTCGCGCATCGCCGATTGGAAAATCCGTATCCAAGACACGGTGGCCGACAATGCTTCATGCGGCGTTTTTACTCTCGGCGACGAGCGGGTTGATCCACGCGGAATTGATCTCGCAGCTCTCAAGGTGCGCGTGACCAAAAATGGCGAATTTCTAAGTGAAGGCGTTGGCGCGGCTGTGCAAGGCTCACCGCTCGCTTCCGTCGCCTGGCTCGCCAACACGTTGGGCCGCTACGGCGTAACTCTGGCTGCAGGTGATATTGTTCTTTCGGGGTCACTCGTGCCGCTTGAAACCGCTCGACCCGGCGATGAATTTCACATGGATCTATCGGGTGTCGGCACGGCGACGCTCAAGTTCTCTTAGGTAAATGGATTAAGAATTTATGGCTCAAAAAGTAAAAGCCGCGATCATCGGTTCGGGCAACATCGGCACCGACCTCATGATTAAGCTGCTGCGCTCAAAGGTGCTTGAACTCGCTGTGCTGGTTGGCATCGACCCGGACTCCGAAGGCCTAGCCCTTGCACGCAAACACGGCGTTGCGACCACCGACAAGGGAATCGACGGTCTTGTGGCACATCCAGAGTTCAAAGATATCGGCGTGGTGTTCGACGCCACCTCGGCCAAGGCCCATCTTCAGCACGATGAGATTCTGCGCCAGCACGGCAAGCGCGTGGTTGATCTGACTCCCGCCGCCGTCGGTCCGTTTGTCGTGCCCGTTGTGAACATGGACGAGCACATAGATCAACCTAACGCTAACATGGTGACCTGCGGCGGTCAGGCGACAATTCCCATGGTCGCGGCGGTGTCTCGTGTGTCGCACGTGCGCTACGCCGAGATCGTCGCTTCGGTCTCATCCCGCTCTGCCGGTCCCGGCACACGGGCCAATATCGACGAGTTCACCCGCACCACGGCGCGGGGCGTTGAAGTTGTCGGCGGTGCCGACAAGGGTAAGGCCATCATTATTCTCAACCCCGCCGAACCGCCGATGATCATGCGCGATACGGTATTCACTCTGTGCGACACTGTGGATACCGCCAAGATCGAAGAGTCGGTGAAAAAGATGGTCGCAGAAGTGCAGAAATACGTACCCGGCTATCGATTGAAACAAGAATTACAATTCGAGCGCTTCGGGGCCAACCGGCCCATCAAGATTCCCGGCTACGGCGAATTCGAAGGCGTAAAGACGGCGATCTATCTTGAGGTGGAAGGTGCGGGTGACTACCTCCCGCCCTATGCCGGCAATCTCGACATAATGACCGCCGCCGCCCTGGCCACTGGCGAGCTTATCGGCGCACGTCTAAGTGAGGAGGCTGCCTAATGTCCCTCAATCCCACAGAAGACAAACTCTACATCCAAGACGTCACCTTGCGGGATGGCATGCACGCCATCCGCCACATGTATTCCATTGATCATGTCCGCACGATTGCCGCGGCGCTGGACAAAGCGGGTGTGGATGCCATTGAAGTCGCCCACGGTGATGGCCTGAACGGCGCCAGCTTCAACTACGGCTTTGGTGCCCATACCGATTGGGAATGGCTGGAGGCCGTTGCCGATGTTCTGACCAACGCCACGCTCACCACACTCATTCTTCCGGGCATCGCCACTGTCGACGAACTGAAACGCGCTTCGGCCATCGGCGTAAAGTCCGTCCGCGTCGCCACTCATTGCACCGAGGCTGATGTCTCGCGTCAGCACATTAAGGCTGCGCGCGACCTCGGCATGGATACGATCGGTTTTCCGATGATGTCGCATATGATCGAAGCAGAGGAACTCGCCGAGCAAGCCAAGCTGATGGAAAGTTACGGTGCCGAATGCATCTATGTCGTTGACTCCGGCGGCGCACTCGACATGAACGGCGTTGAAGCACGCTTTCAAGCCTTCGACCGCGTCCTCAAACCTGAAACCCAACGCGGTATTCACGCTCACCACAACCTCTCCCTCGCGGTCGCCAACTCCATCGTCGCCGTACAAAACGGTGCTGTTCGTATCGACGCCTCCTTAGCCGGGATGGGTGCCGGCGCGGGTAACGCCCCACTCGAAGTGTTCATCGCCGCCGCCGATCGCAAGGGATGGAACCACGGCTGCGATCTCTACACCCTTATGGATGCGGCCGAAGACCTAGTGCGCCCCCTGCAAGACCGCCCAGTACGGGTGGACCGTGAAACACTCTCACTCGGATACGCCGGAGCGTATTCCAGCTTCCTACGCCACGCCGAAAAGGCGGCCGAAGAGTACGGCCTGGATACCCGCGAAATTCTCGTCGAGCTTGGCGCACGTCGCATGATCGGTGGACAGGAAGATATGATCGTTGATGTCGCACTCGATATTCTAAAGAAACGTGAGAAATCAGGCGCACCCGCACCGAAAACCTGAAGGACAGACGGTTATGAACAGTACACCTGCCGCCGACAAAGCGCTCGACCAACAAGATCTTCTGGATGAAGCCAAGCGCCGCGCCGGGTCGAGTGATTTTGGGCCGGATTGGTTCCTAGATCCCATGGCCGTCGTTCTCAAATCCATACGCGAAGACGCTCGTCTCAGCGAAATGGGCATCATCATTCAGCGCGAAACTATCCTCAACGGTTTGGTCAACCGCTTACGCATGTTCGAAGCCATCAAAAATCATCCCGAGATTCTGGATGAAGAGGTGAATGTCGCCGGGATCGTGCTTGGCCTGCCGCGCACTGGTAGCACTATGCTGCATCGCCTGCTTGCCACTTCGGCCGGTATGACCGGCGTACGGTGGTGGGAAACCCAGAACTTTTCTCCGTTCCCCGACGAAGAACGCGGGAATCCCGAGCCACGCCGCGAGGCGGCCAAACAAATCCTCACCGCCATGCTGGAAAGCGTGCCGGACCTCACGGCCATTCATCCGTTCTCAATCGACGGGCCGGATGAGGAAGTAATCATCCTTGGTCAGTTCTTCATCAGCACGATGGCCCCGTCCACATTGTATGTGCCGTCGTATTCCGCATGGCTGGTAACTGCCGATCAGAGGCCAGGCTATGAAGACCTAAAGACCGTTCTGAAGTTCCTGCAGTGGCAGGACATAACACGCAAAGGCAAGCGCTGGATTTTGAAGGCTCCTACACACGTCACCGCGCCTGGCGCGGCCTTGAAAGTGTTCCCGGAGGCTAAACTCATTATGACCCACCGCGACCCCTTGCAAACGATTCCATCGTTCTGCAGCATGGTCACGTCTTTGTACAAACTGACGTCAGATGACGTTAACCCGACCGAAGCTGCGGCCTACACATCTTCAAGCTGGGCCGGACACCTCAATCGGCTTGCCGAATACCGAAAAACCGCCGACCCTGAACGATTTATCGACGTGCGCTACGAAGATCAGCTGGCCGACCCTCACAGCGTAGTACATCACGTCCTAGAACGCCTGGGTGTACCCCAGTCGGATGAAATCGACGCACACATCTCAGAATGGCTTGAGGAAAACGCGCGCGAGAAACGCGCTGCGCATAAATATTCCATGGCCGACTTCGGCCTGACCGAAGAACAAATCAAAAATGACTTTGCCTCTTATTCAGCGCAGTTCTTAAGCTGACAAACGGGAGTCCACTATGACCGACAGCCAAACAGCCTACGACCGGGTTTTGAGCGGACGTACATGGGAAGAGTTTTGCGACAAGCTCAAGGAAACCGGCAAGGTTATCCTCGACCCCAAAGCACCAGCCACTGAATTAGATCGAGCGGAAGGTTGGCGATATCTCACCCGTCTGACGCGCATTGCACTTGATATGATGCTTGAAAATGCCGATCCGGATTTTCCAAACTTTTACAGCGCATCCCACGAGACCGCGAAAATCGGCGCCGATAACCCAGACAACATTTATCACAACGCCACCATCGACGGCGGGCGCGATTATGTTATTCGCGGCACCCGCGGCGACGTGTCCTATATTTCATTTGCCACTCGGGCTAATAGATATGCGGTTGACGGGACCATGCCATTCACCGGCGAAATCGATACAGACCGTTTAGAAGTCAATGCCGACGGCAGTTTCGAAATTCTTCTGAGCCAAACCAAACCCAATTCAGGAAACTGGCTTCAGCAGGCACCAGACTCCACTATAGTCATAGTCCGCCAAACGTTCTTGGACCGACAGAACGAAACCCCTGCACAGATGACAATTGCGCGCGTTGATGGGCCAAAACATCCAGAGCCCCTCAGCGCCGAGCGCCTCAATCGCGCCTTGATGTCGGTAGCAGCCTTCGTAGACGGCACTGCCCGCACCTTTGTCGGCTGGGCGGAGTTCTTTCGTCATCAACCCAACAAACTGCCCGCGCTCGACCAGGGAATGTTCCAAAAGGCCGGCGGCGATCCCAACATTTACTACATTCACGGGTACTGGGACTTGAAGGCTGACGAGGCGCTGGTGATTAACACCAAAGTACCCGACTGCGCATTCTGGAATTTCCAACTTGATAACTACTGGATGGAGTCTCTCGACTACCGTTATCAGAAAATTCACGTGAACAAACAGAATGCCAAATACAACGCCGATGGATCGATTACTATTGTTGTCGCATCGAAAGACTCAGGGGTGGGCAACTTCATCGATACCGCTGGTCACAGCACCGGCACAATGTTGCTACGCTGGATCAGTGCAAAGGATCATCCCATTCCCGAAACAAAAGTGGTGAAACTCGCAAGCCTCGGCTGAGAAAGAGTACCGCACCTATTCTTCAGCAACGCGAACGGTGCCGGGAGCGTTGTGGTTGTAGCACTGCTCTTCGACACGCTCGGACATGCGCCAGCCGTCCGGTGTGCGGACTAATTTGTCCACGTACCATAGTCCGAGAAACATTACTTGGCTCTTACCCTCGCCCAGGTTCACTTCCATTGGATTGAAACAAGCCGTGCGTGTGACCGCTTCGTCCCCCTGAAGCTTAATATCCATATTTCCAACCATGTGATAATAGGCCGGAAAAGGAGCTAAAGCGTCCTTTAGCCATTTTTTGATTTCCGGATACTTGCCGTCTACGCCGCCCATCTTGCGGTAATCGATGTAAGCATCCGGCGTAAAGACTTTGTCCAAAGCATCGAAATCTCGGCGGTCGATCGCGTTAGCGTAGTCCACCAAAAGCTGCTGAATCTCCAGCCGATCCGATATTTCCTGAAAATCCATCATGACCGACGCTCCCCCCGTCTAACCCAACCCATTGCAACTTCGATTCCTGGGTCCAATGGCATTTCAAGTCAATAGGATACGTAGATATTTATTGATATTATTACGCATATATGAAATTACGCCGCAAGATTCCATCGACACAGACTGGCCTCTAGGTCGGAATGAAAATCAGCGCTACACGCCAATATCCAAGGAAACCGGATTCAATTCAAAAGGGAAGAATCGGCGGGACAATGGGCGCGCAACAAGGTAATATTTTCTTGTGTGAATTGATATATGCGTATATTTTTTCTCATAATATTACGAATTACAAAGCAATCTGATCCCGGCGTGGATTGTGAGCACTAGGAGAACGTACATGGCGGTTACCGCGATTAAACAGGACAAGGCCCGCTCGATCCCCACACCTGAATCCCTGGTGGAGCGGGCGCGCGCTATGATCCCAGCGCTCAAGGAGCGCGGAGCCAAGGCTGAAGCCGACCGCAAAATTCCTGAAGAAACGATCCGCGAATTCAAAGAAGCTGGATTTTTCGATATTCTCAAGCCAAAGCGTTGGGGCGGCTTTGAAATGGATCCCCGGGTTTTTTACCAGGTTCAAATGGCTATTGCCGAAGGCTGCATGTCCAGCGCCTGGGTGTATGGCGTCATCGGTGTTCATCCATATCAGCTAGGTCTATTTGATGGGAAAGCCCAAGATGACGTTTGGTCCAAAGATCAATCCATATTGATATCATCGTCTTACCAGCCGGTCGGAAAAGTTGAGCGGGTGGACGGCGGATTTAAGCTCAGCGGACAGTGGGGGTTTTCAAGCGGCTGCGAACACTGCGACTGGACGTTCCTCGGTGCAATGATTCCTCCGGCCGAAGCTGGCGGACCGCCGGACATGCGCACATTTCTACTACCGCGCAGCGACTACAAGATCATCGATAAGTGGCACACCTTTGGCCTTAAAGGCACAGGCAGTCAGGACATTCTGGTCGAGGACGCCTTCGTGCCCGAGCACCGGACCCACCGCGGGGTTGACGGATTCATGTGCAACAACCCGGGACAAGCGGAAAACACCGGCGACATATTCAAATTACCCTGGGCGCAAATTTTTGTCCGGGCGGTCTCTACCGCCTCGATCGGTGCGGCTCGCGGCGCGCTGACGGCCTATTTGGACGTGGCGGCGAAGCGCGTGTCCACCAACACCGGCAAAGCTTCAAAAAGCGATCCGTTCGCCCAAATGTCGGCGGCAAAGACGCGGGCGGAATTGGACGAGATGTGCAACACGATCGATCACAATTTCGAGCAAATGTTGAGCGCTGTGCGTGAAGGCCGCGAAATCTCTATCGAAGACCGCATGCTGTACCGCTATCAGTCTTCATGCGTCTCCCGGCGCTGCGCAGAATTGGTGGACGCCCTAGTGCAGCACCTCGGCGGCAAGGCCGTTTATTTGGACAGCCCGATTATCCGCTATTGGCTGGATCTCAACGCGGCTCGGGCACATGTCGCCAACACACCAACTCTGTTAGGCGTGTCGCTCGGCGCCAAGTTTCTGGGTGAAGACGTGAAAGAGTTCTTTATTTAGATTTTGAGGCGGCAGAAACAGGTTTTTTGCGGCTGGCCTTTGGTACGATTTTCGCAAAGCGCGAATTGTATTTGAGCGTCTTAACCACCACCGACGTTTCGATGTGACGCACACCCGGCAGAGGCAAAATAGAATTATTCGCAACTTCCAGAACCGTTTCAAGATCATCGAACAGGCCGACTGCAAGAATATCAAACCGACCCAGGGTAACGATGACAGCCCGGATGCCGGGCATATCGGCAATCTGCTTCGCTAAATCTCGGACCGCGCTTTGAACGGCGACAATTCCGATCAGCACAAGGCGCGGGTTGCCCAAATGAGCGGGGTTAGTGATTGCCGTAAATCTTATGTAGTTCTCTTCCTGCAATCTTTTAATGCGGCCACGAATCGTCCCTTCGGTCACGCCGAGGCTGGCTGCAATCTTACGATTGCTTACCCGAGCATCTTTGCCCAGTACGTCGATGATTTTATGGTCGAGTTCGTCTAGTTGATACCGGGTCATTCGAGCATCGATACATCAAAATCGTATTTTGTAACTTCCACGGCAATGGCCGGGGAAAGGCTTCGAATGCCTTGTATTTTCGCAACATCGTTCATAAGAAAATTCGGCAGTTCTGAGAAATCTTCCAGTACGACGAGCATCTCGATGTCTTTGGCGCCGGTCACCAAATGCGCAGCGAAGACCTGCGGCAGTGCAGCAAGGTCATGGGCGACGGCTTGAGCGGGGCGGTTTTGCACCTCAACACCAATAGCCAGCATGATGTCGTATCCGTAAGCTGAGAAATCGACGGCGGCGACCACCCGCATAGCTTTGGCATCTTCCATGCGGCGAATACGTGCGCTAACCGTCGCAGCGGCGATTTTAAGCGCCCGTGCGATATCTTGGTTCGTCGCGCGGCCATCCTCTTTAAGGAGGGCGAGAATTTTCTTATCGATCTCATCGTATTTGGACGGATCGAGCATCGTGGAATTTGTCGACATAACCCCTCGTAGATCCCTGCCCCAGAGGTATACTAAGACAACGAAAAACCCAAGCCTCCTTGTATCACCTCAAAAATAACCCACATTAAAAAACCTAGGGATTTTCCCAAACCTTTGAACGAAGGCCAGATCATGCCCTCATCACGCCCAAGTCCGATAATGGTACGCATATACCTTTGCCTCCTGGTTTTCCTGCTGCCCGGCGGCGCGATGGCTCAGAACTCTTCTCCAAAAACCACCGTCTTCGCTGGAGGCTGTTTTTGGTGCATGGAACCGCCCTTCGACAAGCAAGAGGGGGTAATTTCAACAGTGTCGGGGTTCGCCGGAGGGCATGTCGCCAACCCCACCTACAATCAGGTCACCGCGGGCGGTACCGGCCACCTGGAAGTGGTTCAGATCACCTATGATCCGGCGAAGGTCTCAATCGAAACGCTACTCGAAATATACTGGGCCAATGTCGACCCGATCGATGCTGGCGGTCAGTTCTGCGACCGGGGCGAGTCTTACACCACAGCAGTCTTTTATACTGATGAGGAGCAAAAAGAAGCCGCCCAGAATTCGAAGTTGGCGGTGACCAGTCGCCTAGGCAAAGATACGGCCACAAAGATCGTTGCCCTTGATCAGTTCTACCCTGCTGAGGATTACCATCAGGACTACTACGAAAAAAATCCGCTGCGCTACAAATACTACCGCTGGGGCTGCGGTCGCGATGCGCGCCTGAAAGAAGTTTGGGGCGAAAGCGCCGGAAAGCACATAGCCCTTTTCAACTAGCTTTTTGCGTCCCCTTACGGCGTTCCTGTTAATTGTTCCTTGGTCGCCATCCCCTCAATCAGTTCCACACGCGCGCCGTTAGGATCTTCCACAAACGCGAGCTTAATATTGGTGCCTTGGATCATGCGGGGTTCGCTCAGTATTTTGTAACCGGCAGCGCGAATTTTTTCGACCGTCGCCTCTACGTCTTTTAATCGAAAAGCAATACGGCTGAAGCCATCAAAAACATAAGGCTCTGTGCGTTCTGAAGTATAGTTCAGCAGAAGTGAAGATTCAGACGAATAGAGATCGCCGGAAAAATTCAGGGTAACTTCCTGATGCTCGGCCTCTTCGCCGCCCAGCCTAAGCATGACCTTCATCCCCAGCATATCAACATAGAAGGCTTCCGTGGCCTTCATATCCAAAACATTTAAAGCCGGGGATATAATCGCCGGCGCGGGCATTTCCGGAATCGTAGACGATGTCGCATTTGACACTGTCGTATCTGCTGGTGGTGCCTCACAGGCCCATAGCCCTATCGCTACAAGTCCTAACACTCCGACTCTTGCTAAAATTGCATTCATTGTTCCCCCCAGTCCCTTTAAAAAACTGCCCAATTAGCACCGCCTTTACGATTAAACCGCTTTTCTGCGACCAAGCACCAGGGACATTATTTGACCGAATTGCTGCAGTGCACGATACCGGAGCACACCTGCCGTGCGTAGGGCCGCGCCGGAATTTACAAAATTCTCTGTTTTGATGCGTCGCACACCTTGAAACTTCTCAGCTCATTCATACATTTCCTTCGTTTGAAGCAGAACCTGTTGCCGCTGGTCCATCCAGCGATACCGGGTCAGCAACTGTAAAGGAACTAGCGCCTGCGAGCTGAGCCCTCGTATTGCATTGAGAACACTCTCCCGGCCCACGCACGCTATTTGCATGAGGAGACGCCAAATGAACTACCACGCTAATTTTTCAACTTCCCCTATAGCGAGAGATCCATACCCCTCGCGATGCGAGCCACTGCCATCAGCAACTTCCCGAAAAGACCCCGTCGCATATCAGTCGTGGTATCCGGAAGCGCCCTTAACCCCCGAGCAAGTCCAACAATACGAGCATAATGGCTTGCTGTACTTAACAGGCTTGTTTTCCGCCGACGAAATTGCCGTCTGGCAAGAAGCTTTGGAGAGGGTTCGCCGCGACCCCCGAAATTCTAATCCCGAGGAAATTGTCACCGAGCCAGACAATGATGCTGTCAGAAGCGTCTTTCGCGTCCATGAAACGCAACCAGCATTCGCCCACCTTGCATCTGACGAACGTCTTGTTCGAATTGCAGAGTTTCTACTTGATGATCAGGTCTACATTTATCAGTCTCGAATAAATTTTAAGCCTGGTTTTTCCGGTCGCGACTTTATGTGGCATTCGGATTTCGAAACATGGCATATCGAGGACGGATTGCCGCGCATGCGTACGCTCAGCATGTCCATTTCCCTCGCGAAAAATACTGAATTTAACGGACCGTTGATGCTCATACCGAAGTCACACAAAACATATGTGCCTTGCCCCGGGGAAACGCCACTTGAGCACTACAAATGGTCTTTGAAGCAACAACAGATCGGGGTTCCCGACCCCGCATCGATCACCGATCTTTACGAGGATGCTGGAATCGTTGTGCCTAAGGGACCAGCAGGTTCCCTAACGATTTTCGACTGCAATCTGCTACATGGTTCCAACAGCAATATTTCTCCATTACCCCGTTCAAACGTATTCCTAGTGTACAACAGCATATCCAATCAGGCACAAGAGCCGTTCAGCGGCGGTGCACCGCGTCCTGAATTCCTGGCTACACGCCAGAACGTGCGACCTCTGACACCCACCCGCAGACATTGACTTAATTTTGACCTGGCAAAGGGCTCCATGGCTTCTCGGTTTTCACGTCGCGACGCCCTTGCAATAGGATGTAGCGGATTAGCGGCCAACCTTTTCAGTGGTCCAGCCTCCGCCACAGCCCCGACTCAAAACTGCCCGCCCCTCTCCATAAGGGAAATCGCACCCGGTGTTTGGGTTCACACGAGTTGGGGCATCGTGGAGAGCCAGTGCATTCCCGCGAACGGCATGGCCTTCGTGGGGGAAGATCGAGTTTTCCTGATCGACACCGCCTGGACACCTGAACAGACATCGGAATTACTCGACCTGTTAAGGCCAATGATTGCAAAATCCGATCTGCTTAACCCGCGCAGAATCGTAAACCTGTTTGTGAGCCACGGTCATGCTGACCGCGCCAGCGGACTGAGCGTCACAGCCGAGCGCGGCATCCCCTCCTATGCGTTTCCGCGCACGATGATAGAGGCCGCGCGGCACAATGTGGGCACGATTACGTTCGCGTTGCCTGATGATCGCTTTGCCTTCGATCTAGGCGGACGTGTGGTAGAAGTGTTTTATCCTGGGCCCGGTCACACCGTAGACAATGCAGTGGTCTATGACCGTACCTCCAAAACACTTTTCGGGGGATGTATGGTCCGTGCCCTCACCGCAACCGACCTTGGCAATACAATAGACGCAGATATATCACAGTGGAGCGCCAGCGTGGCACGAGCCGCTTCTCGTTACCCCGACGCTCAAATTGTCGTACCCGGCCATGGCGAGCCTGGTGACGCAGCACTCCTAACGCACACACAGGCCCTTATCGGTGCGCGCACATCTCGCCCTTGACCCTAACAAGACTGCTCGCTAAATCATCCGCACAGATTTCAGCTCTGTCCAATATCAGGCGCAACTAATTTAATGATCACAAGGCTCCGCAACTCTGCACTCGCCCTGCCGATCATTTTGATCGCCTTTACTATACATATTGCCGTCACGACGTTTTGCTGTCTGCCCAGCACGGATGCTGATGGATGGAACGCCACTTTTCTTTGTCTTAATAGCGCCTCGGACGACGGCGCCAGTGGCGACATCGCAGACCCACACGCCGCACATGAATGGTGCGGATGCATTCTGGCATGCGGCGGGCATCTCTCGCCCCCCTTATCACCTGCGCTTCTAGTTGAACCGAGCGGCGAGCAATTTCACTTTCCGGCCTTGGTCGATAGCGGGCCACCCGAGAGTCGTCCCACCTCATTTTTCCAAAGCCGCGGCCCACCCGCACTCTCCGTCTAGATATCCGCACATTTCTCTCACCACGAAGAGGTGAGCGATCTGCATTTTATTTTTACGGAGATTTTTATGAAGACCTTCAAAGCAGGGAGCTTTGCAGCTGCCCTTTTGGCTGCAATATCATTCGCCTCTGCGCACGCCGACAGCGGCACAACGAGCAACAGCGCATCCCGCGCCGATAGCCATGGGCCAATCGGCGTGATGGGCGAGCACATGCACAAGACAGGCGAGTGGATGTTGTCTTACCGCTTTATGCACATGGGCATGGCAGGCAGCCGGATAAACGGCAACAGCGTAAGTGCGGATTTCATTGCAACCACGACGCCAAACCGCTTCTTCGGAATGCCAATGCAGCCACCGACCTTACGTGTGGTCCCGCTTC
This sequence comes from uncultured Rhodospirillaceae bacterium, assembly GCA_963976395.1. Lineage (GTDB taxonomy): Bacteria > Pseudomonadota > Alphaproteobacteria > Rhodospirillales > Rhodospirillaceae > UBA11612. The sequence goes on from CAXBLG010000004.1 coordinate 73,613, forward strand.
GCATGGACATGGACATGCATATGTTCGGTGGTATGTATGCGCCCACCAATTGGCTGACCCTTATGGCCATGGGTATGTACGTCACCAAAGAAATGGATCACGTCACGTATCAAGGTCCAGCGGGTACAACTGAACTGGGTGAATTCACCACCAAGGCGAACGGGATTGGTGACACCACACTCACCGGGTTGATTCGCCTGTATGAGACGGACTCCGTTCACATTCATGCACATGCGGGCATTGGCTTACCGACTGGCTCCAATTCGGAGACCGACGATGTACTAACGCCGATGAACACAAACCCAATACTGCGATTACCCTATCCGATGCAGATTGGCTCGGGCACGTACGATTTGCGGCCCGGCTTCACCTATAGCGGCAAGAGCGGCGATCTCGGTTGGGGGTTGCAGTACACGAGTATTATTCGTCTTGGCCGAGATCAAGGATACAGGTTGGGCGACGTTCACCAGTTTACGGGGTGGGCCAGTTATCAAATCGAGCCCTGGATAAGCGTGTCCGCTCGTCTGGCCGGCGACGTCACAGGCCGGGTGCATGGAATTGATTCTTCTATTGTCGCGCCCGTCCAGACTGCCATTCCGCTCTATTCCGGCGGCGAGACCATCACGACTTTCCTCGGCGCCAATTTCGCGGGCCAACAGGGACTGATCCGTGGTCACCGTCTTGGCCTAGAAATAGGCGTTCCAGTTATGCGTCATCTGAACGGACCGCAGATGGAAACCGATTGGCAGATCACCGTTGGGTGGCAGAAAAGCTTCTAACGCATTGATCGCGGCTGGAAGGTTTGCACGAGATACAAAACCTTCTGGCCGCTCCAATCTCTGCCTGTGACACGATTTTAACACCAAGAGCGTGCTATCCCTCAACGAGGCACAGAATTTGACGTGAGCGGCTACACTGCACTCTATATTTCCGTGAACATGCTTAACAGGAAAGTGCCATGGCGTTCCTGTCAGCACTTCATGCCCTTGAAAATCACGGACAGAATCCAAATCACTACCACCTGCAAGAATTGGAAATTTTCGCTGGTAATATAGGTCAACGCGATCGCCTCGCGACTGACACTTGGTTCTCTGCCGCTGCTCACATGATTTATGGCAAGCTCGACCCTGTTTCGATAGAGCCGGATTGGACGGCGGCAGGACGCAGGGCCGGGCTTGTGAACAAGAAAGATGCCGAAGCATTGGCAGCACTGGCGGACTCTGAATCTCGGCCCGACACGACCAATTGGCCTCATGGTGGCCTTGCCGCTTATCTTGAAAATTCAGAACACGGGCCATTCGTTCACGTTGATGCCCGTGGGTATCAAGCGCGCTGGGGGTTCTAAACTCTCTCTTGTTTCACGGCCTGCCGGCGACGAAAGCGCATCTCACCCAACTCTGCTGAAATTCTACTGGCATCGACGGCTGGCTCGACAAGTAAACGAGGCGCTCGCAAACCCTTCACATTTCCGGCCAACACGACAGCGTTGCGCTCGGCGCCCGGACTATCCAATAGCCGGACGCTTAGTCCGGTTTGTTTGAACCCGGCTGCAAGTTTATCAGACATCCGGTCTGATTTCTTATGCAAGCATACGTTCATCAAAACGAGGCCATTCGACCGGAGGCAACGGTGAGCGGCCGCAAAAAACGACGCACCGGTAAATTGATCTGGTATTTTCTCTCCGACAAAGGCATCGACTATCACAACGTCGAATTTGCGACGCGTTTTCTGCATGAACATAAGCCCATCACCAACATGGCACTTTACATCGCGCGGCAGCCCAAAATATCGCTTGGCCACGACGAAAGATGCTTTGTCTATATCAACTACTGAAACCATGCATCCGGCTCTGGAAAGCATGGTCCCCAGCGTACCACCACCGCAGCCGATCATTAGAACGCGCTTGGCCGCGCTCTGCATCACGAACCCGTAAAGCGCATGAGCGTGAGAGTCTAGGCTAACGCCGCGCTCATCCACGGCACTCTGATTGCCGCCCTTTTGTTCATAAACTAACGTGTTGGTGCGCTTGCGGTAGCGCAACCGAATCATTCCGTGATCAGAGGAGTGGCGTGTCGTAACAGGAGGTTTCATTTAAAATATGTCTTTGAGTTCGTTGGGCTATAGGCGCGGCGAACCTTTTACCCATGAGCACTTACGAACGCCAAACGATTGTGAAAAAAGATGCTCCCTGTCCCTCGTAGTTGCCGAATCAAGTCAATGGGGCAGCTTGCACATTGACTTTAAGCACACCCTCAGGTAGATGTTCGGACTATGTACACGACGCTCACACATTTGATGCCGAGCTTGACCTTGGCCAAATACACCGCCTCGGGGGGAGTGCGTTTGCGTACGTAATGTCTGCACAACATACGCCATAGCAAAAAGCCCCGCCGGCATACGAACCGCGGGGCTTTTTGCTTTTATACCTACGTGCCTTTGTCACAACGCGCTTTAAGGACTCTGATTATGCTGCCCTTTCGCTTTTTCGAGCGGTTGCTGGAACCCACAGCGGTTTCGCCTGAAGGCGCGCCGCCGGAGGGGCTATCTGCGTTCTACTGGCACTACATTCGCCAAGCACGCGGGTTGGTCTTCGCACTTTTCGTTTCCGGAGCGATAGTCGCCCTTCTCGATCTCCTCATTCCGATCTTTATCGGCCGCATCGTGAATTTGGTGTCAAATCATCCTCCAGCGACGCTCTTCACCGACTATTGGCCGGAACTAGCAGGCATGGCCGCAGTACAATTAATTCTGAGGCCTCTGGTTCTGCTTGTCCAAAATCTCGTGACGCACCAGTCTGTTATTGCTGGTCTATCAAACCTCATACGTTGGCAAAGCCACTGGCATGTTGTGCGTCAGGGCTGGACTTTTTTCCAGAACGATTTCGCCGGACGCATCGCCAATCGAGTCATGCAGACGGGGCCATCAATCCGGGAAAGTGTTGTCTCAGCGGCGAATGCCGTTTGGTACATCCTGATCTATGGCGGCAGTGCCATCGGTGTACTTGCCAGCTTAGATTTTCGCCTCGCTGCCCCGGTCGCCGGATGGTTCGTCGCGTATCTGGCCTTGATGCGTTATTTCATCCCACGCCTGCGCGACCGGGCTCACAAAGTGTCTGATGCGAAATCAGCGCTGACCGGCAAAGTGGTCGATAGTTACACCAATATATTGACCGTCAAATTATTCGCCCGCGCGCGGGATGAGGATGAATTTGTCCGACTGTCCGTGGATAATCACACGCTCGCGCACCGCAACATCCTTCGGCTTCTGACATTCTTCTCGCTTGTCTTATCGACGATGAACGCCTCGCTGGTCGTTGCTATGGGGGCAGTTGCCATTTGGCTATGGACCATTGGAGAGGTCGAAGTGGGCATCGTCGCCATGGTCCTGCCCCTGGCCTGGCAAGTCGCCAATATGTCCGGATGGGTCGCCTTCAACATCGCCGGCATCTTCGAAAATGTCGGCACCGTACAAGAGGGCATGAAGACCATCGCAGTGCCGCGCACCATGCGCGACCACATTGAGGCCGCACCGCTAAATATTGTGAAAGGCGGTGTGCGATTTGAGGACGTATCATTCGGATACGGCACTTCAAAAGGAGTGCTGCAAAACATTTCCTTAGATATCACACCCGGCGAACGCATTGGGCTGGTGGGTCCGTCGGGTGCCGGTAAGTCCACCATGGTCAACTTGCTGCTTCGTTTTTTTGATGTGGAGAGCGGGCGCATTCTTATCGACGGGCAGGACATTTCACAGGTCACTCAGGAGACCTTGCGCGCCAACATTGCAATGGTGACCCAGGATACTTCGCTGCTGCACAGGTCGATCCGCGACAACATCCGCTATGGTAAACCCGAGGCAGGAGATGAGGAAATCCGCGAAGCCGCCGCCCGCGCCCATGCCCTGGACTTCATTGAGGAGTTGGAAGACTGGAAGGGCCGCACGGGTTTTGACGCACAGGTGGGTGAGCGCGGCGTCAAACTATCTGGCGGACAGCGACAACGCATAGCCCTGGCTCGCGTGATTCTGAAGAACGCACCAATTCTAGTCTTGGACGAAGCCACTTCCGCGCTGGATTCGGAAGTAGAAGCCGCCATCCAAGAGCAACTGAACACCCTTATGGAAGGGCGCACGGTGATTGCCATCGCCCACCGATTGTCCACCATCGCCCGCATGGATCGACTAGTGATTATGGATACAGGTCGCATCATCGAGACCGGCACACACGCTGAGTTGCTGGCCAACGACGGCACCTACGCACGTATGTGGAAACGTCAATCGGGCGGGTTTTTGGATGACGATATTGGGGTGAAAATTGACTAAGGCAATCCTCAGGCCGAACGGGTATTCCAGACGCGATAGCCCTCCAACACCGCCACTACGAGTAGGTGGAGCAAACCTGAGAGCGGATCGAAGGCTGTTAGAATCCAATGCGCGAATGTCAGTGCTGCGGCGAAATATACAAGGCGATGGAGTATTTTCCACCGCCGTCCCAGCCATCGCATCGACCAGTCATTGCTGGTAACAGCAAGTAAGAGGAAAACGACAAAGGCCACCCAGCCGGTTAACATAGCGGGCTCGATTGCCTCTGCGGCGATACGGTTGGGTTGTAGCCTGATGAGATAGGCGGCGAGATGGGGCACGGCAAAGGCAAAAGCCGCGACCCCGATGTGACGCCGGCGCAGCATAAGCCACTTCACCCAGCTTTGTTTAGGAAACAACATCCGCAAAGGCGTAATCGCCAGAGCCAGCATCATGAGACGCGCCGACATCTCGCCCGTGGCATGTATAAACTCGCCATAGACCATGTCGCCCATGGCATATCGCGCTACCGGCACCAGCCAAATCACGCCTAAAACGAGCCATAGAAAAAACGTGTGCTGCACGGTATTTCTTAATTGAATCATGCTAATCTGGATTACGCTGAGATGTTTGAATACGGCTATCGACTTGGAGAATTGTCATGAAATTGATCACCGTTCTATCTCTTGTCGTCGGACTTTTCGCACTGACGCCATCATATGCTCAGGTAGGACAAAACAACTTTGTCCTTAATCCTAATCTTGCCGAAGAAAATGAACTAGTGTCCCTGCCTCATGCAAGCGCCGAACTGGTGTCAGCCATCACCAGCGGGCGCCCTTACTTGAACATGACAGCGCTTGATACAGTATTAAGCGAAACGTTGAATAACACGCAACGCGCGGAAGTGTACGGCAAGCTCTTTTTGCCTATCAACCTAAACACTGCGAGCGAAGATGAAATCATGCTGATCCCCGGCATGAGCGGGCGCATGACCCATGAGTTCGAAGAGTACCGCCCCTATACCTCGTTAGAACAATTTCGCCGGGAAATCGGCAAATACGTAGACGAGGATGAAGTTGCCCGGTTCGAGCAATACGTCTTCGTACCGCTTAAACTGAATTCGGCCAGTTCAGAAGACCTCGCAACCATTCCCGGTATGTCCCGGCGCATGGTTCACGAGTTCGAGGAGTACCGCCCTTATGAAAGTATGGAGCAGTTCCGCCGCGAAATCGGTAAGTACGTGGATGAGAACGAAGTTGCCCGGCTCGAACGTTACGTGACCTTGGATTAACGTCCCGTTATGTGTCTTACAGCGTATTTTGTATCTTGTGCCCGTGGGTCTCGGCCCATTCGTGCATAGATGAAAGAATATCCTTAAGAGTTAATCCCAAAGGCGAGAGACTGTATTCAACCCGGGGCGGAATCTCGCGGTAGTCATGCCGCGTAACCAGACCGCTGGCCTCCATCTCGCGCAATTGTTTGGCCAGCGTCCGGTGCGTGATACCCGAAAGCTCGCGCTGAAGCTGGTTGAACCGCTTGGTGCCTTCGAGCAGCTGATGGATGATCATCACCTTCCAGCGACCAGAAATGGCCCTAAGGGTAAGCTCTACCGGGCAGGAAACAGCCTTCTTCGTCATCTTTACAGTATCCTAAAGGACCGTACTTGTATTTATATCGTGTAAATCCCTAATGTAGCTCTATATCCAAAACAATCCAGCAAGAAGGCGCATCCGAAAAGATAGCCACGGTAGAGCGCCTCAGGAGATCTGTCATGAAACAGCTTTCGAGAGTTTACCGCGCGACCGAAGGTCATTGGGTCGGCGACGGCTTCCCGGTCCGCACCATGTTTTCCTACAGCACCCATGGAGCCGACATCAGCCCGTTCCTGCTGCTGGACTATGCCGGTCCAACAGAGTTTCCGGGCTCGTCCCGCCCGCGCGGGGTAGGCCAGCACCCCCACAGGGGATTCGAGACCGTGACCATCGTCTATCAGGGCGAAGTAGAGCACCGCGATACGGCTGGTAACCAGGGCCGGATCGGCCCTGGAGATGTGCAGTGGATGACGGCCGCCAAAGGTATTCTTCATGAGGAAATGCACGGTCAGGCTTTCACCGAAAACGGCGGCACCCTTGAAATGGTACAGCTGTGGGTCAACCTGCCGGCCAAGGACAAGATGAAGGAGCCGAGGTATCAGGAAATAGTAGGTGCCACGATACCCGTTGTGAAACTTGGAGTGGATGGCAGCCTTGCGCGCATCATTGCCGGCGAGTTTGACGGCACAAAAGGCCCCGCACGTACCTTCACGCAAATCAATCTCTGGGACTTACGGTTGAAGGCCGGCCACAAAACGGAACTGACCGTGCCGGACGGTTTCAGCACTATCATGCTTGTGCTCAATGGGCGGGTCCGCTTGAACGACAGCGAAAATGTAGGGACGGCCGAACTCGCCTTGTTTGAACATGAGGGCGAGCGCATGAGCGTTGAAGCACAGACAGATACAACGCTTCTTGTCATGAGCGGGGAACCCATCGACGAACCTATCGTTGGCCAAGGTCCGTTTGTGATGAATACCCGCGAGGAAATCGGCCAGGCCATGGCAGACTTCCATGCTGGACGATTCTAGAGCTACAGTTTGCTGCGGCGTGTCAAATACTCACGCCGCAGCACATTTCATTAGGGACGTATTATGATTAAAATCGTTGGTGTTTCCGGAAGCCTCCGCGAAGGCTCTCTCAACAGCGCCTTGCTGCGCGCGGCAGCGGGCGTCATGCCCGAAGGATCGGAACTTGTCATCGGCACAATCGAGGGCATCCCTCTCTACAACGGCGACCTCGAGGACAATGAGGGCATTCCGAAAGCGGTGGAAACCCTCAAGACCTTGATCGCGGGTGCCGACGGACTATTGATCTCAACACCGGAGTACAACAACTCCGTCCCCGGCGTGCTCAAGAACGCCATGGATTGGCTGTCCCGCCCCCCGGCCGACTCCCCGAAAGTGTACCGCGGCAGACCTGTCGCGGTCATCGGGGCTTCACCAAGCGGCTTTGGGACACTTCTTGCTCAGAACGCATGGCTGCCTGTCTTGCGAGCCTTAGGCACACGCCCCTGGTTCGGGGGCCGCCTCACGGTGTCCCGCGCCCACACTGCTTTCGATGAAAGCGGCGCGCTCACCGATGAGGCCATCAAGACTCAACTCACTGAATTTATGAGCGGCTTCGTTGCATTCACGCGCGCACCGGCAAGCTAAACGTCCTTGCGGTTGAGGACATTGATTTCGCGCTGCGGGAACGGAATTTCAATACCGTTGGCGCTGAGCGCGGTCCAGATCATAAGCAACAAGTCCGCGCCGACACGGTTCTCGCCGTCGTCTATGCCTTCCATCCAAAACTCGACCAGGATGTTGATGCCGGAATCTCCGAAGCTTTCGATCTCCGCGTCCGGCCGCTCGGCCAGGGTGACCTCCTCGCCGCTCAGCACCTTGGGGTGACTCGCCACAACCTTGCGGACAATCTCAAACATCGATTCCAAGTCTGTTTTGTAGGCAACCTGGAAATTCAAAGCATAGCGTTGCTTTTGATTGTTGTGTGTCCAGTTGGTGAATACGGTGGTGATGAAATGCTCGTTCGGCACCATGATGTCTTTGCCGTCGTATGTCTCGAGCGTCGCCGAGCGCATGGTCAGTTCCCGCAAAGTGCCCGCGCGACCATCCTCTAGTTCAATATAGTCGCCAATGGTTATCGAACGGTCGAGCAAGATGATCAGGCCGGAGATAAAATTGGAGGCAATCTGCTGCAACCCAAATCCGAGTCCGACGCCAAGGGCGCCACCGAATACCGCAAGGGCCGTCAGATCGACCCCCATCACTTGCAACAGCAGGAGAAAGATGACGATGTACAAACCGATTTGGAACAGCTTAGCGATAACTTCACGCGTGCCGGCATCAAGTGCGGGCTGACCACGAATAACTTTCTGGCCGGTAGCATTGGAGACACGGCCCAGCCAAAAGAGAAGCACACCGAATATGATCGTCCGCAATGCTGCGTAAACCGATACTCGAATATTGCCGACTTCCAGTGACAAGGCATCAAGATAGGTGATGACATCACCGAGCCAGCCGAACATATAAAGAACGGCAATTGGAATACCGATCCACTTCAGCAAGCGAACAATGCCTGCATTACCGACAAAGTGACCAGCGAGCCGATAGCCGAAATATATGGCGGTGAGTCCTTGCGCGGTACGCACAAGCCAGGCAGCCCCGAATAAATCGACACTGAGCGGAATCGCCGCACCCAGGGTCACAATGCTAAAAAATGGGACAAATAATTTTTGGATATTGTGGAGTCCGGTGCGCAGGTCGAGAAACGCTCCTGGCAGCGGAGGATCGCGAAACACTTTCACGCGTGCTGTTACAAGCCGCGCTAAAACCCAGGCCAAAAGCAAGGCTGCAAGAACCACTGCACCCTGAGCATAAAAGGTTGGGTTTTGCAGATGCTCTAGCGCCGTCTGCCAGCGCTCTCCGACATGCTGCGCCACTTGTTTGATCAGATCACCATCCATGAAACGTTCGTCACCTGGCTGCGGTATGAAAAACTATGCGAATCAAGGGATAAATCTCGCAGACAAACGTAACATGAAACGACCGAAGCGTGTCTCCCTTCTCAATTCTCTTCATTAACTGGCCTTACACCTAGCGGAGCCGAGGCCGTCGTTCAAATGTAACTGATTTGACCAGAGCATATACCGGCGCATCAATACTCAGCCCGAGGTCCGCAACCGCCGCGCGCGTGACACGTGAGCGGATTTTGGCACCGCCGATATCGACAAGAATTTCAGCATACGCCGTACCCGATTCTTCACGAATTTCGGCGACAATGCCTTTCAGAATATTTCGTACGCTAATGCCGATCGGCATTTGCGTTGCGAGCGATACGTCCCGTGCGCGTACGCGCAGTCGGACTTCATCGCCCGCAGCCACCTTCACAAGCGGGGTCACAAAACTCTGTCCGTGATGATCGAAATGTGTGAGCTGAAACTTTTCATCATGTCGCACAACACGCGCCGCCAGCACCACTCCTGCCTCGAAACGGTCGGCGGAGTCCGTCAAATCCAAACGCTCTAGAACGCTTGTGACATCTCCCTCCATGGCCACTTTGCCATTCGACAATACCACCATGCGGTCCGCCAATCGGGCAACCTCGGCAATATCATGGCTGACGTAAACTATTGGGATAGAGAGATGTTCGTGTAGGGTTTCAAGGTAGGGTAGAATCTCCTCTTTCGTTTCGTGATCAAGCGCGGCTAACGGCTCGTCCATCAAGAGGAGTTCAGGTTGCGATAAAAGCGCTCGGCCGACAGCAACCCGTTGCCGCTCACCGCCGGACAGCGCTCCAGGCGTTCGGTTCAGCAGCGTCTCCAGCCCGAGCATGTCCACCGCATCACCGAATTTCACCCCCCCGTCCGACGCTTGCCCTCGCACGTGTCCTTGTACGCGTTGCGCCCCAAAGAGCAGGTTTTTGTGCACCGTAAGATGAGCAAACAGGCTTGCTTCCTGAAAGACATACCCCACGGCCCGCCGATAAGGTTTCAGGAAGACGCCGCGCCCGTCGTCCTGCCATACTTGATTATTCACCGCGAGACGTCCGGGCAGATGCCGCAACCCGGCCATACACCTCAGAATGGTTGTTTTGCCGCAGCCCGATGGACCGAACAGCGCGGTAATACCGCGCATGGGCGTCTCAAAAGCGACATCGAGGACAAAGCCGCCCAGCGCACCTGCGAATCTCGCTTCGATTTTAGCGTCCTCTGCCGTCATGACTCAGATCGCTCCGTACGCTTCTGCAGCACCATTGTGGAAAGGATCACAACGAAGGCAAACACAAGCATGCCTCCCGCCAAGATGTTCGCTTCGGTCCAGCGCAGCGTTTCCACATAGTCGTAAATCGCAACTGACAGAACTTTGGTTTCGCCCGGAATGTTGCCGCCAATCATCAGCACCACGCCGAACTCACCCACCGTATGCGCGAACCCCAAGACCGCGCCGGTGATAAAGCCGGGTCGCGCCAAAGGCACCGCCACCGACCAGAACGCATCCCATGGCGACGCCCGCAATGTGGCGGCCACTTCCAAAGGTCGCTCGCCAAAAGATTCAAACGCATTGCGGATAGGTTGGACGACGAACGGCAAAGAATAAATCACCGAGCCGATCACCAGTCCCTCGAAGGTAAAGGCCAACGACCTACCGCCGAACAATCCGGCGATCCAACCTCCCGGGCCTTCCGGTCCTAGGGCGATCAGCAAGTAAAAGCCAAGAACGGTCGGCGGCAGCACCAGCGGCAACGCAACCACGGCGGCCACCGCTTCCTTCCATCTGGCTTTTGAACGCGCGAGCCACCAGGCGATTGGCGTACCAACCAGCAGCAGCACGATGGTAGTGACCGTAGCCAATTCGAGGGTCAGCCGGATCGGCGGCCAGAGTTCTGTAAAATCAGACATGGTGTAAGGTTACGGGGAATCTCCGGCGCCGTAACCGAATTTTTCTTTCACAGCCCGGGCAGCGGGGCCTTTTAGAAAAGTCATAAATGCCCGTGCCGCGTTGTTGTTCGCCCCGCGGTTCAGCAGCACGGTATCTTGCGCTATGACAGAATGAAAGCTCTCGGGCACCAGCCAGCGAGACCCTGCGTGATGCTGTGCCACCTGAGACAGAGCGACAAAGCCTAACTCGGCATTGCCGGTGGCCACGAATTGATAAGCCTGAGCAATATTGCCGCCTTGGACAATCTTGTCCTCAAGAGCTTTGTAAACGCCCAGTGCCTTCATGGTCTCAATTGCTGCGGACCCGTATGGAGCGGTCACCGGATTGGCGATGGCAAGCTTGGCAAAAGGAGAACGTTCAAGGGTTCGCTCGCCCTTTACCATCTCAGAATCTTGACTGAACAAAGCAATCCGGCCTGTCGCATAGGTAAAGCGTGTGTCCGGCACGGCATAGCCATCTTGCACGGCTCGCTTGGGCCGCACCTGGTCTGCGGCCAAAAAAACATCAAACGGTGCGCCCTGGGTAATTTGCGCATAGATCTGCCCGGTCGAGCCGAAACTGAACACGACTGCGTGCCCGCTCTGGACCTCAAACTGCGCACCAATCTCTTTGGCCGCTTCAGTGAAATTAGCTGCAACAGCGACTCTGACAACCTCCGCGTGACAAGCCGACGACGCAATTGCTGCCAGAACAGCACCGACACTGAGCAGTATCCAGTTAGAACTCCTCAGTAAGTACAATGAAATCAACACAAGGCCTCCATAGACGATAGTATATGTAACTTATATGGAGCCGCAGCGTTGTTACTTGTAGTCTATTATTTTAAGTGACTCCATTTGCAGCCCATCTCCGCAGTCTGCCTGATCTACTTTGGAAAAGAGAAAGAATTCGATGATGACCAAATCTATACGGAAAATCGCTAAAAATGCAGCAGCGTTCGTTAGCTTATTTGTCCTTGTAGGATGTCAGACCGCTCCTATAACCGGGCGGAATCAATTCATCATCGTCTCAGACTCACAAGCTGTTCAGCTGGGTGCAGACGCGTACAAACAAATTCGCGCTGAGACCCCTGTCTCCAAAGACCCCACAATGAACCAGACCGTACGCGACGTGGGACGTCGCATCGCCGCTGTTTCTCACGATCCCGGATACGACTGGGAGTTTACCGTGTTTGAAAACTCAGATCCAAATGCCTTCGCCCTGCCCGGCGGCAAGGTCGGTGTGAATACTGGTCTGTTTCAGGTCGCCAAAAACGAAAACCAGCTGGCCGCCGTTATGGCGCACGAAGTTGCACATGCCATCGCCCGCCATTCGGCTGAACGTATGTCCCAGCAAATTGCAATCCAGGGCGGGCTTGCTGTGGCCGGCGCCGCCTCAGAAACCGCCGCACAGTACTCTACGATTCTGGCCCAGGCAGCAACGCTCGCGGTCGTTCTGCCCTTTGGACGGAATCAGGAATCAGAAGCCGATGAAATCGGTCTGATGTACATGGCCGAAGCCGGTTACGATCCGCGAGCGGCCGTTGAACTTTGGCAGAACTTTGCGGCGTTTGGCGGCGACCGCCCGCCCGAATTTCTTTCTACCCATCCTTCGCCCGGCACCCGGATCAATCGCTTAAACGCGTTGATGCCGAAAGCAATGGACATCTACCGAACTCACCGACACTAATCGAAGTATGTGGATGTCAGCGCGCGGTTCAAAGTTGCTCGGCGCATTTTGCGCGTTATGCCTCGCCGCCTGCGTAACTGAAATCGATCAGAAATTAAATCCCAAACTTGCTCTTCCCGCGCCCATCGACCAACACGCTCAAAACACATCCGACGTCATTGAGCACCTGACCAGTGTGACGTGGCGGCTTGTCGAGATTCAATCCATGGATGACGCCATCGGCACGACTAAGCCTAAGCGCCCAAACTTGTACACCATGGCTTTGTACGCTGATGGAACCGTGCAGTTTAGGCTAAACTGCAATCAAGCCTCGACAACATGGACCATCACTCAAACCACCGAGACCAGAGGGCAACTTGAATTTGCCGCCGCCGCGATGACCCGCGCTATATGCTTGCCACCCTCTCTTGATGTCAAAATCGCTCGCGATTTAGAATTCGTCCGCAGTTACGCCTTGAAGGACGACAACCTCTATCTCAACTTGATGGCAGACGGCGACATTTACGCCTGGGAGCCATACGTCCCTAAAATGCTACCGGCCGCGACAGGCGCACCATAAAATCAATTGGATAATTGGCTTTGTCTGGCCTGTTAGTTTGAGCGTTTGTGGTCCCGACAGGACATAGATGGGCACTGGGCTTTATCCATCTCTCTGATCTAGCCATTGGAAGTGGAATTCGAATCACCCTGTGATTCCAAAAGTGATAAAGATGCGAACCGGGTGCGTCATTGTTTAAATCGGCGCTCCCCATAGACAATATGTGTTGCTCCCCCGTTTATGCCGATTCAGGCGCAGAACTGGACGATGCCGCGCGTATCGGCAAAGGCTGAGTGGCATCTGTGCGCGCTTCATGCTATCTCGTGACGGGTCGATGTGTCTTTTCCAAAGGAGACTGACATGCACGCTGCACGAGTTAAATTTCTCGCACCTATGATTGCGGCACTGGGGATCATTGTATCGAACACAGCGATCGCAGCCGAAGCGCCGCAAACGCCCGAAGTCGTTGCAACCATTCCCTCGCCAGCCTTCAATGAGAATTTGTCCGAAGACGCCGACGGCACGATCTATGTAACCGGCATGTTAGAAAGCAACCTGTGGAAGATCGGCACGGACGGTAAGGTGGTGAAGCTTGCCCACGTCGATTCATATGCGGCCCTTCTCGGCGTTGCCGCCGTGGAAGAGGGCATTGTTGTGGGCGCCTTCCGCCGCGACTTCCGCACTCCTAACGGTTACGACTTCTCTGACGCCGGGCCGGAGATTCTGCTCCTCGACAAGACGACCGGCGAGATTATGGCCGCTGTGCCAGGGCAGAATGGCCAGTTGTTCAATGGTATGGTCGCCGATGGACGCGGCAATGCCCTAGTTGTCGACTCACTGAGCGCGAGCATTTGGCAGTTCGATCCCAAGGCACGCACGCTAAGCCTGTGGCTGAGGGATGACGAGCTGGTATCCTCGAAACCGTCTGCGCGCAGCGCCAACGGCGTCAAGGTAGCTGGCGACCACGTGTATATCGCCAACAGCGAAAAGCGCTCCATCTATCGCATCGGCATCGATTCTGACGGTAAACCACAGGGCCCACTCACCCTCTTCGCTAAAGACCTGCCGCATGTCGATGACTTCGCAGTTGCCGCCGACGGCACCATTTTTCTGCCGCCATCAGGTCAAGACAACGTGAGCCCGTTGTTCCGTGTCCCGCCTGGCGGCGCGGCTTCCACACACGCCGTCGGTCCGTCCGGCGCTTCAGCCATTGTCAGCCACGACGACCAATGGGTGTACTGGGCGAGCAACAACGGCATGACGCCGAAGACCACCGACCCGCAGAAGTTGCTCCGCGTTCCTACCCGGTGAGATAGGTTCGGCAGGAACCCCACCCAGCGCCTGACGGCAATCCGAAACTGCGCTGCTCGGCGTTTCTGCGGCTTATTCGGCGAGTACAGCCTTTATCGCCGCTACCGTCGAGTCCGCGCGGAAGTTTACCAAATCGTGCGCCAGCGCCAGCGTTTTGTCCTTTTCCGCAATGGAAATGCCATTGATGGTCGCTAGTCCCGCGTTGACGCGCGCCTGCCACCGCACGGACTTGAGATCGTCGGCCATCATATTCAACGTCACTCTATAGTCGTCGTGCAGGCCGTCGCTTTCCATGTTTTCCGGCACCGCGCCTTTATCCCGCAGAAACTGGCCGACGGATTCGTAGTCGTAGTACTGCGGAATGTGCACGACCCGCACACCGCTCTTGCCGTCCAGTTTCTCCGCCACCGCAGCCATGCCGCGCTGATTACCGCCGCTGTCGCCGATCAGAATGACATTCTCGAAACCGCCCACCTGAAAGCTCTCCGTCATGTCGTTCAGCAGTGCTTCAAATGTCTCTTGCCGCAGGCTGATGGTCCCGGCGGTCATCATATGTCCGCTCGGTGGATCGATTTCGCCTTCAGGCACGAACTTTATGATCGGTGCACACAGTGCGTCACCTAATTTGCGCGCGATCGCTTCGCAGTTGGCATGCAGAATATTATTGTGCTTGCCGAGTTCAAGCCATGGACCGTTGGGCTCGATACCGCCGGTGGCGATGATGATGGTTGTCTTGCCGCCCGCCATCGCGTCGCGAACGTCCATCCATGTCATCTCCTCCAGCCATACCGTACCGGTATCGGGCAGAGGATTTGGCGTGGCGCGGCAGTTATATGCATTGTCCTTGCAGGCACCCCCGCCAGCCGAATTGGGATCGTCCCAGCCCGGCAAACCCTGGGCGCTCGAGGCCAGGGTGAAAGCGGCCAACACGGCGGTGGCAAATGTAATATTGAGTGCTATTTGTTTCATGGACCCCTCCTTGGGTTGGCAGTGTAGGGCCGCGCATCACGCGGTTCTTGGTCAGAGCATATCCACTCTTGCCCTGTTTCCCCAAATGTTTCGCACCGCCGCGACCAGCTCTTTCGTGTCGTCACCTCACCTCCGCCCCCGTGCGGCACACCTTTGGAACGCAGGCAGGTGATTGTCGCGTGACGCTGCCTGTAGATTCTCAAGAACAGTTCGAACAGCAGGGTGGCTGGTTTGCCCTAAGAGTCTGTCATACATCTCCATGTTTGCCACCTCGGCATCAACGGCGTCTTGGCAAGCTTGAAGTTCGGACGACGGTGCGTCTATGCGGCCGACCCAATTGTCTTTCGGTGGAGTCATTTCGAAACGATCGAAAAGACGCAGTAATGCGTGTACGTGTCGGTTCTCTGCTTCGACGATATTGACGAAGGGCCTTACCGGTCCGAATGTCTCAATGACTTTGCGGTATGTGGCCCGGGCGAAATATTCATCTTCAATAGCCTCGACCATGGCCGCAATCGTCGCCTCGTCGAGCCGGTCGTTTTCTGCCATCCCGATTTCCTTTTCCACTCCATTCAACGTGATGACCCGATTTCGTAGGAATTAAAGGCCGCCCTGCTTTGTCGGGGGTTCCTTTTCTAGATCAAGCTTTCCTCCGATAGAGCGCAAGGCCTCATGAATGCGCTTCAGAAGGTCCTCAGCTTCATTCTGCATACCTTCCTCCGTTGCGACCTCAAGTTCGCGAGCATCGTATTCCCAGCGACTCAGTAATTCGATCTTTTGCTCTCGCGTCAGTTCGGAAGAATTCGATATATCCTCTGGAGCTTGAAATGCAGATGCCGGATCAATTCGAGCTGCCTCAAAGTCAATCATATCCTACGGCCGATTCAACGCATCAAGGAACGTCATAGGGGCACTCCTTCGTATTTGATCGGCGCCGCGTACTCATGCACATGTACATCATGTGCCGAATGCGTCTTGAGAATTTCCTGCGCACGTTTTTCGTGCTCGGCATCGCGCAAAGATACCCAAAGAAGCAATCCGCCATGGTCGAGTTGATCTTGAATATATTGGGCATGGTGACGGCCGAGGATATCGGCAAGTGCCGAGCCGATGAGGCCGCTTCCGCCTCCGACAATTAGCGCCGCAGCAATAGCAGCTGCAAGAGCACCCCCCGAGGCGAACACCGCGGCTGCCGATGTAAGGGCGCCGACATACAACAGCCCGCCGATCAAGCCGCCTTCGGCAGCGCCAATCGACTCTTTGGAGATATAAGTTGTGCGCGGCACGTCGTCGTTATCTTCTAAATCGCGGGCTTTTTGATAGTGATGCCCCAGCTTCCTTTCGATGGCGTGTTCACCGGCCAGCAGACTGAGCTCAGCCCGATCAAATCCTGCACTTTCCAAGCCATCAATAGCCGCCTCTAACTCATCGGCGTTATCAAAAACACCGACAGCCTCTCGGATCATCCTTGTTTCAATGCTTGTGGCCATTTTCTAAACCTTCCCTACGAATAAGGCTTCCGACGCTTGGTATATAAGATATCTACTATACTCGCCGCGCATTATTGTTGATGGAAGTCAAATTTACCCGATAGCACGACAGAAAACTCAACATTGAAGACAGCTATGAAGCGCATAAGAGCGCACTGTCCTCCCCTCTTAAAACTGTGCCTGAACATGTTAAGGATTTGGCGTAGATTTTAGAGTGCTAGAGATCGCTCGGAAGCGATACTCGGACGAGGACATATAGAATCTGTTACGGCAGATTGAATTGGCTTTGAGTACCGGCAAGAACGTTGGATCGGCCTGTCGTAGAGCTGGAATCTTAGTTGCGACGTACTACACCTGGCGAAGATTCTACGAAGGTACGGCGAAGATTCTACGAAGGTACGGCGAAGTCTCAGTTCCAGGCGTTCAAGCCTCTCGAAAACAGCACACCCAACTGAACATGCAATTACAAGCATCGATGCAATAATAACGAATATTGATGTTCTCTTAGTCCGATGGGTGGGGGAAGTTTCGAACACCCGCCTGGGCCTGCAATTTACTTGAGGGGCTACGAGGGGTTGGTGCCGCTGGTTCGCCCTGTGAGGGGGGGGGTGAGCTAGCCAGCGGCACCAAGGAGAGGCTGTATTCGGCCGGGGGAGCCGAACTTACGACGCAGCTCGGGGGAGAGGCAGCGTCAAAGAGCCTCGTTTTTTCTTTAAATACGCTACAGGTCACAGTTTAGATCACGCGTCCGCTTCTTTTTTTCACCAAGAGCGGAAGGTGTTGTTATCGCTCAATCCTAAGGCGGATGTCGCATCCGTCGGCAATCAGGGTCCAACAGACTTTTTACAACTAAATTTGATCCAGTCGTCGCGCATGGTCGTAGAAGAAATACAAACACAACCAAAGGAGACGACAATGCCCAACCATGGAATTAAGTCATCAGAACTGGCCGTCAATTCGGCGGCAGGGCAAATGTGGAGCCCAATTAAGCCATTGGACGGCGTATTACTGTCTGCGGCAGCCGCGAGTATTGCGATTTCGATTGTTTACGCAAAATTTGCAGCGTTCCAAAGCATCATTGCGGGGATTTAATATGTTTAACATTTACCGTTCTATCATGGACTCCAGGCTTAACCCCCTGAACAAGCTTCCCCCGGCACAACGCTTTCAGCTGATGGTTGCGCTCAGCGTCATGTGGACCACCATCTTTTGCGCTGGAACCGGCATTTGGATTGTGTATGGGCAACTTCTCGCTCTTCACCTGCTCGTGGCGCTTGGATTTGTTATCACCAGCATCACTTTCTACAGAGCACAAAAAGTTACGACTTACCGTGACCAAGTCCGATCAGATGGAACTCCAAGATATGATGATGTTTGGGGTGCATAGGTTCGTCGCTGTGATTGGAGACCTCAGGCATCCATCTGCAAAGGAATGTTTTGTATGAATCATGTTGAGAATCACGCTGCGCATCAACGTGATAAATCCCCCACTCCAGAATACCAGTACGTTGCTTGAGTCTTTTGGGTCTAACCAAAACGTAG
Organism: uncultured Rhodospirillaceae bacterium; assembly: GCA_963976395.1. Classification (GTDB taxonomy): domain Bacteria; phylum Pseudomonadota; class Alphaproteobacteria; order Rhodospirillales; family Rhodospirillaceae; genus UBA11612. The sequence continues at coordinate 91,965 of CAXBLG010000004.1, forward strand.
CCGTGGTTGGATCGTCAGGGGGCTTGGGGTGTGCGTTCATGGAGCGCCTGCTAGATTGCCCCAGCGTCTCTAAAGTATTTGCTCTGTCTCGGCAAAAACCACAATCCACGCACATCAAGCAAGCAAGTGTATACTTAGATTTGGAAAACGATGAGTCGATCAAACTTGCCGCCGATACGGTTCAGCGATCGGTAGAAACATTAAATCTCGTGATCATATCAACAGGCATTCTGCACGATGGCTCAGATATGCAGCCTGAACGATCATTCGAGTCAATAACGCTGCATATGCTTGAGCGAGCCTATAGAATAAACGCTATTGCCCCAGCTCTAGTCGCCAAGTATTTTTTACCCCTTCTAGCAAGAGACCAAAAATCAGCCTTCGCGGCGCTATCCGCGCGTGTAGGTAGTATAAGTGATAATCGTTTAGGCGGATGGCATTCGTACCGCGCCTCCAAAGCGGCCCTGAACATGCTGATCCGCACATTTGCGATTGAACTTCGTCGGCGAAATCCAAAGGCAGTATGTGTGGCGCTGCATCCCGGAACGGTGGACACCCCATTATCAAAACCTTTTCAACGGAATGTTCCAAAGGGGTCTCTAAAATCCCCATCAGAATCCGCGACGCAACTGCTCACTGTATTGGACTCACTATCACCCAATGCCTCAGGAGGCCTTTACGCTTGGGATGGTAGCGCAATACCATTCTAGTCGCGTCAGAGCTTTGATTGACCTTGGGATTATTTTCTACGCCGAAATTTAAGAAAAATAGAATAGGCAATATCAAGCACCCATGAGAATGCCTTGAATTGGAAGAGCTTGCCGAGTGGATACAACAAAGGCAGCGACAACCATACTTTGACGAATGCCATGCCTCCGGAGTAAATGGCACCGCTTGCCTCTTTGACGTGAAATTTTTCTAAACCGTTTTCTTTCGATAGCCCTATCGCGATTTCGCACCCATCGGGCTCGTTGCTAATGTCGCGCCAAGCTATTGAGTCAGCACCGCGCTGAAGCCTATAAAATGCGACTTCACGGCGGCATATTGGGCACGTCCCGTCATAAAACACCTCGAGTGGCTTTGTTGCTGCCTCGAGTTTTGACATGCTGCGCCTTTTCAATCTTGACTAGTTCAAAGCGCGTGTGATGAAAAATCCGCTCAAGGCCGCAAATGAGGTGAGAAAAGTACCCCAAGCAATATCAACGATACTCATGGCCACGGGCCAATTCTTGATGGTGGCGATATTTGTCATATCGTATGTGCCGTAAGCCAAAAGACCTAGAAAGGCTCCATTGATTGCAGCGCGGGTCCAAGAGCCCTCATTGAGCGCGGGCGCCACAGCAAAGAAAACGATCCCTGCAACATATGCGAGATAGAAGCCACCCGCCGCAGCAAAGTTGATGTTGTCGCGCATCAACGTTCCCATCTGCGATGAGTAGAACCCACGCGCAACAACTGCAAGCCAGAGAAAATCAAGTCCAAGAAATGAAATGAGCGTAAATACGTAGGCTTTTACGGAAATCACAATTATCTCCAAACCGATTGCGGGGATCGATACGTTCTAACCCGTATCAAACAACGTATCTTCGTTAGCCCTATTTCGGGGCGCTCATCTTATTACGAATGAAACACGGCTTTGGATCAGAAATAGATGAAATATGACCCAAAATTCTAAGGGTACGTAGCAAGCTTTATGAACGGATCGATTGTTCGAATACCATTTCATGATGCCAGAGAGCATTCTGGATTTAAGATGCTAATTGACGAGTTTGATAAAGAACGACTTGTCACGAAGTTGGGACAGAAATGGAAATGTGTCCGTGATGAGGTTATGGATGGCGTATCTGAAGGTCAGTTCTTGAGCGCTGTATTGGATGGTAGCGCTGTCTACGGCTCATTTGCACAATGCATCTTCTAACCTGGGAATTTAGCCAAGTGTAAAAGGTAACGGTGAAGGGTACTCGGTTCATTTACAAACCGGCGAAAATCAGAAACCGTGACAGTCTTAGCGCGCCCACTTCGTAGCCGGGATAAAGTGGTCAATAGTTTCTATACCTTTATTAGATTTTTCGCCTCACCACACAGAGATGCCATTGGACACGTATCATTTGCGGCGTTTGGGAATTGTCGCGATTAAGCGTCCCTTCCTCACCGATGTGGCAGTATCAAAATTACAGTTTTATTCGTGACCTTTTGGAATGGGGCTCCTCTGCGGAGCCACCTTCTATCCATAGGTTACTTATACGAAGAATAATCACACACCGTGTGTTTTGTGTTGAGGCGAACACATAAGGCGTCTCCTGCGCGCATTCGCCGCGCATGAAAATGGCACCCCTGACGGAGTGCCCAGTTTCGTTCGGGAGTGGTGGGCCCGGCAGGACTTGAACCTGCAACCAGACCGTTATGAGCGGCCTGCTCTAACCAAATTGAGCTACAGGCCCACCGGCCCGGACGGGGTGCGCATTGCACGCCCCCCGAAACTGAAATCCTTAAAGTAAAACGGCCGGCGAAATCTTGCCGGCCGTTCAGTTCTAATACCTCTCGCGCGCCGGCGCTAGTTGTCCAGGAAGCTCCTCAGCTTGCGCGAGCGGCTCGGATGTTTGAGCTTGCGCAGCGCCTTGGCTTCAATCTGACGTATTCGCTCGCGGGTCACCGAGAACTGCTGCCCCACTTCTTCCAAAGTATGGTCGGTGTTCATGCCGATACCGAAGCGCATGCGCAGAACACGCTCTTCGCGCGCCGTCAAACTGGCCAGAACCCGTGTCGTCGTTTCGCGCAAGTTTCCGTGAATGGCGGCATCCAGCGGCTGAATCGCGTTCTTGTCCTCGATGAAATCGCCCAAATGGCTGTCTTCCTCGTCGCCAATGGGGGTTTCGAGGCTGATCGGCTCCTTTGCGATCTTTAAGACCTTGCGCACTTTCTCCAGCGGCATCTGCAGCTTTTCAGCTAATTCTTCCGGGGTCGGCTCGCGGCCAATCTCATGCAGCATTTGGCGTGAGGTGCGCACGAGCTTATTGATGGTCTCGATCATGTGCACCGGAATACGGATGGTGCGGGCCTGGTCGGCGATCGAGCGCGTGATCGCCTGTCTGATCCACCACGTGGCATAGGTCGAGAACTTATAGCCGCGGCGGTACTCAAACTTGTCCACGGCTTTCATCAAACCAATGTTGCCCTCTTGAATAAGATCGAGGAACTGAAGGCCGCGGTTGGTGTATTTTTTGGCAATCGAGATCACGAGACGCAGGTTGGCCTCGATCATCTCTTTCTTGGCGCGACTGGCTTCGCGTTCGCCCTTCTGCATAGTTCCGCAGATGCGTCGGAACTCACCGATGGACACGCCCGTCTCGTCGGCCAGCGCCGAAATCTGCGCGCGGATACCATCGATCTGGTCCACATACTTAACGGCAAAGTCTTTCCAGCCCTTGGCAGGCAGCAGCGCTACCCGGTCCAGCCAGTTGGGATCAAGCTCGCTGCCATAATAGTTCTGCAAAAACTCCTCACGCTTCACCCGGCTTTTAACGGCAAAACGCAGCAACTGGCCTTCAAGGTTCAGCAACATGCGGCTCAGGCCGTTCATCTGCTCGACCATGGACTCGATACGCGCATTGTTCAGATGCACCGCATCCATAAGCGTAATCAATTCGGCTTTCAGCTTTTGGAACCGGCGCTCAACCGTCTTATCGACCTCTTCGCCTTCCTGCATGCTGGTAAGGCGCGCATCCTGCACCTTCTTCATTTTATTGTAGGTCGAGGCGATTTTTTCAAACGCCTGCAACACCTGCGGCATCAACGAGGCTTCCATCGCCGCCAGCGACACGGCGCCTTCGTCATCATCGTCGTCATTATTGTCGTTTGATGCCGCTTTATCTTCGCCGTTTGGGCTACGGGCATCGCCATTGCTGGCTTTCTTTTTCGGTGCACCGTCGTCCTCATCGCCGTCTGCCGGCTCCGAGACCACGTCTTCATCCAGTTCTTTGTCCGATGCCGTATCCGATGCGCCCGCGCCATAGGTGGCGTCCAGGTCGATAATATCGCGCAGCAGCATTTTGCCATCCTGCAGGGCGTCATGCCACATCAGGAGCGAGCGAATAGTGATAGGGCTTTCGCAAATACCGCCGATCATCATCTGCCGACCGGCTTCAATCCGCTTGGCAATGGCGATTTCGCCCTCGCGTGACAGCAATTCCACCGAGCCCATTTCGCGCAGATACATGCGAACCGGATCGTCAGTACGACCGACGTCATCCTCGTCTATGTTGCCGCCGCTGTACGCTTCGGCCTTCGCGGGCTCGGCGTCGGGGGACGCGTCGTCGGCGTCGTCTTGCTCTTCACCTTCAATGACGTTGATGCCCATCTCGGACAGCATCGACATCGTGTCTTCAATTTGCTCCGAGCTCATTTCCTCGGAGGGCAAGGCGGCGTTCAGTTCGTCATATGTGATGTAGCCGCGCTCTTTGGCCTTTGCGATTAGCTTTTTGACCGACGCATTGGTGGAATCCAATAAAGGGCTATCACCAGGTGTCGCGACCGTCCCCTCTTCACGAGGATCTTCTTTCCGCGCCGTTGCTGCGGCCGCATTACTCGCCATGGACGTTTTCGCTCCTTGCACAACATTCTCTTTGCCGCCCTTGGCCACGCTCTTCTTGCCGCCCTTAGCGGGCGCCGCGGTCTGGGTCGTCATCTTGGAATTGGTTTTGGTTTTGGGGTTTGCCTTCGCCGCAAGTTTTACCGCTGCTTTGGCCGCTGTCTTAGTCGTCGTCTTGGCAGTCGCCTTTGAAGACGTAGCTTTAGAGACCGCCTTTTTAGCAGGCGTACCTTTGGCCGTCTTCGCGGATGCTTTCTTCGCAACCGCTTTTGCCGCTGGCTTTGCCTTAGCTTTAGCTTTGGGCGCCGGCGTCGCTTTAGTTTTTGTTTTTGCTTTTGCTTTACTTGTCACTGACGCCTTCGCTTTTGCCTTGGCCTTTTTTGGCGACGTTTTTGGTGCCGCCTTCTTCTTAGACTTACCTTTGGCAGACGAAGTCTTTGCCGACGCTTTCGCTTTGGTCGGTGACTTCTTTCCCGCTTTCTTGCGGTTCTTTTTTACCGCCATCGGCTTCCCCCCAGGTTCACGTGAAGACCCTTACGAGCCGCCACATGCTTCATGGTCCGCACCGCCGCCGTCCCACGGAGCGCGGTCACATTATCAAGAGTGATGATTTGTGTGCCCGATCCCAACCTGATCGTCGTCTTCATCTCCTGCCGGCCCGGCCTGATCTTGTAAGGCCCTAAACGCCGCAAACGCCTGTTCCGACGGATTCTCCGCCAATTCTACTTCTGCCCGCTTCAACTCCGCTTCCAGCGCCGCCCGCTGACACATGGCGAACGTGTGGTCCCAGCCGGCGGTTGCCTGATCCACCGAGGCCGATGGACGCGCGAAACCCGCATGAACATAAATATCTGAATTTAATAGATTTTCAAGCTCCTCAGCAAAGCCCTGCTCTGCTAAGTGGGCGTGGAGAACACCAAATTCAAGGTCCGGGTTTTGGGCGATGTGCATTAAGGCGGTTTGCCGGAGTGAGTCAAGCCGCGAGTCGCTTAAACTCATGCCCCCTAACCGTTCTTCCACGTGATCGGCCAAAGTGGGGTGGTTCAGCAGAGTAACCACCAGGATTTGCTCCCGCTTTCGCTGCGCAACCGTGCCGTCTTGCCCCATAAATCGCGACGGAACCGGGAAAAATGAGGGCTTTCTGCGCGCAGTAGGCCACGGTGAACCGCGCCCCTTAGCCCCGAATCCTTGTGTTTTAGGCCCAGGAGTGGCGCGAAAGTGCTCAAAAAGCCGGTCTCGGAACATCCGCCGATACTGATTTTGCACGGTTTCGTCGCCCACCTGAGACGCTTTTTCCATGGCTGAGCGTTCTAATCCGGCCCGGCGTTCTGGGGTTTCGCCCGGATGCTCGGCCACAAGTTGGCGCCACATCACCTCAGAAAGCGGTAAGGCCTGTGCCAAAAGCTCCTTCATCGCCGCTGCGCCGCTGTGCCGGCAGATGTCGTCCGGATCCTCGCCTGGGGGCATCATCGCAAACCGGAGCGAAAACCCTGGCTTCAAGAGCGGTAAAGCCCTCTCTGCGGCGCGCAAAGCTGCCTTTTGACCAGCTGCATCGCCGTCAAAACAGAGCACCGGCTCCGATGCTGACCGCCACAACAGCTCTATCTGAGCTTCGGTCATGGCGGTACCGAGCGGCGCGACTGCATTAAGTAGTCCCGCCTGAGCGAGACCGATCACGTCCATATAACCCTCGGCAACAATGATCTCGCGGGCCTCTGCCGCCGGGCCTCGCGCTAAATCCAGGCCGTAAAGCATATGCCCTTTGTGAAACAGCGGGGTATCGGCCGAGTTTAGATATTTCGGCTCGCCGTCTCCCATAATCCGGCCTCCGAAAGCAACCGGCCGACCCCGCGGGTCCATGATCGGAAACACCACACGACCGCGGAAAAAGTCAAAAGACTCGCGCCCCTCCCGCCCGGGCGACAGCAAACGCGCTTCAAGCAATACGTCTTCTTTGAGTCCGCGTGCGATGAGCTTGGACTTCACAACATTGCCCGGTGGCGCGAAGCCCAGCCGAAACCGCGAAATGATTTCGTCGCTCAGCCCCCGGCCCTTCAGATAATCCAAACCCGCTTGGCCTTCGGGACTGCGAAGCGCTTGTTCAAAGATCACGCACGCCGCATCTACGGCCTCGCGCATGACCGTCGCGCGCGCAGCTTCTTGGGCGGCCTCAGGCGTCTCGCGGGGCATTTCCAGCCCCGCTTCATCTGCAAGCCGCTCTACCGCTTCGGGGAATGAAAGGTTCTGGGTCTTCATCAGAAATTTGAAAATGTCGCCGTGTTCGCTGCTCGAGAAGCAGTGAAAAAAACCCTTCTCATCGTTCACGGTAAACGACGGCGTCTTTTCGTTGGAAAACGGGCTGAGCCCTACATACTCGCGGCCACGGCGGATAAGCTTCACCCGCTTGCCCACCACCGACGACACCGGCAGCCGGGCACGGATTTCATCCAAAAACTGCGGCGGAAACGCCATGACCTGTACTGTCCGCTGCGATGAGTGAAACGCCTCTTAACCGAGGTGCTGTTTTACAATACCTGAGGCTTTTGAAAAATCCATCTGGCCAGCGAATTTGTCCTTCAAAAGACCCATCACCTTGCCCATATCCTTGACGCTGGCCGCGCCGGCCTCGGCTATCGCCGCCTGCACGGCGGCGGCCACTTCGGAGTCGTCCATTTGCTTGGGCATAAATCCCTGGATAACCTCGATTTCTTCTTTTTCCTGCTGCGCAAGAGCCTCCCGGCCGCCCTTTTCGTAAAGCTCGATACTCTCGCGCCGCTGTTTGACCATGGAATTGAGCATCTGCAGGATTTCGTCTTCACTAATCCCGTCCATATTGCCCTTGCTGCGCGCGGCTATATCGCGATCCTTCAACGCGGCAAGAATCAGGCGAACGGTCGCCAGTTCGCGCTGCCTTTTGGCGCGAAGGCTCTCTTTCAACGCATCGCTAAATCGGGTGCGCAGCATGATCTGACCATAAATTCCTTATTGCGGAAGAGAGCTAAACTATCTCATTCAACGGGCCTTGGCAAAAGCCGCAAGACCGGCGCTAAGCCGCTGAGTTTTAGGCCCGAAATCCGTCCGTGCGGGCCTTGACTTCAAGGGACCGATTGCTTAAACACCGCGCCAGTTTGCGGCTTGTCCACCCCCGCTGATGTTCTTGATCAGCATCACAGTTCAAGCCAAGAGTCAGTACATAATGTGGCGCGTTTCGGGCTGTCGGTTCCAAGAGATTTCGGAAGGACGGCAAGGCCCCCTGCGAGCCAAAACTCGAATCGAGATAGATACGATTATGCACTCTTTTCACATCATGTATGCAGGACCCGTGCTTGAGAGGGTCGCGACGTGAGTGCATTCCCCGCCTCCAGCACCGAGACCATTATGCCATCCGGTGCAACAGCCGTTTTAGTTTTGGAAGACGGCACTGTTTTTTGGGGACGGGGAATCGGGGCAACCGGCAGCAATGTCGGTGAAATCGTCTTCAACACCTCGATGACCGGTTACCAAGAAGTTCTGACCGACCTTTCCTACGCCGGACAAATTATAACATTCACGTTTCCGCATGTCGGCAATGTCGGAGCCAATCCGGAAGATCTGGAAAGCACGACTCCGGCCGCGCGCGGATGCATTATTCGCGATGATATTACAGAACCGTCGAATTACCGTGCGACCCAGCATCTCGATGCCTGGCTCCAATCCAACAATTTGATCGGGCTGGCGGGCCTCGACACCCGGCGCCTAACCCGGCGTATTCGGGACGGCGGCGCGCCGAAAGGCGTTATTTGCCACGACCCTTCAGGCTCATTTGATCTAACAGCCCTGCAAGCGCAGGCCACCGCGTGGCCCGGTCTCGACGGCATGGACCTCGCCAAGGACGTAACCTGCCAACAAACCTATGGTTGGACTCAAACGATCTGGAGCAAAGAGCAAGGCTTCGGTGACTTGGAGAAAGGCGGCTCTGACCCCGCATTTAATGTTGTCGCCGTGGATTACGGTGCCAAGCGGAACATTTTGCGCTGTCTCGCTGCGACGGGCTGTAAAGTGACCGTTGTCCCTGCAACCGCGACGACGGAAGACATTCTGCGGCATAATCCCGACGGCGTATTTCTTTCAAACGGACCGGGCGACCCGGCGGCAACAGGCGAATATGCCGTACCTGTCATTCAGGACCTTATAGAAGCGGGCAAACCTATCTTCGGCATCTGCCTTGGCCACCAGTTACTAGCAATTGCCCTTGGTGCCAAAACCTACAAGCTGGCCCTTGGCCATCGCGGTGCCAATCAGCCCGTGAAAGATTTGGAAACCGGGAAGGTAGAAATCACCTCGCAGAACCACGGCTTTGCAGTGGACCGCGCCTCGCTGCCCAAGAACGTCACGGAGACGCATAAGTCTTTGTTCGACGGCATTGTGGAAGGGTTGCGGGTCACGGACAAACCGGTGTTTTCGGTGCAATATCATCCCGAGGCCTCCCCCGGACCTCAAGACAGTCATTACCTGTTTGAACGCTTCACAAAACTCATGGCCGGACAAAAGGCCAAATAGGATACGCGCGCCGCCATGCCCAAACGCACTGACATTAAGAGCATTCTGATTATCGGCGCGGGACCTATCGTGATCGGTCAGGCCTGCGAGTTCGACTATTCGGGCGCCCAGGCGTGCAAGGCTCTGCGCGAGGAAGGCTACCGGGTCATTCTGGTCAACTCCAATCCAGCGACCATCATGACCGACCCGGATACAGCGGACGCGACCTATATTGAACCCATCACGCCCGAGATGATCACCCGCATCATCGAGAAGGAAAAACCGGATGCCTTGCTGCCCACCATGGGTGGTCAGACCGGCCTGAATGCCGCCATGAAACTCGCGGACAGCGGCGTTCTCGAAAAGCTGGGCGTCGAGATGATCGCCGCCAAGCGTGATGTTATCGCCAAGGCCGAGGACCGCGAACTTTTCCGTGACGCCATGTCGAAGATCGGCCTTGAAAGCCCGCGCAGCCGCATGGTGAAAACCCTCGAGGAAGCGCGCGAGGCCATTCAAGAAATCGGCCTGCCCGCTATCATTCGCCCGTCGTTCACCCTTGGAGGTGAAGGTGGCGGTATCGCCTACAACACCGACGAGTTTGAAACCATCGCCGCCTCGGGCATTGCTGCCTCGCCGGTCGATACCATACTGGTCGAAGAATCTGTGCTGGGATGGAAAGAGTTTGAGATGGAAGTGGTCCGCGACAAAGCGGATAACTGCATTATTATATGTTCCATCGAAAATGTGGACCCTATGGGGATTCACACCGGCGATTCCATCACCGTTGCGCCGGCCCTGACGCTCACCGACAAAGAATATCAGGTGATGCGCAACGCCTCGATCGCCTGCCTGCGCGAAATTGGAGTGGATACCGGCGGCTCTAACGTGCAGTTCGCCATCAATCCCGAAGACGGGCGCATGGTTATCATCGAGATGAACCCTCGGGTGTCACGTTCGTCGGCCCTGGCCTCTAAAGCCACCGGCTTCCCGATTGCTAAAATCGCTGCAAAGTTGGCGGTAGGTTACACGCTGGATGAGCTGACCAACGACATCACCAAGGCAACGCCTGCGTCTTTCGAACCGACTATTGATTACGTGGTCACGAAAATTCCGCGTTTTACCTTTGAGAAATTTCCCGACGCCAACCCCATGCTTTCAACCAGCATGAAGTCTGTAGGCGAGGCCATGTCTGTGGGCCGGACGTTTGCCGAAAGTTTGCAAAAAGGCCTGCGGTCCATGGAAACCGGTCTAACCGGCCTAAACGAAATGTCGTTGGACGACAGCGGAGAACCTGCAACGGACGTAGACGCCATCAAAGTTGCCCTAACCAAGCCGTGCCCGGACCGTTTGTTGCTGGCCGCTCAGGCTATGCGTGTTGGAATTACACTCGATGATATTCAAGCGGCCACTAAATTCGATCCGTGGTTCCTGCAACAGATCAAGGTTCTCGTGGATACGGAAGAGATGGTCCGAACCGCCGGCATTCCCTCTGATGCCGAAGGATTTTTAAAACTTAAGAAACTTGGCTTCTCGGATGCGCGCCTTGCTGAACTTGTGGGCAAGACCGAAGCCGAAATCGCCGCCGCGCGGCGCAGCTTGGGTGTCCGTCCAGTTTACAAGCGCATAGATACCTGCGCGGCTGAGTTCGCATCGCCGACCCCGTACATGTACTCGTGCTACGAAGGCGACGGCATGAACCCCCCGGAATGCGAGTCAGAGCCTTCCGACAAGACCAAGATCATCATCCTCGGCGGCGGGCCGAACCGAATCGGCCAGGGCATTGAGTTCGACTACTGCTGCGTCCATGCGGCGTTTGCCCTGCGGGACGCAGGGTTCGAAACCATCATGGTCAACTGCAATCCTGAAACAGTCTCGACCGATTACGACACCTCGGACCGGCTCTATTTTGAACCGCTGACCGCAGAAGACGTCATTGAGTTGATCACTAGAGAGCAGCAAAACGGCAAAGTCTTGGGTGTAATCGTTCAGCTCGGCGGTCAAACTCCCCTTAAACTCGCCAATGCCCTTGAGGTCGCAGGCATACCCATCCTCGGCACCTCTCCCGACGCAATTGATTTAGCGGAAGACCGTGAACGCTTTCAGCAGCTTCTCTCACAGCTAAAGCTCTCGCAGCCTTCAAACGGAACGGCGCGGACGGCTGAAGAAGCCCGCAACGTCGCCAATCGCGTCGGCTATCCGGGGGTCATCCGCCCGTCTTACGTGCTGGGCGGTCGTGCCATGCAAATCGTTCACGATGAAACCGCGCTGAACAACTACATCCGATACGCCGTCAAGGTGACCGGGGACAATCCAGTTTTAATCGACTCGTATTTGTCCGGCGCCGTGGAAGTCGATGTGGACGCCATCGCTGACGGCGATGACGTTTACGTGGCCGGTATCATGGAACACATTGAGGAAGCCGGCGTTCACTCCGGCGATTCAGCCTGCTCGTTGCCGCCGTATTCTTTGAAGCCGGACATCATCACCGAGATCAAACGCCAAACAGTTTTACAAGCCAAAGCACTGAAGGTTGTTGGCTTGATGAATGTTCAGTATGCGGTGAAAGACGGTCACGTTTACATTCTGGAAGTTAACCCACGCGCCAGCCGCACCGTCCCCTTCGTTGCCAAAGCAACCGGTGTGCAAGTTGCCAAGATAGCCGCGCGCGTGATGGCCGGAGAAAAACTAAAGGACTTCGCCCTTGGCGATGATTACGAAAGCAAAAACGGTAAAGCGGCGCACGTTGCCGTAAAAGAAGCCGTCTTTCCGTTTAACCGCTTTCCAGGCGTCGATATCGTGCTTGGCCCTGAAATGAAATCCACCGGAGAAGTGATGGGCCTGGACCGCGATTTTCCGCGCGCCTTTGCCAAATCACAACTGGCGGCCGGCACCAAACTGCCTCTGACCGGCACGGCATTCTTATCTTTGCGGGATGGCGACAAACGGGCGGCGGCAAATCTGGCGCGAGGACTGATCGGCCTGGGGTTCAAGATCATCGCCACGCGCGGCACTTACAAAGTCCTCGACGAATTGGGAATTGAGGCCGAAGCCGTGAATAAGGTGGCCGAGGGCCGGCCCCACTGCGTCGATGCGATGATCTCAGGAAACGTCCAGTTGGTGATAAATACAACCGAAGGGGCACAGTCCCTAAAGGACAGTTTTGCTATACGGCGGACCGCTTTAACCCGCAATATCAGCCATTATACTACTCTTGCGGGGGCTGAGGCCTCGGTAGCGGCTATTGGAGCCTTAAAAGACGGGCCCCTTGATGTTGCGCCCCTGCAATCCTATTTTAAGTCATAATAGACAATACTAGCGATTCTCGTAGTGGCCCTCGTTCTAACGAACGTGGGCGTTTCTATTGTTAAAGGAATGAGGGACGTCGTGGAAAAAATTCCAATGACGGCGGAAGGCTTGGCTCCGCTTAAGGACGAGTTGCACCAGTTAAAGACGGTGGAACGCCATGCGGTAATCAAACAGATCGCCGAAGCACGTGAGCACGGCGACCTGTCGGAAAACGCGGAGTATCATGCTGCCCGCGAACGCCAGAGCTTTATCGAAGGTCGAATCATTGAGCTGGAAGATGTAGTCAGCCGGGTTGATGTGATCGACGTCAGCAAGTTATCGGGTGACATAGTCCGGTTTGGGGCGTTCGTCAGCGTCGCCGACGTCGATACGGACGAGGAGATCACTTACCAGATTGTGGGCGCCTACGAGGCCGATCTGAAAAAGAAGAAAATCTCTATCCAATCGCCGCTGGGCCGCGCGTTGATCGGCAAAACCATTGGCGACACCGCTGAGGTAATCGCTCCTGGCGGCGGTAAGGCTTACGAAGTCTTGAAAGTGAAGTTCAAATAATTGCGGTAGGCCTTGCCCGCCGCATTTCTTGAAAGCGCGCAGGGCGCGCGGCGGCAAGGCTTACGAAGTCTTGAAAGTGAAGTTCAAATAATTGCGGTAGGCCTTGCCCG